>QZKW01000082.1 GCA_003599885.1 Desulfobacteraceae bacterium | reverse complement strand
AGCATGTATTTTCATTAAAGTAAAGATATAGACAAAAATCGTGTGCCTACAGGTTTTGGAGGTTCCCGAAATCATAAGTAGCTGATATGATTGAACTCGACCTGAGAAAATGGACCATTTTAATCTATTTTTCACTTACAAAAATCAAACGGCAGCTTAAAGCGGAACAATTAAGATAGATGGGGAACAAGCCCGGATATATCAGGTTTCACTATTGCCCAATGATGCCAAAAAAGCAAAAAAGCATAAAAACAAAAATAAGGCAAATCTGAATCTGGAACCATAGGGTCGACTCGTTATCCTCTTCACAAATTTCTTTGTATTCCATTAAAGTCTTAACCGGGTTACCTGCCCAAAAACCCCGATCACGTAAATTTATTGCTCTCTTTTCCCTTACTTTCGGCAAAATCACAGCAACGTATATCAGCCAGTTGGCTACCCCATCGATCAAAAGCATCTGCCAGATTGCATCACTCATAATTCCCCTCACCCCTCCTTAAAAGAAAAGTGTTAATAACCCGGACAATTATAACCTGATTGCGGATTTTTTTGAAAACTTTTGAAACTTAAGCGCTCACTGCGTGTTTAAGTAACCGTAAAGGGAAAAGGCCCGAAAATGCAATCGCATAAAGTTCGAATCAATCACTTAAACATGGAGGACATTCAATGAAAAAAGCTTTAAAATGGACATTACCGGCAATCGCAATGTGTTTTATGATCTGGGGTCAGGCAATGGCCGCCAATGGTAGCTGCATCGCATCTCAAAATAAGGCGCAGGAAGCAAACGAATTTGCACCCAAACCGGCCGAGCGGCCATGCGAGCTGTTCATCAACGGCACACCAACAACGATATCCGGAACGGTTTATGAAGCGACTTACGCCGGTCAAGGGCTGACAGTGGATACCGGAACAGAGATGATTACCGTTTATGGATTCGGACCGGACCGGTTCTGGGAAAATCTTGGCGTCAGCAAACCGGAAGTCGGCGAGAACGTTGTCATTGAAGCGGTCATCCTGACGTTCAGTGACGGCTCGGAAAGAATCATCGCGACATCCATTACCATTGACGGGGATGCCATTAGTTTACGGGATGAAAACGGCAAACCGCTTTGGCGCCGGGCTGGTCAACGCATGAATCAGGGCGGACAAACGGAATAATTCATGCACTTATCAAACAGAAAACTGACAGGGGCAACTCTTGGCACCTGTTTGACAGCTCTGTTGAAAAAATCCTCCGGCATCCGCCGGAGGTTCGGTAATGGCAGCCGATTTTTGCAACCGGCTGCCATTACCTGTTTCGTCTTCAGCCTACATTTTGGCGATGACGCCGGTGGGAAGGATTTTCATCAACCGGCCCACGATATTCCAGGGGTAAACCGGCACAGTGGAGGATTTTACCCGCTTTTCGATTAAACTTGCGATGATTTCAGCCCCTTTTTCAACCGAGATCAGAAATGGCCGGTTTTTGAGCATATTATTTAGGGGCGTGTCGATATAACCCGGATACAGAACGGTTATGTCGATATTTTTTTTAAACAACTCCGCACGCGCCGCCTCCAGATAGATGGCGAACCCGGCTTTGGACGCGCAATAGGCCGAACTTTTGGGCATTCCCCGGAATGCGGCCACCGAACTGGTGCCCACAATATGGCCCTTGCCTTTTTTCAGGAAATACGCGGCAGCCGCATCCACCGTGGCCATGGCCCCGATAAGGTTTACCTCGATGGTGCGCCGGGCCTTTTCAAAATCCCCTTTCCCCACCCGCTCACCCAGGCCGATACCCGCATTGGCGAACACAATATCCAGCCCGCCCAACGCTTCGGCCAGTTCGTCCACTGCTTTAAATACATCTTCATAGTCCGTCACATCCAGCGGGCGAATGACGACCGCTGGCGGATGATGGGCTGCGATAATATCGTTTCGGACCTGCTGGAGCAGGTCAGCCTCCCGGGATGCCAGGGCCAGGGAATAGCCTTTTTTCGCCAGTTCAAAGGCCAAGGCTTTGCCGATGCCCGATGACGCGCCAGTGATTAAAATGGATGAAGACATATGCGGACTCCTTTGATAGGGTGTAAATCATTATGACCGGCTATTTAGAATCAATAGCGGACAACCAGCGAATTGTCAAACAATGGGGCAGCCATAATTCGTCATTTTATCCTTGCGCGACGGACTTTCCACAAGTAGAATAGCGCTTCATCCTAAATAATCAAAAAATACGGAACACATTGAATCTATTTATCATTTTAAGAGGAGGGAAATATGAAACAATGGCAATGCACGATTTGCGGTTATATCCATACAGGAGAAGAACCACCCGATATCTGCCCGGTGTGCGGGGCGGATAAAAGCCTGTTCATTGAGCTTGTTGAAAAAAATGAAGAAACACCCGTTACCAGTCAACCGGAATCAAAGGAACAGGCTAAAAACGCGGAAGCATCCTCATCGCCGGAACTTGCGCCCCCTCCTCCCGCCCCGCTGTTTTCATATGACGGCATTACAAATCTGATGCTCCGGCATCATGCCCACCCCATCTCCGTACATTTTCCGAACGGCATTATTCCAATGGCGGTCACATTTATTTTTCTGGCCGTTATTTTTCAATTCGCCGGTCTAAGCAAAGCATCCTTTTATAATATGGTGTTTGTGATGCTCACCCTGCCGGCGGTTCTGTTCACCGGATACAATGAATGGAAAAAGAAATACAAAGGCGCTTTGACCCGGATTTTTGTGATTAAAATTGTTGCGGCGGCAATCGTCAGCGCCGGCACCCTGACAAGCGTTCTGTGGTTTCTGATATCCCCGGACGTCCTGCAAGCCAATTCCTTTGAGCGGACCCTGTTTCTAACACTTCAACTGGTCCTGGTGGGCGCGACCGGCATTGCGGGGCATATCGGCGGGAAACTGGTCTTTAAAGACTGATGGCTGTGGAAAAATCTGAATCATCGCCGCCCATCCGGATTATTCAAGTTCACCTGCGGAGCGCTCCGCAGGTGAAATATCAAAACAGATGCCGGAAAGAAAAAAATTTCTGGATGCGGCGTGATGGATTTTACTTGTAAATCGATTTACAAGTAAACAGTATTCGGAGGCCTCGCCCTGGCCCAATTCCCATTTATTTATAATCTGCCGCTACTGCCCCCCGCACCCGCAGTCACACCCCCCGCCACCGCAGCCTCCGGTCGCAGATGCCATTGACCGGACAATTTCTCTCGGGGCCGGGTCTGAAATTCCGCAAATTTCGTATTGAATGCAGCATGGATCGGCGGTCAACCGGGACTGGATTTCGCAGGGCAGGATGTGACCAAAAATTTCCGGCCGGGTATGCTGGTTGACGGTTACGGCTCCTTTATCGCCCGCCCGCTTGCCAGCCAGTTCATATTCAAACCCCGTCAGACCGTCGACCCCGATGCCGAAAATAAATTCAACAGATTGCGGGGCGGAACCCGGATCGATTGTTCCGGCGGATGTTCCCACAGTTAATATGAGAGACACCTTTTTCAGGGCCTCGACCGTGATTGATGAATTTTCCATGTGTTCCCCCGTTAAAAAAATAAAGTTGCGTATGGGAAAACGATAATTATTTTATGACGTAAATCAACACGCGCCATTGTTTTTTCCACGCAACCCTATCAAAGGAAGGACCGCCTGACATGAAATGCCCTTTTTGCGGACACAAGAGATTTTACATGAAAGACGCGGCAGATGGTTATGAAACCTATGGTTTCAACTGTGAAACCGGCGAGGTGTGTTTTGACCCGGATGTGGATGCGTCGGAAGTTTCGGCCCCTGAAGGCGATTCCCATATTTACTGCGAAAAATGCGCGTGGAACGGGGAATTCGGAAGCATCAAGCAGTGAATGCTCTAAACCATTCGGCACGGATCAGAACTCATACTTCCATATCAGGTCCAGCGCGGAGGTCTGCTCGTTGTCGATCTGGCTTTGAATGTCAAAATATTTATTGATTTCGTAGGACACCTCAAACTGCTGGGAGTTGTTGTCTGAAAATCCCTGCCGGAAAACCACAAATACTTTGGGCATGACGTATTTCCCCATGCTCATGGATCCCTCCCGAAGCCCGCTGCTGCCGGTGCTGATATTGAGATAATCGATGGCAAACGTATCGCCCACGATATCCCGGAATTTATCCGCAGCCATCTGCCCGGTAAGGCTTAATGCCATTTCCTCGGCCTTGAATGTTTCCTGTTCGGACAGCGCTCCCGATCCCCTGCCAAACAGAAGATAAGATACAATCTCCGCCTGGTCCATGGGCGGATCACTGTCAAAAGCCAGATTGAGCTGCTGGAAAGTGCCGGTCAAGCGGATCATAATGGACACGTCACCCACCTGGGTTTGGGCTTCGATATTGACCGGCGGATTGAGATCCTCCTGGCCCACGAACATCAACCCCCCCTGGGTAATTTTAAACAGTTTGCCCTGAAACCGGTAAGTCCCGCGAACCGCATTCACTGACCCAAACAGCACAAAGGGTTTCCGGGGGTCTTTTTTGAGCTGCACATTGCCGTTGATCTCAACCTGAGCATCCTTGCCTCTCAACCAGCAGTCTTTTGAAATATCCAGAAGGACATCCGCAGTCAGGGGGTCAATAAATGCAAGGGGCTCCAGCTCTTCTTCCGGAATTTCCAGCAGTCCGTTTTCAGCAGTTGCCGTTGAGATAATTTTAATTTCTGACGGCTGGTTCTGAAGAAAGGTGTCTATATTGACACGGCCCCGGACAACTTTGATTTTTCCTTCCAGGAGCGGATGTTCCCAGTCTCCGGAAAGGGTCAGTTCCGGGTTTACCCAGACCTGGACTCCTCCGTGAAAAGGGACATAGAATTTTTCACCCTTTGCCTGAAGATTAAAATTCCGGAGGTCAAACCGGTCATAAATCAGAACGCCGGATAAACGAAGAGTTCCTTCCGTATCGCCGGTGATGATGACCTCATCAATAGAAATCGAATCTTTATCAAACTGAAGCGCCGCCGTCAGGGTTTCATAAGTCAGCCCCTGTTTTTTCAATGTTAGCGTCCCATCGGCCAAACGCATCCATCCCTCGATCCTTGGCGTTAAGAAATCCCCGGATATGTTGGCCGTTGCGCTCAGCCTGCCGGTGACGCCATACTCCGGATGATCAATCAGCTCGGAAATCCATGAAATATCCGCATCATCGACATCCAGACGCAAATCAAGACTTTCAGGCCTGGGCGTAAATTCAAATGGGAACAGCGACAAGGTTGCGAAGGCGCTGCCACTGGCATCCAGCAATTTGGCGCCATTCCTGTCGACGGACCCGGCCAGTTCCGCTTTGGCATCCGAATAATTGATTGAAATCAGGGCATCTGAAACGGAATATTTATCAAACGCCGCTTCTTCCAGGGACAAATTCATCCCAACAACCGGATTTCCCAGAACCCCTGACAGATGAACATCCGACGATATCCGCCCCTTTAGTTTATCACCACCTGCCAGAAACCCGGATATCCGGGACAGTTCCAGATCACGCAATGCCAAAGCCGCCGACACCTCCCCCTGCGGCTTCAACTGGGCCTGACCTTTCATGTTCAGCGATGCCGGTCCTGAAGACAGATGCATGGATTCAACCGCAACGAAATCCGGCATTAAGGTCAAAGAGATCGGTCCCTGGTTGACAAGGGGGGGCTGGTCAAGCGCCTCCAGCATCATCTGGGTGATTTCGATCGTTTTGGCCGGTTCCATCCACTGACGAATGTCGCCTGAAAGGGTCAGATGTTCTTTCCTGCTTCCCTGAAGGTCAATATCGGCATGGATTGCCTCGGGGGTCAGCCAGGTGGTGATATTCAGCGCCGGAGCCAGGAATTCCCCTATTGCCATATGGGTCATGTCTGCTTTTGCGGATGCGCTGAAATCTTTAAAATTTCCCTGCCACCGCCCTTCCATTGCCAGGGCCTCGCCGGATATGGAATCCCATACCAGATGGCCGCCGGTGAGCGCCATTGTGATATCGGGCTGATCCCAGGGGCCGGCCGCTTCTGCGGTCAGGGTCACACTTCCCGAAAGCCTGGTATCCTTCGGCATATTCTTTACCCACGGACGGACAAGCGAAAGATCCGGAAGTTCCGCCTTGGCCTTCACCCGGCAAGAGTGGTCCCTGATCGATACATCGCCGGTGACGGACGCGGATCCAAATGCAGTTTTCAGGTCCATCCGCTTGACTGTCACGGTTTGTTTCCCCCAGGCAGCTTCCATATCCGCCTTTTGAAGATCAACGCCCATGACCTGTGAAGGGTCCATCCGAAAAACAGCTTCGGCGGTGATATCTTCCGTTTCATAGGTCATGGGAATGCGGATGGCGGTTTTAATATTGCCGTTGATATTGCCCGGGTATTGCTTGTCCTTAAGCAAGGCTGCCGGATTCAGGGCTTCGATATCCCCATCGATCCGAATCTGCATGTCCTTTTCCCCGTAAAGGAGATCGATGAGATCCACGCTGCCGCTCACGTCGCCGTAAAGTGTTTTGACCTTTATGGGCTTTAAATGCATATCCGCCCCGTTAATGCCGGCAGTGATTTCCGCCGCATCAATGGCATGGCCGGATAAAATGGAAGGGGTGAGATTCAGCGTGATTTTTCCGGTTTGCCCAGGCATTCCAATATCCCGCCAATTCAACGTAAAGGCGTCCGTATTCAAATCCCCCGGCAGATAGGTCAAGTCAAGGGCCGGGAGCGCGGCCAGATCCAGACCGTGAATCCGGCCATTGATGTCCAGACTGACATCATTATTGTCATTAATGGCGACCAGTCCCTGAGATACCACATGGCACTGGTCCATTTTGAGATCCACCTGACAGTCCATTTTTGACACCGGTCCCCTGGCCGCAAGGGTTCCGGAAACAATATCCGTGTCCGGCATTTCAATGGGAAATGCGCGCCCGAACTCTCCCAGAGACATGGCGGCAACATCCGCCCGGAGATCCAGAACGATTTCATCCAGTATGGCCCGGCCTGGAAGAGTTTCCAGAATCGCCAGACTGCCGTTTAGCGTAAAATCGGATTTCCTGCCCTTTATATGGGTGTTTATAAAATCAAAGCGGCTTTCATTAAAATCATAATCAACGCCTCCGGAAAGCCGGGTGACGTGAACTTCCGGATTATCGATGCACACCGACAGATGCTCGATGGCCGACGAAAGACCGCTTTTATCGCCCAGGCCGATATCAATCCGCGCCCGGCATTCAATTTCCGAAAACCGGCAGGTAGCGGCGCCTTCTTCATCGGCAACCGTCAGCCTAACATTTGAATGACGAATCTCAATATTTCTCAACAGGACTCGCGCACCGGCCAGCGGCGATGGCCCGGCGGTTTCCGGCTCAGGGGATGTGGAAGGTTCCGGAGAAAGGGGAAGCGGCGGCAAACCGCCTAAAACCCATTGCCCGTCGGCGGAGTTATATACCGAAACCGACAGGCCGTCGATCTCAAGCCGGTTAATCCACAAGGTTTTCCCCATCAGCATGGGCAGGGTGTACGAAATTTCCACCCGTTCCGCCTTCATGAGCAAGTCCCCATTCGCTCTATCGGTCAGCGAAACCCGGCTGACGGTAAACCCGGAGAGCAGATTGCCGCTTAACTTCTCAATCCGGCACACAGCCCGGGTATTTTGTTCGACAGCGGATATAATGGCTTTCCGGACCACATCCGTTACTGCGTCCTGGATTGGCCGGGTCTGAAGAGACAAAAAAGCCAAGGCAATCAACAGGCAGACACCCAGGACGCTATAGACCACCACCCGAACCAGATTTTTCAGCCATGACCGGCGGGGAGCCTGCCGTTTTTTTTCAGACTGACTCTGATCTGAAGGTTCCGGCGCTGGCATTTGTTTTTGATTGATTGGCTGTGTCATACTAGAATGTCTGCCCGATGTTAAAATGGAGATACCACCTGTCCTTGTTCGCCAGACTGACCAGATCGGGGGCATCGTTAATCGCCCGTTTCGCGGGATTGAGCTTATATCCGAAATCAAGCTGGACCGGCCCGATAATGGTGTAATACCGGAGCCCTGTGCCAGCGGCGTACCTTAAATTGCCGATATCCGCCTGAAACGTATCTTGCGACAACACCCCGGAATCCAGGAACACCACTCCGCCCAGCTCTTCATAAATCGGGAACCGGAGTTCGAGATTTGCCAGAAAGGACGACTGACCGCTGGTATCAATAACCGTGTCATCGGTGTTGACCACCCCCATTTTTTCATATCCGTATCCCCGCACCGACTTGCTGCCGCCCATAAAAAACTGTTTGGAAATCGGAATATAATCCGTGCCTTCAATTTTTTGGATCGTCTGGAAATCAACTCTCCCAGCCAGCACCATTTTCCATGGCAAGGGTGCAAACGCCTTGGCTTCCAGTCTCGGACTGAGATAGCTCACTTCCGTGCCCAGATAGAGGGTGGCATCTTCCAGGGAAAGATTGATAACGGACCCTTTTGTGGACCTTAACACATCATCCACGGTGCTTCGCTGAATGCTGAAATTGACGGAAGATACCCGAAAACTCTCCGTGTCTCTGGGGTCCGTGACTGAATCCGGATCTGTGGCCCGGACATCCTTCGGCCGGTTGGCTTCCAGCTTATATCCGACGGATGTCAGCCAGTGCAGTTTCAACTTATGGTAAATAACGGTTTCCGAGGCTGTTTTATCTAATGTATAATAGTCTTCTTCTTTATGCTCATAACCCGCTGTCGTCACCAGATCGTTCCGGGCGGATAAGAAAAACGGAAACTGGTATTCACCGTAAATATTTTCCAGGATATCGGATCGGCGGGCGCGAACGCTCAGGCGGTCCGCATATCCGGTCAAATTCCGGTAAGTCCAGACGCCCTGGAGCCTGAGCCCGTCATCCGTGCCATAGCCCACACCGAATTTTACACTTTGTTTTTTACGCGGTTTCACCACAATATCGACCGGAAGAGTCTTATTCTCCGGGTCCGGCTCTCCGGTTTTAATCGCTGCTGTTTTGAAAATCGTCAAATCAAACAGATTCGCCCGGCTTTCGTCCAGCGCTTTTGCGGAATACTGTTCTCCCTGGGCAATGGTGACAGCCTGCCGAATCACCTTCTCCCGAACAAAATCCTCATGGCCTGAAACACGGATATCCCCAAAATGATAACGCTGTCCCGGTTCAATATCAAAAGTGATATCCGCCCTATTATCATTTAAATCCACCGAGGCACGGCCTTTGACGCTGGCAAACGGGTAGCCCTGATTTCCCAGTGTTTTTCGGGCAAGGATTTTGGACTGTTCATAATCATCCACAATAAAGCGGTTACCGGCTGCCAGTGGGAGCTGGGCTTTAAGCGCTGTTTCATCAAGGGTTTTAATTTCAGACAGACCGTGAATGGTGATTCCCCGGATCAGCACCGGAAGGCCTTCTTTGATGTGATAGGTCACATCATATACCGGAACCGTCGGCTTGTCCGGGTCAACCGGCGTGAGGGTGTATTCCACAGTTGCCTGATAATACCCTTGGGACTGGTAATAGTGCTTAACCCGAAGTGAATCTTCTTCAACTTCCTGCGGGGTGGTCGATGGATTGGGCTCCCAGAATTTCCAGAACGGCGGCGTCTGCACCACAAGAGACGCGGCCAGAGAGTTGATCTCAAAAGGCGTTATTCCGTCAAAATGAATCCTGCGAACCTGGATTTCTTCCTTTCCAGTCGCAAAGGAATAAGACGGTACCACAAGAAAAAGGAACCCTGCCAGAAGCAGGCAAAGCGCTTTCAGCACATCAGCTTTTTGCAAGATCATTGCTCCCCAAGACAAGGTCCAACAAGCTCACCCGCCCGAACTGTTCCGCTTCGGTTGTTTTTTTCAAAGAAAGCAACCTCTGCAGCGCCGGGCTTTTTTCGCTCTCCGGGGCATGCCAGTCCCCGTCCCCTGAATTGCGCATGGCATGACAGACATCCAGCACCCGTATCAATCCGATATTTTTTAACGGCTGAAATATCATGTCATCCCCGGGAATTTCCTGCAGCATTCCCTGTTCACAAAGTTGCTGAGTGATCTCCCGGACCAGCCGGGCCGGCACCGCGAGAGTTTCGGATAGCTGATCAATTCCCGCTCCCGGCAGTCCGTAATGAAACCGGGAACAAATATGCAGCATGATATGAAGCGCCATTTCTTCCTTCAGATCAGATCCGGCTTCGGATACATGCATTTCCTGCTGGTAGGACCGGATATTCTGAATGGCGCATGACAACTGTGCGCCCATCAGCACAATCATCCAATTGGCATACAACCACATGATAAAAACCGGCAGAGCGGCGAACGTCCCGTAAATGGTATTGTAATGGGCCAGATTGATATTGAAATTCGTATACATGACAAACACGATTTTCCACAGGCTGCCGCAGATAACCCCCGCAATCAGGGCGGGAAGAAATTTCACACGGGTATTGGGCAACAGAATATAGGTAGCGGTGAACACAATCCAGAGAACAGCATAAGTGGCCATCATGGAAAACAGGGCTGAAAACTGTTCAAAAAGCGTATACTCCGTCAACGCGGAAATAACCGTATTCGCGGACAGGGAAGCAATAATGGCGGTTGACAGGACCATGAGAAACGGTCCCAGAAACAGGAAGCTGATATAATTGGAAATTTTCCGGGAAACGGTCCGATGTCGGGGAACACCCCATAACTCATTAAAAGCCCGTTCCACATTGCTGATCATCATCACCGACGCATAAATCAAAACCGCAGTCCCGAAAGCCCCCAGGGCCTTGAAGTCGGTATTGGAAATATAACCGATAACCCGGCTGATCAGGTCTTCATGCTCGGCGTTCAGGGAATCAATCAATACCTGTTCCAGCCGGGCGTGAAACCCCAGGCCCTTCAGCATGGAAACGACGATGGCCAGGAGGGGGACTATGGCGAGGAGGGTGCTGTAGGAAAGGGCGGATGCCCGAAGCAGGATCATCCGGTTTTTCAGGCCGTGGGCTGTCAGAAGGATGACGCGGACCGTCTGATAATAAAAAAAATACAACCGGCCGCCATCTTTGGGGTCATGCCATATTTCTTTGCTTAAAAAATCGGAAAGCCTGCCCAGGTATGCGGTAACACCGCCCATGTTCACCTCCCCATCGCCGCCGGCTGACGATTATCCCAATTAAAATAAAGCATTCAGATTCAGAAACCACAGCCTGTCTGAAAAAACCGGATCAGGCCAGAAGACCGTCAAAAAAATCATGGCCCTTGTCATCCACAATAATGAATGCCGGAAAATCCTTAACTGTGATCATAAAGACAGCTTCCATTCCAAGTTCCGGGAAGGCTATCACATCCACACGGGTGATGCACTCTTTTCCCAGCCGCGCTGCCGGGCCGCCGATGGACCCTAAATAGAACCCGCCATTTATTTTGCATGAATCCGTAACTTGCCGGGTGCGGTTGCCTTTGGCCAGCATGACAAGGGATGCGCCATGCTTTTGGAATTCGGGCACATAAGGGTCCATCCGGCCCGCAGTGGTGGGCCCGAAGGATCCGGAAGCACACCCTTCCGGAGTTTTGGCAGGACCGGCATAATACACGATATGGTCTTTCAGGTATTGAGGGAGAACTCCCTCTTTCTGTAACTGGTCATTTATGCGCGCATGGGCGATGTCCCGGGCCACCACAATCTTTCCGCTTAAGAGCAGTCGGGTGGCCACCGGGTATTTGCTTAATTCTGAACAAATCTCCTTCATGGGCCGGTCCAGATCAATGCGCACCCCAGCCGCCTCCCCGGTTTCAGGCGCTGGCAGGAACCGGGCCGGGTTGTCGTCCAGGTGTTCAAGAAAAACACCGTCCCGATTGATCTTTCCTTTAATATTCCGGTCAGCAGAGCAGCTCACGCCGATACCGATGGGACAGGAAGCGCCATGCCGGGGCAGACGGACCGCCCGCACATCATGACAAAAATATTTGCCGCCGAACTGGGCCCCAATACCCAATGTCCGGGAAATAGACAGTAACTCCGCTTCCAGCTCCAGGTCCCGGAACCCGTGGCCGCTTTCATTACCCGCAACAGGAAGCGTATCCAGATACCCCGCAGATGCAAGCTTGACGGTTTTGAGGTTGGCTTCCGCAGAAGTGCCGCCCACCACCACGGCCAGGTGATAGGGCGGACAGGCAGCCGTGCCCAGGGTCTTCATTTTTGCGGTTAAAAACGCTGTCAGGGCCGCCGGGTTTAAGACCGCCTTGGTCTCCTGATACAAAAAGGTTTTATTGGCCGACCCGCCGCCTTTGGCGATAAACAAAAAATGATAGGCGTCGCCCTCCGTGGCGTAAAGCTCGATCTGGGCCGGCAGATTGCAGGCTGTATTTTTTTCCTGGTACATGGTTAACGGCGCCAGTTGGGAATACCGCAGGTTGGCTTTGGCATAGGCATTAAACACCCCGAGGGAAAGGGCCGCTTCATCCGAACCAGTGGTCCAGATCTGCCGGCCTTTTTTACCCATAATGATAGCCGTGCCCGTATCCTGACACATGGGATACACCAAATCAGCGGCAATCACCGCGTTTTTGAGCATTTCCAGAGCCACGTACCGGTCGTTTTCCGAGCTTTCCGGATCATCCAGAATCCGGGCCAACTGTTCCAGATGACGCGTCCGGTATAAATGGGCACTGCGGATAAATGCGGCTTCCGCCAAAAGAGTGAGGCCTTCCGGCGCCACCCGAACCATATCATGGCCGTCAAACGTATCCAGGCGCACATGGCCGGATGTCAGGCAATCATAAGCCGTTGTGTCTTCACCCAGCGGCAACATGGCCTGATGCTGGAACTCAACCATCGTCATCGTCCTTTCATCATTCGTCACTCATCATTCATCATTTTTCTTTTCTTCCCCAAACGCACGGGCATGGGTCTTTAAAGCGCACAGGTCCCCGCACATGGTGCACACGTCCCGATCCCGGTCCTCAGAGCAATGGCGGACCTTTCTGGCCTTGACCGGATCAATGCACACCTCGAACATGGTTTTCCAGTCAAACCGGCCCCTTGCTTCGGACATTTTCCGGTCCCGGTCCCATGCGGACTGGATGCCTTTTTCCAGGTCCCCGATATGGGCGGCAATTTTGGACGCAATCACCCCTTCCCGCACATCGTCGATGGTGGGCAGGGCCAGATGTTCCGCCGGCGTGACATAACACAGAAAATCTGCGCCGTTTGCCGCGGCAATGGCCCCGCCGATGGCTGCGGTGATATGGTCGTACCCCGCCGCAATATCCGTGGGCAAAGGCCCCAGCACATAATAAGGCGCACCATTGCATAGCCGTTTCTGCATTTTCATATCACCGGCGATCCGGGAAAGCGGCACGTGGCCGGGGCCTTCAATCATAACCTGGACACCGGCGGCCCTTGCCTGTCCGGCCAGCTGGCCCAGAATGATCATTTCGGTGATCTGGGCGCCGTCTTCGGCGTCAAATATGGTTCCCGGCCGCAGCCCGTCCCCAAGGGACAGGGTGACGTCATGGGCCCTGCATATTTCCAAGAGCCGGTCATAGCGGGCGTACAAGGGATTTTCCGCATCATTTTTGATGATCCATTCCGCCATGAGGCTGCCGCCTCTGGACACAATGCCCATCAGCCGGTGGCTGTTCCGCAGGGCTGTTAACGACTGCCGGGTGATGCCGCAATGCACGGTGATAAAATCCACCCCAGCCTCAGCCTGATGCTCAATTTCCTCAAAAATCTCATCTTCCGTGACATCCTCGCAGGCCCGGTTTTCGGCAAATACCCGGCTGATGGTCTTGTAAATCGGAACAGTGCCGATCATGACCGGAGAATGGGAAATAATGGATTTTAAAATCAGTCCCAGATCCCCGCCGGTAGACAAATCCATGACCGCATCCGCGCCTGCGGCCACTGCCACATCCAGCTTGCCCAGTTCCTCCTCCAGGTTAAAATGGCTGGGCGAGGTGCCGATATTGGCGTTAATTTTGGTTTTGAGTCCTTTGCCCACCCCTCTGGCGATAAACGCATGGTGGATGTTTTTCGGAATAACGACAGAACCTTCGGCCACATGCTGCCGGATGACTTCCGGAGAAATATTCTCAGATTCCGCCACCTGCTGCATGGCGTCCGTGATTTTGCCGTTTCTCGCGTCTTCAAGTTGTGTCATAAGTATTGCCTTGTTTGAGATTCTTTCAAATTCTGAGAAGTCAGGAGCCAGGAGTCAGAATGATTTGGCATTCGGTCTTTTTTTTTCTGACTTCTGACTCCTTGATTTTATACAGCCTTATCCCAGCCGTCGCGCCAGTTCCCCGGCCACTTTTTCTCCTGACAGGAGCATACCGCCGAAAATCGGTCCCATGCGGGGCCCGCCGAACGTGGCGTTGGCCGCCATACCTGCCACATAAAGACCGGGGAATACTTCCCGGGTATTCCCGATGGTCAGCTGTTCCGCCTGATCGGCCCACATGGACTTTTCCCCTTCGATTTTACCACTGGGCGTCATCAGTTCGCCAGGCACTTTGCGAACCACCACCTTCACCACCTCGGTGGCATGGCCGGTGGCGTCCACAACAAATTTTGATCGTACGGTCAATGGGTCAATGTGCAGCCCGGCCATTTCCACGGGCGACCAGTTAATGACAAGCCCGGTAATCCCCTGATCCGGGCGCATCATCACATCTTCAACAGTCACACAGTTAAAAATGGTCATACCCGCCTGAATGGATTTGGCGGTCAATAATGTGATGGCCTCAATGGCGTCGGCGGTATAGTGATTTTCCTGATATTCTTTATACCGGATACCGAATTCATCTAAAATGTGAAGAGCGTCTTTTTGAACGACAATTTCATTGAACATCATGCCGCCGCCCCACATGCCGCCGCCAATGCTTAATTTTCGCTCGAACAATACCACTTTTTTTCCGGCTTTGGCAAGAGAGTATCCTGCCACCAGACCGGAGGGCCCACCGCCCACAATGGCCACGTCCGTTTCAAGGTTGTCGATCAGTTTTTCATAATACCGGTCGATAATCGCCCGGGTGATGATGATTTCATCAAGCGCCATACGTTGTCTCCTTTTTTATTGTTTGATTTCAAAAATAAAAAACCGCTCCCCACAAAAGAGAAACGGTCAACATACGGCACCCGATAGTGCATGCTCAACCTGTCGTTTCCCTTCGCAGGCATGACCCTGATCAGGTTCCAAGGGTTATCCGATGAATTCGGATTCTCAGTTGCCGTGCAACACCCCTAACGGTTTTGTTTCACTTTTTAAACATTGAAACCGGTCTTTGTCAACAACTCCAGTATAGCCCCAAAAAATAAAAAATTGACTTTGGAAATATGTTTATCCTATTATAAATTGAATTGGTTGAGATAAACAGCACTTTAAACCCATTAAAGGAGCTCAATCACATGTCCCCTCCAGCCGCATCCGAAGACAATATTTCCGTCATCACGGCCAGACTCATCGGCATCATTCTGAAGATGCCCCTGGAAGACCGCCGCAGACTGTTAACTGAGGTGGAACGTCACCAGGATGGCCAGAAAAACCCTATCCGGCGAAAACATGCCCGAAAAGACCATTTTATTCAGGTGGATTATACCGTCAACGAACGCCTGTTTAACGGGTTTGCCATTAACCTGAGCGCTGACGGCGTGTTTATCGAATCGCCAAAAAGCGCGCGGCCCATGCTTTCACCCAAAGATCAGGTGATTTTATCCTTTGATCATCCGGAAAAAAAAGAACATCTCAAGATCACCGGTGAAATCGCCAGAACCGACCCGAAAGGCATCGGCATCAAATTTGACCGGGCGATTATGGACTGGTGGACGGTTTAAACCTTTCCGGTTGAGGAAGACCTGTTTGCCCCTATAACAATCCCTCTTTTTCAAGAGCCGTGACAATTTCATGAACGGATTGGCCCCGGTTCATGGTATAGAAATGAAGCCCCGGAACCCCCTGCTTCAAAAGATCCCTGCACTGATCGGTCGCCAGATCAATGCCGAACTTGACCACGCCTTCCTTGTCGTCCGCCGGTATATCGGACAGACCTTTTCGCACTGAATCCGGAATCGATGACCCGCACACGCTGGTCAGCATCTCAAGCAAAGAGACCGTGTAAATGGGCATAATGCCCGGAACAATGGGGATGGTGACGCCAATGGCACGGCACCGGTCCACGTAATCATAGAAGAACCGGTTGTCGAAAAAATACTGGGCCACCAGATATTCAGCGCCGCAGTCCTGTTTTAATTTGGCAAATTCAATGTCCTTTTCCAGACTCACGGCATGAATATGCCCTTCCGGATAACCGGCGGCCCCCAGACAGAAGTCATAACGGGCTTTAATAAATGACAGCAGATCCGAGGCATGGGCCAGGGCATCGGGATGGGGCGTAAACGCGGCATCTTCCTGGGGCTCATCTCCCTGAATGACAAAAACGGTTTCAATGCCCTGACGTTTGAAGGTGTCCAGCACGGCCGTCAGGTCGTCCGGGCCCAGGCCGACCCCTGCGATATAGGCCACCGTCTTGATATTTCGTTCACTTTTGAGTTTGTCAATCAGCTGATACGACCCTTCCCGGGTGGACCCGCCGGCCCCAAATGTCACGGACATATAATCATGCCGGGTGCCTGCCAGCAGATCCAGCACTTTTTCAAGGTTTTCTGCCGCCTTGGGGGTTTTTGCGCGAAAAAACTCAAACGATACAACCGGTTTACCTGCGTTGTTCTTGTATAACTCTGCTACCTTCATGGTTAGCCTCCAAATTAAATAAAATCAGTATCATCATCGGGTTGTAAGCACTTGCCTATAACACCGACACTCTTCACGGACAACAGAAAATTTTCAGTGTTGTGTTATCATTGTTTCAAATGTATTGAAATACCATACACTCATTTAAAATAAGGCACCCAATGAAATTCGATCAATATTATATATCCGAAGAAATCAAAAAAAATCTGGCCGGACTTGGCTTCAAGCGGCCCACAGACATTCAGTTCAAATCCATCCCGTCCATCATGAAGGGCGAGGACGTGCTGGCCATCGCCCAGACCGGTACCGGCAAAACCGCAGCATTCGCCATTCCCATCATCAATAAAATCCACACCATCAAAACCAGCAAGCGTTCCTATGGCATCAAATGCATCGTCATGGAACCCACCCGGGAACTGGCCATGCAGATCGGCGAAGTGTTCACCACCCTTGCCCGGCACACCAAAGTCAGCACCTTCACCGTATTCGGCGGTGTTGAACAGGACGCCCAGATTAAAAAACTTCAGGATGGCATCGACGTGCTGGTAGCGACCCCGGGCCGCATGTTTGATCTGATCCATCAGGGCATTATCCAGCTTGACAATGTCGACACCCTGGTGCTGGATGAAGCGGACCACATGCTGGATCTGGGCTTTATCAAGGACATTCGTTACGTTAAAAAAATGCTGACCCGGCGGCACCAGACCCTGTTTTTTTCTGCGACCATCAACCCGGAAATCAAAAAACTGGCGTTCTCCCAGGTCAAAAGTTCCGCCATCCGGATTCAGGTGTCGCCGGAAGACCCGGTATCCAAAAATGTCTCTCATTGTGTGATGTTTGTGGAGATGGACGACAAACGGTTTTTTCTGGAACGGTTCATCAAAGAGCATCCGGACAGCAAGATCATCGTGTTTGTCCGGACCCGGGTACGGGCCGAACGGGTGGCCAAAGCCATGGACCGGGTAGGGATAGCGTCATTTACCATTCATGGCGAAAAAGAGCAGAGCCTTCGGACGGATGTGATGCAGCAGTTCAAGGACGGAACCTGCCAGCTTCTGATCGCCACAGACGTCAGCGCGCGGGGGATTGATATCCCAAACGTCAACTATGTCGTCAACTACGACATGCCGGACAAGGCGGAAAATTATGTTCATCGGGTGGGACGCACGGGCCGGGGCGTTCAGAAAGGCATTGCGGTCTCCTTTTGCAGTACGGAAGAAAAAGAGCGTCTTCAGGACATCCAGCAATTCATCCATAAAGACATTGAAGTGCTCAACCTCTCAAAACAGGATTACGCCCAGACCATCGAACCCCTCGACCGTTTCGACAGTGCTGAGGCGTTGATCGAAGCAAACGAATTGCAGAAAAAAAACAGACGGCGGAAAAAACCGAAAAAAAGTTGATGACTGTTTTTGGTTTTTCCAGCTCCAGGGAACAAACACTCTGAATTTTCTTTTTATCGAAACATACTGTATCGGATCGCACGCCCTGTTTGTCAAAGGCCTGGCCAGCCATTCTTCCCACACCATCGATGTTCTTGAAATGCCCGGCGAAAACTTTCGCTGGCGCATGCTCGGGGCCGCGCTTTACATGGCGGGCCACATTCCATCCCTTGACCAGTATGACGGCGTGATCGTCACCAGCCTCTTCAATCTGGCGGATTTCAAGGCCCTGATCGGGCCGTCATGTCCGCCGGTCATGGTGTATTTCCATGAAAACCAGTTGACCTACCCTCAGCCCAAAGGCGACCGGAGCGCGTTCATGCTTGGCATGATCAACATCACCACCGCCCTGGTCGCCGACCAGGTGGTATTTAATTCAAACACCCACCGGGAGGCTTTTTTAAGCGCTGTGCCCGAATTTTTGAACCGGGGAAAAGACTTCAGGCCTGAAGGCATTACGGATAAGATCCGCAGCAAATCTTTTGTTCTGTATCCGGGCATCACCCTCCCCCGACAGGAGAAGGTTGTTGCCCGGACGCAAAATTCCCCGCCGCTTATTATCTGGAATCACCGGTGGGGGTTTGACAAAAATCACCGGTTATTTTTCAGCGTACTGGAAGAATTGAACGCGCAGGGGCTGGATTTTCAAGTGGCGCTCATGGGGGAAAACTTCAGCAAAATTCCCGAAGAATTTGTCCGCGCCCGGGAAATCCTCAAAGACCGGATTGTGGCCTTCGGGTATGTGGCGTCAAGAGAAGACTACATCCGGTGGCTGAAGAAGGGAACCGTGGTTGTCAGCACAGCTATTCAGGAAAACTTCGGCATGTCGGTCATCGAGGCTGTGATCATGGGCTGTTTTCCCCTGTTGCCGAACCGCTTGTCCTATCCGGAAATCCTCCCCGCAGAATTTCATGCACATTGCCTGTACAAAAACAGAAACGATCTGCTTGAAAAACTTTCCCGCATCATTACGGACGTTCAAGGATTTTCAGGCATTCAAACCCGGCTTTCGGAAAGGATGGCATCGTTTTTATGGGAAAATATGATCCCAGCTTATGATATAACCCTTGAAAGCCTGGGTTCGGGTTGACGACATCTGCTCTTTCGGGATGGCTATTAGAATAAAATTTGAAAAAATGATTATTGTTTTTCACACGTTATCATGTTAATGGATCAATAATCATATCGGCAGAAATACCCGTCTACATTCTCACCTTCTAATTTGGAGATAGCGCGATGAAAGAGCTGATTAAGCTGATTGCCCAGTCTTTGGTTGATAATCCGGAACAAGTCACGGTGGATGAGATAGAAGGCGCCCACACGTCTGTTATCGAATTAAAGGTCGCCAAGGAGGACATGGGCAAAGTGATCGGGAAAAAAGGCAATACGGCCCATGCCATGCGATTGATCTTAAGCGCCGCATCCGCCAAAATAAAAAAACGAACCGTATTGGAAATCGTTGAATAAGCCGCAAGGCGGAGTCGATAATAATGACAAATGATTTCAGGGCTTGTTTGCAATCCTGAGTCATTTGTCATTGCTTTAGCGGTTGCTGCTCGACGGTTATTGCAGCAGCGATGGATCGAATCCTTCCAGTTTCAGGATGACGTCTTCCATCAGCCCCTCCATATTGGCTCCCGCCATATCAAACAGAATATCCCGGTAACTGTCAAAATACAGGAACTGCTTCAGCAGCAGGGTGAATTCACGCGGAAACCGGATGCCATGCGTTTCGGCGATACGAACGATTTCCAGAAGGGTGTGGTCCGGTTCGGACATTTCGGTGATGCCTACAGGCAAGCCTTCATCAGGTATTGAGGATTCAACGGAGAGATAGAAATCCTCCAGGTCTTTCGCCAGCCGGGCCGTATTCACTTTTTTCCGGGTCATGCCGATGACGAGCATGGACTCGGCCATGGTTTTATAGTCCATCATCATCATGGCCTTGATCAACGACTGGACCCCTTCCTGTGTTTTTTCCGATATCCGCCCCACAATGCCGAAGTCAATAAAACCGACACGGCCGTCATCTAAAATCATCAGATTGCCGGCATGAAGGTCTGCATGGAACAATTCACATCCGGTAATGCTTTCCATCCAGGTTTGGAACGCTGCGCCCAGAATCCGGTAAAGATTCTCGGTGGAATTTAACAATTGTTTACGAACTGCAACGCCATAGAAGCGTTCCATGGTCAGCACGCGCCTTGATGAAGCATGAGGATACACCTTGGGCGTCACCACCTCTTTGTTTCCGTTAAGCTCTAAAAACCGGGAAAAAATTTCAATATTTTCCGCTTCTTTGTTGAAATCGCATTCTTCTAAAACCGTTCGGCGGATTTCAGACAGGACGCCGGCCAGGGAGGCGTGCTGCAAACGGGGAATCAGCTTTTCAAGGGTCACGGCGGCAAAATAAAGGGAATTCAGGTCTGTTGTCAGAATGGTTTCCACGCCGGGCCGCTGAATTTTAATCACGACATCTTCTCCGCTGGCCAGGCGGGCGGCATACACCTGGGCAATGGAGGCGGAAGCCAGGGGGGTTTGATTGACATGGCTGAAAATCTCAGGAATGTAATTTTTCCCCAGCTCTTCTTCCAGAATTTTTTCCATGTTTTTGAACGCCACCGGCTCGGTCTGATCCAGGCACCTTTGAAACTCTATCACATATTCTTCGGGGAACAGGGAGGGCGAACTGGCGATCAATTGACCGATTTTAATATAGGTTGCGCCCAGGCGTTCAAAAGCCCTTCGCATCAATACCGGCGTTGGAATCCGGTCGCCCAGCGCCCAGCCGAGCCCGATTCCGCCCAGAATGACGGCGGTCTGCCGGACTCTTTTCATGCTGTTCCACCCAAAAGACGCCGCTGATGGCAATTCCCTGAAAATGGTTTTAATAATCATCGGGTAAACATAATTCCATTTTGATAATTCTTATCAAGTCACAAACTACAGCTTCATATCAACCTGAAACCTGAACTTCAAGCTTTAACGTTCAGGGCGAAGCGCCTTGCCCCAGAAGTTTGGTTTTTCAGGATGCCGCCACCATTGTCATCGCCATTTTCAAACGATACCCGATTTCTTATTGACACAATCTATGGACTGTGTTTATTTAAAAAAACAGTGTTCATATTGCACAAACTGCACAATAAGCACAAACCGCACAAACCGCACATGAACATCCCACCAAAGGAAAGACAATGACCCAAAGCAGCCATTCAACACCCTGCCTTGTTTTCGGGTGCGGCAATCCACTGTTCGGCGATGACGGATTCGGCCCCGAAGTAATTGAACATCTCCAAGAACACCATGAGATCCCGGAACATGTTTTGTGTCTGGATGCCGGAACCGGTATCCGGGATGCGCTGTTTGACATTCTGCTGTCTGAAGAAAAGCCCCGGCAGATCATTATTATTGATGCCGCAGAACATGACGGGAAGCTTCCCGGCGATATTTTTGAAATTGATGTAGACAATATCGACCCAAAAAAAACCAGCGATTTCTCCCTGCACCAGTTCCCCACCACCAACATGCTGAAGGAACTGAAGGACCTGACAAATGTAGACGTTCGCGTGCTGGTGGTCCAGATCGCCCACATCCCAGAGGAAATCAATCCCGGACTTTCCGGGCCGGTGATGGCGGCTGTGCCGAATATGTGCCAACGCGTGATGAGAATTATAAATAAGGAGACAGCATGATTGAAATCCGGGTGGGAAAACTCGCCAAGATGCTGGGCATTCACCGGAATACGGTTCGGAACTGGATCAAAAATGGCGAACTTGACGCAACGCCAATGGTCGGCAAAAGATATGGGATCGGGCGGGAATCGTTTACCCGTTTCCTTGAATCCAAGGGCGTTGCAAAGAATATGATTCTTGAACTGATGGCGGATGCCGCCAAAACTCCCGGCCCGGGCAAAACAGCAAAACCCGAAACCCCCATAATTCAAAAAGAGGTGCGCATGTTAGACAAACCTGTTGGATCGGTTATGGTTGTCGGCGGCGGAATCGCCGGTATTCAGGCGTCACTGGATCTTGCAGATTCAGGATACTATGTTTATCTGCTTGAAAAAGGCCCCGGCATTGGCGGCGGAATGGCAAGACTGGACAAAACCTTCCCCACCAACGACTGCGCCATGTGAATTATCTCGCCAAAACTGGTGGAGTGCGGTCGGCACTTAAACATTGAAATACTGACATTATCAGAAGTGGTTGCGGTTACGGGGCAGGCGGGCGCATTTTCCGTCACGGTCAAAAAGAACCCGCGTTTTATAGACATGGACAAATGCATTGCCTGCGGTATCTGTTCACAAAAATGCCCAAAAAAAGTGGATGATGAATTCAACATGGGCATCTCCAAACGAAAGGCCGCCTATATCCAGTATGGCCAGACGGTTCCGCTGAAATATGCCATTGATCCGAAAACCTGCCTTTTTACCACCAAGGGGAAATGCCGGGCCTGCGAAAAATTCTGTCCCACCGGCGCCATCAACTTTGATGATAAAGAGGAAATCCAGACCTTTTCCGTTGGGTCTCTGATCCTCTCTCCCGGCTACAAACCCTTTGACCCGGCAGGGATTGATTTCTACGGATATGGGAAAATACCGGATGTGGTGACCGGCCTTGAATATGAGCGGATGCTGTCCCCCGGCGGCCCGTTTCACGGGCACCTGGAAAAGCCTTCTGATCACAAAGAACCCAAAAACATCGCCTGGATTCAGTGCGTCGGCTCCAGAAGCACCAACCGCTGCGAAAACGGATACTGCTCCAGCGTCTGCTGCATGTATGCCATGAAGCAGGCCCTGATCACCGCCGCGCATCTTCCGGATGGCGGGCGGCAGACCCTGTTTTATATGGACATCCGCAGCCACGGAAAAGAATTTGAGCTGTATTACAATTACGCGAAAGAACACGATATCAGGTTTGTCCGCGCACGACCCCATACCATCGAGCCCGGCCCTGGCAACACCGGGGTAACCATGAGATACGTCACCGAAGACGGGCGTCAGCTAAAAGAAGATTTCGACATGGCGGTTCTTTCCGTGGGCATGGAAGCATCTGCGGACGCCCTGGACCTGTCTCAAAAAACAGGCATTGAACTCACCGCATACAATTTTGCAAAAACCGGCAGCTTTACCCCGGTATCCAGTTCAAGAGACGGAATCTTTGTCAGCGGCTGTTTCAAGGGCCCGATGAATATTCCCAGCTCTGTTGCGGTTGCGTCCGCCGCAAGCGCCGAAGCGTCCAAAGCCCTGATTTCCGCCAAAGGCACACTGACCAGAGAAAAAAAATACCCGGCTGAAAAAGACCTTTCCGGCCAGCCCCCAAGAATCGGCGTGTTTGTCTGTTCCTGCGGATCGAATATCGCGGGTGTGGTGGATGTGGCGGCAGTGGTGGATTACGCCAAAACACTGCCTTATGTTGTTCACGCCGAAAACAATATGTTCGCCTGCTCCACAGACACCCAGGAACTGCTGGCAAAAGTCATCGGGGAGCAGAATCTTAACCGTATCGTCATTGCCGCATGCACCCCCCGGACCCATGAACCCCTGTTTCAGGATACCTTGAAAGAAGCGGGGCTCAATGGTTATCTGGTGGAAATGGCCAATATCCGGAACCACAATTCCTGGGTCCATCAAAAACAGCCGGAAAAGGCGACAGCCAAGGCCATGGACCAGGTCCGGATGGCGGCCGCCAAGGTGGGCCTGGCTTTTCCGATTCAGGAACTCCAGGTGAATGTTGTCCAAAAGGCGCTGGTGATCGGCGGCGGCGTTGCAGGCATGAATGCGGCTCTGGGACTGGCGGACCAGGGATATGAAACCATGCTGTTGGAAAAAACCGACGCCCTTGGCGGCAATGCCTGGCACCTTTCCACAACCGCCAAAAATGAAAAAATCCGGCCCATGCTTGAACAGTTGATCCAGAAGGTGGAAAGCCATGAACGGATCGAAATCCTTAAAAACGCCCGTCTGACGTCATCCACCGGCACGGTGGGCAATTTTACCAGTTCCATTCAAATCGGAAACGAATCCCGTGAAATACAATACGGCGCCGCGGTTCTTGCCACCGGCGCACGGGAATCCGAGCCTACGGAATTCATGTACGGCGAAGATGCTCGCATCATGACCCACCTCGAATTTGAAAAGGAACTGGCAGAACGAAAGGACCGCGTTCAATCCGCCGGAAGCGCCGTATTCATCCAGTGCGTGGGATCGCGAAATACCCGGCGGCCCTATTGCAGCCGGGTCTGCTGCACCCATTCGGTACAAAACGCCATTACCCTCAAAACGTTAAATCCGTCCATGAATGTGTATGTTCTTTACAGGGATATGCGCACCTACGGCACACGGGAAGATCTATACACCGAAGCCAGACGCCGGGGTGTCGTTTTCATCCGGTATGATCTGGAAAATCCGCCATTGGTGGCCAAAACAGACGGAGCCCTGACGGTCAAGGTGACGGATCCGATCCTCGGCATGCCGCTGGAACTCACCACGGACTATCTGATACTGGCCGCCGCCATCGTTCCCAATGAAACCAGGGAACTCGTTGAATTATACAAATGCGCGGTGAATGCGGACGGTTTCCTGAATGAGGCCCATCCCAAACTGCGGCCCGTGGACATGGCGGTGGACGGCCTGTTTATCGCCGGTCTCTGCACCTATCCCAAACCCATTGATGAATCCATTTCCCAGGCCAAGGCAGCGGTTGCCCGCGCCAATGTCATTCTTTCACAAAACGTGATGCAGCTTGACGCCATCAAGTCCTTTGTCACCGACCATTGCGATGGCTGCGCCCTTTGCCTGGATGTCTGTCCCTACCGGGCCATTACACTGACACAACATTCGGACAACGGCCATACCGCCAAAAAAATCAGCACCGACAAGGCCCTGTGCAAAGGATGCGGCTTATGCGCCGCCACCTGCCCGAAACGCGGGGTGATGGTCCATGGATTCACAACCGAACAGTTGCGGGCCCAGGTCTATGCGGCCCTGGATTTGATTGGATAAGGGGCAGGATTCAGAAGACAGAATCCAGAAGTCAGAAGAATGATGCAATTGATTTTTAAAATAAGAGACTTCAGCCTACAGCCTGTATAATAAGGAGAACAAACCATGTCCGAACCGTTTGAACCCAAGATTATTGGTTTTCTGTGCAACTGGTGCGCCTATGCCGGCGGCGATCTGGCCGGCATCTCCCGAATCCAGTATCCGCCGAATATGCGCGCCATCCGTGTGATGTGCTCGGGGATGGTCCATCCGGAACTGGTGGTGGAAGCCCTGACCAAAGGCGCTGACGGCGTGATGGTCATGGGGTGACACATCGGCGAATGCCATTACCTGGAAGGTAATGAAAAAGCACTGGCGAGATCTGCAGCCATCCATATTGTTCTGGAGGAATCCGGCATCGACACCCGACGGTTTGCCATTGAATGGGTTTCATCAGCCGAAGCGCCCCGGTTTGCCGAACTCATCACCCGGTTTACCGAAACAATCAAGGCCCTGGGCCCCAATACAATCGTGTCCGAACGTGCCGCAGCGGCATAAAAGCAAGGGGAAGCGGGTGGATTGACAGAAGCTTAACCTGCCTTCAAAATCAATGGTCTTCGACCACAGGAGGAACTATGGAAACTTTTTTCAACCTGGTTCAGGAAGTCCAGAAACCGGGCCTGTGCCATCGGTGCGGCGGCTGCGTCACGTTCTGCACCGCTGTCAATTACGGGGCTCTGGAGCTGGACGACGACGGGAAACCCCATTATAAAGACATGGAAAAATGCATTGAATGCGGGTTGTGTTATTCCATTTGCCCTGAGATTGACGAACTGGAAGAGGAAACCAAGCGAAAAGCCGCGTGGAGCGCTCCCTGCGGACGGGTCATTGAAGCCAGCGTAGCCCGGGCCAAAAATCCGGAAATCCGCAGCAAAGCCACCGACGGCGGGGTGGTCACCGCCCTGCTTCTTCATCTGTTTGACACCGGCCGCATTGACGGGGCCATTGTCACGAAACCGACGGGGCCTTTTCAGCGCCGGCCCTGCCTTGCGGTGACCCGCTCTGAAATCAGCGAGGCCGCCGGATTCTATTTTGACACCTCTCACGGCATGAAAAACATGAGCGAAAAATACGTCACCTATTCCTCCATCGAGGAATTCGCGCCCATGATGAAAAAAGGGCTCCGCCGGGTTGCGCTGGTGGGAACCCCCTGCCAGATCAAGGCGTACCGCCGGATGGAAGTTTTAGGCATTGTTCCGTCCGACGCCATTAAATATTGCCTTGGTCTGTTTTGCGCCGGCAATTTTGTCTTTGGAGATGAGCAGAAACAAAAACTGGCCCTTGATCATCAGTTTAACTGGGAGGACGTGAAAAAACTCAATATCAAGGAAACCTTCATGGTCCATTTGAAAAATGGCGACATGCGGACCATTCCCATTGCGGATCTGGATTTTATGAAGCGGTATGCCTGCAATTACTGTTCCGACTATTCGGCGGAATTTGCAGATATTTCCTTTGGCGGCATCGGCGCGGAAGAAGGCTGGACCACGCTGGTCACGCGAACCCCTCTGGGGCGGGCGATCTATGCGGATGCCATGGATACGTCCCTCGAAGAATACCCGCCGGATCAACACCCGAATTTTGCCACGGACGCCCTTTCCACAGTCAGGGAGTGGTCTGTCAAAAAAAGAGAAACCGCCGACAGGAATCGTCTGGGGCTGGGAAAAGTGTCTGTCAACGTTAAAAGATAGCCGACTGTCGGCTGTCAACATATGGAGAGGAAAGACTTATGCCGGCAAAAGTTGCAAGTGATTGGTTAAATTCATGTTCAGGATGTGAAATTGCCATCGTGGATATGGGGGAAAGGCTGCTGACCGTTCTGGAACTGGTCGAATTCGTTCACATTCCGGTTCTCATGGACCACAAGTATCTCGGCCAGAAGGGAGACGGCAAGCATATTGCTATTCCGGTAGCGGCTGTGGGCATTCTCTCCGGCGGCATCCGCAATGCGGAGCACCTGGAAGTGGCCCTGGAAATGCGAAAAAAATGCAAGGCCATTATTGCATTAGGCACCTGCGCCACCCACGGCGGCATCCCGGCCCTGGCCAACTCCTACACGAATGATGAAATTCTGGACCGATATTATTCCACTGAAACCACCGACAAAACAACCGAGCGCCCATCGGATGGCCTGCCTGCCCTGCTTGACCGGTGTTACGCCCTGGATGAAAAAATCAAAGTGGATATCCATCTGCCCGGATGTCCGCCCCATCCGGACCAGGTATTCGAGGCTCTGGTGGCATTCCTTGAAGGCCGCGCCCCCAACCTCCGGGATAAAAGCGTTTGCGACACCTGCCCCACCATTCGGGAGGGCAAGGGCGATCTGAAACAACTGCGACGCTTTCTTCAGGCGCCCCATATCAACAGCCCTGGAGATCCGCTTGACAAAATGCGGTGCATTCTGGAACAGGGCATGTTGTGCATGGGGCCCGTGACCCGGGCCGGTTGCGGAGGGGACGGGGTGACGCCCCGGTGTATCTCGGCCCGGGTGCCCTGCCGGGGCTGTTCCGGCCCGGTGCTGCCGGACGGGAATCAGCGGCTCGATATGCTGAACGCCCTGGCGTCCAACGGCATCGACATCGGAAGCTTTCCGGAAACCAAGTCCATGCTCAGATTTTCCGGGGCCCATCATCTGCTGCGTCCCGCACGGAAATAAACCAGCACAAAAGCAAATCGGCACGGATTTAATACGGACATAATAAGGAGATATCCCCAATGACCCAAGCGCGAATCATCAACATATCCCCCATCACCCGGATCGAAGGCCATGCGTCCATCGCCATCCAACTGGATGATGACGGCAACGTATCGGACACCAAGGTCCATTTCCAGTCGATCCGAGGGTTTGAAAAATTTGTGGAAGGCAAACCCGCTGAAGAACTGCCGAGAATCGTCACCCGGATCTGCGGCATCTGTCCCTGGCATCATCACCTGGCGTCCAACAAGGCCGTAGACCGGTGTTTTGGCGTGACGCCTCCGCCAACCGGCCACAAACTCCGCGAACTGGTCCAGACCATCGCCCAGGCTGAGGACAAACTCCTGCATTTCTTTTTTCTGGCAGCAGCCGACTTTGTCATCGGCCCGGATGCGGATTATGCGGTGCGCAATGTCATCGGCGTGGCCAAGGCCAATCCTGCCTTAGCCAAAAAAGTCGTCACCATGCGCCAGAAGGCCAAGATGATTATTGAAAAATTCGCCGGCAAAGCCATTCATCCGGTGGCCGGCGTGGTCGGCGGGTTTTCCAAACCCATGACCGAGGAAGAAAGAAAATGGATGCTCGCAGACATGCGGGAAATTCTGGATTTCGCCCTGTTCACCATTGAGTTTGCCAAAACCCAGGTGTTTCCCAAATATCTCGATACCATTAAAATACTGGGGGTCATTAAAACCGGGTTTATCGGCACCGTGGACAAACAGGGGGCGCTGAACCTCTATGACGGTGATATCCGGCTCATGAAACCCGACGGAACCTATACGGATTTTGACGTCCAGGACTATACCGATTATCTCGGAGAGCACGTCGAACCCTGGTCTTACGGCAAATTTCCCTACGCCAAGAGCTGGGGGGAAGGATTTTCGCTGAACCTGGACCAGCCCAAAGGCATCTACCGGTCCAATACCCTGGCCCGCATCAATGTGGCCGACAAAATGGCAACCCCCCGGGCCCAGTCGGAACTGGAGGAATTCCGCTCCCTGTTCGGACGGCCCGCCCAGGCCACCCTTCTCTATCACTATGCGCGGCTCATCGAGGAAGTCTATGCCTGCGAACATGCCATTGAACTCCTGGAAGACCCGGAAATCACGAATCCCGATGTCCGGGCCAAAGTGGAGCCCCGCGCCGGAAGAGGGGTCGGATGTGTGGAAGCCCCGCGCGGCACCCTTATCCATGATTACTCAACAGACGAAAACGGCCTCATCACCCGGGCCAACATGATCGTGGGCACCACCCACAACCTGGGGCCCATCAACATGAGCGTGGATCAGGCGGCACGGGCCCTAATCAAAAACGGCGTGGCGGACGAAGGGATACTGAATAAGGTGGAAATGGCGGTGCGCGCCTACGACCCATGAATTTCCTGCGCCACACACCGCCTGGACGGCGGTGTCGCCATCGAAGTAACCATCATGGATTCAAAAGAAAATATTATTCAGACCCTGAAAAACTAACTGAATCTGAAATGGAATGCGGAGGGCAAGCCTGCCGCATTCCATTTCAGCAAACGGCAAGCCTGACCGACCCCATCCATCTGGATTTTTTTCCCGGATTTTTTTCATGCCCGCGCTTTTTTAGCTCGACCAGGGATTAAACTGACACGCTTCAAATTCCTTTTAAATAGGATGACCCGAGATTTCTCATCTGCCTTTCTATTCTTTGCGCCCTTTGTATTACATAGGCGGATGGCACCGCCGCCTTGAGCCGTATCGGATTAGGGAGAACTGCTGCTAAAAGGGCTGATTCTCTTCTTGTGAGTCTTGACGGAGGCTTATGAAAGAACTTTTTTGAAGCTGCTTCCACGCCGTATATGCCATCACCGAATTCCGCAACGTTCAGATAGACTTCCAGAATCCGGCGCTTCGGCCACAGGACCTCTATCAACACGGTAAAGTACGCTTCAAGCCCCTTCCGGATAAAATTCCTTCCTTTCCAAAGGAACAGATTCTTGGCCACCTGCTGGGTGATCGTGCTGGCGCCCCTCAGGCTTCCGCCATCCTCCCTTTCTTTCAGGGCTTCAACCATGGACTTAAAATCAAATCCAAAATGTTCCGGAAATTTCTGATCTTCAGCCGCAACAGCCGCCAGCGCCATGTGCTGGGAAATATTTTTCCAGTCCACCCAATGGTATCTGATGGATGCCCTGTCATCTGAAGAGAATAGCCCGCCGCAGTATTTGCCAACCATAAACGCGCTGGTAACCGGTGGAATGAATCTCAGAAGGAACACCGAGGACACTGAAATTAAAAACAAGGTGAACGCGAACCGGATTATCAACCGCGATAGTTTAGAAAAAAATTCGCTTATTTTTACCACTTACCACAATCTTTCTGATGAATAGCCTATTGAATCGCTGATGGCCTTCCCGCCAATCCGCTGTCGTTCTGCTGCTGTGATTTAGATGAATCATGAGGGTGGTGAGTTGCAGTGAGAATGGCATGCTAACGCTTCGGGTAGCCTGACCGCGCCAATTCCCTGCCCGCGTAGCGCCGCTGAGATCCTCGCGGTCAGGTTGACCCGATTGTATCTATTCGTTTTTATTTGTTTTCCAATATTTTCTGTCCGATTAACCCAGCAAGTGCAGCCTGAATAGCCCAAGTAAAAAATTCAAATAGTCCCAACTCGAAAAAGTTGATGATTGGGTAGCCTGGAGTTATTTCAAGTAATGAAGCAATTGCCTTATTTCTAATGGTAATTGTCATATCCGCCGCATGTACCAATGGCCATAAGTAACTGTCATAAATTGCAAAAACAAAGAATAATATTATTAACGATTTTTTTGGCGAAATTTTCCATTGGTATTTATTGGCGATCACCTGGAAAGAAATGCCAACCAAGAAAATATCGACCGCATAGATAAACAGGAAGCTCAATATGAAAATTACCAATTTTGATCCTATCGATAGTTCAATTTTCTGTTCATATATTTTCGAGATAACGTCACTTCTCTGGCGCGGCGCGGTTAGCGATGTCGCCAGCAGAAGCTGGTTGGGCTTTGCTCTCAATTGGTGCTTTGACTTGATTGACAACGTGTTCTTTTGTTGAAACTATTGTCTGTGTGAGGAGGAATGTCAATATACTTCCAACAAGGCCGCCGAGAACTGCTGACACGAGAACAGCGGTTAACTCCCAGAACTTGCTGTGACGTTGCTCGCGGAACCGTACGAGTTCTGTCACTTCTTGGACCGGAAATGTTGGAGGATTATTGAATTCTTCATCAATATACGGCTTCAAGAAACCCTCAGACGTGTAGGTCGTGCGGTAAGCTTCCGCACAAATCTGACGGTCGGAAAGGACAAAAGCTCGGAAGTTACACAGGGCATCAATCAATACACCTAGTCTCTTTCCGTGCGTGCAAACCTTATGGAAGCGTGCCGTTATGTTTTTTTTTGTTTCAGATGATGTAACATCGAACATATACGACTCGACTTGTATCCATTCACGGTAATAGGCATTTCGTGACCGAATAAGGGAATAGAATAAGGCAAGTTCGTCATCCAATTCGTCAAACAGAGCGGCGAGAGCCTGTTCCTCTCCGGCATATTCGTCTCCTTTGGCTGAGAACAACAGTTTATCGTAGCCTCGTTTCCGTTCCAACGAGAGATTGAAGGATGGAGTTGTGAGTTCCTTATTCAATTCAAAAAAGAAGTCTGCATGAAATGGACTTGGTCCAGTGAATTCCAATTTTAAGCTACCATCCTGTCTTTCAATTTCATGCTTCAAATGTCGTCTTAGCAATACAACAGCATCGGAAGGTGTACAATCGGTGTCTTTTGCATCAAGTAATTGAATATAGACGACTGGTGAGTGGTAACTATTTCTCATAAGCACACGGAATCGCTCTGTCTGAGTGAAGACTCTTTCCTCAGTCATCTCTATCAATTCGGCTTGTACTCGGTATGGCAGATATACATCAAAGGAGATGTCGAGGTAGGATATGTAAGGAAACCAATCGTTGGTGCCGTCAAAGGGGGGGATGTCTTTATTACGCTCAAAGAGCTTATCAGGATCCCCGTCATAATCAAAGTCCACATCGATCGCAGATATATTCGCGATCTGACCTAAAGTGGCGCGGATTGCCGCCACGTAATCGTTTGCTGAGAATGGCGACGGCATTTTATCAGTAATGCCGAAGTGAAAGCACCCAACACCAAAAGTCTTCATGGTTCTCCTTTGTATTTCTTATATTCTAGCCCCACTTATGTTTATGTGATTTCTCGATAATATCCGAGCCACTATCAATAGTGGTATAAACCCTTATCCTTTAATAACATAATATACTTAAATTATTATATATAATTGCATATCCCGACGCGAACGGGGATTTATATGGTTTCTCGATAACATACCTGGCTGTTGAATCATAAATCATCCACGGGACTCTTTACGCCTCTGCCTCCCCGGTTGAGGACATGGTTGAACGAGACTTCAGTACGGCAGAAAAATCAAAAGCAGTGCATGCACCCAATATCTGCCCTATTCCGGGATTCCTTTTCGGAAAAGAAAAATTGACGTATGCGCCTTGTAGCATGCTTTTAATTCAAAAACCATATTTATTTCAATGGGTTTAAGATAAATAGGGCTTTATGCAGTATCCCGTATCGGTACTTCCAAAAAAATCGACCTTTTCCGGATTCCAAACACTCCCCATCGGCCATTTTCCGCCCTGCTTTTCTTGAAGGTCAAGAAAAGTAGCAAAAGAACCCTGCCCGCGCGCCGCTTGTTTCCCTGCCGGACGCTTTTTCGTGGCGGGGGAAAAACTCGCTTGCTAATCGATATATGTATAAAAATGTATAAATTCAAATTGTTAAAGTATCATATGAGATGCTTTACCGCCGCTCAGACAGTTTCCCCCTTCTTCCACGAAAAAACCGCCCGACAGGGACGCGGCACGATGGGCAACCAATTCTCAGCAGCTTCTGCTTCCTGGCTAAAACTGTCAGATATAGATTCACAACGTCCGGAAAAAAGAGTCAAACACGCTGGAACAAATGGGGTTTCTAATCCGGATTTCCGCCAATGGGGATTTTTCGCCCATTGCGATGCGGCCCTGAGCCTGATGGTTTCTGTGGAGAACGCGGGCAAACTGTCTGAGCGGCCCGAAACCGATGAATCTGCCGGTTGAGATGGGCATTCCCGGAGCAACCAGCCCCGGCACCCCTCAACATTCAGCGAGTTTTTGACCGCGCCACGGAAACCGAGGGTGAAGGGAGCTGTCCGCATCGCACGGGCTGGCTTTCTTTTGTTACTTTTCTTTGCCACCAAAGAAAAGTAAATAATTACATGTCGTTAACTATAAAAATCAACAAAAAATCTGCCCCTATTCCTCCAGAATCGCCACCACCCTTGCCGGAGCTGCGGACCCGCCCACAATTTTAAGGGGCAGCACCGACACCATAAAGCCCGATGGCGGCAGGCTCCCCATATTGACGAGCTGCTCGATATGGCAGTATTCTTTCTTAAGTCCCACCCGGTGGGCGGCCCAAAACACTTCGGAATCATTCTCTTTTTTCGATCGTGCGATCTGATTCTTGAGGGGCGTGTCCCATCCCCACTGGTCGATCCCCATCACCTTAACGCCCTGGTCTATCAGCCATTCCGTGGCCTCCGGACTCATGCCCGTGCCTTTCAGCCAGTAATCTTTTGTTCCCATATACCGGTCCCTGCCGGTACGAATCAGCACGATGGTTCCAGGCTGTATTTTTGCGCCGGTTTTTTCAAGATCTGCCTTGATCTCCGCCACCGTAATGGAATCATGATCGGGCTTGTGGGTCATGTCTACCACCACGCCATCGGAAAAACACCATTCCAGGGGAATTTCATCAATGGTTTTGGCGGGCATCCCGCCGGACATTGGGCCGTAATGCCAGGGCGCGTCCAGGTGGGTAGTGGAATGAACGCCCATCCGGGTGATTGTGTCGTCCGCCCAGCCGATGAAGTTTTCCGGAAACAGGCGGGCAGGCAGGCCAAACGCCCGAATCAGCCAATGCCCGAATTGGTGAGATTTGTGCCTGATTTTCACCCGCATGAACCACGGGTCCTGGGTTGAGTACTGGATGGGTTTTGACAAATCAATGATCCGACGGGCCATGGAACCTCCTCGTGCATACGATAATCTGTTTTTTTATTTGGACAAACCGGGGAATCGTCATTAATTTAACATAAATTCACAAAAACCGGCTCGATAAAATGAAAGGAAGAGGATTATGGCGCTTTCCGTCATCGACCTATACCGGGACATTCTTCCCAAAACCAATTGCAAAGACTGCGGTTTTCCCACGTGCATGGCGTTCGCCAGCATGGTGGTGTCGGAAATGCATCCCATTAAGAACTGTCCACACCTGACACCTGAATTGGTGGCGGCATGCGAAAAGGAACTTGACGCGCAATATAAAACCGGCAAATGGCTGAAACGCGACATGGCACGGGACGCCCTGCAATGGGCAAAGGAAAAATCCGCATCCATGAAAATGGAAGACCTGCCGGAACGGATCGGGGGCAGGCTGGTTGAAAAAGACGGCCGGACAGGCCTGGAACTGCCCTATTTTAAAGGGCATATCGTTATTTTTGCGGACCGGGTGACAAACGCGGCCGGCGCTGAACTGACCCGGTGGGAACAGGTATTTATCTACAACCATCTGGCCCAGGGAGGCAGGGCGCTGCCCACCGGCAAATGGCGCAATTTCGTGGAATTTCCCAACACGGTGTCCAAGATGAAATCCATGATTGACCACGTTGAAAAACCGCTGATCGAACGGTTCAGGGGCCGGGCTGACGCGCTTGCCGCCGCAGCCTTGAAAATCGGCGGCAAAGACCTGCGTTCGGATTTCCCCGAAAGCAATGTGGTCATGCGGTTTCAGCCCCTTCCGCGGGTGCCGGTGATGCTGATGTTCTGGGACGGGGACGATGGGGAGGATTTTGAGGCCCAGGTGAAACTGTCCTTTGACGAAACCGTCACAGATCACCTGGACATCGAGTCTATCATGTTTTTAAGCGAACGGCTGCGGGATTTGCTGTGCGCGGACGAATGACGGTTTATTAGAGCCTTTACTTCATCCCTCGGCGGGTCCGCCAGAAATCATACTCATAGGGCCATTCCCGCTTGCGGTAGGAAATCAGCCATTCCATGCGGGTCTTAAATGCTGCCATTTTCTTATCCACACGTTTGCTGCGTTTTTTGCCTTTCCATGACAGCACCAGTTCTTCGCCTAAAGCAAACGCCTGACCGCGGATTTCATCGGTAAACTGTTCATCCGCCAGATTCCCCATGGTCACGCCCAACGCGCCCACGGGCGAAATGCCGGTGGTGATCAGGAAATGGTTCATGTAGTCGGTGATGGGTTTTTCATCCCCGCCGCCGGAAGTGACGATGGATGCGCCGTATTTTCCTTCAAACGACATGCAGTGAAGCACCCCGCAGCAGCGGTCCATGAATGCCTTGAGCTGGGCGCTGACACTAAAAATATAGTTGGGGCTGGCAAGGATGAGGCCGTCGGCGGCCAGGATTTTCCCTTTGATGCTTTCAAACTCGTCTTTTTGCACGCACCAGCCGGTCACATGGCATTTGTCGCACCCCAGGCATGGCAGCACCGATGCGCCTTTCAGCTGAATGGTTTCGCAGGTCGCGCCCCAATGGCGGGCGCCTTTCTGGACTTCTTCCAGAAGGCGCCCGGTATTGCTTTTTTTCCCTCGGGGACTTCCAAGAATGCTGATGATTTTCATCGTCACCTCATGACCCTGCCTATTATCTCTGTTCCATCGGCGTAATCCGGATTTCCACCCGCCGATTCACCGCCGCATCCGAGGATATGGGCATGGACTCCCCGTAGCCGATGGTCTGGATTCGGAAATCCGCCACACCTCGCTGAATCAGCGCGTTTTTCACCGACATGGCCCGGCGTTCGGAAAGCTGCTGGTTGTAAGTCTCTGACCCGGACTGGTCGGTGTGGCCCGCCACACGGATATTGGTGTCCGGGTACTGCTGAAGGATATTCGCCACCCGGTCGATTTCCGCAAACGCGCCGGATTTTAAAGTGGCGGAATTGTAATCAAACATCACATCCGACTTGAATGTAGCGGTAAGGACATCCTGAGTTCTTTGAACGCTCATGGCCTCGGACTGGGCCGCCACGTCCCGAAGGGCCTGCTCCTGCCGGTCCATGTATGCACCCATCTGGTTGCCGGCGATGCCGCCAACAACCGCCCCGATGCCCGCGCCCGCAAGGGTGGCCTTGGTGCTGCCGCCGAGAGCCGCTCCCAGCCCGGCTCCCACCGCCGCACCAGCAGTCGTACCGATAACCGTGCCCTTGGTTTGTTTCGAAGACTGCTCCCAGCTCGCGCAGGAAAAGGTGGCCATCAAACAGGCAACTGTTATGATAACGTGAAAAAACTTTTTAGAGTTGGATGGAATGTTCATGATTCTTCCTTTATAGTGCCGTAATAATAAAAATGATGATCCCGTAAAAAACCGGAAACCGGTTTTTTACGGGATATTTTACAGATCCGTCAATATTATTGTCAAATGAAACGAAACATTAATCGTGATAATATTTTGGAGGCGTTTTAGAAACGATAAACTCAACCGCTTTCTGAATGCAGACCCGCAGCGCCTTTTCCGTGGGGGTGTTTTTCCAGCCGCCAAGGCCGCCCGCCAGAGCGCCGGAGGCTGCAAACCCGCCCAAATTCACATCAGTGGCCTCACCTTCAACACTGGTTGCGGCAAGCACCCGCGATGTTTTTGCATCCACAATGCGCATGTCAATAGCCATATGAGCTTTCTTATAACCGCCCAGGGCGCCACCCAGCATCGTTCCGTAAGAACCGCCCAAAACCCCTGTGGCCATGCCTGTCAAACCGCCTTCCGCTCCGGATGCAGCACCGTCAAATTCGGTAACCGCGGCAACAACCAATAATTCAGCCCCTTCGATTTGTCCGACTTTGGCCGCTGTATCTGCCCGGACCCTGCCGGACGCGCCGAGATCCTGTTCCGACAAAACATCATCCAAGGCCTCACGCTCAAGAACGATATACCGATTGGTGTTATACAGGGCGGTGGTCAACTGGTCCGCCATGCCGTCGCCGATAGAACCTGTCCACCACCCCCCCCCGGTTTTATCCTTGAAGCGCGCAACTGCAATACGGGCCTGGGGCCCATTGTATGCCTGCTGCTGAGAGTAAGCCATGTCCGGACTGTCTTGCCCGGAAGTCACTGTCGCCTTTGTTCCGGGGGTCTCACAACCGGTAAGATAAAAACAGCAGAAAAGAAAAATCACGAATTTTACAATTACATTTTTTAGCATGATCATGTTCTCCAATTTTTTAAAGTTGTTAAGTGATAAAATTGAAAAATTATAATAAATCGGCCCACACAGAGCCGCATCATGCGACAGGAATAACATCATCAAATTCAATTTCTGGGCTAAAATACCCCATAAGCCCTTTCCTGTAAAGGACATTCTCATCAATTTGACTACCGAACCGAATCCGGCTTTGGCCGCCGCCACCGGCGGTGAAACCAGACCCACTGCTCGGGATGCTCGGGGATAATGCGCTCATAGACATCCGAACGCTGATGCACATCGGCTAACGCATGCCCCGCATCCCCTATACAAAAGTATAGCCCGGTGACGTTTATTGGGGTGGCAATTGGAATAACTGTTCCTGATATGCCAGGCTTCCCCAAAGCACATGGGCAAGCGCCTTTTGGGCCAGATCCGCATCGAGATCATGACGGGACAGGGTCTGGGTTTCCCGGATAAAAACAAATCCCTGAGGTTTTTTATGGGGTTGCAGGATAGTCAGCAGGTCCCCTTCCATATAGGCAAAGGTATTGGCGTACTGCATCATGGCCCGCCCGGTATAATCATCAGACTGGCGGGTCATGTCCCGCCCCAGCATGGGGTTGTCATTATCCACCCCCATCAGGGACAAGAGCGTCGGCGGCAGATCAATCTGGCTTAACAGCCGCGAATCCCGTTTTTGCGAAATGCCTTCCCCCGCAATCACCCCCGGAATCCGGAAATGGCTGACGGGCACCAAATCCGCCCCGGTGACCCGTGAGTCATGGTCCGCCACCACCAGAAACACCGTGTCTTTCCAGTATGGGGATGATTCCGCCAGCTTGAAAAACCGGCCAATGGCGTAATCGGCGTATTTGGCCGCATTGTTGCGGGTCTGCATGGGCTGCTCATAGAGTTCAATGCGGCCTTCCGGAAAATCAAAGGGGTCATGGTTGGTGGAGGAAAACACCAGGGTAAAAAACGGCTGGCCCTGGGCGTGATGCTTTAACAATTCCTGGTGCGCCCGGTTTAACAGGTCTTCGTCCGACACGCCCCATGAAGCGACAAACTCCGGATTTTCAAAATCTTTCTGCTCAATGACCTGGTGAAACCCATTGCCCAGAAAAAAACTTCTCATATTGTCAAAATGACTCTGACCGCCATAGATAAACTCACAGAAATATCCCTTGCGGCGCAGCAAATCCGCCAGGGTGAAAAAATCATGCTGGGACTTGCCAAGCTTGACCACGGACAGGGACGGGGTGGGCGTAAACCCGCTGATAACGGCTTCGATGCCCCGGACCGACCGGGTACCGGTGGCGTAAAGTTGCTCAAACAGCCAGCTTTTTTTGGCCAGGGCATCCAGATTCGGGGTCAGCGGCAACCCGCCCAGCGTACCGACATATCGGGCCCCCAGACTTTCTTCCAGAATAATCACCAGATTCTTTGGTTTGCCCCGGTAAGTTGCGGATTGATGGTGCAGTGTGGGAAAATCCGGATGAGTAAACGCGGATTCCGGAAGCCCGGTTTCCTTGCGAATAATACGGATAATGATTTCTTTCTCCATGCGGCCATAAATTTTCGAACCATCTGACTCTTTGACCATTTGCTTAATGCCATCCGCCATGGAATAAAAAGAATTCAAAGGCAGGGAATTCACCAGGGCATCATCTGCGAAAGCCACCATTGCGGAATTCAATGGGCGATGCCCCAGGGAAGACCTTGCGCCCAGAAGCCCCAGGGGCAGAATCAGCAGCGCCATCACTATTCGACGGCCCAGGCCCTGATGCACAATTCCCCGGAAAGCATTGCCGAACAGACGCCAGCCGCCCCAAAAGGACACGCCAAGGCCGGCCAGACAAATGATCATCTCCGGAAGGTGCCCTTTTGCGAGCATGGAAAAGACTTCTTTGGGATAGCTTAAAAATTCCACAAACAGACGATTGGGCCGGAACCCGTATTCAATGATAAACTGAGGAGTGGCCAGCTCCATAAATACGAGCAGCATGAGGGCCAGCGTCAGCCATGCCCGGACCGCTTTATTCCATACGCGGCCGACAGCGCCGGGGCCTGAAAGAAATACTGATAAAAACGCGATGACGCCCACCATCATAATAATGGTGGCCATATCCACCCGGAGCCCCTGAAGCATGACCGGAACCCAGCCGTCCGCGGCTGATACCCGGTCAAACTGCCACAGGCTGAGGCCCATACGGCTGACCGCCAGAAAACTGATGGATATCAGAACATAAACAAGAAAAGGGTAAAGCGGTCCTGCCATGTTTTTAACATGAACATTCATAATTATATTCAATCTTTATATAAAACTAAAATCTGATTAACTTTTTGGTTTTATTGGATCTGTTTGCAAACCTATGAACGGACAAATTGAGATTCATCTCGAAAGTCCATTGACATCACCCGGTCGCCGGCGCCAGCGCTGATGGAACCAGACCCACTGTTCGGGATACTCCCGAATGATTGCTTCGTACACAGCCGTACAGCGCTGGACGTCTGCCAGAATGTCGTGTTCCGGGTCACCTGTTTCCGAAGGGATGATGGGCGGCAGACATTCCACATGATAGGTCATATCCGGTTCCAAATGCATAAACGCCGGAATAATGGGAATTTTGAAGCGCCGGGCCAGCAAAACCGGCCCCACCGGGGTATTGGCTTTTTTGCCGAAAAAATCCACAAACACCCCCTTGACCCGGGTATCCTGGTCCATGAGTATGCCCAGCGGACACCCCTGTTTCAGGGTCTTGATGATTTCACGGGTCTCTGTTCCCCTGGCAATATTGATGTAACCGGCCTGGTTTCGCGTTTCGGTTATCAGATCGTCCAGACGGGGATTGGTCAGGGGTTTTCCCACCACCCGCAACGGGAAGCCTTTCCATGTCAGCCATGCGCCCAGCATTTCCCAATTCCCGAAATGGGCGGTCAGCAGGATCATTCCGTTTCCCTCACGCATTGCCTGTTCCAGGTGATGCATGTTGTCCGCCCGGACGTAACCGTCCATCCCTTCTTCGAGATAAAGCTGGATTCTGGCGGCGTCTGCGGCTGCGGTAAAAAAATGCTGAAATACGGCACGACCGAGGCGGCGGATTTCCTTGGCCGACTTCTCGTGCCCATAGGCCATCGTCAGGTTCCGGATGGTAATGTTTCTGAGTTTCCGTAGCAGAACAAACAAAACAGTGGCCAAACCTCTCACCCATGCGATGGCGGTGAGTCTTGGCATCTTACGAATGCCATTTATAATGAAGCGTGCGATATAATATTCGACGGCATCTTTAAATAATCTATTTTTGCGCATCAAATTCCCTGATCTTTCCTCCAGACAACGGTTCCATTTTTAAAATAAAAATGCCTGTCTACATCTTAAAACAGCAACAGCCTCAATTCATGTCGCTTATTTTATAAATTATTCAAACTGGTTATTGTGAAGACGCCTGAACGCCCACCCATCCTTCCCGGTAGTCACTGTTATACGTAAAAAGGAACCCGGTTTTACATAAAAAAGCGTTTGATTGCATTTCCATGAAGGGACCGCCGAACATACCGGCGGGAGTTGAGTCATCGTATCTGAGGCGAATCTGTGAATCAATAATTATATCATTCATTCGATCGAACTGCGGCTACCAGGCATGCCCCCCGCATCGGGTTCCGCTGAAGGTGTCCACATCAATAGGCAAGCCTACAAACACGATGCGTCCATCACCAGTTCCGACACCTCCCGGACAGCCAGCAGGTTTTCCAAATTTTCGGTTTTCACCGCGTCTTCCAGCATAACCGCGCACATGGGGCAGGCCACAGCCAGCAAACTTGCACCGGTTGCCGCCGCCTCCCGCACCCGGACCCGGGCCGGGGTATCGTCCCCGCCGGAGAGCAGGTCCGTAAAAAAATTGCCGCCCCCGCCCCCGCAGCACAGGGCGTTTTTCCGGTTCCGGTCCATTTCCACAAGTTTCACGCCGGGAACGGCCCTTAATATCATGCGGCCCGATTCATAATCCGCATTGTGACGGCCCAGATAGCAGGGGTCGTGAAATGTCACCCGGATCTCCGGCAGACCTGTTTTAAATTTGAGATTTTTCATGGCAAACGCCAGGGCCTGGGTATAATGAAACACCTGCTGTTTCCCGCCCTGCCCTGGATAGTCGTTTTTCATGGCGTTCAGGCTGTGGGGGGACAGGGTAAGGATTTTTTGAACCCCCAGGCGGTTCATCTCCTTTATATTATGGGCTGCCAGATCCTCAAACAAGGCGGTTTCTCCCAAGGCCCGGACGTCATTGCCGTCTGAGCGGAAATCACCGGCAAGCACGCCGAAATCCACCCCGGCCTGTTGCAGAAGCCGGGCCACGGACCGGGCGATTTCCTGACCGCGCGGATCATAAGCTGTCACATCATCGGCAAAAAGCGCGTATTCCTGATCTGAAAACAGCGGAATATCGGTTCCTTCCGACCAGCTTGTCCGCTGTCTGGCCGGTTTTCCATACGCATTGCCGTGAATCTGGTTTTTTGTCAGCAGATCCCGAACCGGGGGCGGCGCGATGCCTTCATCGAGAAACGCCTCTTTTCCGGCGGTAAAGACCAGCAGGAGCCGGTCCTTGAATTCCGGAAACGCGCAATGGGCGACGCAATTGCCGCAAGTGGCGCAGGAAAACAGGATGTCGGCGAAGCGGGCGCTTGCGCTCACTTTCCCGTCCAGCCAGGCCCGCAGCAGCCACATGCGGCCGCCTGGCGCATAGGTTTCAAACCGAAAAGCGAGATAAGACGGGCAGTTGACATCCACATAATTGCCCGGCAGTTTGCAGTACCCGCACCGGAAACACCGGTGAAGAATCTCTTCATGCTCCATGTTATTTCTCCCAGTTGCCCGGATTCATGATGTGATTGGGATCGAGGGTTGCCCGGATACGCGTCATCAGGGCAAAGGTGTCGGGGTCCATTTTTTCCATGATCTGCACTTGGGCAGGCCTTTCAGCTTTCCAGGGAATGCCGCCCATATCCAGCACGGCCCGGTTAGTGGCGTCCAGCGCTTCTGACGCCCGGCGAACGTCTTCATCATCGGCCCGGTTAAAGGCATAGGCGAAGAAAAACATCATGGCATGCCCAGCGCCGATGATCCGCGCGCCCAGTGAATAACTCACCTGAAACTTTTCGGCGATTTCAAGCCCCGCCCGGTAAGCTTCCGGGAAATGTTCAATGGCCATCATCGCGCCCACGTATTCAAATCCGCCGCCCTTCCGGAGATCGGCGAACCGGGCCAGATCCGGGGACGGGACTTTTAAAAACCGGTTTTTCTGTGTGGGCGGCAGGGGCAGGAATCCGGCGGTTTTCCGGTCAATATAATGACGCACGGATGCCTGGAGCAGGTTGCGTTTGAACGTCAGTTCCTTTTTCGAGTGGGCACCAAAAGCGATGTTGATGTGCAGAAACCCTTTGGCCCAGTCGGGTTTCGGGGTCATCCACGGGGTCATGTCCTCGGCCACCTGAACGCCGGTTAGCCGGAAAATTACGTCCGGCATGGTGTCCGCGTCCTCACACACAAATATCAGCATGTCATTAAACGCATAGTTAGGAAACAACTTGATCCCCAGCTTGGTTACAATGCCCGTGGTGCCGGCCCAGCCCAGAAACAGACCGGACAGGTCCGGCAGTGGCGACCGGCCGAACCAATCCGGGGATACGCTGCATGAACCGGTCCGGATGATTTCACACGTGGGCAGCACCACTTCCATTCCCGTGAGCATGTCCGAATGGGACCCGCCCAGAACAGACAGGTGGCCGGACCCGTGAATGCACATATTCCCGGCCATGGTGGCGATGGGGGGCGCATCGGGCATGGAATGCTTGAGGGTGGGATGGTATTTTTTCAAATACGCCTGAAGCATCCCTTGGGCCACGCCGCCTTCCACCACCGCATACCGGCTGAGCGGGTTGACCTTTATGATCCGGTTCATGCGCTTCATGTCCAGGATAATGCCGCCTTTCAAAGCCCTTGTCAGGCCGGAGAGTACCAGCCCGGCTCCCATGGGCACCACCGGAACTTTCAACTCGCCCGCCAGCCGGACGATTTGCTGCACTTCTTCGGCTGTTTTGGGCAGGGCCACGGCATCGGGATAAGCCTGCGGCATGGTGCCGGGGTCCATGGAATAGAGGTATAATTCCTCGGCAGCGTTTGAGACAAACCGGGGGCCGACAATTTTTGAGAGTCTTTGAATGAGTTCCGCCGTCATATTATTCCCCCAAAGCCAGTTGAACCAGATCGCTCACCAGAATCGGCATCAATCCCCGCTCCGCCACTTCCATTCCCAGGGTGGCCATGCAGAACGGACAGTTAAACACGCAATAGGCCGCGCCGGTAGAGAGCATATCCGTGAGATTTTTTTCCACCAGCTCGTCTGCCAGCTCGTCCCGCTGTTGCGCCCGGGGCACCCCGCCGCAGCACAGGGCGTTTTGCCGGTCATATTTCCGGGGAACCCGCTCAACCCCGATTTTTTTAAAAATCTCATCCAGGGTCTGGTCGGTTTCCGGCGACAGACGGTTGGAACAGGGACGTTGATAGGCGATTTTCTGATTCAGGGGTTTGATGCGGTCAGCAAGCACGTCCAGGCGGCGGTTGATATAGTCAAACAAATGAATGGGCTTAAACGGCACGGAAATGCCGTAGGCTTTGGCGACACTGGTGTATGTTCCGTAACATTCATCATGAAAACACACGAGTTCATTGGTGTTTGCATCCTTGAGATAAAAGGCCATGATGTTGTCAATGGCTTTCGGCACCCTTTCGCGAATCACGGAATTTTTGGCAAAATGCAGCCACATGATATTGCAGAAAATATCCGTTCCCACAATGGTGGACGCATTTTCAAACAAACTGCCCCGGACGCAGCCGGTCAGCATGGGAAACGCGCACATGTCCACCACCGGCGCGCTCACCATTTTTCTCTCAATCCGGCCTCTGGGGGCCATCATGCGGAGCTGTTCTTCCAGAATGGGCCGGGGGGCAGGCAAGAGTCCCTTTTCCTCCTGACGCTCCACCAGCAGATAAAACGGATTGTTGTGGTCCGGGCAGTATTCCTGGCACGCATAACAGGTCAGGCACTCATGGAGCACCCGGCTGTCGCGCCCCTCGTTGATGTTTAATTTTTCGGTCCGGGCGTCATCAATGTCTTTAAAATCGACGTACTGACATTTCATGAGGCAATCGATGGTGGCGCAACCGGCGCATAAGTCAGGATCAAAGACAACGGGTTTCACGGACAACCTCCGGTATAGTTATGAGTATTTGGTTAGAGCAATTCCCCCGGCCAGCACTGCCGCACCCAACGCGCCGTTCACCTGGGCGTGGGGGGATACCCGGATCACGGTTTCAAGCTTGATCTCCAGCGCCCGGAGCGCACCGATATTTTTGGCCACCCCGCCGGTCATCATCACCGGTTCCGTCACCCCGACGCGCTTGGCCAGGGCCGAAACCCTGGACGCCACGGATTCGTGAATTCCGGCAATGATGTTTTCCCGTGTTTCACCTTTGGATATCAGGGAAATTACTTCCGATTCGGCAAATACTGTGCAGATGCTGCTAATTTTCGCGGGTGTTTCACCCTTCAGTGACATATCGCCAAACCCGTCCAGATCCACTTCCAGGGCCCGGGCCATGACTTCCAGAAACCGGCCGGTGCCGGCGGCGCATTTGTCGTTCATGGCAAAATCCACCACCCGGCCGTTTTCGTCAATGCGAATCACTTTGCTGTCCTGGCCTCCGATATCAATGATAAACCGGACCGAAGGATCGATAAAATGCGCGCCCGCCGCATGGCAGGTGATTTCAGTAATGGCCTTATCGGCAAAATCCACACTGTTTCTTCCATAACCTGTGGCGACAATCACCTCGATCCGGTCCCTTGTGATGCCGATTTCCGCGATCAAATCGTCCAGCACCGCCTGACCGGCCAGACGGGAATTGTATCCGGTGAACAACACTTTGGCGCCCAGAATTCGGCCATCTTCTAAAATGGCCGCTTTGGCGGTAATGGAGCCGATATCGATGCCTGCAGTAATCATTAAATTGTCCTTTGGGGATTACTTCTTAAGGGTTTCCATAAATGCGTCAATCCGGGTCTCGATCTGGCTTTCGCTGAAACTCCGCTCGTCCACCATATCCGCTTCGATGATGAGTGTCGGAATTTTGAGCTCCCGCATCACCATTTGCTGAAGATCATACTGGCCTAAAGAATAGGGTTTGCAGCTCCGGTTGGAGTGCATGACCAGACCGTCCACATCATATTTTTTGATGAGCTTTTTTAAAGTCTCGAACATAATGTCGAGCGACACATTAATATAAACGCTTGAATAGGCGACGGCCCCGGTTTCGATAAAATTGTTCTCGTCAATCAGGTCCATGACGCCGCTCCATGCCGACGTGTAGGTGTCGCCCACCAGACAGGCATTGTGGGATGAGAATTTATCCGACAGCCATTTGGTGCGGTACCATACCGGCAAATTGTCCCAGAGCAGCCGGTATTTCTCGTTGGGGACCATAGCGATACCGTCTGCTATGCGTTGCCGCATTTCCGCCAGCAATTGCGAATAGTAATCCACCACCGTCTGTGTGCCGCGAAGGGTCACGATGAGGGCCAGATGGAAAAATGCATCAAACGCGGTCATGGGCGCGGGTTTGTGTGCGGCCGTATCCAGGACTTCCTGCCACAGCCGAAGACCCTGAACTGCCAGCCGCGAGACCTCGGTCATGCGCTCAAAATCCATTTTTTTGCCGCACTGTTTTTCAAGAAACGCGATATACTCATAGGTCTGCTGAACCACATATTTTCTGGAGGCTTCGGAAAAGGTGCTGTGGATAAACGGAGTGTCCAGAATAAACAGCGGCACATTATAAAACCTTGCCGCCACCTCATACCATTTCAACACAGTCCCGCAAATATTGTTGCAGCATACCAGAAAATCAGGGGCGGGCAGCCCGCCGATGGGCCCGCCGTTTGTGATGGAACAGGCGATATCCGTCCGGGCGTAGGAACACAGGTCCCTGGAATATCCCATTTCCTCGGCTTTTTCGCACAAATCAACCCCCATTTTGGAGGCCCCTATCATGGCCCCGTGATTTTCCGGGTAGACCGGGATCACATCCATGGCGATCAAAAACTCCACCGGACCGCCGCTGGTGATCCACGCCACCTTTTTGCCGTTTTCACGGGCGGTCTTGGCCTCGATGTAGTAGGTGGTCATAATTTCTTTCATTTTACTGACGGATTTGATCTTCCGCCGCTCTTTTTCCGGATCTTTGGCAATCGCCTGGTCGGCCATATGTCCTCCAAAATGTAACTGATATAATTAAAACCATCAAAGATCTTGTTTTAATTCAGCATATCCACAAATGTGTCAAACCGGGTCCGGAGCTGCGCATCTGCAGGAAGCTGGGCTTCCACTTCCAGCAGAATATTCGGGATACCGGCCTCGTCTAAGAATTTTTTCAAATACGGATAATCAAAGGAATGGGGGTCGCAGAACTTCAGAAACAGAAAGATCACACCGGCTGCATTTTGAACTTTTGCCAGATGGACCAGATGTTCTCCCCGGGCCGTCACGTTCAGATGCTTGGCCGGGCAGACCATGCGGCTGATGTAACGATCCGCAATGGCCTCGACAGGATCGATATTTTCTTCGATTTGTCCTTCAAAATACCGGGTGCCGGTACACAGGTCGTCCCATACCACTTGTGCACCGGACGATTCAAGGGCGTCGTAGATATCCGGATGATTGCAGACGCCGCCGGAAAGCAGTACCCGGGGGCTGGCATTTAAAGACACTGCTTTGGCCCCTGCTTTTAGTTCAGCATACAAGGCGTTAAGAAGCGGCAGCAATTCATCCCGGTCCATGATCATAGAGGCTTTGATGACATGGTACAGGTCACCGGCGGAAATGACGGACGGGTCAGCGCTTCGCATCCGGTAAATATCGCCCAGGGTTCGACGAATATCATTATATATGGAGATTGCATGTTGCAGACGCTCCGGGGTGATTTGAACCCCAAGCGCGGTTTCAAGATCCGTTTTGCATCCGGCAAGTACGTCGACCATGTAGGTCCGGGCGCTGAGGGTATCCAGTTTAACTGGAAGCACGATATCAATATGAAACGGGAATCCGGCATTCAGACGCCAGATGTCGGACAGGCGCTGGATGGAATCGCAGGTATGGGGGAACACCGTGCCGGCCAGAAAACTTAAATTTCCCCTCAGCGCGTCTTCCAGCCCGCCCCGGACCAGAGAACAGCAATAGGACTGAAGGTGCTTGTCGGCAAGGGAAATATCCTCCTTTGTGCCGAACAAACGGAACGAAACAGCCCCGGCCGCATAAATCAGTTCTTCGGGCGTGTACGTGCAGAAATTACCGACCACCTTTTTTCCGGTCTTTGCTTTAATGGTTGCGCCGTATTCATACGGGTCGGCGGCCGCCGCTTTGAGTATTTTTAATGCGTCCATAAATTACCCCTGTGGTTATAGATGAATAGCTGACGATTCGAACCTGTGCGGCCTTCCCATCCTGATGAAAGCCTTCATTCGTTGTCTAAAATCGATACCCCGCAAGACCGGAAGTGTCAAGAAAAAGAACATTTGTTCGCATTTTCGACCCCTGCTTTTTTACGCAAAAATCAGTTCTTTTGTAACCGTCTGACCCCTCTGGCAGCGCATAGATCAACTATCCGCATAATAAAATTAGCTATTCTAATTTTTTTCCATCAAATCCTGTAATCCATGGCTAATATTTTTTGTAAGGAAATCCTTACACGGATCAAATAAGTCCTTGACAAACAAGAAATATGTATGAATATATAGTACGTACTTGCTAAACAAACTATGATCACCACCATAAAAATAACTTTAGGACATAAAGAGGACGCCATGAAAACAAAAAAAACGAACAGTGAATTAATCATCGACACACTTCGATCCGGTGATTCTTTGCGATCACCCGACATTACCGCCAGGGTATCTGAACTGGGTGGAAAAGAAGTAAAAATTCAGGATGTTGCTAGTATTCTTGCAAAATTGAGCAACAGCGCGAAATGCGATCTGGGATATATTATTTCAAAAAAGAAAACCGAGCGAGGCTATGTATACGATTTGGTAAAAGAAGCAGCCGGCCTGGAAGCCGAACAAATCTACGACCTGACGCGTAAAACCGGAAAAGACCGCTTTACCATCAATGATGCGGTTAAAAAAGTGCCGGGACTTAAAAAGTATCTCAAATCCGCAAAAACAGAACCCACGTTGAAAGCCGTGGGCCGTCCCGCAGCCAAAGCCCAACCTTTAGCATCAAAGGGAGTAGAAGTGTCGGATTCCGCAATGAGAGAAATCCTTGCCGGATTCCTGAAAGAAGTTATATTCCAGGGCGGCTTGAACGTGAATGTGAACGTTACCGTTCAGTTCAAGGGGCTCAATTAAAACTGCAAATTGTCAAATATTATTTAGTTACAGAATTTTAACCGCCGGATGCCGTCAATTACAGTCACTGACATCCGGCGGTTTTGTCGTTTCAGGGAACCCATGACCTGTCCGCAAAAAAAAATCGAACTGCTCGCGCCGGCGGGAAATTTTGAAAAGCTGAAAACCGCCATTCATTATGGCGCGGACGCCGTATATCTGGGCGGCCAGGATTTCAGCCTGCGTAATTTTTCCGGGAATTTCACCCTTGAAGAAATGGCGGATGCCGTATCCTACGCGCATAATAATCATGCGATGGTTTATGTGACCTGCAATATTTACCCCCGGACCCGCGAAGCTGACGCAATCAGTGATTTTCTGACCGCACTCGGTAAAATTCGGCCTGACGCCGTCATCATCGCCGACCCCGGCATCCTGATGATGGCCCGAAAGATTATCCCGGATATTCCGATTCATCTCAGCACCCAGGCCAATACGACCAGCCTGGCGGCCCTCTCCTTCTGGGCGGCCCAGGGCGTCACGCGGATCAATGCGGCAAGGGAATTGAGCCTCTCGGAAATTAAGGAAATGGCCGAAGACGCTCCAATGGAAATCGAACTGTTTGTGCATGGCGCCATGTGCATTTCCTATTCCGGCCGGTGTCTGTTGAGCAGCTTTATGGCGCAGCGGGACGCCAACCGGGGCCTGTGCGCCCAGCCCTGCCGGTGGCGGTACGCGGTGGTGGAAGAACTGCGGCCCGGTCTTTACATGCCCCTTGCCGAAGATGACCGGGGGTCCTATCTTTTCAACTCCAGGGATTTGTGTATGATCGACCATATCCCTGAAATGATAGATGCTGGCATCCGTTCACTGAAAATTGAAGGCCGCATGAAAGGCCTGCACTACCTGGCAGTAGCCGTTCACACCTACCGCCAGGCCATTGACCGATATTACGACTCTCCGGACACCTATAAAGTGTCGGATGACTGGCGAAAGGCGCTGTCCGGAATCACGCAAAGGGGATACTGCACGGGATTTTACTTTGACGATCCGAACCAGCAATTGCCCGATTACCAGCAAAACCCGCCGGACGGCACCCCGAAATTTGTGGGAAAAATTTTAAAAAAAACCGACCCCAACCATCTGACCGTTGGGGTGAGAAATAAAATCCGCAATGGTGACGCCATTGATATACTGACCAGCAATGGCCCCATCGAATCCAACCGGATTGTCAGGATATTGACGGAAGCCGGTGCCGATACGCCGGTGGCCCAGCCCAACGACACGGTCACCATTGAAACCGAATGGCCATCCGACTGCAAATTAAATGATATGATTCAGCAATATGGAAACTTGCCAGACAAAAACCTATCAAATAGATGACCTTCAGGTCATACCGGAAAAACAGGGTGCGGACCATTATGTTAAAATCAGCTATCCGTTCCGCTATGGCCGGTTTTCTGAAATTAAATCCGGAAATTATACATTTCAGTTTAATTTAAACGGCGAGATCAAATCCATTCAGGGCCGGGGGATCGGATGGCTGGATGCGGCCGAATGGTTGAAACGGACCGCCGGAAACGACTGGGTGTACTTTGCGGCCGGAGGATACACCGGCGCGTTCGACTTTACCGGTGAATATTATGTTCCCTGCCTGCCCTATGACAGCAACGGCATTTTCGGGCACAACCGGTTTGACAGCCCTGAAGTGACGGGGGCCTTTGAGTTGTGGGATAATTTGCGGCTCCGGTTAAACGATTTGGAAACATCCCGCCTCCCCGCCGCTGTTGCCGATTTTGTCCAGCGGGTGGTCGATATGGACGATGAAGCGCTGGATCTTCGCGCACAGATGCTGCATGACATTATCGGCGGCCCGGTTTCCGTGTTGCCTCCGGACACCCGGCATGTGGAATATGACGTGATTCCCCTGAATATCGCCGACGGGTGTCTCTACAACTGCGGATTCTGCCGGGTCAAATCCGGTCATGGATTTAAGTTGCGGAAAAAAGGCGATATCAATCAGCAGCTTCACGATCTGCGCGACCTTTACAACAAAGACCTGTCAAACTACCATTCCCTGTTTCTGGGCCAGCATGACGCCCTGTTTGCCGGGGCTGATCTGATCGAATTTGCGGCCATTCAGGCGTTTGAAGTCCTGGAATTTGACCGTTCGTTCATGAAGGCCCCGAAACTGTTTCTGTTCGGCTCCGTCGACGCCCTGCTCCGGGCCGAGGATACGCTGTTTGCGCGGATCAATGCCCTGCCTTTTGAGTCATTCATCAACATCGGACTGGAATCGGCGGACCCGGAAACGTTGAAACAGATTGAAAAACCCCTGAGCCGGGATAAGATCCTTCAGGCGTTCAATAAAATGATGGATGTCAACCGCCGGTTCCCGAAAGTGGAGGTTACCGCCAATTTTCTGTACGGCGCAGACCTGCCGGACACCCATCTGCCGTCGATTCTGGAACTGACCCGCAACAGCCTTCCCCATTTTCACAGCAAAGGGGCCATCTACTTATCTCCCCTGGAAAACATCGGGCCCATCCCGGAAGTAAAAACCCGGTTCTTTGATCTGAAATCCCTCTGCAGGCTTCCGGTTTTTTTCTATTTAATCCAGCGGTTATAAATTATATGATCATTTCCTGTCGATTCACTTCTTGTCAACCAGGGCCCTTGCCTGCTCGAATTTTTCGTTGACCGCAAGGTTCATGGCGGCTGCTTCTTCAATCAGGAGGGCTGCCCGTCCCAAATGATTCTGTCGGGCCTGGTCCGCCCATCCCTTATAAGTTTTTGCGTGCTCATCATTGTGTTTAATCCAGTGGTCCAGCAATTTGATCATTTTTTCCGGAAACGACATTTCGGCCGGGGCATGATCGTGATGATGGCTATGGGAGTGGGCATGGGCATGCCCGTCATTGTGATGATGGTCGTCGTGATCGTGGTGGCTCATAGAATTTTCCCTTCAGGCTCTTTAAGTAATAGCTATATTCCGATCTTTATGATTTTGATTCCGACACTATAATGATTATGATTGGCTATTGAAATGGCTGCTATCTTCAGGCAAGAATGAATAAAATGCAACAGGCAATTAATTTTCCATCAAAGGAGAATCCCCTATGGCACAACCGACTCCCTCACATGAGCATCATGACCATCAGGCGGCGGAAAATGAGCTGCGCCGCGCTTTTGAAAAAATTCCAGAACCCGTTCCCATCTATCTGTTTTCCCAGCCGGGGAAAAACGATGTTTTTTCCGATACAGCCCGAAAGACCATCGCATTGTTCCGTCAACTCTCGGATAAAATCATTTTCCACGACCATCTGTTAGATCACAAACTGGCCAAAAAATGGAAAATCGAACACTCTCCGACCATCCTGATCGACCCCGACCATTTCAATATCCGATGGCTGGGCGCGCCTCTGGGCGAAGAAGGCCGCATTTTTGTTGAAGCCCTGCTGCTGACCGGTTTCCGGAAAAGCACACTGGACGGCCAGTCCCTGAAAGTACTCGACCAGATTAAAGAAAAACGAAACATCAAACTGTTTGTGAGTTTTTCCTGTCCTTACTGCCCCCAGCAGGCGACCCACGCCCTGAAGGCGGCGGTCGAGCGGCCGGATTTGATTTCCCTTGAAATTATCGACACCCAGGCCAACGCGGAGCTGGCCCGGGAGTACGACGCCCAGTCCGTGCCCCAAACCTGGGCCAATGATGTCCTGATCGCTTTGGGGGCTCAACAGGAAGAACTGTTTATGCTGTCGCTGCAAAAACTGGAACAGCAGACATTGTTTATTCCGGACGAAGATGCCGAGGAAATCGAAACCGATCTGGTGATCGTGGGCGCCGGGCCGGCGGGTCTGTCCGCCGGGATTTACACGGCCCGCAGCGGACTCAAATCCGTGATCATTGAGCGCAGCGTCATCGGCGGCCAGGTGGCCACCACGCCCGTTGTGGAGAACTATCCGGGACTGAACCAGATCGGCGGAAAAAATCTGGTGGAAATCATGGCGACCCATGCCCTCCAATACGTCCAGATTTTTCTGGGCGAAGAAGTGATGGAAGTGACCACGGGAAATCCCATGACGGTGGTGACAAACAAGCGCCGGTTTATCACCCGGTCCCTGCTGCTGGCCACGGGCGCGACTTACCGGCATCTGGATATCCCCGGCGAATCCCGGCTTTCCGGGCGCGGGGTCAGCTATTGCAGCACCTGCGACGGGCCTTTATTTTCAGGGCTGAAAGTCATTATGGTGGGCGGCGGAGACAGTGCAGTGACCGAAGCCCTTCATCTCCAAAACATTGGCGTTCATGTGACTCTCGTCCACTGGACGGACAAACTGGACGCCCAGCAGGTGCTGGCCCGTCAGCTCATCAACAATGATATTCCGGTTCTATACAACACCGAACTCAAGGAAATCCTGGGCGAAAAATCGGTGGAAGCGGTGTTGCTCCATAACAACCTGACCGGCAAAAGCGAAACAATTCCGGTTGATGGTGTTTTTATCGCTATTGGTTACCTGCCGGCAACGGATCTGGCCCGAAAAATCGGCGTGGCCGTCACCAAAGACGGGTTCATTAAACAAAAAGAATACCGGACGTCGGTGGAAGGTGTTTACGCCGCAGGCGATGTGGTGGGCGGGTACAACCAGATTGTCACGGCTTCGGGCCACGGCGCGGAAGCGGCCTTAAAAATTTTTCATGACCACCTTGCGGCAAAACAGTTGAAATGAGGATCAATGAAAATTGAGAATTTTTTAAAATGGGAACGGCTGACCTTTGACCAGCAAGCCATATACATTGACCCGGATGGGCCGGACTGGATAGCGCCCAACCAGACGGGAGACGTTCTTTTATCGGGGATCCAAAAAGCCCGTTCCGTATCTGACGGAGTATCGGCCTTTCTCAGCACTTTAAACGGCGGAAAAAATATCGGACTGATCCGCGCGCGGCAGTTTCTGTCCCTGTTTCCGGAACCCCGGCCCGGTAATTATCCGGGAAGGAGCCGGGTGTTGTCCCTGGACCGCCTGAAGGAATGCTGGCTCCATATTACCGATGACTGCAATATGCAGTGCCGCCACTGCCTGTTCGCCGGCACTGCCGGGAATCAAAAAAGGCTCAGCTTGGAGGATATCGCCCAAAGTGTTGCGGAAGCTTTTCAATTGGGCGTGCGGACGTTTTACCTCACCGGCGGCGAGCCACTCATACACCCCCGGTTTGACGATATCTGCCGGCTGATTCTAAACACGTCCGATGACGTGCATCTGGTGGTACTGACCAACGGGCTGCTGCTTTCCCGGCACAAAGACCTGCTCAGCCAGATACCCCTGGACCGGCTGCATTTTCAGATCAGCATCGACGGCACGCAGGCAACCCATGACCGGTGCCGCGGCACAGGCGCTTTCAGCCGGTTGATGGACACCCTTGGTTTTATATCCGGTTCCGGCGTTCATGTCACCCTGGCCATGGCCGTGACTGCCGATAACGCCGCTCAAATGACCGACATAGTTCAGATTGCCGCTGACTATGGAATCCCTGAAGTCCATTATCTCTGGCTGTTTGTTACCGGTAACGCGACTTCCGCCATGATGCCCGAGCCTTCAACCCTTTTTAGGCATTTGACGGATGCGGAAACCCTGGCCCGACAAACCGGTGTGACCATCGACAATATCCGGCAGATCGAATCCCAGATATTTTCCACCGCAGGCACCAAATATGATTTGGGCGGCGCAGGCTGGGAATCCCTGGCCATCGGACCGGACGGGTCCGTATACCCCACCCCGGCCCTCGTGGGCCAGCCGGAAGCCCGGTGCGGTCATATCCGGGACAGCATTAAAAGCGTCTGGCAAACCAGCCCGGCATTATCCCAGTTGCGTACATTGACGGTTGCCGAAAGTCCGGACTTCGCAAAAGATCCCCTCCGGTATCTGGTGGGCGGCGGCGACATGGACCACAGTTTTTATGCCGGCGGCGCATATGCAGGCCACGATCCCTATGTTCCGTTATATAACCGGATGGCCCTGTGGCTTATCGCAAGGGCAGCAGGTCCTGAAATGTCAAACAGTGAAACGCCCGACCCCTTTCCCCGGATACGGATAAAAATGGGAGACCGGGTGCTGCAATGCGATCATAACGGCACCGGCGTGGCCTTCACCCATTCCAACTGCGTGCTTACCCTGTCATCAAACCGTCAACAAGTCGGGCAGTTTTACAACAATGCCGCTCTCGATCCCAATCCGGACATCAAAAACCCGGTCTGCTATCCGGAAGCGGACATCAGCCATATCCCGGCATCGGCCAGAATCCGGTCCTACGGATGCGGCAGCCCGGTGCTGGACGCCGGCCTCAGGCCCGGAGAAACGCTTGTGGATCTGGGCTCGGGTGCTGGCATGGAATGCTTCATCGCATCGCGGCAGGTGGGAAAAAACGGCCGGGTTGTCGGCATTGACATGCTGGACCCCATGCTGGAGCGGGCCGAAAAATCTCTTACCGATGTCAGCCGCCATCTTGGCTACACAAATGTGGAATTTAAAAAAGGATTTCTCGAAACCCTTCCCCTTTCGGATCATGCGGCGGATGTGGTGATTTCCAACTGCGTCATCAACCTTTCGGAAGACAAGCGCAAAACGTTTTCTGAGATTTTCCGCATTTTAAAACCCGGCGGACGGATCGTGATTTCAGACGTGGTGACAGACACCCCGCCGCCGCCGGAGATATTAAATGATGAGCAACTGCGGGGAGAATGCATTGCCGGCGCCATGCTCCAGCCCTATCTTTCCGCCATACTGGAAAACACCGGATTTTTGGATATTCAGTTCCTGAAACGGTTTTTTTACCGCGAGGTCAGGGGCCACCGGTTTTATTCCCTGACCTATACCGCATTCAAACCGGACGCGACAACGGACGTTCCGGTCGTCTACCCCGGACCCTTCGCCGCGGTGGTCACGGATTCCGGAAAACTGCTGGTCCGGGGGCATACCGAAACTCTGGATGCAGCCATGGCCAGCCGCTTCGGGGACAGCGTATTTGTGCTGGACGCCGAGGGCAACGCGGCGAATATCGCGGCCCAAAATGCCTGTGCCTGTTTTACGCCCCCGGCCCAAATCCAGGTATCGCCGCCGCAAAACCTGACCATCGGGTTGTCACTGTCCCCTGCCCCGCGCTTTTCAGCACAATGCATGGTGTGCGGCAGGCCTCTGCAATATTTGGAAAACAACGCCCTCAAATCCTGCGCCTATTGTGGAGCAGTCAAGTCCGCCAACGCGGTCTGCAAACAGGACCATTTTGTATGCGACGCCTGCCACAGCCAGGACGCCCTTGAAATGGTCCGGCATGTCTGCCTGGCGAACCGGCAGACCGACATGATCGACCTTCTGAACACCATCCGCAGCCATCCGGCCATGCCCCTCCACGGGCCGGAACACCATTTCGCGGTGCCGGGAGTGATTGTTTCCACTTACCGGAATCTGGGAGGGGATGTGTCGGACGCGGATATTGTTACCGCCATCGAACGGGGACGCGCCATTCCCGGCGGCATTTGCGCTTTCTGGGGAGCCTGCGGCGCGGCTTTAGGCGTTGGGGTGGGTTTTGCGGTGATATTGAAAGGCAACCCCTTAAAACCCGGAGAACGCAATCTGGTTCAGGAAGTGACCGGAACAGTCAGCAGAGCCATCAACGCCACCACCGCAGCCCGGTGCTGCCAGCGGGAAACCTGGACCGCGCTCAAAACCGCAGCCTCCCTGTCCCGGCAGATTCTGCCCATTCCCCTGGTTGCCAAAGGCAAAACAGCGTGTGCCCAGCAGGCAAAAAACAAGGAGTGCATGGGCAAAAAATGCCCGTATATCTGATGAAGCTTGATCCTTCCAGCGTCATCCTGTTTGTCAAAACGCCGGTGGCGGGATACGTCAAAACCCGGCTTGCCAGCAATATGGGCGATTTGGCAGCCGCCGGACTCTACCGGTGCTTTGTGAATGATCTGGTCCGGAAAATCGATGCCGCAGAGTTTCCCCTGCACATTTTTTATGATCCACCGGATGCGGAACCTTTGATCAGACGCTGGCTGGGCGAAGAACGCGTCTGTTCCCCGCAAAATGGAGACGATGATCTGGGAGAGCGCATGAAAAAGGCGTTTCAGGAGGTTTTCAGCACCGGAATCAAGCGTGCCGTTCTTGTCGGCAGTGATTTGCCCGACCTGCCCGCTGAAATTCTGACGGACGCCCTGGCGGCGTTAACCGACCATCCTGCCGTCATCGGCCCATGTAAAGACGGGGGATATTATCTCATTGGATTCAACTCCGAAGCCTTTACACCCGCTGTATTTGACGGCATTCCCTGGAGCAGCGACCAGGTGCTGCCAGCCACCTTGAACCGGTTCGTTGCGGCCGGGCTTCCGGTCCACAGGACTCCCGAATGGCGGGATATCGATACTGCTGAAGATCTGACAGACCTGATCGCAACGTTAATAAAACATCCGGAGAATGCACCGGAGACGGCTGTGTATTTATCGCAAGTCAGGCTTTGGAGAATTTTTGAATGAGCAGATTTTGGGAAGGCTTTGTTCAATTATAAAAAATCGAAACGTTCACTCATTCGTCTCTAATAGACAGAGGTTGTCTGGCTTTTGATAAAAATAGCTTAATCCGTCAGGGGCCGGGTTTTCCAACGATTATAAAGCCAGCACCACTGATCCGGATATCTCCGAATTACATTTTCAATAATTCTGTTAAAATTCTGGGTGTTTACAAGAAGGTCCTTTTCTAAATCACCGGTATTGACAACGGGAACTTCGGGTAAAATCTCCAAACGGTATTTTCCGTTTTCACGAACGAAAAAATATGGAATGACAGGCACACCCGTCATCAGGGCCAGGTAGGCAGGCCCGGAGTTGGCACAAGCTTTTCTTCCAAAAAAATCAATAAAAACACCCTGATGCCGTTTGACATTCTGGTCTATGAGCATCGCCATGCAGTTCCCCAAACCAAGCTCATGGAGAATCCAATGCACCGCCCCTTTGAGAGGGTAGAGTCGGCTTCCCTTGGATTCCCTTTTTTCATGGAAATACCTTTCACCGGGAGCATAATCAAGCTTTCTGTAAACACCGCAGACTTGCTGGCCGGAAAGATTGTTGAGCTGAACAGATATCTCCCAGTTGCCGATATGGCCGGAAATCATCAAAACGCCCTTGCCCTGCATCTGCGCATTCATTAAATGGGCAAGCCCTGTTACGGTGTAATGCTTGGAAAGATCATGGGGTTCCCATGCATACGCTCTGGGGGTTTCAAAAAGCATGTTAGTAACGTAAAAAAAGGTTTTCCTTGCGATGCGGTTGATCTCTTGGGCAGTCATTTGGTCACCAAACGCTAGGGTGATATTTTCAATTGCCATTTTTCTGTGCTTCTTGTCCACGACAAACCAGATTTTAGAGATGAACAGAGCGATCTTTTCACCCACCGTGGGGGGCACCAAGGCAAACGTATCAAATATCGCTTTGATTACCCGGTAAGAAATGGTTTCCATAACAGTCATTTTCATGTGTTTGATGTCTCGCTTTTTTTCCAATGAAATTTATTACAATGTTTTTATACCGGCGTTTCAAGGATATTCAAGTCCAATGAAAAATCATGGATGCTCAGGAGGCGGGTCGGCCGGCGAAAAAAGGATTTGCTGGACGGGCAGTTCAACACCTATGGAATCGACATTCTGGAAACCGCGGGGCAGCCTCTTTCCGCGCTGGGCCCGGTTGCCGATAAATTCTCTGAAGTTGCCGGGCGTCAGCTTAAAATGGCGGCGACCGGAGAATAGTGTCAGCAGGCCTTCTTCGGGGAGCAGAAACAGGTGCTTTATAAAATCAGTACCCGCCTTAAAATCCTTGGCCAGCACATTGATGATTTTATTCCCCTTGCCTTTGGGCAGCTCCGGCAGTTCCTTTAACGGAAACGCCAGCATGCGGCCGTTATTGGTGATGGATACCACATACAGGCTGGCCATGTTGCCCGCAATATGAATTGGCACCATCGGCTGCGCCCCTTCCGGCAGGCTGATGAGGGCCTTTCCCTTCTGGTTCCGGGTGTATAGATTCTCTATTTCCGTGACGAACCCGTAACCGGCGGTACTGGCGACCAAAAGCTTTTGCGTGGGGGCCCCCATAATCACTGCGATAAACTGTGACTGGGCGGGATTCCTGAAGTACCCGGTGAGCGGCGTGCCGTAACTGCGGGCAGACGGCATGCCGTTTACCGGCACTGCATAGGATCTGCCGGTGGTATCCAGGAACATGGCCGACTGGTTGCTCCGGCCCTTTGCCGCGGCAAGGAAACCGTCACCCGATTTATAGTTGAGCTCCTCGGGTTTGACATCAAAGCCTTTGGCCATCCGGACCCAGCCCTGACGGGACAGGATGACGGTGACCGGCTCCACCGGCCCCGAATCGATGGCGGCAATGACTTTTGCCTCTTCACGCTCGACGATTTTTGTCCGGCGCGGATTGCCGAACGCTTTGGCATCCGCCTGCAGCTCTTTCCGGACGAGTGTTTTAAGCCGAGTTTCTGAATTTAAAATCTTCTCAATCGCAATCCGCTCTTCCTCCAGGGCGTCATGCTCGGTCCTGATTTTGAATTCTTCCAGCTTTGCCAGATGCCGCAACCGCAACTGAAGAATGGCTTCCGCCTGGATGTCGGTAAGGTTAAATTCCGCCATCAGGATAGGCTTTGGCTCATCGTTTTGACGGATGATGGCAATCACCCGGTCCAAGTTCAGATAGGCGATGAGCAGGCCGTCTAATATGTGCAGCCGCTCCATCACCTGTTCCAGGCGATGGGAAAGCCGCTGCCTGACCGTTTCAATGCGGAAGCGCAGCCATTCGGAAAGCAGGTCAACCAGTCCCTTGACTTTTGGTTTGCGGTCCAGGCCGATCATGTTGAGGTTCACACGGCAGGTATTCTCAAGATCGGTGGTGGCAAACAGGTGCAGCATGAGGGCATCTCGGTCCACGCGGCTTGAAGAGAGCGTCAGGACAATCCTGACCGGTTCCTCGTGGTCCGATTCATCCCGGATATCGGTCACCATGGGCAGTTTTTTGGCTTCCATCTGGGCCGCAATCTGCTCAATAATCTTTGCCGGAGAAATCTGGTGGGGCATTTCCGATATCACAATGTCCCCATTTTCCGCACTCCACAAGGCGCGCAGCCGGATCGTCCCATAACCGGTCCGGTAGATAGAAACAATCTCTTGCCGTGAAGAGATAATCTCCGCTCCCCCCGGATAATCCGGGCTCTGGATATATTGGCACACCTCTTCAAGCGTTGCCTCTGGATGATCCAGCAGATGGACACAGGCGTCCACCACTTCCTGGATATTATGCGGCGGGATGTCGGTGGCCATGCCCACGGCAATTCCCATGGTTCCGTTTAAGAGAATATTGGGCAGCCGCGCCGGAAGCGTGCCCGGCTCCCGGAGCGTGCCGTCAAAATTGGGCACCCATTCCACCGTGCCCATGCCCACCTCGGAGAGGAATATATCGGCAAAGGCGGACAGTTTGGCTTCGGTATAGCGCATGGCGGCGAATGATTTGGGATCATCGACGCATCCCCAGTTGCCCTGCCCGTCAATTAACGGATACCGGTAGGAAAACGGCTGGGCCATCAACACCATGGCCTCATAACAGGCCGAATCCCCGTGGGGGTGAAATTTGCCCAGCACGTCGCCGACGGTGCGGGCCGATTTTTTATATTTGGCCGTGCTCTTGAGGCCCAGTTCGGACATGGCATACAGCACCCGGCGCTGGACGGGCTTCAGGCCGTCGCCGATAAACGGCAGGGCCCGGTTCATGATCACGGACATGGCATAATTGAGGTAGGCTTTTTCAGAATATTCGTGAATCAGGAGCACTTCGGTTCCGTTTTGTGAAATATCGCTCATATGTCCACCAGATTCCCTTTTTCTTCCAGCCACTCTTTACGGGCGCCGGCATGCTTTTTACCCAGCATCATATTCATCACGGCATACAGAGCCTCCGTGTTCTCTTCATCGATGGTCAGCTGAACCAGCCGGCGGGTATCCGGATCCATTGTGGTTTCGCGCAACTGGGAGGGATTCATTTCCCCCAGCCCCTTGAATCGCTGAACATTGGGTTTCTGCTTTTTTGTTTCAGCTTTTTTCAGAATGCCGTCTTTTTCGATTTCATCCAAGGCATAATAGACCTGCTTGCCGATATCGATGCGATAAAGCGGCGGCAGGGCCACATAAACGTGCCCGGCCGTGACCAGCGGCTTGAAGTGTTTCAGGAAAAGTGCGCACAACAGGGTGGCGATATGCAGACCGTCGGAGTCCGCATCGGTCATGATGATGTTTTTTCCATACCGGAGACCGCTGATATTGGATGAGCCGGGATCGACCCCGATGGCAACGGCAATATCGTGGACTTCTTTGGAGGATAAAATCGATTCGGAATCGATCTCCCAGGTGTTTAAAATTTTCCCGCGCAGGGGCAGAATGGCCTGGGTGTTCCGGTTTCGGGCCTGTTTGGCCGATCCGCCGGCGGAATCACCCTCCACCAGAAAAAGTTCGCACTGCTCAAATTCCTGGCTGATGCAGTCGGACAGTTTTCCCGGCAGCGTGGGACCGCTCGTTGCCTTCTTGCGCACCACTTTTTTGTCGAGCTTGATCCGCCGCCGGGCCGAGTCAATGGCGATTTCGGCAATCTGCTCTCCGATTTCCGGATGGTGGTTCAGCCAGAAGGTAAAGGCGTCCTTGACGGCCGTCGCGACAAAGGCCGCGCTTTCCCGGGATGAAAGCCGCTCCTTGGTCTGGCCGGAAAACCGGGGTTCCGTCATTTTCACCGACAGGACGTACGCGCATTTTTCCCATACATCATCCGGGGACAATTTGATTCCCCTGGGCAGGAGCTTGCGCAGGTCGCAAAAATCCCGCAGGGCGGTCAAAAGTCCCTGTCTTAACCCATTGACATGGGTGCCGCCCTGGGTGGTGGGAATCAGGTTGACATAACTTTCGCAGACCGCCTCCCCGCCGTTTGACAGCCAGACCGCAGCCCAGGAGACATATTCGTCCTGACCTTCAATTTCCCCGGCAAAAGGGGTTTGCGGCACGATTTCATATCCGTCCAGGCTGTTGACAAGGTATTCGCCCAGCCCGGTCTTGAAAAGCCAGGTCTCGGTTTCATTTGAAATTTTATCTTCAAATTTCACCGTCAGGCCCGGACAGAGGACGGCCTTGGCCCGGAGGTTGTGTTTCAGCTTGGGAATTGAATAGGTGATTGAATCAAAATACTGGGGGTCCGGCCAGAACCTCAGTTTGGTGCCGGTGCGCCGTTGGCCCACAGTTCCGGTTTCTTCCAGATCCCGAACCTTATTCCCGCCCTCAAAGGCGATTTCATATTGCTTTCCATCCCGGTAAATCTCAACCTCCAGGCGTTTGGAAAGCGCGTTCACCACCGATACGCCCACGCCGTGCAGGCCGCCGGAAAAGTGGTAATCCTTGTTGGAAAATTTGGCGCCGGCATGCAGCCGGGTCATAATTACCTCAACCCCTGAAATTTTTTCCGTGGGATGAAGATCCACCGGCATTCCGCGCCCGTTGTCCGCGACCTGGATCGAACCGTCTTCAAACAGCACCACCTCAATGCGGTCGGCATAGCCGGAAATGGCCTCATCCGTGCTGTTATCAATGACTTCCTGAGCCAGATGGTTCGGCCGGGAGGTATCCGTGTACATGCCCGGCCGACGCCTGACCGGGTCCAGACCTTCCAGAACCTCGACAGATGCGGCGGTGTATTCAGAAGATTTTGCCCGGCCGTTTTGGAATAATTGTCCGTTATTTTTCAATTTTTTACCTGTATTGGAGGGACTTCAAAACTGAGACGAAAAAGACTTTTCCACATAATTAATTTATTTGCAATGGATCATATTGAGAACCGGGGACATACCTTTTTCCGGCCTTGATTCTATTTCGCGGCCATCCGGAGCGCTGCATCCAGACGGATCACTTCCGCGTTAATCATCGGATTTTCAATGACATGGCGGACGAGGTGCGCAAATTCTTCCGGTTTTCCCAACCGTTTGGGGAATGGCATCATCTTTGCCAGAGACTGCTGGGTATTTTCCGGAAGACCGGCCATCATGGGGGTCATAAATATACCGGGCGCGATGGTGTTTACCCGGATACCATAATCCGCAAACTCGCGGGCAAGAGGAAGCGCCATTCCCACGATACCGGCTTTGGAAGCGCTGTAGGCCGCCTGCCCCACCTGACCTTCAAATGCGGCAACCGATGCCACATTGATGACAACCCCTTTCTCGCCGTCATCGTTGGGAATATTTTTGCACATTTCCACAGCTGCCAGGCGAATGACATTCATGGTGCCCACCAGATTAATCTGCAAGACCCTGTTGAAGAAATCAATCGAAATGGGATTGCCTTGTTTATCGATCACTTTCTTAGGGGATGCAACCCCGGCGCAATTAACCGCAAAATGAATGGCCCCAAATGCGGCCATGGTCTGGTCAATGGCTGTTTTCACGCTGTCTCCATCGGCCACATCCGTTTTGCAGAAGATCACGGCATCGCCCAATTCCGCTGCCAGCTTCTCCCCATTACCGGCATCAAAATCGAAAATCGCCGCTTTGCCGCCTTTTGCCACCATATCCCGCACCACGGCCTCTCCAAGACCCGATGCGCCGCCTGAGACAACTGCCACACAATTTTGAATATTCATGAATTGCTCTCCTTTTATTTTTTGCCGGGTAACTCGTTAGCAATGCCGATTACACCATCTGATTTCCCCTTAACCGCTCAATCTGGCGGTTATAGAACGCAATCACATCCCGGCGGCTCAGCATCCCCATCAGAATTCCCGGGTCATCCGCCTGAACCACGGGCAGGGAGTCGATATTTTTAATCGTAAATTTCTGCAGAACGGTATTTAAGTCTTCCGTCATATTGGTGGTGACCACATCGCTGTTGGCAATATCCTTCATGACCACCAGGTGTTCGATCTCCGGGGCAAACAACACCCCCCGGATATCCGTGCTGGAAAAAATACCGACCATCCGGCTATTTTCATCCATCACCGGAAAATAATGCTGCTTGGTGCGGGAAAAAAAATATTTAAAATCCACAAATGGCATGTTCTGGGGAATCCCTTCCACTTTTTTCACCAGGTGTTTCAGGTCCTGCACCTTGATCATCTGCAGAATATCCACCATGAATTCACCGGCATGGGCAGGAGATGCCGCCCGGCTCTTGACCTGTTTCCGGTATATGCTCCAGGGGCTGGTCAACACATAGGCAATGGAGCAGACAAACAGGCTGGGCAGCAGAAGCTGATAGGAATCGGTCATTTCGCTGACAAATATAATGGTGGAAATCGGCGTATTGGACACAGCCGTGAAAAACCCGGCCATCCCCACCACAATAAACGATTCCGGATGGGTGACGATTCCCGGAATGACCTGATGAAATAATTTTCCCACAACGCCACCCATGGCGCCGCCGATGACCACGGACGGGCCGAAAACGCCGCCGCTGCCGCCGGACCCGATGGAAAAGGATGTGGTGAGAATTTTCCCAATGGCCAGAAGAAATAAGGCGGTGATGGTCATTTCCGGAGCGTTGAACAGGGCCAGTTGCACATATCCGTATCCGAATGCAAGGGTGTAGGGGAGGAAAAACCCGATGAGGCCGGTACACAGTCCGCCAATCGCCGGCTTGATATGATTGGGCAGCCGCAGGGACCGAAAGGCGCCGGTTATGCCATAGAATGTTTTGATATACAGAACACCCGCGACTGCCAGAACAAATGCCAGCACGATATAAGGCCCCAGTTCCAGAGGGTTCTCAAACACCATGTCCGGCGGGGTTTCAAAAAGCGATCCCCACCCGAACACCATGCAAAAAATACAATAGGCGATGACCGATGATATGCCGGCGGGAATAATAACTTCAGACTCAAAATCCGGATCGCGGTACAGGACTTCCGAAGCGAACAACGCACCGGCCAGCGGCGCCCGGAAAATACTGCCGATGCCCGCACCGATACCGGCCGCCAGCATGATCCGGCGTTCCCGGTCGGACATCTTCAGCCGGGTGGCCAGAAAAGACCCGAATCCAGCACCAATCTGGGCGATGGGGCCTTCCCGCCCGCCGGAACCGCCGGTTGTCAGCGTAATGGCGGATGCGATGGTTTTGATAATGGGAATACGGCCCCGGATCAACCCTTTCTTGTTATGGTAGGCGTCAATGGCCGCATCCGTCCCATGCCCTTCCGCCTCGGGCGCGAACTGGTATACCAGAAACCCGCTGACCAACCCGCCCAGTGCCGGCAAAAACAGAAGCACCCACCGGTTAAACAGGGTGCTGGTGGGATGAAGCAAATGTTGTTCTCCGGTAGCCAGGGGCGGACGGTACCCGGCCATCATATCCATAAAATAATGGCTGCCCAGTTCACACAGGGAATGAAATACGATTGATCCCAGACCGGCAATGATCCCGATCAGAACGAACAAAATACTCCATTTCCCGGCCTTCAGAATATTAAAAGCCTGAATCTGCGCAGCATAAATTCCGAAGATTTTCCGCAATCGCTCAAATAACGCCATGTCCGGCACATTTCTTTCAATGTCATCAATTTGAAGATTTTGTAAAAAACAAAAAACCGTCCGCCGACTCTTACTAACCCTTATACAATCATAAATTCAAGGGAATTACGAGACAGTATCAAAGGCGGGTAAAAAAACAAAGGCATTTGTCCCTGCACCGGGCAAGGGGATCGAGAACAGGAGTCAGAAAACAGAATTGCCTGGAAATGTCAGATAACCCGTTTGTTTTTTAACTTGCACAAATCATAGCAAATGTTATATTTTCAATCAATTTTACCGGTTCAACCCCTGCACCCGGCAACGACCACTCCCAAATAAACCCCAAAGCCCATGGCGATCATCATGCCCAAAGACCCAAACGGGAGAACAATGAGCTACAACGAGCAGGAAACCCGTTTTTACCTCATCGATCCCATTCTTCGCGACAAGGGGTATAACGACCATCAGTGGTTGAAACTGGAAACCCCCGCCCCGGTGGAGCCCATCGGACCGAAAGGCCGCCGTCGAAAAGGCTCCGGCCGGACGGATTATCTCTTGTGCGTGCAAGCGGGGGATATGCCGAAACCACTGCCGGTGGCTGTCCTGGAAGCCAAGAAAGAAACCGATGACCCCCTCAAGGGCATGCAGCAGGCAAAGGGGTATGCCGACTGCCAGCGGTTTGATGTCAAATATGTGTTCGCCACCAATGGGCACCGGTATGGCGAATTTGATTTTTTCACCAATCTGCAGGATGGGCCTTTTCCTTTTCCCGACTTTCCGCCCCATATTGATCTGACCGCCCGTTATGCGAAGGATACCGGCATTGATGTCACCCTCCCCGAAGCCAAAATGTTGTTTATGGCCGACAGCCCGGCCTGGTCCCAATCCCGTTACTTTCAGGATGCGGCCATTCGGGCCGCTTTCGAAAAAATCCTTTTATGCTTGAAAAACAGGGAACCTGCGCGTGTTTTACTCAGTCTTGCCACGGGAGCAGGCAAAACCGTCATCGCCACGAACCTTCTCTGGCGGTTGAATGAGGCCGGGCAGCTTCCCAAACCCGCGCTTTTTTTGTGTGACCGCGATGAACTGCGCGAACAGGCGTATACCAAACTCAAGGCGGCCTTTGGAGACAACGCCCGCATCGTCAAAACCGAGCGGGGAGCCAACACTGCCAAAAATGCGCGCATCCATATTGCAACATATCAAACCCTGGGTCTTGATGATGAAAACGATGATTTCGCCAGTTTTCTGAGTGAACACTACGGCGAGGATGCTTTCAGCGTCATCATCATCGACGAATGTCACCGTTCCGCCTGGGGAAAATGGTCCGAAGTCCTGCGGCGCAATCCGAATGCCATTCATATCGGCCTTACCGCCACCCCCCGGCGGTTGTATGAATCCAAAAAAGCAACCCCTGAAGATCAGGAAATCACAGCCAATAACCGAAAATACTTCGGCGATCCGGTTTATGAATACACCCTGATTCAGGCTCAGGAAGACGGCTATCTGGCCGCCTGTGAAATCGTCAAACGCAAGGCCACCATCGACAGCCGGATATTCACCAAAAAAGAAATCCTCGCCGCCAGACCGGTGGATGTCCGAACCGGAAAACCCATCACGGAAGCTGATCTAACAAAGGATACATATACCGGCAAGGATTTTGACGACGAGCTGTTTATTGAACTGCGCACCCCCGCTATGTGCCAGGATTTATTCAAACAACTTTGCCAAAACGGCGGGCCGGAGCAGAAAGTCATCATTTTCTGTACCCGTGAAATCCAGGCCGACCGGGTAGCCATGCACATGAACAACCTTTACACCCGCTGGTGTAAGGAACAGGGCAAGACGACCAAGGATCATTATGCTTTCAAGTGTATGGGGGGCAAAAACAATGGTTCGGATATGATCGAACCCATGCGCGGCTCCGGCGAGCGCGCCTTTATCGCCTGCACCGTGGACCTGCTGGAAGCCGGTGTGGATATCGAGCGCCTGAACGCCGTGGTGTTCTTCCGTTACCTGCAATCCCCCATCAAGTTTTACCAGATGGTGGGGAGGGGCACCCGCATTCACGAGGAGACCAAAAAATATAAATTTTGGCTGTATGACTACACCGATGTGACGCAATTGTTCGGCACCGACTTTATCAGCAAACCGCCCCGGCCCGGCGGTGACGACACGGGTGGCGGCGGGGTTGGGCGTGACGATGGCGGAGGCGACGATAACGGCCCGGTAGTTGCTGAAATAAAAGGACAATATGTGTCCGTCACGCCTCAGGGCCGGTTTATACTCAGTCAGCGCGACGGTCGGGACGTGCCCATTCCGGTGGATGAATACCGTCGCGAGATGATCCAGCGGGTGGTGAGCGAGGCCCATAACCTGAATGAATTCCGTCAGCTCTGGATTGAGCGGGAAAAACGCCTTCAGCTCATCGACCACCTGCTGGGCGACAATTTCAGCCCGGAACTGATCCGCGAAATTGATCAGATGAATGATTTTGATCTCTACGATTTTTTCGGTCATCACGGCTACAAAGCCCGAGCCCTGAAGCGTCCGGAACGCGGCGAGGTTTATATCACCCGCAACCAACTCTGGTTTGACGGCATGGACAACAAAGCGGCGACGGTGCTCAAAGGTCTGGGCCGGCAGTTTGCCAAAGGCGGCACCGACGCGCTGGAAACGCCGGCCCTGTGGGAAGTGCCGGAGATTAAAATGGTGGGAGGTTTGAATGCGTTACGAGGTTTAGGGTCGCCGGTGGACGTGATGCATGAAGCCAAGGGAAGGTTGTTTGCTTCGTAGGAGCGGGCCATGCCCGCGATTTTTCGCGCCCATGGGAATCGCGCCCATGGGGCGCTCCTACAATGTTTATCAAGATGCGAGGTTTTTTGGGTATGAAAACAACATTAGGGAAAATATGTACCGATATATCTTATGGTGTTACCACGTCTGCGGTTCAAAAAAATATAGGTCCACGATTACTCCGTATAACCGACATTAAAGTTGATGGTGTTGAATGGGAAAAGGTTCCAGGATGTCGCATTACAGAAAAAGAAACGAATAAAGCACGGCTGTTTGACGGTGACATCGTAATCGCACGAACTGGCGGAACCGTTGGCAAAAGCTTTTTAATTAAAACCCCTCCAGAGGCGGTATATGCTTCATACCTAATCCGTTTGCGCCCTAATTACGATATCTTACTCCCTGAGTATTTAGACCTATTTTTAGGAAGTGCAAATTACTGGACACAATTAAGAGATGCGGCACAAGGCGCAGCTCAACCAAATGTTAATGCTACCACGCTTTCAAAAATCTCTCTCACTGTACCCTCTATTGGCAAACAGCGCCAAATCGTCGCCCGTCTGAAAGCCCAACTGGCTGAAGTTGAAAAGGCCCGCAATGCGGCAGAGATACAGTTGCAAGAAATCAATTTGTTACCTCAAAAAATCCTTGCCCAGGCCTTTGAGCAATAAACAGGACAGGAATGGTAGGAGCGGGCCATGCCCGCGAAAATAGAAACATATGACCGATAATAACGATCACGGGCATGACCAAAATCGCGGGCGCGGCGATTTTCGCGGGCCCCGCCCGCTCCTACGACAAGAAAAAGGGCCGGGGCATCGGGCGTTGCGGCAGGGCCGGGTGTCGCTTCCCCATCATGTTTATCTGGTGACTTCGGCTACGATGAAGCGGCAGCCCTTTTTTCAAGATTTTCAGGCAGGGTGTGCCGCGGCCCGCTGTTTTGAGGACAGGGCCATTCTCGGTGATGCCCGTATGCTTGCCTGGGTGTTGATGCCGGATCATGCGCATTGGCTTTTGCAACTTGGCGAAAAGGATGATCTGAGTCTGGTGATGAACCGGCTCAAATCGGCAAGCGCCCGGTTGGTCAATCAAGGATTGAAGCGGCAGGGTTCCCTCTGGGATTCGGCGTATCATGACCATGCCTTGCGATCAGAAGAGGATTTGCGGACCGTGGCCCGGTATATTATTTCCAATCCATTGCGGGCCGGACTGGTTCGGCGGGTCGGAGATTATCCGTTCTGGAATGCCATCTGGATTTAATGAAATTTCAAGGGCATGCCCAAAAAATCGCGGGCATGGCCCGCTCCTACGATTGAAAGAAAGATGAAAAAAATTAGAAAAATCAAACAACCCAAGGCCATCGGTTCCACGCAATCTCTTTCGGCCTTTGTCAAATCCATCTGCGACATCATGCGCCGCTCCAACTGCGCCAGCGCCCTGCAGTATGTGCCGGAGCTGACCTGGATTCTGTTTTTGCGTATTCTGGACGATCAAGAAACCAAGGCGAGAGAGGAAGCCGAAGCCGTGGGCGCGCCTTTTTCACCTGCCTTGAAAAGCCCCTATCGATGGCAGGACTGGGCCGCCCCTTTTTCAGATAAACCCGATCACCGCAAAACGCCGGAGGGGAAACCATGCGGCTGGAAGCGGCAGGAACTGTTCTCTCAAGGTGACGGCAAACTGTTTGATTTTATCAATAATGACCTGTTGCCCCATCTTCACGGGCTGGATATCGACAAACGCACCGGACTCCCCAACCCGACAGCCAGTCGAAAGCAGCGCATTATCGGCCGCATTATGACCGCCGTGGAGCGGGTGCGGGTGGATAGTGAGACCAATTTGCGCGACATTCTCGACAAGGTCCACGAGATCAAGACCGACCATGTGAACGACACCCATTTTTTCACGCTGTCCCAGGTGTATGAAGACTTGCTGCTGAAAATGGGTGAGAAAAACTCCGACGGCGGCCAGTTTTTCACCCCGCGGGAAGTCATCCGCGCCATGGTGCATACCGTTGATCCTTCCCTCGGCCAGACGGTGTATGACCCCTGTTGCGGAACAGGTGGTTTTCTGGCGATTGCATATGAGCATATCGCCAGAAAACTGGGCAACGGACCGGCCGCGACGGATATCGACACCCTCAAGCACGACACCTTTTTCGGCCGGGAGAAAGAAAACCTGGTTCTCCCTATTGCCCTGGCCAATCTGGTGTTGCATGGCATTGATCAGCCCAATCTTTGGCACGGCAACACATTGACCAAACGCGCCACCTATGGCGCGCTGTTCGAACAAGCGCCACATACTTTTGATGTCATCCTCACCAACCCGCCCTTTGGCGGCAAGGAGGGCAAGGATGCACAAAAAAATTATGCCTTTGAAACCGGTTCAACCCAGGTGCTGTTTGTGCAGAATATTCTGTCCGAGCTTGGCGAAGGCGGCCGCTGCGGCATCGTACTCGACGAGGGTCTGTTGTTTCGCACCAATGAAAGCGCCTTTGTGGAAACCAAACGTAAGCTGGTGGACGAATGCGACCTGTGGGCCATTATCAGTTTGCCGGGCGGCGTGTTTTCCACCGCTGGCGCAGGCGTCAAAACCAACCTGCTGTTTTTCACCAAAGGGAAGAAAACGTCAAAAATCTGGTATTACGACCTCTCAAATATAAAGGTCGGCAAAAAAACGCCGCTTACGCTGGCCCACTTTGGTTTTGATGAAAACGGCGGCGTGCTGGAAGACAGCCAGTTGCCCGCCAGCCTTACCGCCGAATGGGGCGAAGACGCGGCCAATCAAATCAGGCCATTTCCCAGTTACGCGCGTTTGCTCAAACATCACGGCACGCCCGAAGCGGAAAGCCGATGCTCATGGACTATCGATTTCGCAGCCCGCCGGGCCAGAGCCCGAGAGGAAATGCAGCCGTTTCTGGAGGAAGCCGCCCGCATCAAGGCGATAGTTGTTGATCTGAAGGAACAGCTCAAACGGCTCAAGAAAAGCAAGGCCGGGCAAGAAACAATTGAATTACTGGAGGCGAATATCCGGGAACAGGAAAAAGCCGTTCGCGATGCAGAGTCCAAGGCATCAGGCATCGATGCCGCCATATTTGACTTGAAGGCGGTCAACCCCAATGTGTTCACCAAGGTTGATCAGCGGACGCTGGGTGAGATCATCCAGAACATCGAAACGCAAGGACAAGTTGTTGCAGCGGCTATGGGTAAGCTGAAAACTTTGCTGGCTGAGGAGGGCTAAACGTTATGGCATTCTCCCCCAAATTCACCATCACCCACCGCATGACTGCCGCCATTACACGAATCGAACGGGCGCGAGGGTTCCTGGAAGCAGCCCGGCTTTCAGACGATTGGGTGCGGGATATGGGCAATGAAGCGTTAATCAAAGAAGCCCATTACACCACCCACATTGAAGGCACCCGGCTGACGCTGGATCAGGCGGAACGGCTGTGGAACGGCGAAGCGGTGCCGGAGGCTGATCCGGAGGATACGCGGGAACTTTTAAATTACCGCTCCGCCTTTGGGTTTGTTTCCGACTGCCTGGACAGCGGCGACCCGATCACCGAAGGTATGATCCGGGAAATCCATCGAAGGCTGGTGGAAGGCGTGCGGGGCGGCAAGGCAGCGCCCGGAGAATACCGCCGTATCCAGAATTACGTGGTCAATTCCGTTACCCGCCAAGTGATTTATACACCGCCTTCAGCGGTGGAAATCCCCATTATGATGTCTGGGCTGGTAAAATGGCTGAATGCCGACCTCGACATTCACCCGGTACTGGTCAGCGGCATCGCCCAATTTCAACTGGTCCATATCCACCCGTTTTTGGATGGCAATGGCCGGGCCTCCCGCCTGCTTTCAACATTATGCCTGTACAAAGCAGGATATGATTTCAAGCGCCTATTCACGATAAGTGAATATTATGACCGGGATCGACCAAAATTTTACAAATCAATTCAGAGTGTTCGGGAATACGGAATGGATATGACCGGTTGGCTCGATTACTTCATCACCGGCCTGGAAATCCAGATGGTGGAAGTCAAAGAACGCAGCGAACAGATCATCCGTCGCGATGTTCTGGCGCAAAAAAACAGCCTGAACGAGCGTCAGAAAAAAGCCCTGGGCTACCTCCTTCAGCATGGCAAACTCACCATTCAGAATTTTGAAGCCCTTTGCCCTGAGGTCAATCGCCGCAGCCTTCAGCGGGATCTGAAAGGACTCCTGAAAAAAGGGTTGGTGACAGCCGAAGGCGCAACACATCATCAGATTTATCGGCTCCAATGATATTTGCGACGCATTCGCGACAATCTTTGCGACAGGTTTGCGACACAACTTGCGACAGCATGGATAAAATACGGTATCAATAACAGGTAAAAAAGCGCAAAACCTTGCCCACTCGCCGGGTATACTGAGATCATAAATCAGGGCACGGAGCTGCCCCGAAGGTAAAGGATAGGATGACCGGAAATACCGCAAACGATAGAATCGTTGAGACGATTGTAGGGGCGAACGTAGGGGCGAAAAATTTTTCGCCCTTACCGCCCTTGCAGGCCAACCCACCCCTACCGCCCATATCATCCACACCGCCGTCACCCAAACACAACCGCCGTTCCGTCCGGTTGCAGGGATATGATTATTCAAAGGCCGGGGCCTATTTTGTCACCATCTGTACCCGGAACCGGGAATGTCTGTTCGGGGAAATTCTGGATGGGGTAATGCTGTCGAACGATGCAGGCGGTGTTGTTCAACAATGCTGGGATGATATTCCGGCCCATTTCCCGCATGTTGAATTGGATGCATTTGTGATCATGCCGAATCATGTCCATGGAATTTTATCAATCGTTGATTCCCAGACCGTAGGGGCGAAAAATTTTTCGCCCCTACAGGCCCAACCATCAATATCGCCCCCTCCGTCCCAACAACGCCCGTGCGGCACATCCAAAACCATCGGATCGATCGTCCGGGGTTTCAAAATCGGCGTGACCAAATGGATGCGGCAACACACCTTGACCCCTGATGTATGGCAACGCAATTATTGGGAACACGTTGTCCGTAATGATATGGAATTAAACCGTATCCGGGAATACATCTGCAACAATCCGATTCAATGGGAGATGGATCAATTGAATCCGGGTTGTGCGGTTGATTATAAAGACGAACGTAGGGGCGAAAAAATTTTCGCCTCTGTCGCTGAAGACATCTTCAGCCCAATCACCTTAACATTGTCCAATTCAGGGGGCCGATCATGAAAGTCGCCGCAGTTCAGATGAAGGCTGTTCTGGGAGATGTCAAAACCAACTTGGCCAAGGCGCAGGGACTTGCGGAAGACGCGTTCCGGTCAGGTGCCGAATGGGTGGTTCTCCCCGAATTTTTCACATCCGCCGTCGGGTTTTCCCCGAAAATGCGGGACGCCGCCCTGCCCCTCGACGGCCCGGCCATGGATATGCTCAAATCCCTTGCCAGTAAATATATCGGCGTTGTCGGCGGATCATACATCGCAAAGAAGGGCAACGACTTATACAATACCTTTGTACTGGCCCTGCCCGACGGAAGCGTTTATTTTCATGACAAAGACCTGCCCACCATGTGGGAAAACTGCTATTACAGGCCCGGGGGGGATGACGGGATGCTGGAAACGCCATACGGCAATGTGGGCGTGGCCCTGTGCTGGGAGTTTATCCGGACCCAAACCGTGCGTCGGCTGATCCACCGGATCGATTTCGCAGTCGGCGGCTCCTGCTGGTGGACCCTGCCGGACCGGCGATTGCCGGGATTCCCGAAAAGTCTTATGGACGACAATCTGAGCATCATGCAGGCGGCCATCCCCAAATTCGCCCGTATGCTCGGCGTGCCAGTGGTTCACGCCGCCCATGCCGGGGATATTGACTGCGGCCTGCCTCTCTTGCCCGGATTTCCTTACCGCTCGTATTTTCTGGGCGAAACCCGGATTGTGGACGGAGCCGGCAATCAACTGGCACGAATGAGTCATGCGGATGGCGAAGGATTTGTCACCGCGGATCTGGATTTGACCCTGCGACACGACCCATCGGAACCTATTCCGAACGCCTTCTGGACCTTTGACCTGCCCTGGCAGTTGCGGCTGGTCTGGAAATACCAGAACCGCCATGGCCGCTGGATTTACCGGCACCGAACCCGTCCGGCCCTGGGGGCATCAGGCAGCAATCCTCATTAACCCTCTTATATAAAAGGAAAGGCCCATGATCATTGACATGCATTATCATCTGGATGAACGGATGGAAACCATGGACCGGCTGCTGACGCAAATGGACCGGCACCGCATTGACAGAGTCGCCCTGATCGCGCAAGTGGTGGACCCTTTTCATGTGGAAGGGGTGGCCGAGCGGCTGGCCCATCTGGTCAGAAATATGCTCAGGGGATTCTGGCGCCGGCTCGGGCTGTTGGCGTATGAGAGCACGGTCACCAAAAGCGGAAAATTTTCCATTCTCGGCAAGACCTATCCCATATATGAGCTGCCGGACAACCGAATTGTGGCTGATGCGATAAAGACCCACCCGGACAGATTTTACGGATGGTTTTTCATCAACCCCGCCAAACAGGACGCAGTGGCGGCGCTGGAAAAAAACCTGGAAACCCCTGGCTGGATCGGCGCTAAATGCCACCCCTTCTGGCACCGGTATCCGATCAGCCGCCTCGATGACGCAGCGGCGTTATGCAGCCAGAGAGGTCTGCCGTTATTGATTCATTTAGGCGGGAAAAAAGAAAACGGGGATTTCAAATACCTTCCGGACCGGCACCCCAACCTCAAAATCATTTACGCCCATGCCGGGGTTCCCCATTACCAGCATTTGTGGGATCACATCAAAACCAAAAAAAATGTAACGATTGATCTCTCCAGCCCTTATCTGGATGAACCTCTGCGCCGGGCTGCGGTTTCAGCCCTGGGGCCTGAGAAATGTCTGTACGGCAGTGACGGCCCGTTCGGGTATCCGGCGGCGGATGATCACGGCTATGATCATGGGGCGATTATGGATGAAATTAACCGGCTGCCCATTTCAACAAAAGACAAAGAAGGGATTTTAGGCAAAAATTTCAAGGATCTGGCGGGATTGTAATTTTTTTTTGTAACTGCTCAAGTATATCGGAGACAGCGTCGGTCCATCATTGCCTAAAATTTGAAAGTGCCTAAAATGCCTAAAGTTGGTGACTTTTTATCAATTTTTAAAATGGCTCCGCGAAGCGGAACGCCAATTTTAGGCATTTTAAATTTATTCTGACTCCTGACTCCTGAATGCCTGAGCAGTTTCATTTTTTTATCTTCCCGTCATGAATCGTGATGGTTCGCTGGGCGGTTTGGGCAAGCGACGGGTTGTGGGTGACCAAGATGATGGTCAGGCCTTGTTTCTGATTTAATTCCGTCAGGGTCTGTCCGATTTCTTCACTTCGGGCAGTGTCCAGATTGCCGGTGGGCTCATCAGCCAGAAGAATCCGGGGATTATTGACCAGCGCCCGGGCAATGGCGACCCGCTGCATCTCGCCGCCCGAAAGCTGTCCCGGCAGGTGGTTTTTTCGTCTTTCGATTCCCAGAAGGTGAAGGAGCCGGGACACGTTTTCGGAAGCTCCGTCCTTCCTGAAAAAGGTAAAGGGCAGCATGATGTTTTCTTCCACCGTCAAGGTCGGAATCAGGTAAAATTTCTGAAAAATATACCCGAACAATTCCCGCCGGATACGGGTCAACTGGCGTTCCGAAAGCGAGCGGCCGTCAGTGAAAACCGCACGTCCGTCAATGGTCAGGATGCCTGCGGTCGGGTTATCAAGGCATCCCAGAACATTAATCAATGTGGTTTTACCGGAACCCGACGGCCCAACAACTGAAACAAACTCACCCGCCCGAATGTCCAGAGAGATATGGTCAACCGCATGAACCTGTTCAATCCCACGAGTATAGATTTTTGTTAAATTTTCAGCGCTAATGGCGTTTTCATTCATATCAATTGCCCTCACTGCGGATGGACTCGAGCGGCCGTATGCGCGCCGCCTTCCAGGCCGGATACATGCCGCTGACAACCCCGATCAACAGCACAGAGATCATGGTCATGATCACGAGCCGGGCGTCGAGCTGGATCAGAGACCCGGTGGGTGCATAGGGCAGGAGATTACGGATCAAAACTTCGGTTATTTTCGACAGACCAAAAGCCATGGCTGTGCCCACCACTCCCCCCATAAAACACAGAATAACGGTTTCTATCCAGATCAGTTTGAAAATATCCCAGGGCATGGCGCCGATGCTCTTTAAAATGCCGATCTCCTGGAACCGTTCAAATACGGACATCAATATGGTATTGATCACCCCGACCATGGCGATGAGCACCGCGATAATGGCAATGGAAAACACCATGATCCGGGCCGTGGAAACCAGGTTCATAATGGTCTGCTTCACCTGGGCCAGGGACACCACCTGCACGTCCGGCAGGCCGTAGAGTTTTTCCTCAAACGCGACGATATCGGCATCCTGCTTGACCTTGATGCCCAGACCCGTCAGCTCGCCGGGCTTGTTGAACAGGGTTTGCACCGTCCGGACAGGCATAAAGATGGTGCCGTCGTCCTGGGTGCCGGAGCGCTTTAAAATCCCCACCACTTTAAGCTCAACCTCTTTTTCCGGAATCAGAAGCATATCCCCTGCTTCCCGCTGCTCCAGTTCCGCCGCCTCATAACCCATTACCACTTCCATGGCATCCGGATCGGTAAACCAGCCGCCCTGGCGAAATTCCAGAAAGCTCTTCATTTTCGGAAACGTCACCGGGTCAACCCCCAGATATGCGGAGATGCCGCCGCTTTCTCCTTTATTGGGATCGAACACCACCTGCATGAGCATGGGCGTCACCCGTTCCACTTCCGGTTCACCCGTAACCTGCTGCACCACGTCCTCCCGCATGTACCGCAACCCCGTACCGCCCTTGAGCATCAGGGTGGCAGCTTCATAAGGACAGCCCTTGGCGGTGAGCAGCACCTGAAACCCCATATTGTCGATATCCCGGCTCAGGGAGGCCTCATACCCTTTATTGAAACCCAGCAGGCTTGCCAGCACCCATGCCGACAGAGCGATCCCGAAAATTGTCAGAATGGTTCGGGTGCGTTTGCGGAGCAAATTTTTAAATGACACCTTATAGATAGAGATCATGGGGTATGGCCTTTGAAGTCTTTCAAGTATTTGTTCCCATATAAAAATTCATCCATCAAAATCAGGTTCTTTTTGGTGGCCCGAAGTGAGGCGTAAAAATCATCCGCCGCATCCGGGGACGGATTTTTAATGGCATCAACCCTGCCCGGTGAAACGGTTTTCTTTGAGGCCACATCGTATTTATAAAAATCCGCCAGATTCAATCCTTCGAACTGCTGACCGAAAGACGGGTCACGCAATTCTTTGGCCGCCCGCGAGGTGAGTTTTTGAAAATAAAACGACTGGATGTTCCCTTCCACATCCAGCACCAGAAACACCTGAAGGCCGCCGTAACGGCCTTTCTGGTTCACGCCGTGGATATAGCCGATTTTGTCTTTGCCCTTATATATTTCATAGATGGTATAGGGGACATCGGCGGTTTCAAAAAGCCCCTGAAATTTGTCGCCGAGCCGGGCTTCGATTTGGAGAAGCAGGGCCTCGCCCCCTTTTTTGTCGATGGACACATACATGGTCTTATAACCGGTTGAGCCGGGGAACAATCTTGCCACGTCCCGGTCCGGATCATTGAGATCGCAGCCCACGGCAGCCTGGGCCGAAGGGTGGGCAAAAGCCGTCAATGCTATGCAAACAATCAGAAACCGTATCGCCTTCATGGGTTTTTCCTTTTAAAACAGGCCCTAAATTCTTTTATAGAGGTAGACTTGCACCACCACCCGCTGATCCGCTGTTTCGTGGTCATACTGGTACATCGTGCGCATGGCGATGTCGCCGGTCAACTGATAGGACAGGCCGGCAGCCAGTTGATAATTATCCCTTCCGTCTGTTTTGAGGTATACCGGCTGGGCTTCCAGCTTCAGTCTGCCTTCTTCCATCAGGTTGACGCCGCCCCTCAAAAAAACAGCCGCAGCCGATTCGTCCCGGATTTCTCCGGCCATGACGTCACAGCGAACTTCAAAAATATCCCAGAGATACGTCGCATCCACTCCGCCAAGGGCTGTCGGCTTGGGCTCATCACTCATGACTTCATAGCCCATGACCGCCAGGGTTTCGCCATAGCTCACGGACAACCCGGCGTTGTAATTATCCTGACTTAAAAACCCTCTGGAAATCCGGGCCGAAGCCAGATAATTTCCTTCAAAACGCGCGGGCATACCGGTCCCTGTGGTGACGGAAAGGCTGAAATTCCCCCAGTCAAAATCCTTATATGATCCCGCGCCCCAATCCCGGTCAAACCCGAACCCGTACATGGGCAGGGTGGGCAGCAGAAGCGCGTGGGTGTCAAAATAGGACGAAAGCCCGAACGCCGGACGATTATGCCCCACCCACAGGTCCGACCACCCGGCTTTATACTTGAAATACGCATTATAAACCTGGGATTGAAGCTGGTCTTCCGGATCATCATAGGCCAGCCGGTATTGAAGGGCAAAGGCGCCAAAATCACCGGAGTCGCCGGAAAAACGTTTCAAAAAATCAAAACCCACCGATGGTTTCTGCATGGCCTCTTCCGGCATATGGGAATAGTAATCCACTTCATCCGTTTCGGTTGAATACCCGGCGACCCCCTGGGCTTCCAGATACAGCAGATAATCGGCTGCACGGGCGGAACCGGCCATCAGAAAGACACCGGACAACACCAAAAGGGATATGAGGAACTTATTCCAATTTGCATTCAAGATGACATCAAGGCGGCACGCGAGGAGGCGACGCAGGCGTATGTTTTTATACGTTGAGGAGCCGACGACGCGGCCAACACAGATGTCGCTTGAATGCAAATTGGAATTATATGTCAAAGCGGATACTTCCCCGATAAATGACCTTGTTCTCTTTGATGAATTTCAGCCGGACTTCCCAGTCTCCGGGCATCACGACATCCACAGGCATCAGATAATCGCCTTTTTTGTTGCGTTTTAACGTCACATCCCCGGAGTCATGGTGGCCGGGCATGCTGGGCATTCCGGAATCGCCGATGATTGTCAATTCGGAATCCAGCGGATTGTTATTTGTGACGACAACCTTCAGGATAATGATTCCGAGTTGGGGATTTTTATCAAAACCGTAAGTAAAATACGTGTCCTTATCAATAGGACATTTGTCTCCGGCCCCCGGAAGCAGTACATAGGTTTCTTCTGCGGGAGCGCTCAGCGCACTTCCGATGCCGAATACCAATACCGCCGCCGTGATCACCAATACCGTTAATAGTTTAATATGACTCATTTGTTTTTGCTCCTGATCATTAAGTGTTTGTGTGAAAAATCATCAGCCCTTGCTGACGCTATCTGCCGATGGAATAAAAAAAGTATGCGCCGCCATCCGGATCATAAAACCTGAAAAACAGATGGCCGTCATCATGATAATATCCTCCATGCCGGAACCGCTTCGGATACATTCTTTGATATCTTTCCCAGTCCCCCCAGGAATTCCAATGCCCGTAGTAATGGTATTCATGGTCATGATGCCTGTGGGGTTTATGATAATAACGACCGTAAGGCTGACTTCTATACCCTTTGTAAGGACGTTCGTGATGCCGGTATTCATAATGCCTGCCCTGATCCCGATCATGGTCATTTCGGTCATATTTTTTATTGCGGTTCCGGTCATGCCCCCGGCTTGATTGATCATCACGATCCCCATGGCGGTCATACGAATCTGAATGATGGTAGCCAGGGTAGCCACGATTTCCGTCATCACGGCCTGATGCAACCGCAGGCAGCGCCAATACCATCAAAAGCAATAAAACTGATATTAGGTCCATTATTTTTTTCATTTTGATCGCCCTCCCATCGATTAAACATTCAAATATGATAGATATATTAACCACAATATCTTTGAATGTCCATCATACCGGTTCGGATCTTGAAGCGCTTTGTTTTGTTGTAATTATTTGCAACTGATATGCCATACCGGAAAAGTTACCCGACTTACATTCAAATATTAATTTAATATTCTGAAATTATAAATAATAATTCATTTAAAAAATAATGATGAACGCTCATTTTGTATTGTTAAAGATAACCGGGTGCGAATTTCTTTATCAGTAACGAATCAACTCGCAGGGAAAGGTGCGAAAAAAATATCCACTTCTTTTAAAAACCAGAACAAATGCGCTTCCGTTATACCTGCGGTTAATCAACAGATGCCCAAAACCTCAATCGCGCCTTGCAATTTTCTGCCCAATACGTTATAAATATAGTAATTCATTAAGAAAATTTAAATAACTAATATGACATGCAATATTATTTAATATTCCCAAAAGACCAACACCAAAAGAGTGTTCAATCCGATTCTCACCAAACTCCCGTTAACTGAAAAAAGACGGAATGCGTGCCATTGATGGTCAGGAGAGAGTCCATGAACCATAAACAACCCACGCCGCCCACCCCATGGAAGCTGTTCATCCTGTTAGGCGTTTTAACCTTTTGTTTTATTACAGGCGGTTATAGGTATTACCAGTATGAAACAACCGCCGTCCGGGCCGAAAAATTCAATGAGATGAAAGCGATTGCGGATCTCAAAATCCGGCAGATCACCTCCTGGCGGCAGGATCGGGAGGCGGACGCCAGCACTTATTCAACAGGAATGGTCCAGGCAAACACGCTTCAGTGGCTCAAGACCCCGGAAATTTCCTCTGGGATCCAAACAACTCTGCAGAAACGCTTTCAAGCGATTCGAAAACACAAAGGCTATGATAACATAATCCTTGCCGGAACCGACGGCCGAATTCTGCTGTCCCTCAATTCCGGATTGACAGATCTTGCGTCCAACACGAAACAGCTCGTCGATCGGGCCATATCCTCACAAAATGTGGTATTTGGTGACTTTTTCCGCTGCCCGAACGATAACCGGATTTATCTGGATGTGGCGGCTCCGATTTTTGGGGAGGACAACCTTCCTGCCGCCGCACTCATCCTGCGCTCCGATCCGGCGCAGCAAGTCTATCCTCTGATTCAATCCTGGCCCGTGCCGAGCAAAACCGCTGAAACGCTGCTTGTCCGAAAGGACGGTGACGACGTTCTGTTCCTCAACACGCTTCGTCATCGACCCGATAAACCCCAGACATTTAGAATCCCTATAGCCAAAACCGAAGTTCCGGCTGTCCGGGCCGCACTCGGTCAGACCGGCCTGTTTGAGGGACGCGATTACCGGGACATGGAGGTGCTGGCCGATATCCGGTCCGTGCCGAATTCCCCCTGGTTTATGATGACTAAGGCGGATACGGATGAAATTCTGAGCATAGCCAGGTACCGGGGATCGCTCATCGGACTAATTACTCTGACCCTTACCTTTCTAGCTTGGACCAGTATGGGCTTTTTCTATAAACATCAAGGGAAACGGGCTTTTCAGGAACTCTTCCAGACCGAGCATAATCTGAGGGAAGCTGAAAAAGAATATAAAACCACCTTATACAGCATCGGCGACGCGGTCATCACCACGGATATGAATGGCCGTATCCGGCAGATGAATCCGGTTGCCGAAAGGCTGACCGGCTGGACCGAGAGCCAGGTAAAAGGAAAACCCACCGAAGACGTCTTCCGGATTATCTCTGAAGAAACCGGAGAAACAGTTAAAAATCCGGTTCAGAAGGTCTTGGAAAATGGAAAAATCATCGGACTCGCCAATCATGCGCTGCTGGTCTCAAAAGACGGAACCCAAATCCCTATTACTGACAGTGGCGCGCCCATCCGGGATGAGAATGGCGACGTTACCGGCGTGGTGCTGGTGTTCCGGGATCAGACCCGGGAGCGCGACTTGAGCAGGCTGCTCAGCGCCCGCTTGGAGTTGCTTATGGAAAGCGAATCCCGATTTCGCCTGTTGTTCGAAAACCTACCCGTGGCCTATCAATCCCTGGATGCTCAGGGTAATTTTCTGGATATCAATAAAACATGGCTGGCTGAACTCGGATACACAAAAGAAGAAGTTATCGGCAAATGGTTCGGCGATTTTCTGGCAGGCGATGGTCCCGGTCTTTTCCAGCAGGGGTTTGAAACGTTCAAAGCGGCAAACGAGATCCACGGTATCGAATATGAAATGCGGCGAAAGGACGGCTCCCCAATCACGGTGTTTTTTGAGGGACGCATCAGCCGTGACATCAACAACGCTTTCGACAGAACTCATTGCGTTTTTGTCAACATTACCCATCAAAAGAACATGGAATCCCAGCTCCGGCAGGCCCAGAAAATGGAATCCGTGGGCCGGCTGGCCGGCGGTGTGGCCCATGATTTCAACAACATGCTTATGGTGATCATCGGATATACGGAAATTGTCCTGGGACAGGTCGATCCCGGACTGCCGATTTTCAAAGATCTTCAGGAAATCCTGAATGCGGCCAGAAGGTCGGCGAATCTGACCCGTCAGTTGCTGGCCTTTGCCCGAAAACAGACGATTAACCCTGTAGTCCTGGATTTGAACGATACCATATCCAGCATGCTCAAACTGCTCCGGAAGCTTATCGGTGAGGATATTGATCTGGCATGGAAACCGGGGGCTGATATCTGGCCCGTGAAAATGGACCCGGCCCAGATCGACCAAATTCTGGCCAATCTTCTGATCAACGCCAAAGATGCCATTGGCGGAGTGGGCGCCGTCACCATTGAAACTGAAAATGTGGAATTTGATGAAGATTACTGCGCCCATCACGTGGGCTTTGTCCTTGGAAAATACACGCTGATCGCTGTCAGCGATACAGGGGCCGGGATGGACAAAGAAACGCGTGACCGGATATTTGAGCCGTTTTTCACCACCAAGGGGCTGGGGAAAGGAACAGGACTGGGACTGGCCACGGTATTTGGCATTGTGAAACAAAACAACGGGTTCATCAATGTCTACAGCGAACCGGGACAAGGAACAACCTTTAAAATTTATCTGCCCCGAACCGAGTCAGGGGTTGTGGAAGAAGCGATTGCGGTATCCAGCAAAAACCTTATGGGAAACGAAACCGTGCTTCTGGTAGAAGATGAGGAGTCCATATTAAATCTCGGCACAACGATTTTGACGCAATACGGATACACCGTGCTTTCCGCCAAAAGTCCCTCCGATGCCCTGATCATGGCAAAACACTCTGGGGAACCGATCCATCTGCTCGTTACCGACGTGGTGATGCCCGAAATGAACGGCAAGGAACTTATGGAAAGGATAAGCGCCGTGAGACCGGGGATCAAATGCCTTTTCATGTCCGGCTATACCGCCAACGCCATCGCCCATCACGGTGTGCTCGACTCAGGGGTTCATTTTCTGCAAAAGCCCTTTTCCGTCAGGCATTTGGCTGAAAAAATCCGGGAGGTGCTGGATGAGGGATGAAAAATGATGAGTGCGGAATGATAAATGATGAGTGAAACCCGGATAACCAAATAACCCATTCATCATTTAGCATTCATCACTCATCATTAAAACAGCTCAGCTATTGTTTGCGCCTTCGTCGATTTCCTTCAAGCGCTGCAATATTTCCCTTGGGGATTTAAACTTTACGCTCTGCAGCAGCTCATCCATACGCCCCCCTTCAATCTGGTTTCTGCTCATCACTCTTTTTTTATACGCTTCCTTTAATACTTCCAGAAGCTGCTCCAGATCGCAGGGTTTTTGCAAATAGGAATGGGCGCCTCCCTGTGTGCATTCCACCGCCGAATCAATGCTGCCATGGCCGGTGAGTATCACAACTTCCATCCATGGGTGTTCCTGTTTTAACGCCTTTAATGTTTGTTCCCCGTTCATTCCCGGCATTTTGAGGTCAATAAGGGCGATGTCCACAGGGCTTGTTCTGGCCGTTTCAACGGCTTTTTCGCCGCGATTGACGGCAAGGACATGGAATTCACGCGCCTCCAGCCGTTTACCCATGGATGTTAAAAACTGCTCTTCATCATCGACAAACAAAAGATTAATTTTCTTTTTTTTCATCTTCACCCCACTCCCATTCAGGCCTTAATTTTATCCTTCACGCCCGGCAGGCCTGCTGAATTTTTTCAATCAAATCATGGAGTTCACATGGTTTTGTAAGATAATCGAATGCGCCGAGGGTCAAACCTTCGGTGGCGGCCTCCTGAGAACCATGTCCGGTGAGCATGATGATTTTCATTTCAAGCCCCATTTGCTTAAAAATTTTCAACACTTCAAGGCCGTCCATGTCCTCCATTTTCAGATCCAGAACCGCCACATCAAAATCCTGCCCCCTTACTGCCCGGATGGCGTCGCTCCCGCTGTATGCCTTGGTGACGTGGAAATGCCGCTTCTCCAGCCTGTTGGCAAGGACATTGACATACCCTTCTTCATCATCAATCAATAAAAGCCGGATACGGGCATCGTTTGTATGGGGGGCGGTCGTCTTGCCGTTCATGTCCTTTTCCTCTTTGTTATTTCGAATTGACGAATGGGCTGCAAAGCATCGAATCAATAACCGCGGGTCAGCATCAATTTATCAATTCTCGCCTGTTCGATTTTCAGGTCGTGGTCGTGTTTTTTTTTTGCGGCTTCACGCACTTTGGCCATCAGGACATCCAGTTCACAGGGTTTCATCAAGTAGTCAAACGCCCCCAGCTTCATGCCTTCAATGGCGGTCTCCACCGTCGCATGCCCGGTCAGCATAATGACCTCTTTTAACGGATGCCGCTTTTTAATTTCCTTCAATGTTTCAAGGCCGTCCATTCCCGGCATTTTCACATCCAGAATGACCGTATCGACACTCGCGTGACGGTCAAGTTGCGTCAGGGCATCAGCGCCGCTGTGGGCGGAAATCACATTCAATCCGCGTTTATCCAGCCGTTTGATCATGGTTTCTACAAAAGGGACTTCATCGTCCACCAGCAGGGTATCGGGTTTCGCCATTCTTGTTCTCCTTGCTTATATGAATAAAATTTTCCTGTTGTTTCCTTTCCGTTACAGGCTGTTGTCCCCTATTTCTGCACCGGAATCCAGATGCGAAACCGGGCGCCCTGCCCGGATGCGCTCTGCACATCAATTTTTCCGCCCATCTTGTTTATAATCCCGTAACAGATGGAAAGGCCCAGGCCGGTCCCTTTGCCCACCGGTTTCGTGGTGAAGAACGGGTCGAAAACACGGGCCAAATTGGCTTCCGGTATCCCGGGGCCATCGTCTTGTATAATAATCACGATATGGCCAGGTTCGATTTCGCTGATTTTAGTGGAGATCTGAATGGTCCCGCCGGTTTTTTCCATGGCATCCAAAGCATTATTGATCAGATTCAACAGCACCTGCTGCATTTCAGATGGCGAGATGGTGATATACGGCAGGGTCGGCTGGAGATTCATTTCTATCGTCACTTTGTTATACTTGGCCATCTGGGATGAAATGCCGACGATTTCCGTAATGATCTCATTTAATTGAACATCCTTAACAGTTGAATCGGTTTTCCGGGCGAAACTCAAGAGCTTATGGGTGATCTCCTTGCATCGCCGCCCCTGGGTGTTGATCTGTTTTAACGCCCGATTGAATTCTTCCAGGTTTGAACTTTGGGCGAATTCTTCCTCTTCGAGCAAATCCCCGATCCACCCGGCTTCCTCCACCATAATGGCCACCGGGTTGTTTATTTCATGGGCAATTCCTGCGGCCAGTTCGCCAATGGAAGCCATTTTACCGGTTTCAATCACCTGCTGGTTCATGAATTCCTTTTCTTTGTCCGCCCGGCGAATGCGCCGCACCATTCGTCTGGTTGTGTAGTAAACCATCATAAGAATAGCGATACCGCCGATGATAAAAATAATCACCGCGATATTCTGCATCCGGTTCAAATCCGAAAACGCGTCCTTTACCTGCTGTTTGACGATCAACAGCCACTGACCATCCTTCAGGCTGGCCACAGCATAGAGATTTTCCGTACCCGATTCATCTTTCCGTTGGGTGATAATGAATGTATTTTTGGTCTTTGCCACCGCGTTCCAGAAAAATTCATACCCCGTGGGACTGGCCTTGTATTCCAGAGGCGGACTGGTCTGGAATTCACCTTTCCGGTTCAAAATATAGGCGTATCCGGTTTTCCCGATTTTAAGGTTTTGGACCAGCGAATTAAACGCCTTAAAATCGATGGTGGCGCGCAGCAATATATTCCGGCCCGATTCATGCTTCTTGACCGCAACAATAAAATGGGGATGCCCCCGGAGTCCTGTAAACACATCACTGATATACATATCGAGCTGAAGCGCTGCTTTGAACCAGTCAGCATCGGCATATGTCACGTTTTTCAGTTCATAGGGCCCGGCATAGGCCAGTTGCATTCCCCTGTCGTCCACCACGCCCAGATCCACAAACACATTACTGTATTCGCTTCGCAAATTTTGCAGTTTCTCCCGCAGGACTTCGCTGTTGCTAAGGCTTTCAATGGAATTGTTCACGGACGTTTGCCGGAGATTGGCCAGTTTCTCCGTTAAAAAAGTATCGATGTTCTGAGCGTGTTTCTGGACCAGTTCACTGAGATGGGCCTGGGTTTTTTCCTGGTAAGACACGTTAAATTGATAGAGCAGGACTCCGATGACCATTATCAGCGGGGTGAATGACACCGCAATCGCCGTTAAAATCAAATTCCAGCTCAGAGACCGGTAATACTTGCTGTATTTGTCTTTAATCATTTATGCGCACTCGCTCTGGGTTTTCGGAAACCGGCTCTTAGATCAACCACACTGAAAATTTCGCTCCAACATGGATAATTTTACTGCTCACACTGCCCATAAAGAATTCCTGCAACCGCGACAGCCCTCTTCTTCCGGCAACAATCGTGGTGTAGCCTCCGGCTTCGGCTTCCCGGACAATCGCCCCGGCGCGGCTGTATGCGCCCGTAACGATTTTCTCTTCGATTTTGCTCGCATCAAAGCCCGCTTTGACAAGTTTTTCCCTGGTATCGCTGAAAATTCGCATCATCGCATTATGTTCCAGTTCAAAGTATTCACTGGGCATCATAAAGTCCGGTTCATCAGGCGCCAACCCGCCAAAACCTCTGGTCACATGGATGAGGCCGACCGAATAATGACGGCCGCCCACATATTCCGCGACAAAATCCACCGCTTTCAAGGATGAAGGAGATCCGTCGATGGCCAGCAAGAGTTTTTGGTTCGTCGGCAACTGACCGGCCACAATTATTGGGCAAGACTTCAACTGCGAAAACAACTTATTGGCAACACTTCCAACGATCAGTCCTTCAATGGCGCCCACGCCGCGCCGTCTTAATACGACCGCAGCATAATCCCCCTGCTCCACTTCTTTTATGATATCCCTTGCAACACCTTCCTGACGGGGATGCAGCACGGACTTAATGGCATCATCAGAAAACCCTTCTTTCAAAAGAACTTCCCGGGCTGCCTGGAAGAATGTCTCAATTGCATTTTTTTGCGTATTTTCCCATGCCAGAAGCTGGCTGATAGCCTCCCGGTTGATGTCTGTCCTCTCCATATCCCAGTAGCATCCGGGAATGCCGCTGAACACATGAAACAATACCAGTTTAAACGCCTTAAATACTCCTGCTTGCGCCACATATTGAACTGTCCGCATGGAGCGCTCCGAACCGTCGACCAGTATGAGTATTTTTTTTTGATCTGTCATATTCCTCCTCCTAGGCTGAATGCGGTTTAACGTTGATTTCGTATTTTCGTCAGCATTACATGAAGCAACAAACATGCCAGACGCAGAGTGAATTTTAGTAATTATAACATAGTATTTTTATTTAACAATTTTTTTATTCTGAATTATGGCCCAGCCTTCTTTCCCAGGACGTGCCAAAGGATTTTACACGGTGTAAAAGGATTTGGTCAAGGAAGACAACTCAAAAAAGGCCGGATGCGCCCTTCATGAGGCATCCGGCCTAAGTTGCGTTTGATATAAAAGGATTGAGAGACAGGGATTACTCTGTGTTTTAAAATTTATAATCCAGATCCAACTGGTATAGCTGGACGTCCTGATCCAGGTCCCGTTCCATGGCCTCATACAGGTAAGCGGTGCCGGTGATGGAAAAATGTTTGGTCAGGGCATATCCCAGGTTCAGCTTGAAGCCTTCCGTATCAGTAGAACCAAGACCGTTTCCGAAACTGCTGTCTTTCAGATCCTGCATCACCGAATCTGCGCCGATCTGGGCCCAGGCCACTCCAAATTTAATCCGGTCGATTTTCGCATCCACTCCCACCACATAGCCTAAGTTCTCATCTTCCGGGTCCAGACCACTCCCCAAAATGCTCTGACCGGCTTCGCCTTCTGCGCCGAAATTGTAGAACATTTGAGCGTAAGGTGTCAGCGCGGCCGCGCCGGCTTCAATATTACCGGATACGTAAACATCGCCTATCTGATAGGTATAATCATCATCCATTGTGTCGGTGGAAACATATTCGTCAATGCGATGATAGTTATAAAAACCGACGGCAGCGGTCAGCATGTCGTTTTTCATCCCCGCCTGCACGGCTTCCATACGGGCAATGTCTTTATCAATGTATCGGGCCTGGTAGACGCCCGCTGTAATAAAGACGGGTTTCAGGTCCATCGTTCCGGTGAAACCGGCGGGCCGGACATCCGAATCCCATAGCGCCCAAGAGGTGGCAAAGAGATTTTTCTGCTGACCAGCCAGAATTTTAAATTGAGCCAGTTTGTGCTCGGCATAGGCGTAATCCAGACGGATATCGCCGGTTTCAAAGGTTTTTTCATTGGAGTAGGTGAACGAAGTGGAGTTGGCGTCCGAGCCTCCGGTGCATAACCCTGCGGCGACTTTCCAGTTTTCGTCCGCATTGTCCCAGATCATGCCCATGCGAAACCGCACACGCATCCGGTCCAGCGCCTCATCGCCAGACTTATCCGTATCCTGATATTCATACCGGAGCTGAAGATCGCCCACAACATCCAGTCCTTTGATAAAATCGCTGGCATTGACCGGCGCGGGGGGGGCCTCTGTCTTGGCCATGGCGGTCAAAGGAATGCATAAAAAAATACCCACGAAACATAAAACCCACGGCATCATCTTTGTTTTTCTGTTAGTCATAAGTGCTCCTTTTTGATAAAAATTTTCATTGAAATGAAACCCTGCTGATATCCTTTATGGTTTGCCGAAGGCCGGATCATTCGATAATCCGGCCCTCGCTCTATACTATTCAGACAGTATTTTGTCCATTTCAAAAAACAGATCCTGTTCCCGCACCACACCGACGACTTCCCCCCCCCTCATAACCGAAAGGCGGCGTACATTGTTGGTCAACATCATAAACGCCGCCTCCATGAGGTTCGCGGTGCCATCAATGGTATAAGGCGCAGGTGACATGACTTCCTCAATTTTGCGGGCTGCCATGCGCTTGATTTCCGTGGTAAACATCCCGTCCCAGAACATGGGCGAATACTGAATCGAATCCGCGAGCGAGGGTTTGGGAGCGGAAAGGTAGGCCGGCATAATCATCTGCATCAAATCCAGAATCGTCAGAGCCCCTGTGACTTTGCCGTATTTGTCCACCACCAGCAGGGAACGATGCCCGGTTTCCATAATCTGGGAAGTCGCCATCTGGGATTGAAAGGATTTCTTTAAAGCCAGTATGGCGTCTTTCACCGTCATTTCACTGGTCAGCGTCGTGTATTCATCAATGGGGATCATTACGTCGATTACGGCTTTTTCATGATATTCCTGAGGCGACACGCTACGCCGGTGGGCGTCTCTGATTTTCCCCACCAGCACATCAATATCACAGGGCTTGGATAAATAATCATATGCCCCTTCCCGATGCGCTGACCGGGCCGATGAAAGATCTCCATGACCGGTCAGCATAATGACCGGAACTTTTGGTTTTCTTTTTTTTATTTCTGCTAACGTTTCATGCCCGTCCATGCCCTTCATTTTAATATCGAGGATGATCACGTCGGGATTTTGCGACAACTTGGCAATGGCTTCTTCGCCGCTTTCGGCCATAATGGTGTCAAACCCTCTGCGGGTCAGAATTTTATTTGTGGTTACCCGGAACTGTTCTTCATCGTCCACCATCAATACCGTTATTTTTTTCTCCATAGATTATATCTCCCTTTTTTAATTGCGCTTGACGCCCGGCAGGCTGTTTCGCCTTAATAGGAAACAAGCGGCAAAAGTGACCAGAAAAACAACACAATCATTCCAATTGACAATACGATAACCAGAACGCTCTGCAGCCATTTCAAACCACAGGTTTTCGTTAAGCCGATGCCGATCATCAGCCATTTCCAGGGCTCTGTCATAAATACAAACAGAGGTATCCAGGAAGCCAGCAAAGTCACGCCCGACGCAAATGCGTAAACACTGAAAAACCGGCGAAATGTGACTTTCCGGCCCCAGAACATGACCATGGTGATATATCCGAGGCCTGCGGCGATCAGCGTCATACCCACGGCATTCAAGAAAAAAACGCCGCTGCTGATCCAAGGAGCCTCAAAATCGCGGGTCGTGAGACTGGCAAAAGCGAAAAATGCCGAAGACACGATCAAAAACCCCGCGGATTGACGGAAACCCGAATCTTCGGGCAATTCCTGAAAAAACGTGACCGGGGTTGCCAGCGCTTTTGCCAGCGACTTAAAATAAAATCCGATGGAAAACCGGCCGGCATCCTGTGTCATTGTCATATCCATATTTTATAGACCACACCGCCGATGAGCATCGAAAGTGTCAAAATAAAATAAAACGTCCGCTCCACCTCTTTGGTGAAATAAAACCGGCCATCCTTATAGCAAATGCTTTTTTTTGAGGCCCCGTTATTTTCCAGATGCTGCTCATTCATGATCATCCGTCCCTATTTTTTATTATCAAAAATAATGATTGATCTTTAAAATCCCGGAAGTCCGCCAAACCCCCGGACCGACCAGTAGACACCCGCTATCACCATCAGAAGAATATTGGCGAAAAACCACAGGGGAATGCCCACCCGCAAGAAATCCTTTGGCCCCAGATATCCGCTGGCATAGACAATGGCATTGGGCGGCGTTCCGATAATCAGGCAATAGGCAAACGAGGACGAAATGGCCGTGGACATGGCGATAAACGGCAGAAAGCTTGTTCCCGGATGCACGAGGCCCGCGATATTGAGTGTCACCGGACCGACTGCGGCGGCGCAGGGACCATCCGCCATCAGGTTCGTCATTAAGGAGGTGATGCCGTTGCAAACCGCCATCAGAGGGAGTCCGGAATCGATCCCAAGGGGAGAGATCACATCAATGGCCGATCTTGCCATCCAGTAAGCCGCGCCGCTCTTATCCAATGTTCTGCCGAAGATAATGGCGCCGGCATACAGCCACACCACACCCCAGTCCACTTTTTCATGATAATCCCGCCAGTTGACGACACCCGCAAACAGATAGGCCACTGCGCCGGCCATGGCCAGAACACCAATGCCCAAACGAATAGGGATAATACCCTTGTCATAAAATGTCTGCTCGGTTAACCAGCCGAACAGCATGACCAGAAAAATAATGAGCGCCCAGACCTGTTTTTTATTCCATCCACCCATTTTGTCGATTTCACGTTTCAACTGGTCCATGGCCGGTTCCAGAGAATGAATTTTCACCTTAAACCGCCAGTTCACCATAAACCAGGTCACCGGAATCATGATGAGCAGAAATGGCGCGCAGTAGGTAATCCACTGGAGATAGCCGATATCCATGCCGAACATGTCATTGATATAAGTAATCATGATGACGTTCCGGGCCCCGCCGGACGGCGCCACCGGCCCGCCGATATTACACGCCATGGCGATGGCGATCATCAGCAATTTGCTCAGCTCCGGGTCTTCCGGAATTTCTTTGGTCAAACTGTTCTGGTAGAGCAGTATTCCTATGGGAAGAAACATGGCGGCCAGGGCGTGATCAGAAATAAACCCTGCCAGTGGAGCGATGATCACAAAAAGAACCAGGGTAATCCATTTGACGGAAGGCACGGCCAGCTTTTTAAACATCATCAGGCACACCCGCTTGTCTACACCGGTCTTCACAAACGCGGCTGCAAACATAAGGCTGCCCATGATAAACCATACGGCGTCATCCCAGTAAAGTCCCGCTACATCGCTTCGCGAGACCACCCCGGTGAACACCAGGGCAAGTCCTGTGCAGAAGGATACACCCGGCAGGGGCATACATTCCGTTAAAAAGCAAATCACCACGAACACCGCGATGGCAATGGCCACCTTTAGTTGCCAAGCACCTTCATCAGCGGCTTTTTTATCTTTTTCATTCAGGTTGTCATATTGAAGCCCATTTCTCCGGAGATCAAAAGACGCTTGCATGACTTCCTTAAACCGGTCTTCGGGCACCTGGGTTTCAACATACTGCTTTGCCTGGTCCAGGTTTTTACTATCTGCGGTGATGTTGTATTTCTTGCACCATTTGGCGTCCCGTTTCAGGAACCGGTCCTTAGTAAATGCACCCATCATCATGTTCTGTTCCATAATCTGGGCGGTGAGCAACTGCCACTGTTCGGATTTATAGCTGTCGGTGCCGAAAAAAGTCGTTGTAATATAATTCTTTACGGCTGCAGGCCCCACGCGGTATTCCGTTCCCACATCTTTCATGCCTTCCGGGGTCGGCATCGCCAGCAGCACGGCAAACAGCACGACAGGAATAAAAAATATTTTCCAGTCCACATATTTGTCATACCCCCTTGCCTGTTTTTTTTCTGCCTGCTTTGTTTCTGCTTTCACGGCCATACGCACTCCTTTCATTTCCACAATTTCAACAATTTTCTATATGATATCGGCAGGGGAACGCCCCCCTTTCCGACTCACCAAATTCAATTCAAATCAGCCATTAGCCGACAGATTCGACGAATGGGTTATCCGCTGTTTCTGAACCGGCTTAAAAAATCCGATGTCCGGTAGCGTTTGAAAAACAACCCCAAAACCCATTGTTTCAGGCTGACAGGGACTTCATGAACGTTTTCAAGTACTGCGGCCTCAATGGCTTCCACGATTTCCTCAATCGCGCAGGGTTTTTTCAAACATCTGAAAATACCCGGCCGGCCGGCTTCGCACGCTGTCTCCGCGTTCCCGTAGCCGGTAAGCATGATCACCTGGGCAGCAGGATGAATTTTTTTTATTTTTTTCAAGGTCTCGAATCCATCCATCACCGGCATCATCTGATCAAGAATCACTATTTCGGGTTTGCTGCGCCGCAGAACCGGAATCGCTTCGCTTCCGCTCTGGACATCCGCCACCTCATACCCCCGCGACACGAGTTCTTTTTTCAAGGCGCACCTGAACAGATTCTCATCATCCACAATCAGTATTTTCGGAAGCCCTACGCCCGGCGTCTTTCTTCCTGTTTGATCCGGACGGTTGCCCTGATCCGGCGTTATTGAATGGGTCATTTCCGTTATTCCTTCCCGGCCACGGGCAGAGTAACGGTAAACGAACTCCCCGCTCCCGGCATGCTTTGAACTTCGATGGTGCCCCCCATGGATTCCACAATACTCAGACTGATGCTGAGTCCCAGGCCGGTGCCGCTGCCGACTTCCTTGGTGGTAAAAAACGGAAGGAAGATTTTTTCCATCACATCCGAAGTCATGCCTTTACCGGTATCCGCGATAATCACCTGGACCTTGCCCTCCAGTAAACGTGTGGTCATGGTTATTTTTCCAGGCCCTTCAATGGCGTCCCCCGCATTATTGATAAAATTCTGGAACACCTGGCGAATCTGGTCCGCATCCAGCATGATGGTGGGTATCTTCCAATCAAAATTACGCACCAGTTCAATATTCTCCACCGAAAATTCTTTTTCCACCAGCCCGGAAACGATATCTTCCAGCAGATCATTGACATTGCACGGCGCCAACTGGGGCTCATTTTTTCTCGCGGATTTCAAAAGCTTATGGGTAATGCCGCTGGCCCGGAACACCGCGTCATGAATGATGCCAAGCTCTTCCCTGATTTTGTCCGGCATATCGGGTTCCATACACGCAGAGCCGCCGAATTCCGGGTCCAGAAGGTCCTTTATCACGCCCACCTGGGAAGCGATGATCGCCAGGGGATTATTGATTTCATGGGCCACCCCGGCTGCCAGTTCCCCGACGGACATCAGTTTTGCGGCATGAAACAACTGGTTCTGCAATTCTTTCCGCGATTTTTCAGAAGTCTCCGCCCGCCGGAGCAACCGGTCGGTGCTCAGCCAGATCGCGGTAAAAATGAGGAGGACCATCACCACCGTGATGGCGATAATGACCCGGCGGGCCTGATACATACCGGCATAGGCAATATTAAGCGGCTGGTGTATGGAAAGCACCCACGGCACTTCCCGGAGCCATGAGCAGGCCACCAGTTCCGTTACGCCTTTATAATTCATTTCCACCGCACCAGACCCTTTGGCGACCGGGGGGTTGAAGTTGCTCTGGGCCAAAAGCTGCCCCTGCTCCGGGTCAACCACCTGATAAAACCCGCCGACATTGGTCAGGGTTATGGCCCCGGCGATCCCCCGGCCAATCGTGCGCAGAAACAGGTAAAATTTGTCGGGATCAACCGTCGCGCGCATCACATACACCTGATCATCAACCCGCTGCCTTACGGCAATGGTAAAATGCGGCTTATGCCGGAATCCCATATAAATATCAGTGATATAATAATTTTTGGCCTGGCTCATGAGGGTGGTGAACCAGGGTTCCTTGCTGTAATTCTGTCCGTGAAGATAGGGGAACGGTCCGGCATAACCGATCTGCTTTCCGGATTCATCCAGAAAACCCACATCAATAAATGAGTCGCTGGTTTCGATAAGGCTCTGAAGACAAACGTTCATATCCTCCTGGGAAGGATTAACGGTAAACCGGGCACGGTGAAAAAGATTAAATATATTGACGACCCGTTCCTGAAGAAACAGATCAATGGTATTGGTTAAGCTTTCAGCCAGGGAAATGAGATGGAGTTTTCCGCTGTTTTTCAGCGTCATGTTAAACTGGAGATGAAAATATACGGATACGATCAAAAGGGGCACGATAAAGGCAAAAATCAGGGAAGCTTTCAGCCGGTGTCTTAACCGCCGGAAATACGTTGCCGTCTCATCAGCAACAACCATTGGCGACTGCATCTGCAGTCCGGCGGGCGGTGGTTTTTTATCACTGGTGTGTTGTGATGGGGTCACGAGGAACGCTCCTGCTTTTATAATATTGGTACAAACTCACAGTGCATTACCGTAAGGGTTTTTTGGACTGATAACGCGCCAGCACCGCATCAATGGTTTGAAACAACTCATCCGGGTCATCGTTTTTTTCGATAAACGCGTCGGCTTTTTTGGCCTCTGAACTGTTTTCATACTCCGTGAGATGGGTGTAAATAATGTGCGGTACGGTTGGAACAAGATCATGGATACGATTCAATACGTTCATCCCAACGGCAATGGGAAAATCAAGTTCCATGATCATAAGCGCCGGCAGATGGCCCGAATGCAGGTAATTAACAATTTCCCTGGACGTGCCGGCCTCAGCCGTTTGATAACCTGCGGTCTTTAATTCCCGGCTTAAAAACGACCGGACAAACGGATTGGGATCCGCGATCAATATGACACCCGTGCTGCCCATCTATTGAATTCCCCTTTGGTTTAAAAACTAACCATACGTGAGCAAGCATTATGCCAACATGCGCGGGCATCCGGGCGCCAATGACAACTATCTTAATTTAAATATAATAATTTCAATTTAATGAGAAAGGGACGGAAAACAAAGGGCTTGGAATGTCAAAACTTTTTACATGGTGTAAAAAAAAGAAAACAACCGGGGAGACAGCGGTGGTTTAATCGCTCAAAAATCAAACGGCCAGCAACATGAAAGAATCATCCATTGCCATCCTGGAATTCATGATTCTTTCCAAATTTTTCTTTATTTCTTTGGCCTTGATGCCTCTTTTGGGTGGAACGGATGCTCAAGCCGGAACCGGCACGTTCTGGAAAAATAATCAAACCATGCAACAATACCTAATAATTTAAAGCCGTCTTCAAGCAGGATGCGCCAGTTTCCTCCGATCATGCTTTCGATATCCGGTTGAAAAAGGTCAAAAAGGATTGATGCGCCCCAAAAAGCGAATGTGATGAGCAGTAAGTGATATTGAGTTTTTAAAATCTGTTTTTTAAATCTAATAAAACCCAAAAAGAAAAAAATGGAATAAAGGATATAGGAATAAATTTCCTTAACCCCGAAATAAGTGGGCAATAATGCATCATGGAGCATAAACGCGTCGTCAAGCATCAGGATAGTTGTCAAAATCCCGGAAAAAAGAATAAACATTGAATACTTGGAGTCACCCGCGGGCAACCGGAGGGATCTGGTAAAAATTAAGATCGTTGCGGTTGCGCACCAGAATAAAATGCCAAGCGTTGAAATCGCTCCCACCGATGGATGAACGCCGACAATCGCCTGAGGGTCGCTCATAAAATTCCGAATGGCGACGCCTGTCTTTAAATGAAATAAAGCAACGATCCCAAGACATGCCGCCGGAAAAAGATAAAGGAACAGAACAAAAGGAACCTTTTTCATATTTTCTTCACTTTTTTCAATCCACGTTTTTGACGGAGGTTTCAAACATCAGGTTGAATTTTTCGATTTTGGATTGCAGGGTCGGCCGGGACAACCCCAGAACTTTGGCTGCCCGGCTTCGGTTGCCCTCATTGAGATTCAAGGCCTCGCTGATGACAATGCTGCCGAAGCGGTCCATCAGGTCTTGAAACAAATCCTTGCGGTCTTCTGTGGACAGTATCCCCCGCACCCATTCCCGTGCCGCTTTTTCAATGGGCACAACATCCCCCCCGGGCTTTTCCGCTGATCCGGATATGGCTTGGGACATATCCGCCGGCCGGATGGGATACCCGCTGCTGAAAATCAGGGCTTTTTTAATGGCGTTCGCCAGTTCCCGGACATTGCCCGGCCATGGGTATGTTTCAACCAGTTCCTTGGCCTCATTGGTGATGCCGGGATTTTCAATGCCCATTTCCTTTGAAAACAACGATACAAAATATTCACACAACAACGGGATGTCCGCCCGCCGGTCCCTCAACCGCGGCAGGGTCACCGTGACAACTTTTAACCGGTAATACAGATCATTCCGGAACCGCTCCTCTTCAATGGCCTTTTCCAGATTCCGGTTGGTGGCGGCAATGATCCGGACATCCACCGGAATAGACCCCGCACCGCCTAGCCGTTCGATGCTTCTTTCCTGAATCAGCCGCAGGATCTTGGCCTGAATCGACAAGGGCATATCGCCGATTTCATCCAAAAAAATCGTCCCGCCATTGGCCTGCTCGATTCTCCCGACCCGCCGGTTGGCGGCCCCGGTAAACGCGCCTTTTTCATAACCGAACAATTCGCTTTCCAGCAATGTTTCCGGAATAGCCACGCAATTGATGACCAGAAATGATTTATCGGCCCGTTTGCTGTGCTGATAAATAGCCCTTGCCACCAGTTCCTTTCCGGTGCCGGATTCCCCCCGTATCAGGACAGTGGCATCCGTCGGCGCGACCCGGCCGATGGATTTATAAATTTCCTGCATCACATCCGTGCGTCCGATCAGCGCATCCGGCACGGCGCTGTCCGGCCCGACATTCATCTCCACCCTTGAACGCATCAGGCGCCCGGCTTCAAGGGCCTTTCCAATGAGCTCCAGCATCGCCGGAATATCAAAAGGTTTTAAAATATAATCAAACGCCCCCAGCTTGGTCGCTTCAATGGCCGTACCCGTGGTGCCGAACGCCGTCATGATAATCACCGGCAGGGTGCTGTCTATTTTTCGAATTTCGGCAAACGCTTCAAGACCGTTCATTTTCGGAAGCCGGACATCCATGATCAGCAGTTCCGGAACGGCCTTTCTGACCTCTTCCACCCCCGCCTCCCCGGTCGGGGCCGTACGGACCGCATAGCCTTCCTCTCTGAGCAATTTGGCGAAACTCATGCGCAGCTGGTCATCGTCATCCACAATCAACACTGAATTCATTTTCAAACCTCCTCAAGAGCTGGAAATGTCAAGATAAATGTCGTGCCCTGCCCTTCTTTCGAATGTAATTCCAACGTGCCGCCATGCTCTTTCACGATTCGAACCGCAATAAACAGTCCCAGGCCCGTGCCCTGGGGCTTGGTGGTTTCAAAGGGTTCCAGCACCCGTTTCTGAAGTTCTTCAGACATGCCGGGCCCGTTATCGGTGAATTTTACCACCACTGCCCGGCCGATATTTTCCGCCACGGCCTCCTGTTCGGTGATGGTGACCTCCCCGTCAATTTCAATGGCTTCGCAGGCATTGACCATCAGGTTCACAAACACCTCTTTCAGCAGTTCCGGGTCCGCTTCAATGAGCGGCAGGGACGCGCTCCGTTTCCGGACAACTTTGACCGAATGCACTTCCAGCCGGTAGAAAAGCAGGTCCAGAGTCATGTCCACCACAGTGGAAATATCGATGCGCCGTTTTTTCAGCTTATGGGGTTTTGAAAACTCCAGAAAATTACTGACAATATTATCCAGCCGCCGCATTTCCTCCGCCACCACCTCAAAATCTTCCTTTTGAACTTCAGTTAAATCAATATTCCGTTTCAGCGAAAACAGCCGCATATTGATAGAGGTCATGGGGTTTCGGATACTGTGGGCCACTTCTGTGGACAGCTTGCCCACGAGGGCCATTTTTTCAGAATTCATGAGCAGTTCCTGGCTCTGCTCCAGTTCTGAACGGGTGCGGTCGATATGCTGCATGAGTCCATGAACGCGGGTGCGGAGCAGGCGGACTTCATTTCCGGGCGGCGCCGGCTCACCCGTGACAGCCGCCTCCCGGGACAAACGGCGGATGGGCATCAATATCTGGGATATCATGATAAACGCCAGCAAAACCCCGAATATCAATGCACAAATCATGAACACGACCGCAGCAGAGGAAAGCCGTTGCATTTTTGCCCGGCTTGTTTCCAATGCCTGCTGGATATTCAGCTCATTGACCTGCTTATATGTTGCGGCCATCTCCTTGAGTTCGAAAAACTGTTCCCGCACCTTCCAGTGAAGCTCTTCACCGGTTTTACGGTCACCGGCTTTGTAGAGATCAATCACCCGGTCTTTTTCAGTGACATAAACCGCAAACTTCTTTTGAATCCCTTCAAGCAGGTTTCTCTGTTTCGGTTCCTGATTTACCAGAAGCGCCTGGTCCAGCCAGTGCAGAAACACCTTCCGGTGAACCGAGAGTTCATTGAGCCATTTGGGATCGCCATCCAAAAAATAGTAGGTCGCAAACCCTTTCTGATTGGCAAGGGAGGTTTCGATCTCTCTGGCCGCTTCAATCGCCGGGATATCCTCAACAATCACCCGGTTGATCATCTGATTGAATTGCCCGGCATTCCAGATGGATGTCACCCCCATGCCCACCGTCGTACTCAGCAATAAAAACAGAATGGCAAAAATTCGGGTTGTAATAACCGGTTTCCCCCATATGTTCATCCGTCACACGTCCTTTTCATTCAAGCTCCCCGGCCTTGCCGGCAGGTCCGGCAGCATCCGTAACACCAAAAAACAATTAATTCGAATAATTAATATATGTTATTGACAGAATACGCAATATCTGTTTGTTTTCAATCAGATTCAGGATTAAATCCGTTCATCATAAAAATGGACCATCATCGGATGAATTCGATAACCACCGACACTGACGTCTTTTCCCGGGCCAGCCGCCTGATTTCATCCTGTCATGCCATGACCCTGGCCACCGCAGATGATATCACGCCATGGGCCGCGCCGGTGTATTATGCCAATATCAAATCTTTTTTTTATTTTTTCTCAAATCCCGACGCACGGCATATCCAAAACGCGCTTGCCGCAGGCTCCGCCGCCTGCGCCATCTATGCGGAAGGCGGGTCATGGCAGGACCTTCAGGGAATCCAGATGTCGGGAAAAATTACGCCGGCAACTCAGGCCGACCAGGCAGCCAAAGCCGTCATAGAGTATGTTAAAAAATTTCCTTTAGTCAAAACGTTTTTTCCCACCATCAAAAACCTGACTCTGAACAGTTTTATCAAAAGATTTCATGCATCCTTATATTGTTTTCAACCGGACTATATTGTCTATATGGATAATACGGTTGATTTCGGATTCCGGCAGGAGATCCCGGTTGACGCGCTCACCTGACCGGCGCTATCAGACAAACCCCAAAGGACATTGAAATGACCTACACATGCACCAAAGACCTGCTGGCCGATCTCAACAGAAACGGGCACCTGGTCCGCATTTCCCAATCCGTGGACCCGGACCTGGAGATGGCGGAAATCCAACGCAGGGTCTATGCTGCCGGAGGACCGGCGATTTTTTTTGAACAGGTCAAAGGCTGCCCCTTTCCGGCGGCATCCAACCTTTTCGGCACCCTTGACCGGGCCCGGTTTATTTTCCGGCTCACCCTGACCCATGTCCAACGGCTCATTGAACTGGGGGCCGACCCCTTTCTTTTGCTCAAAAAACCGGGGCATTATCTATCCCTGCCCCGCACTCTCTGGCACATGCTCCCTCAAAAAAAAATATCCGGGCCCGTGTGTCAGAAAACCACAACCATTGACCGGCTGCCCTGGATCAAATGCTGGCCGGGCGACGGGGGGCCGTTTATTCTCCTGCCCCAGGTGTATACCGAAGACCCGGCAAATCCCAGCGTGATGCGTTCAAATCTCGGCATGTACCGCATCCAGATGGCCGGCAACGATTATGTCGCCAACCGTGAAATCGGCCTGCATTACCAGATCCGGCGCGATATCGGCGGTCACCACGCCACTGCTCTCTCCATGAACCAGCCGTTAAAGGTCAGCATCTTTGTGGGCGGGCCCCCGGCCCACGCGTTTTCCGCGGTCATGCCCCTGCCCGAAGGCATGCCGGAAGTCACGTTTGCCGGTGCGCTTGCCGGACGCCGGTTTCAATATATCCGGAAAAACGGATTTACCCTTTCGGCAGATGCGGATTTCTGCATCACCGGAACCGTTCTGCCGGGAGACACAAAGCCTGAAGGCCCGTTCGGAGACCATCTGGGGTATTACAGCCTGGCCCATCCGTTTCCCGTGATCCGGGTCGATGCCGTTTATCACCGCAACAATGCCGTATGGCCGTTTACCGTGGTGGGCCGGCCGCCCCAGGAAGACACGGTTTTCGGGCAGCTCATCCACGAACTCACCGGCCCCATGGTGCCCAAATCCATTCCGGGACTGACCGCCATCCATGCCGTGGATGCGGCCGGGGTCCATCCGCTCTTGCTCGCCATCGGCAGGGAGCGATTTCTTCCGGGGAACAAGCGAAAACCCAGAGAACTTTTAAAGATCGCCAATGCCCTCCTGGGTTTCGGGGCCTGCGCCCTGGCCAAATACCTGATAATCGCGGCGCATGAAGACAACCCGGATATGGACATTCATGATATAGCGGCTTATTTCCGGCATGTGCTGGAGCGGGTGGACTGGCGGAAAGACTTGCATTTTCAGACGGAAACCACCATGGACACGCTGGATTATTCGGGAACCGGTTTAAATGAAGGCTCCAAGGTGATGATTGCGGCAGCCGGGCCGAAAAAGCGGGATTTGATAACCTCATTGCCGTCGGATTTGAGGCTTCCGGACGGATTCCATCATCCGGCGCTGGCAATGCCCGGCGTGCTGGTGGTTGGAGGACCGGGGTTTACGGATATAAAAGCGGCTGAGGCGGAAATGGCGGTATTTGCGCAAAAACTGGCTGGGACGCAAAAGAGAGAGGCGATGCCGCTGGCGGTGGTGGTGGATGATGCGGAATTTGCGGCACGGACATTGAATAATTTTCTATGGACCACCTTCACCCGGTCCAACCCGTCCCATGATATTTACGGGGTGGACAGTTTCACGCGATTCAAGCACTGGGGATGTGAAGGCCCGCTTATCATTGACGCACGCCTGAAACCCCATCATGCGCCGCCGCTCACGGAAGATCCGAAGGTTACGGCCAGGGTGGATGAGTTGGGGAAAAAAGGCGGACCGCTGCACGGGATTATTTAGTGACGTCCTTGTCCTTGCCCTGACCTTTCGCGCTGCTCAAGCGACATGCTGGGCTGCTATATTGTCTGCATGAACTGCTTCTGCGTGCAATTTCAGGCCGAGCGCACTGATGACCCTCAGGATCGTATCAAAACTGGGAGATCGCTCTCCAGATAGCGCCTTGTAGAGGCTTTCCCGGGAAAGACCGGCATCACGCGCAACTTGTGACATACCTTTAGCTCGTGCGATATCGCCCAACGCCTTTGCGATAAATGCGGCATCACCATGCGCCTCTTCAAGGCAGGCTTCAAGATAAGCGGCCATTTCTTCAGGGGTTCGAAGATGTTCAGCGATATCGTATCGTGTCGTGATGGTTTTTGCCATAATCCACTCCTATATTCTGTACTCTGAAATTCCTTCACCCACCGCCTTAACATCGCCCGGATTTCCGGCCGCCAGCCTTTCTATTCGAACAAGGATGCGAACACGTGCATGGATGTCAACCAACGCATCAATCCATTTGGCAAAATTTTCAGTTTTGCGTATTTCAATCATAGGCAGAGAGTATCCAGATGGCTACACATTGTCAATTTTTATTTTGCAGCGCAAGCACTGGGGATGCAAAGGCCCGCTGATTATTGACGCGCGCCTGAAACCCCATCACGCGCCGCCGCTCACGGAAGACCCGAAGGTTACGGCCAGGGTGGATGAGTTGAGGAAAAAAGGCGGGCCGCTGCACGGGATTATTTAGCGGAATCCTCAAGAAGCCCCTGCCGCGCAACGCCGCTTGTTTCCTTGCGGCCAGATAAACAGCATGATCATACTTCGGCCGGAACAGACCGGGCGGGATTCCTCCTGACCGGAAGAATTCGTTGTTCAATATCCGGTCCGATTTTTCGTTTCATTACCCGCAGATCATATTCCGACTGAAGATTCAGCCAGAATTGTGCTTCAATCCCGAAATATCGTTCCAACCGAAGTGCCGTATCAGCCGTTATCCCCCGCCTGCCATTCACAATTTCGCTGATTCTGTTCGGAGGAACCGCAATGTCTCGAGACAATTGGTTCATACTGATGCCCATGGGTTCCATGAAATCTTCCCGTAAGATTTCACCTGGGGTAATGGGATCAAGAAAATTTTTTTCGCTCATTTTTTCACCTCAATGATAATCGACGATAGCCACGTTGAATGCATTACCGTCATGCCATTCAAAACAGACCCGCCATTGTCTGTTGATGCTGATTGCATATTGCCCCTGCCTGTCGCCTTTCAGGGCATGAAACATATTGCCCGGGTTTAACATCAACGCATTCAGACTTGGCGCGGCGTTGAGAACCATCAGGCGCTTTTGTGCCTGTCTCTCAAAGGACTGAAATCGGAGCACCCGTTTGTCGTTAAATAATGCTTCGGTATCTTTGCAGGCAAAAGACTTTATCATACGTTTAAAGTATGATGCATCGCGTAATATGTCAAGGGTAAAACATGAGAGGAGAGGAGACGGATTGGGCCGGGTGAATAATTTTCTATGGACCTTCACCCGGTCCAATCCGTCCCATGATATCTACGGGGTGGATAGTTTTTTGAGGTTCAAACACTGGGGATGCGAAGACCCGCTTATTATTGACGCGCGCCTGAAACCCCATCATGCCCCCCCGCTCACGGAAGATCCGAAGGTTACGGCCAGGGTGGATGAGTTGGGGAAAAAAGGCGGGCCGCTGCATGGGATTATTTAGCAGAACCTCCTTAACGTCACGGATCAGCAATGGCATTAAGCCATCCGCTGGATCCGTTTGTTAGATCATTTTTCCCACTCTCCCATTTCGACTGCAAGTGCTGGGTTTTTCTCTTCCATTTCATAGGCACTCGTATAGACCTCGTGCCAGAAACCACTTCCTGCATCCTTTTCCATACTCACAACTTTTTTCTTCGGCAATCCCGCATCATTGGATTCAATAAACAGGATAGTCTTACCACCATGCTCCCGTGTCTTGTGGACTTTGATCGTTTCCAACTGTTCCTTGATTTTTCTACCATTGATGGCTGCGTCGAGCTGTATCTGGGCAAGAATGTCCTTATTCATTTTCATCTGCAATATGGATTTATAGGCTTCAAGAGGTTCCGCAAACGAGTATTTTTCAATACCCTCACCAAGGGGTTTAGATTTCAATTGAAAAGCGAGTGTGCTCAGAGAAAGCAACAAGGCAACTAAAGCAATCGTAATAGCAATAACGTTCTTCATTTGTGTCTCCTTCTTAATTTACAATATTCCATCCTTTTAGCAATGAATTGAAGGACGATTTCTAAACGCTGAATTCCAATCGATTCAGCGCTTTTTAGCTCTTCAATCATAGCTTTTAGAAGCCCTTTTATATCCAGTTGTACACTTTCTTCAGACATACAAAGTCACTTTTAAGGCAAAAAATTATAAATTCATTTGGTTTCCAGTCTTAAAAACATCTCTCAGCTTTGCTTCCAGATAACACGCAGGCTAAAAAATTTATAATAGCCATTAATTTAAGAATATTACAACGGAACCTGTGGCTTGGGTGTATATTATCTGGAAACCAGATAATACACATCAAATTCTATTTCACAGGGTGTCCACGTGGCTTTTTACGTCAAGACGCCGGTTCAGGTTGCGAATATGGTTTTATCTCTTTTCGGAATAATAAAAAAATTGACGTATGCGCCTTGTAGCATTTTTCAGATTAAAAAACCATATTTATTTCAATTGGTTTAAAGCAAATTGAATTTTACGCATGACCCCACATCAGCGTTTCCGGAAAACCGGTTGTGGCTGAATGCCAAACGCTTCCCATCGGCCCTTTTGTCTTCTACTTTTCTTGGTGGGCAAGAAAAGTAGCAAAAGAACCCAGCCCCGCGCCGCTTGTTTCCCTGCCGAGCGCTTTTTCGTGGCGGGTGAAAAACTCGCTTGCTGATCGACGCGTCCTGATTGATGCATGAATTCAAAATGTTCAAGCGTCAGATAGTTTTAAGTTTAACCGCTCAGACAGTTTCCCCCTTCTTCCACGAAAAAATCGCCCAACAGGGACGCAGCGCGATGGGCAACCAATTCTCAGCAGCTTCTGCTTCCTGGCTAAAAACCACTTTTTTGAAAGCAATTTTGCGGGATTCTTTTCCGGCAACTATCCACGACTTTCCGGATGTGGTACTTTTGCCCATTGCGATGCGGCCTGAGCCTGAAGGTTTCCGTGGAAAACGCGGGCAAACTGTTTGAGCGGATAGAAGCCTCAGACCGAGCGGGTATGATAAACACGATCGAAGCCACTTTTCCTGATGCTCTCCTGCATTCAGCGAGTTTTTGACCGCGCCACGAAAACCGAGGGCGAAGGGAGCTTTCCGCATCGCACGGGCTGGCTTTCTTTTGTTACTTTTCTTTGCCACCAAAGAAAAGTAAATAAAAACAAAATGTTGATATAGATAACCGCCCAAGGATGAATACCAAAAAAAGGCGGCCCTGAAAATTCAGGGCCGCCTTTTTATATTATGACTTAAAAATTTTTATTCAATTAATTCAGCACACCGGCTCAATCCACCCGTCCGGGTCTTCGGTTATCCCATACTGAATGTCGGTGATGGCGTTGAAAAATTTCTGGGACCATTTTCCCACCTGGCCGTCACCCACCTTCATGACCTTATCCTTGAACATGAATTCCCCCACCGGTGAAATGACCGCTGCCGTGCCGGAACCAAAGATCTCCTGGAGCTTTCCCGAAGCATGGGCTGCAATGAGTTCATCAATGCTGATGCGGCGCTCGGTCACCGGATGCCCCCACCGGGCCGCCAACTGTTTGACGGTGTCGCGGGTAACGCCGGACAGAATGCTGCCGCTTAAGGAAGGGGTGATAATCTCGTCGTCAATCACGAAAAAGATATTCATGGACCCCACTTCCTCGATGTATTTCAATTCCACACCATCGAGCCACAACACCTGCGTGTACCCGATACGATGGGCTTCTTCGCCGGCATACAGACTGGCTGCATAGTTGCCCGCTGTTTTGACTTCGCCCATGCCGCCGCGCACGGCCCGCACGTATTTATCCGTTACCCAGATCTTGACCGGGTTAAACCCTTCCTTATAATAGGCGCCCACCGGCGACATGATGATAAAAAACCGGTAGGTGTGCGACGCCCGAACGCCCACAAAGGGGTCCATGGCGATAATCGTCGGACGGAGATATAATGAGGTGCCCGGCGTTGACGGCACCCATCGCCGGTCGAGTTTCACCAGTTCTTTCAGCGCGTTGAGTGCGAAATCCTCATCAAAAGGCGGCATACACAGCTTATGGCCGGACCGGTTAAACCGCTTGAAATTTTCACGGGGTCTGAACAGTCGGATATCGCCGGATGCGGTCTTGAATGCTTTCAGGCCCTCAAATATGGACTGCCCGTAATGCAGCACCATGGTGGACGGTTCCATGACAATGGGTTGATACGGCTCGATGCGTGGGTTGTGCCACCCGTTTTTCAGGTCATAATCCATATTAAACATATGGTCGGTAAAAACGGTTCCGAATGTCAGTTCCGAATCATCCGGCAACGGTTTTTGAGTATCCGCTTTGTGTATTGTTAACTCCATGTTTTTCTCCGTCATTGATTCAATGCTTCCCAAAATTATTTAACTGGCCATAAAATATTTGATTATAAAGATATTGATAAACACATAAAAAGGCCAAAAAAGCAATATCCCTTATTCAAAAAAAATTTATCGCGCCACCCGTCCATTGATTCAATCAAGACGTACCAAAACCCCTTATCCGGTTCCTCCGGACAGCAAACACCATTAGCGCCCCCTGTTTTTTTCTTATCATTTTAATTGAATTGATCAAGCAAAATTAACTTTAACGTTAATTTTATCCTGTGTAATTAAAAAGTTCCATTCCATGGCGGTTTCAGCCGGAAAATCTGAGGACTCGACAACCGGATTTTTCTCTTTCAAAAATGTTGACAAACCTTTTTTTATCCATGATTCTCTGCACTTTAACCGATAATAACATCATGAAAAAGTGAAAATCCATGAACCAGAAAATGATTGAAATCAGGTGGCACGGCCGGGGCGGACAAGGCGCGATCACAGCGGCAAAAATTGTCGCCAACGCTGCGTTTGCGTCCGGCTATAGCGGAGTGGTGATGGCCCCCACCTTCGGCACCGAACGCCGGGGAGCGCCGGTCCTGACCTCTCTGAAAATTTCCAAAAATAAGATTTACGACCTGTCTCCCATTACAGAGCCGGATATGGTGGTGGTCCTCGATCACCTGATTGTGGAAGAGGTCAATGTGACTGCCGGCATGAAGCCCGGCGGACTCATCGTGATCAATTCCCCGAAACGGCCGGAAAACTTTAAATTTAAAGGCATCCGGGTGGCCACTGCCGACGTCACCACCATCGCCGTCAGCGCAGGCCTGCCGCCGGGAGTGGTCAACACCGGCATCATCGGCGCATTTGCGATGGCCAGCCGATTGATCGATATGGATATGCTGATCCCGGTCATTGAAGCGGAATTTAAAGGGAAAAAACCCCGCCGCAATGCAAAGGCGGCCCAAATCACCTTTGACAACACCATACTCGGAGGGCAGTCATGAAAACCGTCATCCAAAAGCCCCCCTTCGCCTGCCGGAAATCCCACAGCGAACCCGGTCCGGGAGATGGCGGCAGAACCGGCTCCTGGCGGGTCAAGCGACCAGTCATTGATCTGGAAAAATGCATCCCCGCCAAGCGGAATAAACCCGCCTGTTTCACCTGCTGGCTGTTCTGCCCGGATGCGGTTATTTCCAGAACCATTCCCCCGACCATCAATTATGAATACTGCAAGGGGTGCGAAATCTGCGCGGAAGAATGCCCTGCAGGGGCCATCACCATGGTGGATGAAACCCTGTTCATTATAGAGGAAACACAAGAGGAGAAATAGTTGTATGCACATTATTGAATCCGGCAATGTGGCTGCGGCCAGCGGCGTCAAGCTGGCGAAGGTCCAGGTGGTTGCCGCATACCCCATCACGCCCCAGACCCCGCTGACGGAAAAACTCTCCGAATTTGTTGATGGCGGCGAGATGGACGCCCAGTACATTCCTGTTGAAAGCGAACACAGCGCCATGGCGGTCTGCATCGCCGCTTCCAGCACAGGATCGCGCACATTTACGGCCACCAGCGCGAACGGCTTACTCTATATGAATGAACAGCTTCACTGGGCCGCCGGGGCGCGCCTGCCCATCGTCATGTGCGTGGTCAACCGGGGCATCGGCGCTCCCTGGACAGTATGGAACGACCACCAGGACGCCATCTCCCAGCGGGACACCGGATGGATCCAGATCTACTGCTGCGATCACCAGCAGATCATTGACACCGTGCTTCATGCGTTTTATCTGGCGGAAACCGTCAACGTTCCGGTCATGGTCTGCTATGACGGCTATATCCTGTCCCACACCTACATGCCCTTTGACATCCCGGAGCAAAAGGATGTGGACCGGTTTCTGCCGCCCTTTACGCCGGCATACGCCCTTTGCCCTGAGAAACCGGCGAACCTGAATACGGTAACCCTGCCGGATATCCGGCCGGACATCCGGGGCGACATGGCGCCCGGATATATGGAAATCCGTCATAACCTGCATATGGACATGCGGGCCGCCATTGACGTGGTGGCGGACATCGACCAGAAATTTAAAGATATCTTCGGCCGGGGCGGCCATCCGTTTATTGAACCATACCGATGCGAAGACGCTGACTTTGTCGCCATTTGCCTCGGATCTCTTTCCTATCACCTGCGGGATGTGGTGGATATCCTGCGCGAAGAAGGCATTCCGGTGGGGGTGATGGGACTCCGGCTCTACCGCCCGTTTCCGAACCAGGCGGTCCGGGACGCGCTTTCCGGCAGAAAAGGGGTTGTTGTGTTTGAAAAAGCCTTGAGCTACGGCAACCAGGGGGCGCTGTATGCGGACATCAAGTCCGCGCTGTACACGGCCGACAACCGCCCGACCATCCACAATTACATCCTGGGACTGGGGGGGCGGGAAATCAAAACCCACCACCTGGAGAAAGCCCTGCGCGCATCCTGCACAAAGCCGGACACCATTGGCGATACGCCGGAGTGGATCGGACTGAAAATGTAGACGTATAGCCTGTTAGGCTGTAGGTAAAAGCAGGAACGCGGATGCACACAACCCAAACAAAAGATAAAATATACGAGAAAACAATCCCATGACAACACAATCGACTGCACAAACAACCATACTCAATCTTCCGGAAGACGAACTGGTGCATCCGGGAAACCGGGCCTGCTCCGGCTGCGGGCTCAGCATTATTTACCGGATCGGCCTCAAAGCCCTGGGCCGGGACACCATCCTGGTGGTCCCCCCGAGTTGCCTGACGGTATTGCAAGGGTTATACCCCATTGCCGCCACTCAGCTCCCCTGCCTGAACGTCACCTTCGCGTCCACTGCCGCTGCAGCTACGGGCGTTCTGGGGGCACTAAGGGCCCAAAAGAATGAAACCACAACGGTCGCTGCATGGGCGGGCGACGGCGGCACCAGTGATATCGGGCTCCAGGCGTTGTCCGGGGCCTGCGAACGCGGCGAAAATTTTATTTTTATCTGTTATGACAACGAGGCTTATATGAACACCGGCGTACAGCGCTCCGGGACCACCCCGCAGGGCGTCATCACCACCACCACCCCGTTCTCCGGCAAAGCCCAGAAGAAAAAGGACGTGCCATCCATTATCGCCGCCCACGGCATTCCCTATGTGGCCACGGCATCCGCCTCCTACCCGCTGGACCTGTTTGATAAAATCGTCAAAGCCAAAACCATACAGGGTCCGAAATACCTCCATGCGCATACCCCCTGCCCGGCTGGATGGGGTTTTGACCCCAGGTACTCGGTCAAGCTCGGCAAACTGGCCGTGGAAACCGGATTGTTTGATCTGTACGAAATTGAAAACCAGACGTTCCGGCTGACAGGCGCCTCGAAAAAACTGATCGGGAAAAAACGCAAACCGGTCAGGGAATATTTTAAGACCCAGAGCCGCTTCAAGGCATTGAACGATGAACAGATAGAGAGCGTGCAGAAGGAAATCGACGCCAAGTGGGAGGAGTACGCCAGGATGGAACAATGCTGATGCGGAGGCATCAGGAGTCAGATTTCTGAATAGTTAAGTAATTACTGATCCTTTCCATGAGGTACTTCTTCAAGCAGATGGGTGGCGTGACTTGTTGGATTTTCCAGCAGGAACTGATGGTTCCCCTCATACTGCAGAAATTTCAATTTCGCTATCTCCACTTCCGTATCCAAAGCCTTTGATTTCAACCGGTACTGGAGGTAAATCATCATCACAATAATAAACACAATGACAAAAAAAACCGTTGCCGGCACCCACCAGTAAGTTGTCAGCCAGTTTATGGCGACGCTTCCGGTATATTTCACTATCTCCGGAATATACCAGACAAGAAAAATGACAACGATGGCAATCAGCAGAAACCAGAGGCTGTTGATCTGGCTTAGTTTGTTCACACCGGTAGCAGCTTTACCGGCAGATTCATCGGGTTCATTCCCGCCGGGTTCGACTGCCTGGAAATACGCTCTGGCGACTAAAAGCACCAGAAACGCCAGCCCGATGGGAAATCCCACAGAGATCAACACCCATGCTTTCCATGGAAAAGGGACCACCTCCTCCACTTCTTTCACAATCAGATAGGTTCGTTGGTCTTTCCGGCTATGGTATACATTCAGCGCCAGCCTTTCGTTTTCCTTTAATTTCTCCGGATGGTCGATGTAAACCTTGGCCATTTCTTCAGATATCGGCGTCTCTACCCGCTTGACCTGATCCTGCTGATAAACAATTGTAAATATTGCGATAAACAATTCGACGGCACATACCGACACGGTGATGAGCTTTAAGACCGTCGCCCGATCTTTCAGATTGATTTTTTCGCTCATCATCCCTTACTCATGAAGAACAGCCAGTATCACCGCCCGATCTTTTTTAGCCGCCACCAGATGCGGGGTGGTGGACAGATAATACATGCTGTCTCCCGGCGCCAGTTCAAAGGCGTCTCCATCAATGGTCACACAAACAATCCCTTCCAGAACGAAAATAAACTCCTCTCCGTCATGCACGGATATTTCGCCATCGGGGTTTTCCGACAACGTCACCATCAGCGCCTCCATATGCCGGCCCCGCACCTCGGGGGCCATGCTGAAGTAAGTATACAGCTCCTTGCCTTTTGCGGAGGTGGACCGGGACACGATGGGCCGGGTGCCTTTCCGGGTCACTGAATAAAGTTTATCGCCCACGCCGGACACCAAACGACTGAACGCGCTTTCCAGCGCCTTGGACAGCTTTACCAGTGTCCCAAGCTGGGGCTGAATCGCATTTTTTTCAATATTTTTCAGCAGTTCCACTTCAAACCCGGTGAGATTTGATAATTCTTCAAAAGAAATCCCTTTGGCCTCCCTCAACCCCCTGATCCGGTCACCGATGGCCTCAACACTGACCGGTTCAGCGCTTGCAATATCTCCTGTCAGCATTGCATACCGGTCAGGCGCAGGTGCGCAATCTTTAAGTTTCATAATCGTCCCCCTGGCTTAATCGTTTATATTTGCATGAAAATATTTCAAACTCATTCCATGTGATCTGTTTTTGCCGCCTACCTTGCCGGCACCGCAATCTTTCTTTTTTCCGGATCCCGGTGCTTTCGGAAAAAAATCGCCAGGTGTCCGATCATTCCCACCATCTCCGATGACGTATCCGTTTCAATGACCTTGACAATCTCTTTTTTCTGGTCTTTTTCCTTAAAATCATTGAATTTGATTTTTATGAGTTCGTGCGTTTCCAACGCCTCATCCACCGCCTTTATGACTCCCGGGGTGAGCCCGCTCTGCCCGATCAGCACCACCGGCTTCATGCCATGGGCAACTCCCCTGAGATATTTCTTCTGAAAACCCTTTAACCCGTCCACATTTCCTCCGTTTTTGTCCGGCGCCACGCCCCGGCAGCCCATGTTTCACCCTCTGTTAATTTCCCGTCAACCATACCCCAGCCGCATTTGAAAGACAAGAAACTTTAGGCAAAAACAATCTGTTAAACCCGCAACACCCGTTAGGATTCAGGGCTTTCCATTGGAAAATCTATCCATGCTCCGCTTTCCTCCTTGCATGGACCGGCAACCAATGGTAGACGTATTGATGGTATCTTTAAACGCCATACCGGAATAACCAATCGGTTTCTTTATTATTAATAAATTTTATGCGTTCACCGGCCCCCCATGGCAGAGCCCCTGAAAAATCAGATACCCGAATGAAATAACACAAAGGAACGCCCCATGACAGTACCTGATACAGAATTTAGAAGCGTTGAAGATGTTCAGAAAAAACTGGAAGGCGTGGACTACATTCCTTCCAGAGAAATTGCCACCGTTGTGTATCTGGCCGCCGCCACCCAGAAACCTATTCTGGTGGAAGGCCCGGCAGGCGCAGGAAAAACCGAACTGGCCCGGGCCATCGCCCGCAGTCTGAACTTAAGAAAAATCCGTCTTCAGTGCTATGAAGGACTGGACGAAGCCAAATCCCTGTATGAATGGGAATACGCCAAACAATTGCTGTACACCCAAATGATCAAGGAAAAAATCAACCAGGTGATCGCCACCGCCGACACCATCAGTGAGGCGGTGGAGAAAATCGCCCAGCAGGAAAACGCGTTTTTCTCCGAACGGTTTCTCCTGGCCCGGCCCCTGCTTCAGGCCATTACCTCCGATGAACAAGTGGTGCTGCTAATTGATGAAATTGATAAATCCGATCCGGAATTTGAAGCGTTTCTGCTTGAGCTGTTAAGCGATTTTCAGGTGTCCATCCCGGAGCTTGGCATCTGGAAAGCCAAACATATTCCAATAGTGATACTGACATCCAACAACTACCGGGATATCTCTGATGCGCTCAAACGGCGCTGCATTCATCTGTATATTGATTATCCGAAAAAAGACCTGGAAAAACGGATTGTTAAATTAAAAATCCCCGGCATTGAAGACCGCCTGGCCGATCAACTGGTCAACGCCATCAGCAATATCCGCGCTCTCGACCTGAAAAAACGGCCCTGCATCTCCGAAACCATTGACTGGGCCAAGGCCCTGATGGTGCTCCAGATCAATGATCTGTCCCCCCAGGCCCTGTCGGACACACTGAATGTTATCTGCAAATATCAGGCGGATACGGCACTGGTGAGGGAATCCATAGACAAAGTGTTGAAATAAAAAATTATATGCTCAACCTGATTTTAAATTTCGTTCGCGCCTGCCGCACGTCCGATCTCCGGGTGTCCACCGCCGAGGTCATCGATTGTGTGCGCCATCTGGAACTGATCGATGTGTTGGATGAAGACCAGTTCCGGTCGGCCTTGCGGGCCAATTTCGCCAAAAGCCGCCGGGAGCAAAGTGATTTTGACCGGATCTACGGGCTTTTTTTTCACGACATGCGCCCGGACGTCGAGTTGGATGCAAATTGCGATCCCCAGGACACCAGCAAAGAGGAAATGCATCAGGCCATCGAGCAGATGCGCCGGGAAGCCGGTGATGATGAAATCGCACAGGCCATCATGGATTTTCTGGCAGGCGACCCGATTCCGTATTTAAGACAGATCCACCGCCTGGAAACCCAGACGGAAGAATCCTCCCAGGCCTTAAAATCCAACCTCAGCCAGTTGTCCAGCCGCCTGGAAGTCATGCTCCGCATCAACAAAACCCGCAACCGCCTGGTGCAATTCCAGCAGGATGATCAGGCGGGCGGTTCAGGAAAAGGGAGAAGCAGAAACAGAGGCATGGCGGGACTTCTGATGGAACGCCTGGAAACAGCGAACCGCATGCTCACCCAGGAGACCCGGCCCAATAATGACGGCCTCAAACAGGTCAACACCTATGATAAAAAGACCTTGGGCATCGGCGAACGCCCTTTTGCCAACCTTACGGAAATCGAAATCGTCAAAATGCGGACCATCATTGATCAACTGGTGCGCAAGATGAAGGATATCATGAGCCGCCGCTACGCCACCCGGAACAAGGGGACGATGGATGTCAAAAAAACCCTGCGCGCGGCCCAGCGCTACCAGGGGGTGCCCATTGAAATCGTTTTCCGTCAGCGTCCCCTTCGCAAAACCCGGGTGGTGACCCTGTGCGATGTGTCCGGGTCGGTTTGGTCAGCGGCCCGGTTCATGCTGAATATGATTTATTCCATGCAGGACTGTTTCTCTGATGTGAAAAGCTTCGCGTTTGTGGCCGGCCCCACCAATATCACCGATATTTTTGAAAAACACGATGTCAACCAGGCCATTGAAAAAGTCATCACCGACGCGGACATCAATTTTAACGCGCACACGGATTACGGGGAAATGCTGACCCAGTTTCACCGGAACCATCTCAATCTGCTGAGTAAAAAAACCACCCTGATTATTGTGGGAGATGCCCGCACCAATTATCAGAATCCCTGCGAACACCTGCTGGATGCCATGCGCGCCAAATGCCGCCGGGTCATCTGGCTCAATCCGGAGCCTGAACAGTTCTGGGGTAGCGGCGACAGTGAGATGAACACATATAAGGCCTATTGCCATGAAGTCCGGCCCTGCCGAAACTTAAACCAGCTCGTCAATTTTATTGAGGATCTCGTTTTTTGAAATGAAAACCCTTCCAAAATCAAAATTTGAAAAAAAACGCCTGGAAACATTATGCGGGCAATCCAATGTCGCCCTGCCCGGCAATCTCCTGGTCGCATTCTGTATCGCACTGTTTTTATGGCAAAAAACATACGATCATTTTTTGATATTCTGGTTTCTCTCCATGGTTGCTGTATTGCTGGCCCGTTATTTGATTGCCCGGAGCTTTAAATCAGCAATTAAAAAAAAGTTTGATCCGAAAATCTGGTTTCTGAGATATGGTGCCTGCTTGTTCCTCAACGGGTTATTATGGGGAATTTTAGGGATTTATGCGTATTTTACAACCTCGCAGTTATATTTATCCATTACCCTTGTCACGCTGGCAGGGCTGGTTGCTGCGGGTGTGGCAACAAACGCGGCATCCATTCCCACGTTCCTCGTCTTTTCATCACCCATTCTGCTGCCCTTTGGCATTTTACTGATATCGAGCTGGCAATTTGAACAGGTGCTTCTCGGCATACTGGTGATCATTTATTTCCTGGTGACCGGCCAGGCGGCAAAACAGTTAAACGCCGTCATCATGGAATCACTGACCTACCGGGATGAAAAGGTCCGGTTGCTCAATGACCTGCTAAAAGAAAAAAAACAGAGCCTTGCATTAAACAAGCGGCTTGAACAGGACATCGAACGCCGGAAAAAAACGGAAAAAGAAAAAGAGTTCCTGATAGAGGAACTGCAAAAAGCGCTGAATGAAGTCAAAACATTGAACGGCCTGATTCCCATATGCGCCCAGTGCAAAAAAGTCAGGGATGACAAAGGATACTGGAACCAGATTGAATCCTACATTCAGGAACGTTCTGACGCGGATTTCAGCCACAGCATCTGCCCGGACTGTTCCAAACACTTGTATCCGGATTTAGACCTTTAATCTCGACAGGATATCAAAATTTTCCCATGACCGGACCCCAAAAGACATCCATAAAAGTCAAAAAAAACAACCGTAAACGCCTCCGAATTGATTTTGAGGCCCAGGTGGTGCTGCGCTTTGAGCCTCTGGATATCATTCTGGAAGCCAGAATGAAAAATATCAGCATGAATGGCATTTTTGTGGAGACCGGCAACAGCATCGCCCTGAATACCCCTTGCCGGATTGAAGTCATGATCACCGCCCCGAACAGCCGCCTGACCATTGAAACAGAAGGATTTGTCTGCCGCCACGATCCTTCCGGACTGGGCGTTGCTTTTAAAAACAACCTGGAATGGTTCGCTTTTTTTTCAATTTTTGAGCATTACGGCAAGGGATATGGGGCCAGATAGCCGCCCGATCCGCTTTCAAAGGTTGACAGCCCCGTATTCACCCCTATCTTATCAGGAAAATTTACTTTTTAAATCATAGGAGGCAGTTATGCAAAAAATTGAAAAAAACATGTTTGTCAGTCTGGATTACAAGGGAACCCTCACAAACGGAGAGGTATTTGACACCAGTTATGGCCGCGCGCCACTGGAAATTCAGATGGGGGCGGGCCAGTTGATACGCGGATTTGAAAACGCTCTTCTGGGCATGACCTTAAATGAAAAAAAGACCTTCACCCTGGAACCCGAAGAGGCATATGGACACCGGGATGAAAGCCTGACTCAGGCTTTCCCGAGAGCGGATGTGCCTCCGGAGATGAACCCCCAGGTGGGCCAGACCGTTGGCCTTTCTTCCGCTGACGGCCAGCAGATTCCGGCGGTGATTGTGGCAGTGGATGACCAGCAGGTGACCGTGGACCTGAACCATCCCATGGCCGGAAAAACATTGACCTTTGAAATTGAAATCAAAGGCATCTCTGACACGCCGACCCAGTCCGCCAAATGCGGATCAGGCTGCGACTGCTCTTCCAGCGGGTGCTGCTAAAAGGACAACTGAGATTTCCATGAACCCGGTCATTGAAGTCAAGGGCGTCTATAAATCCTTCAAAAACGTTCAGGCTGTGAACGGGGTGGATTTTGAAATTATAAAAGGGCAAAGCGTGGCCCTGCTCGGCCCCAACGGGGCCGGGAAAACCACCCTCATGGAAATGATCGAGGGCATCCAGAAACCCGATGCGGGCGAAATCTTCGTACTGGGCAGGAAGTGGAAAGGCAATGAGGACACGCTTCACCAGCAGATCGGTCTGTCGCTCCAGGAAACCCATTTTCTTGACCGCCTGTCCGTCCGGGAAACCCTGGTTCTGTTCGCCAGTTTCTATTGCCTGGACCGGCGCCGGGTGGATGAAATTATCCAACTCATCGATCTTGCGGAAAAAAGCCGGTCTTATGTGGCCAACCTTTCCGGTGGCCAGCGGCAGCGTCTGGCCATCGGCATCGCCCTGCTCAACCATCCCAAACTCCTGCTGCTGGATGAACCCACCACCGGCCTGGATCCCAACGCACGCCGGGAGATCTGGTCGATCCTCCTGCGCCTGAAGCAGCAGTCCCAGACGTCCCTGATCCTGACCACCCATTACATGGAAGAAGCCGAGCAGTTGTGCGACCGGATTATTATCATTGACCATGGCCGGATCTTAAAAAAAGGCACCCTCTCACAATTGCTCGAAGCGGAAAACGGACCAAAAATCATTGAATTCTCCCTGGAAGCGCCGGCAGAAACCAATGGCTTCGCGCCGTCCCGTTTTCAGATTCAGTGGGCGGCCGGACAGGGAAAAGGCAGTGTCATCCTATCGGACATTGAAACAGAGTTGCCTGAATTTATTGAATTTATCAGCATAAACAAGCTGCGCCTGAAAACCCTGGAGTGCCGGAGAAAAACCCTGGATGACCTGTTTATCGAGATGACCGGCAGGCGCCTGGACGATTAAGACAGACGATTAAAACAGATGATTAATGGGATGATGAACCGAATACGCCACAACCAGCTGATTCAACTGATTTCCGCCCAGTTTAAGGACATTATCCGGCATCCGGCGGTGATTTTCTGGGGCATTATTTTCCCCATTCTCATGTCTTTAGGACTGGGCATTGCGTTTACCCGAAAATCCGATATTGTCCGGCAAGTGGCGGTGATCGGGCAAGAGCAGAACCCTTCATCTGCCGGACCTTCATCCGGCACAGATTCCCGGATGATTATGGATTTTCTTCGGCATCACGCGGAAAAAATGGAAAGCAATGATACCGTATCCCCAGCCCACCGCATCACCCTGAAAGACGACAAACTGGGCAACACCATTTTTGTGTTCCGTCAAGCCACGTGGCATCAGGCCATGTCGCTCCTGAAACGGGGAAATCTCAGCGTGATCATGGATGAAAGCAGGGGGGAAATCCAGTACCACTTCGACCCGTTGAACCCCGACGCCCAGTTCACCTATTACAAGCTGTCCGGCATTTTCAATGAAACCGCTGTTACTGCGTCCACTGACGTCATCCTGCCCCTCACGGTGAGCGGAACCCGGTATATCGATTTTCTGGTGCCGGGGCTCATGGCCATGGGCATCATGATGTCATGCATGTGGGGCATGAGCTACGGCACCATCGACAAGCGTTCCAAAAAACTACTGCGCCGCATGGTGGCCACGCCCATGAAAAAATCGTATTTTCTGATCGCCCTGATGATGGTGCGCATCCTCATGAACGCCATTGAGGCCTCCCTGCTGTTTCTTTTTGCATGGCTGGTGTTTCACGTCACCATTCAGGGCAGTCTCTTAGGACTCCTCATCATTTTTCTCTCCGGAAATATCGCCTTCGGGGGCATCGCCATCTTCGTGTCATCGCGCACGGACAACACAGAAATCGGCAACGGTCTGGTGAACGCGGTGGTCATGCCCATGATGGTGCTGTCGGGGATTTTTTTCAGCTATCACAATTTTCCGGACTGGAGCATCCCGGTGATTCAAAAACTGCCCCTCACCCTGCTGGCCGACGGGTTGCGAGGTGTTTTTATTGAGGGCGCTGGTTTTACCGATGTCCTGGCGCCCACTGCGGCCATGCTGACCATCGGCGTTGTGTTTTTTTCAGCCGGGCTGAAAGTTTTCAAATGGCATTGAACTAAGATTGGGAGAGCCATGCTGGAAAATCAGTTACAAACCTATTTCGGGTTTGATGGATTTAAAAAAGGCCAGAAGCAGGTCATCGAAAAAATTCTGGCCGGTGAGTCTGCCGGGGCCATCTTTCCCACGGGTGCCGGCAAATCGCTGTGCTATCAACTCCCGGCCATGCTGCTGCCGGACATGACCCTGGTGGTGTCTCCGCTTCTGTCCCTGATGAAAGACCAGCTGGATTTTTTGATCAGTCACAATATCCCGGCCGCCCGCCTGGACTCGACCTTAGGCCCGGAAGAAACCCAGGCGATTTTTGACAAAGCCAAAAACGGTTTGCTGAAAATTCTGATGATATCAGTGGAACGTTTTAAAAATGAGCGGTTCCGGTTTCATCTTCAGAACATGCGCATTTCACTTCTGGTGGTGGACGAAGCCCATTGTATTTCCGAATGGGGGCACAATTTCCGGCCCGAATACCTGAACCTCCCCTATTACCGGCAGGAATTCAAGATTCCCCAGGCCCTGCTCCTGACTGCCACCGCCACCAAACAGGTGGCGGATGATATGCGTCTTAAATTCGATATACCGGAAAAAAACGTGATCGCCACCGGATTCTACCGGGAAAACCTGTATTTACAGGTGACTCCGTGCCCGGCCTCTGAAAAAAACACCCGGCTCCTGCAAAGAATTCAAAAAAAACCCGGCGCACCCACCATTGTGTATGTGACCCTGCAAAAAACCGCCGAAAATGTCGCCCGCTTTCTTTGTGAAAACCACATCAACGCCGCTGCCTATCATGCCGGAATGCAACATCCGGAGCGCGAAGCCATTCAAAACCGGTTCATGGACGGATCCCTGTCATGCGTGGTGGCCACCATCGCTTTCGGCATGGGCATTGATAAAAGGGATATCCGCCGCGTCATTCATTATGACCTGCCCAAATCCATTGAAAATTACAGCCAGGAAATCGGCCGGTCCGGACGCGACGGCGAGCTGGCCCTGTGTGAAGTCCTGGCCGACCGGGACGGCATCCATATTCTGGAAAATTTTATCTATGGCGACACCCCGGACAAACGCGCCATCCGGCAGGTGCTTCAAACCATCGCGGAAAATGACGGATTCATCTGGGAAATCAAACTGTTTCGCCTGTCATCAGAGGTCAACATCCGGCCCCTTCCGTTAAAAACCCTGCTCGTGTATCTGGCCATGGAAGGCGTCATCCGGCCCAAATTTTCCTATTTTGAGGATTATACATTCAAATACCTTCAAGGGCCGTCGTGGATACTGGACCAGTTCGAAGGGGAGCGGAAACAGTTTGTCAGGGCCGTTTTTGACCATTGCCATACCAAAAAAATCTGGACATCCGCCAACATCAGCGACATCCTCGCGAATTATCAGACAGACCGGCGGCGCATTATCACGGCCTTGGAATATTTCGAAGAAAAAGGCTGGATTGAACTCCAGGCCGGCCAGACAGTGGAAGTGTATGACATTTTAAACCAGGCGGTTGACATGGAAAGGATGACGGAAACCCTGCATACCCTGTTTTTGAAAAAGCAGACCCAGGAAATTGACCGGATCCGGCGCATGGTCCCGTTGTTTGAAAGCACATCCTGCATCAGCCGAGGGCTGGCGGCGTATTTCGGTGAAATATTGGATTTTGAAAGATGCGGGCATTGCGCGTTCTGCAAAACCGGTCCGGTCCGGCTGCCGGAACCCGCGGCGTTAAGGTCCCTGTCGACGTTTGATTTCACCGAATTGACCGCTGAATTTGTTCAGGCCGCCGGAGAATACCTGACCTCAGGCAATTTGGCGAAATTTCTGTGCGGCATTCATACGCCGGTTTTTATGAAATTAAAGGCAAGAAAAATGTCAACCTTCGGCAGGCTGGAAGCCTATCCGTTTATGGAGGTCATCGACTGGATCAGCCGGCACCGGAAAAACACGCCCGAAAAAACATCCATTGATTAAGCTCATAAGTTGATATAAAAAAAATTCATCATTCATCACTCATCATTCATCATTTAAAAAACGGAGACCGCCATGCGTCCTGAAGAAACCATCAATAACATTAATTTTTCAATCGACAAGAACAATCTGTACCGGGAAGAATCCATCACTGACATGAAAGTCGGCTCCATCCGGCGTATTATACCCATTAAATCCGATGGTTCCGCAGATCCATCCCGCGTGGAAATCTATATCGGCCACACCCAGCTCATGTCTCCGGAAGGCCCCCTGCCCATCCAGGCGGAACTGCCCGCCACCTCGCTGGAAGACGCCATGAACGTGTTTCCCGAGGCCATGAAACAGGCCCTGGCTGAAATGATCGAGCAGATCCAACAGATGCAAAAGCAGCAACAGCAGAAAAAACAGGAATCATCCCGGATTATCATTCCCGGCAGGTAGGGCAAATCAGAAGTTAAAAATTTAAAAATGCCTGAAGCGAATGAGGGCTCATTCACTATCCGGAATTCCGACTAATGAATGAGCCCTCATTTTGTTTATGAAACCGACCCGCCAATTTCCGGAGCAACAGACGGTTCGGCTAAAGTTCTAATTTTATTATGAACATATAAAAAATCATGGTTTTTGCATTCTAAAAATGCTACAAATCGCTTTCATAATCATGCAAGCGGAGAGAATTCAAGAATGGATCAGGCAACCCACAACAAGATCGTCTCCTTTATCTGGGGTATCGCCGACGATGTTCTGCGCGACCTTTTCAGGCGTGGCAAATATCCGGACGTCATCCTGCCGATGTGCGTCATCCGACGCATGGACGCAGTTCTTGAGCCGACCAAGCAAAAGGTGCTTGAGACCAAAAAGATACTCGACGAGGCCCGCATCACCGAGCAACGCGCCGCCCTCTGCGATGCGGCGAATCAGGCGTTCTACAACACTTCAAATTTCACTCTGCGGGATCTGAAATCCCGGGGCAGTCAGCAGCACCTACTCGCCGATTTTGAGGATTACCTTAACGGATTCTCGCCGAACGTTCAGGACATTCTTGAAAATTTCAAGTTCCGCAACCAGTTGCAGACATTGTCCAAAGCTGACGCCATAGGCACCCTCATCAACAAGTTCCTCGATCCCGAAATCGACCTGACACCTGAGGGTATCGACAACCATGCCATGGGAACTGTCTTCGAGGAACTGGTGCGCAAGTTCAACGAGGATAACAATGAAGAGGCGGGCGAGCACTGGACGCCCCGCGACACAGTGCGGCTTATGGCAAATCTTGTGTTCATGCCTATCGAGGACCAGCTCAAGTCCGGCACTTACCTGCTTTATGACTGCGCCTGCGGCACCGGCGGCATGCTTACTGTGGCGGAGGAAACCCTCACGGATATAGCCGCAAAACGCAAACTGCAGATCACCAGCCTGCTCTACGGCCAGGAAATCAATCCTGAAACCTACGCCATCTGCAAGGCGGACATGCTGCTCAAAGGCGAGGGCGAAAGCGCCGACCATATCGTCGGCGGCGCGGAGTGGTCCACCCTCTCCCACGATGCGTTTCCCGCCCAGGAATTTGATTTCATGCTCGCCAATCCACCCTACGGCAAAAGCTGGAAAAAGGATCTTGAGACGATGGGCGGCAAGGACGAAATGCGCGACCCGCGATTCAAGGTGATGCACAAAGGAGAGGAACTGTCGCTGGTCACCCGGTCCAGCGACGGCCAGATGCTCTTCCTTGCCAACATGGCCTCAAAAATGAACGATACTTCGGCGCTGGGAAGCCGCATTGCCGAAGTCCACAACGGCTCCAGCCTTTTCACCGGTGACGCGGGCCAGGGCGAGAGCAACATCCGGCGCTGGCTCATCGAAAACGACTGGCTGGAGGCTATTGTGGCCCTGCCGCTGAATCTTTTTTACAATACCGGCATCGCCACCTATATCTGGGTGCTGTCCAACAAAAAGCCTCCGCATCGAAAAGGCCGGGTTCAGCTTATCGACGCCAGTCAATGGTTTGCGCCTCTGCGCAAGAACCTCGGCAAAAAGAATTGCGAGCTGTCGCCCGAGGACATTGACCGCATCAGCCGGACATTCCTGGATTTTAAGGAAACCCCTGAGTCCAAGATTTTCCCCAATGCCGCTTTTGGTTACTGGAAGGTGACGGTGGAGCGGCCCTTGCGCCTGCACAGCCGATTGTCCCTTACGGCCATCGACACCCTGCACTTCGCCTCCGGGGATGAAGACCTGCGCGCCGCACTTTTTGAGGAATTCGGCGAAGACCTGTTCACCCGGTTCGCCAGAATCTCCGCTAATCTGGAAAAGCGTCTCGCCGAATGGGGCAATGACGAGGACGACGGGGAGGATGAGGAAAATACCGGTATTAAAAAGGGTTTGCCCGAAAAGAAAAAAAAGAAATTGCTCGATCCCAGAACCTGGGAGCGGGACGGCCGTCTGGTAGAATCCGCCTTGAAGCTGCGTGAAACGCTGGGAGACCGGCTTTATGAAGACCACAATATTTTTCGGGAACGGGTTGATACCGCCCTTAAAAACGCGGGCCTCAAACTCCCGGCGGCCGAACTAAAACAGATCATCAAGGCCGTAAGCTGGCGTGATGAGTCCGCGCCCCCCGTCATCGCAAAAATCCACAAGCCCGGCAAGGCCAAGGCTGACCCGTTGTATGGGAAGTTTAAAGTGGGCAGTGTGAAGGGGGAAAACAGCAATCTACCTCCTGATTCCATCATCGAGTATGAGCCGGATGCTGACCTGAGGGACACGGAGCAGGTGCCGCTTCTGGAAAACGGGGGCATCGAGGCGTTTATTCACCGGGAGGTGCTGCCCTATACCCCGGATGCCTGGATCAAGCAGGGGGCCACCAAAATCGGCTATGAGGTGAGCTTCACCCGCCATTTTTACAAACCTCAGCCCCTTCGTTCGCTCGAAGAAATCAGCGCCGACATCCTGGCTGTTCAGCAGGAGGCTGATGGACTGCTGGACGGATTACTGAAGAAGGGGGATAAATCATGAAGGGTTTTTCAAACAGGCGCAGAGATATCCGCAACTTTAATAAGGCCGGTGAAAAGCCTTATATTAAAGTTAACCTTTAACAAGACCGCCATCGCTGACTTTATTAGAGGAAAACACCATGGAAATTCAAAGTGCCCTGTCTAAGCGATCAACCAGAGCAGGACGTTATCTTCAGCAGTCGACTGGTTATCAGGCATTTATTCCGGCCCCGCTTCCTCCCGATCCGTCAATTGAAAATTCCGGCGCTTTGCAGTTGCTGCTCTCGAAAGCCGACCGGGCACTGGGCCGCCTCGACGGGTCCATCCAGACCCTGCCAAATTCCGATTTGTTTGTGTATATGTATGTCCGGAAGGAAGCGGTTCTGTCGAGCCAGATTGAGGGGACCCAAAGTTCTTTGCAGGATGTTTTGGCTGCGGAAGCAAAGATTCTTGCCCCGGACCGGCCGAAGGATGTCGATGATGTTGTGAACTATGTGCGCGCCATGAATTATGGCCTCGACCGGCTCGCCGATTTACCGGTTTCCATTCGTTTGATAAGAGAGATTCATACCGAGCTGATGAAAGGTATCCGTGGATCGCACCTTGCGCCAGGGGAATTGCGAACAAGCCAGAACTGGATCGGACCAGGGGGGTGTACCATCAAAGAAGCCTCTTTTGTCCCGCCGCCGCCCCACGAAGTGCCGAAATCACTGTCGGATTTGGAGAAATTTCTTCACGCTGACACCGGATTGCCGCTTCTGGTTAAAATTGGCCTGGCGCATGCACAGTTCGAGACGATTCATCCGTTTCTTGATGGCAACGGCCGTGTCGGGCGGTTATTGATAACCTTTCTGCTGTGTGAACAGAAAGTGCTGCAGAAGCCGGTATTGTATCTGTCCTATTACTTCAAGCGCTATCGGCAGCAGTATTATGAACATTTGCAATCGGTACGGGACCATGGGGCATGGGAGCAGTGGCTTACCTTCTTCCTTAACGGCATTGTGGAAGTCAGCACTCAAGCCACTGACACAGCAAGGCGCATCCTCTCTCTCCGTGAGGAACATCGCCGGATGATCACGGAAAAATTTGGCCGATCCGCCGGGAATGGACACCGTGTGCACGAGCATCTCTACAAGCACCCGATTGTTTCCGTGCGCGAGGTCAAGGATCTGATCGGAACATCCTATCCGGCAGCCAATGATCTGGTAACACGAATGGTTGATGATGGAATCCTGCAGGAATTCACCGGACAGGCGCGTAATAGGAGGTTTATATATCGAAAATACATCCATCTGTTCAACGATGCCGGACCGGAGAATGAGTCATGATTGCCGACCTTAAACCGTATCCGGAATACAAGGAATAGGGGTTGCCGTGGCTGACAGGGCCTTCCCGTCGGAACCTGTTTCGTATGGAGGTTTTTTTATGGCATTTACCGGGGGAATACAAACTCTCAACACTGTTGAGACAATTGCTATGCATCAATTCTGCCCGTAGGAGCGGGCCATGCCCGCGATTGCGGCGATGATCGCGGGCATGGCCCGCTCCTACGAAGAAACGATGATCCGGCCTGTTTTGATGGATGCGGCGGGCATTGAATCCCAACGGGATTCCGTATTGTAGCCCAGGGTTGCGGCGGAGCCGCTACCCTGGGATGGCCGGTAAATATTTCCCCTACCCCGAAGGGGTTGCGTCAAAACAGGAATCGGCAATGAAAAATCCACCACGAAGCGCACGAAGGACACGAAGAAAAAACAGAATTGCCCCCCGCCATCTTCGTGAACTTCGTGTTCTTCGTGGTGGATTGAACCACAGTAAACAGCCTCATGATTACCTTAAAAATGGGGAAAAATTATTGAAATTAATCAGTTGTTTATTTAAGCGATTGCCGTTGGCCCTGCCGGTGTTGCTTGTGGGAGACGCCCCATGATCGCCGATCTCAAACCGTATCCGGAATATAAGGAATCGGGGTTGCCATGGCTTGGGCAGATGCCGGGGCATTGGGCGCAACGCCGCATGAAATTCCTTTTCAGGGAGCGCGTGCAAAAGGGCTTTCCGGATGAACCATTGCTTGCAGCAACACAAAGCAAGGGTGTCGTTCGTAAAGAAGATTACGGGACACGGACAGTGACGGCGATGAAGGACTTCCACCTTTTGAAGCTCGTTGTAAAGGGCGATTTCGTCATAAGCTTGCGTTCATTTCAAGGCGGTCTGGAGGTTGCGCATTGCCGGGGCATCATCAGCCCCGCATACACGGTTCTTGAACCAAGATCTGAGGCATTAAATGGCTATTATTCGCGTTTCTTCAAATCGCCTGACTTCATCAGCAGTCTGACCCTTTTTGTCACGGGCATCCGCGAAGGACAAAACATTGACTATGAGCGCTTGAGCCGGGCTTATATGCCCTTGCCTCCGCTGGATGAACAACTGGCAATCGGGCGGTTTCTGGATTGGGCCACGGGAAGGCTGACGCGGACGATCCGGGCGAAGCGGAAGGTGGTGGCGCTGCTGAATGAGCAGAAACAGGCCATTATCCACCGGGCCGTCACGCGCGGCCTCGATCCCTCCGTCCCCCTCAAACCTTCCGGCATCCCATGGATTGGCGATATTCCCCATCATTGGGAGTTGCGGCGATTCAAATTTCTTGCGACGATCAACAGCGGACAAGTTGATCCGCGGAAGCGCGTATACAGCGATATGGTGTTGATAGCGCCGAACCATATTGAGAGCGGTAGCGGTCGATTACTTGCAACGGAAACGGCTGCAAAGCAAGGTGCAGATAGCGGGAAATATCTCGTCACCCGTGGTCAAATTATTTACAGCAAGATTCGGCCAAATTTGCGCAAAGCCACAATTGCTCCATGCGACTGTCTGTGCAGTGCAGATATGTATCCGATAACTCCGAAGACAATGGAGTTGTCGCCTGAATACCTCCTGATGATACTACTTTCACCAGCGTTCACGAAGTTTGCTGTTGACGCCTCGATGCGTGTGGCAATGCCAAAGGTGAACAGAGAGGCATTGGCAGGTTGTCTGTTGTGGTTTCCGGGTATTGTTGAACAAGCCCAGATTTTAAGAATTATCGATAGAGAGAGTACCCCTATCGATACAGCCATCTCCCGCCTCGAACGAGAAATCCAACTCCTCCGGGAATACCGCACCCGTCTCATCGCCGACGTGGTAACCGGTAAACTCGACGTCAGAAGTGTGAGGTGTGAAGGGGGAAGTGTGAATGAGGATATCGCTGAAACTGAAGAAAATGAAGAATTTACGGAGGATGAACAAAATGACTGACCACCCTTCAAACTTCACCCTTCACCCTTCAAAACCCACCGACATTAGTGAAAAAGGACTCGAATCCTTAATCATGCGCCACATGACCGGCACGGACGGTCTCCATGTCCCGCAAAACATGGTGGCCGAACCCCCCGCGCCCTATGGCGGCACCGGGTATTTTGCCGGCAGCCCGAAAGATTATGACCGGGCCCACGCCATCGACGTGCCGCAGTTGTTCGCCTTTTTCCGGAAAACCCAGCCCGAGGCGTTCAAGCGTCTGGCGATGGCCAATGAAAACGATCCCAGGGACATCAACCGCCTCAAGTTTCTGGCCCGGCTGTCCTCCGAGACCGGCCGCCGGGGCGTGATTGATGTGCTGCGCAAGGGCGTTGACTACCACCCGGCCGGGCATTTTGATCTTTTTTACGGCACGCCGTCCGAAGGCAATGAAAAGGCCAAAACCCTGCACGCCGAAAACCGGTTTTCCATCACGCGCCAGCTTGCCTACAGTATGGACGAGACGCGCCGCGCCCTGGATTTGTGTTTGTTCATCAACGGCCTGCCCATCATCACCTTTGAGCTGAAAAACAGCCTCACCAAGCAGACCGCCAGTGATGCCGAAGAACAGTACCGGCGGGATCGGGACCCCCGGGAGCTTCTGTTCAAGTTCGGCCGGTGCGTGGTGCATTTTGCGGTGGATGACGCCGAGGCGCGCATGTGCACGGAACTGAAAGGCAAGGGGTCTTGGTTTCTACCCTTTAACAAGGGCCATAACGACGGCGCGGGCAACCCTCCGAACCCGCACGGGCTCAAACCCGATTATCTGTGGAAAGAGACCCTGACTCCGGCCGGGCTGACGGACATTCTGGAAAACTATGCCCAGATCGTTGAGGAAAAGATTTCAAAAACCGGCAGAAAAAAGCGCAAACAGGTCTGGCCCCGGTATCATCAATTGGATGTGGTTCGCAAAATTCTAAGTGACGTGCAGACCAGCGGCCCGGGCAGGCGATACCTGATCCAGCATTCGGCGGGCAGCGGCAAGTCCAATTCCATTGCCTGGCTTGCCCACCAGCTCATCAGGGTCAGGCGGAACGGCAGGGAGGTTTTCGATTCGGTGATCGTGGTCACCGACCGCCGCATTCTCGACGACCAGATCCAAAAAACCATCCGGCAATTCATGCAGGTGGCCGCGACTGTGGGCCATGCCGAACGTTCCGGAGATTTGCGCAAATTCATTGAACAAGGCCGGAAAATCATCGTCTCAACAGTGCAGAAATTTCCCTTTATTCTGGATGAGATCGCCACCGAGGCCGGCAGGACCTTCGCCATTCTCATTGACGAGGCCCATTCCAGTCAGGGCGGCAAGACATCGGCGGCCATGAACCAGGCCCTTGGGGACGGGCCGGAAGACACGGACAATGGCATGGACCCCGAGGACACGGTGAACGAGGCCCTGGAAAAACGCATGGCGGCCCGAAAGATGCTCACCAACGCCAGCTATTTCGCTTTTACCGCCACGCCCAAGAACAAAACCCTGGAAATGTTCGGCGAAGCCCTGCCGAGGGATGCCGAGGGTAAGGTCAAACACCGGCCTTTTCACAGCTACACCATGAAACAGGCCATTGAGGAGCGGTTCATCCTCGATGTGCTCAAGATCTTCACGCCAGTGGACAGCTATTACAAGCTGGTGAAAAAAATTGAGGATGACCCGGAGTTTGACATTAAAAAGGCGAAAAAGAAGCTGCGCCGGTATATTGAAAGCAACGACCACGCCATCCGGCTCAAGGCCGAAATCATGGCGGACCATTTTCATGACCACGTGATGGCCCCCGGAAAGATCGGCGGGCAGGCCAGGGCCATGGTGATCACGAACGGAATTGAGCGGGCGATTCAGTATTTCCAGGCATTTAAGGCGTATCTTGGAGAGCGGAAAAGCCCCTATCAGGCCATTGTCGCGTTTTCGGGTGAGCCCGAATACAACGGGGCCAAGGTGAGCGAGGCCATCCTGAACGGATTTCCCAGTCGGGATATCGCCGCAAAAATTCAAACCGACCCATACCGGTTACTGATCTGCGCGGACAAATTCCAGACCGGGTATGATGAGCCGCTGCTGCACACCATGTATGTGGACAAACCGCTTTCCGGCATCAAGGCGGTGCAAACCCTTTCGCGCCTGAACCGGGCCCATCCCCGGAAGAGTGATTGTGTTGTGCTGGATTTCCAGAACAACACCGAGGCCATCACCTTCGCCTTTCAGGATTATTACCGCACCACCCTGCTGGCGGATGAAACCGATCCCAACAAGCTCCACGATCTGAGGGCGGCCCTGGATGGCGCACAGGTATACTCAAAGGAACAGGTGGAACATTTGGTGGCGCTGTTTCTCGGGGGCGCGGACCGGGACACGCTCGACCCGATTCTGGATGTCTGCGTGACAGCCTACACCGACACCCTGGATGAAGACCAGCAGGTGGATTTCAAGGGCAAGGCCAAGGCGTTTTGCCGAACCTACGCTTTTCTTTCTTCCATTCTGCCCACCGGCAACCGGGAGTGGGAAAAACTGTCCATCCTGCTCAACCTGCTGATCCCAAAATTACCCGCGCCGAAAGAGGAGGATCTCGCCAAAGGCATTCTTGAGGCCATCGATATGGACAGCTACCGGGTTGAAAAAAAAGCGATCATGAAAATCGCCCTGGAAGACGCGGATGCCGAAATCGAACCGGTGCCTACGGAAGGCGGCGGGCGCAAATCCGAGCCCGAACTTGACCGGTTGAGCAATATTTTAAAGCGGTTCAACGAGCAGTTCGGTACACTGTTTAGCGATACCGACCGGGTGGTGAAACGCATCCGGGAAGACATTGCGCCCAAGGTGGCCGCGGACACGGCTTATCAGAACGCCAGGGAGAACACGCCCCACACCGCCTGCCTGGCCCATGACCAGGCCCTGGGCAGGATGATGCAACTTTTGTTGAAAGACGACACCCAGGTTTACAAGCAGTTTGTGGAAAATGAGTCGTTCCGGCGAGAAGTCAGCGACATGGTGTATTCGTTAACGAGCTGTTGATGGAAACTCCATATTGTATTGAAACAATGAAAGTCAGCATCAATGATTATCTGATGCATCCCATCAGACGGATAAATGATCGTTAACACGGATAAACAGATAATTAGCACAGCCAAAGCCTGGAACCTGGACGTTTTATCCATCCGCAGGGACATGGACATCAGCGGCAGCCCCCAGCGAAGCGAATTCCGGTGCGTGGTGGAATGCGTGGACCAGTCCCCTTTTGTCCTTGAGAATATCCACAGCGGGAATAAGGATAATAAACAGGCCATCATTGACCGGCTTGACTTTCTGGCCGGTCAGGGGCTTTCATGCGTTAATCCGTATATCCGCGCAAACGACGGCATTCACATCATCCAGATCGAGGGCCGCTTCTGGCAGATATCGCCTTACGTTCCGGGGGTGCCGCTTGATAGACCCGGCTTTGAATGCGATTCTTGGCGCGGTGAGGCGCTTGCGGATTTTTTGATCCATCTGCGGCAAAAATCCCAAACCATGCCGGACAGTCTTCGCACCCCGCCTTTTTTCATTATGGATTATATTGACAGTCTCACCGGACTGATCAAAACCCGGGAACCCGATTTGTTTGAAAAACTTGCACCGGCCATCGCCTTTGTTCAGGGACATCTGAACCCCGTGCAAGAAAGTCTCCCGACAGCGTTTTGTCATGGGGATTATCATCCGTTAAATGTCATCTGGACGACCAAAGGTATTAATGCGGTCATAGACTGGGAATTTTCCGGCACAAAACCGGAGATCTATGACGCGGCCACCCTCATCGGGTGCATGGGTATGGAAACCCCGGACGCACTGGCCGGCCCCCTGGTGATGGCGTTCATCAATGATCTGCAAGCGTCCGGCATTCTGTCTGACCAGAGCTGGTCGGCGCTTCCGGCATTCATGGTCGCCATCCGGTTCGGCTGGCTGTCTGAGTGGCTCCGCAACCGGGACCAGGAAATGATCGAACTGGAAACGGTTTATATGGATCTGCTGGTAACCCATGCAGATGAATTAAAAGACGTCTGGAAAATCAGTTAAGAAAGTAAACCGATGATTCGTCCGGCCCTACACATCCTGCTGCATTTCCTTGTTCCCGCCATCGTCGCCCGATGGGCCTATAAAGACCGGTGGAAACAGGCGTGGGCCGTCATGGTTCTGACCATGATCGTGGACCTGGACCACCTGTGGGCCACTCCAATATTTTCTCCCGACCGGTGCAGCATCGGATTCCACCCCCTCCACACCTGGCCCGCGATCTTTTTTTATGGCCTGCTGACAGCAATTCCCGCATCCCGGATCGCAGGCATCGGACTGATCATTCATATGGTGCTGGATGCTGTGGACTGCATCTGGATGAGATTTTAGAGGTATTAATGGAGCGCAACCGTCCAAAAACCGATTTATTCAGAACACTCCTCCTTGTCACTGCCACAGTGATACTGTTTCTGGCAACCACGCCGCGCGAAATCCCGGTGGTTTCAGGCTTTAACGACAAGTTCAATCATGTGCTGGCTTTTCTGGTGCTGGCCGGGCTCGCGGACAAATCGTTTCCTGAAACAAAATCCAGCCTGAAAAAAATGCTGCCGCTCCTGGGATATGGTATTTTAATTGAATGCATTCAGTATTTCATTCCCTGGCGAATGTTTTCACTGTATGATGTAGCGGCGGATGCGGCAGGATTGATCGTTTACCAAGCAGCAATCACAGGGTTCAATAAATTTCGAACCAAGAATTTAAAAAAATGACGGATTTGATCAGAAATCTTGCAATAACAGGGATTTATACGAATGAATGAAGTCAGTGTCATGTTATGGGTTCTGGCCGTCCTCCTGATCATCGCGGGTGTAGCAGGACTTGTTCTGCCGGTGCTGCCCGGAGCGGTGCTGATGCTGGCGGGTTTTTTTCTGGCGGCATGGGCGGAGAATTTTGTCCATGTGGGCCCCGTCATTCTGGCAGTGCTTGCTGTTTTGACGGTCCTGACCTATGCGATTGATTTTCTGGCCGGGGCGGTCGGGGCGAAACGGTTCGGAGCCAGCCGCCGGGCTGCGGTCGGGGCAGCCTGCGGCGCGCTGATCGGCATATTCTTCGGAATTCCCGGCATTATCATTGGCCCCTTTGCCGGGGCGGTGGCCGGAGAACTGACCGTCCGGCCCGACCTTCGGGCCGCAGGGCTCGCCGGGGTCGGCACGTGGCTGGGCATGGTCATGGGTGCTGCCGCAAAAGCGGCCATCGGATTTACCATGCTCGGGATATTTATCCTGGCGCGGGTATTCTGACCCCTGTTCCCGGATCAACATCCGCGAAGCTTTGTGTTTGACAACGTCTGCCAAATGCATAAATATATAGAAAAATCATCTTTTTCGGAATATTTTTTGTTATACTACAAAATCCCCCCTCGCCCTGGTTCATATAATTAACGGAAAGGACAGTCTTAATGAAAACCATCGTCAACATCAGCTTAGGCCCCAGCAAAGACGATTATGAATTTAATCCCCGGTTTATGGGAAAAAATTTCCGCATCATCCGGATCGGCACAGACAACAACATAGAAAGAATGGCAGACCTGCTGGAAGAGTGGGACAATAAGGCCGATGTCATCGGACTGGGGTCCATCCAGTTTCCGTTTAACATCGGCCCGAAAAATATGGCGGAAAAGGACACCCAGACCCTTTACCAACTGGCGGGCAAGTTAACCACTCCCTTTACCACCGGCGATTCCCTGCGCAGCGTCGGTCATGAATGGACCATCCGGCACCTGCAGTATTCCTTCGGAAACAATTATTTTAACAACAGCCGGGTGGCCTTCTTTTCCGGCATGATTAATTCAAACACCGCCGCCGCCATCTCAGAATACACCGTCAACCTGAAATTCTGCGATCCCATCATCGAACACGGCATCCCGAAATTTCTCAATTCCATTGATGACCTGAAATTATACGCAAACGGACTGCACGGGGTTCTCAAATGGGTTCCGACCCGGGCCATTTCCAACTTTGCCATGCCTCTGCGCGCATATAACGAGTTTATCCTTCAAAAAGCGATTCAGCAGGCCAATATCGTGGTGGTTCCCTATTTTAATTTTTATAAATACCTGCAAAATTGCGGATTTAAAGAACTCAGCGGGAAAACCGTCATCACGGCCACCGCCTACGATGACCGGGTGAAGTTCCTGAAAGACCGGGGGGTTGACGTTATTATCGACTCAACTCCCAAAATCCTTGAAAACGTGGTGGGTGTCAGCGTACTGGAGGCAATGATCATGGTGGCGCTTGGTAAAACACCGGATACGCTGACCCGGGATGACCTGCTGGAAGTCATCTCCGAGCGCCGTATGGACCCCCGGGTGATTTATCCGTCCGGCGCAAAAAAACGCGTCAACCGCTTTGCTTTTGTCGTCCATCCCCTGACCCGGGATTATCTGAAAAAATTCAAGCCCGTTGAACTGCTGTCCAAACTGGCGCCCACAGCCCGCCTGGATACGGTTGAAAAACTGATGGCCTACTCTCCGCCATTCGTATATTCCAAGGTCACCGGCATCAAGTCCCCCACTGGCGTGGAGGCCGAAGGCTGGCTCATCGCCCTCGGGGCCACCCCGCAGCAGATGCTGGCCCACTCACCGGAATTCACCAACAGCCGCCTGCTCAAGGCTGCCAAAATCGCCAGAGGCCTGGGGGCCCAGATTATCGGCATCGGCGCACTGACAAAATCCATGGGCGATGCCGGCGTCACTGTGGCAAAATTTTCAGACCTGCCCATCACCACCGGCAACAGCTACAGCGCATCCGCCGCCCTGTGGGCCACCGCTGAAGCCGTCAGGAAAATGGGCCTCATCGAAATGACCAAGGGCAAAAAACTCAAAGGCAAGACCATGGTCATCGGGGCCACTGGGGCCGTGGGGTCTGTGTGCGCCAAACTCCTGGCCACAGCGTTTGAAGAGGTGTACATGGTGGACAGCCATGATGCCAAGCTGCTGGCGCTCAGGGAATCCATCCTCGATGAAAGCGAAAACGTCTCTGTTCATATCACTACACGGATCGACAGATACTTGAGCGACATGGACGTCATCGTGACGGCGTCCGGCTCGGAAGACCAGATTCTGGATGTGATGAAGGTCAAGCCCGGCTGCGTGATCACCGATGTCAACCGGCCCCTGAATTTCACGATCAAAGACGCAAAAAAACGCCCGGATGTCCTGATTATCGCTTCCGGGGAAATCGCCCTGCCCGGCCAACCGGAAATGCGGAATATCGGCCTGCCGCCGGGGGTAGCTTATGCGAGTCTGGCGGAAGCCATTGTACTGGCTCTGGAGGGCCGGTTTGAAAATTTCAGCGTCGGCAAAAACATCCAGTGGGAAAAAGTCAGTGAAATCTACAAGATGGGATTAAAACACGGCATGAAACTGTCCGGGATTTCGGGTTTGGAAGGCATTCTCAAGGATGATGATTTTATAAGGGTCCGGGATCTGGCTCGCGCCGCCAGACGGATTGCGGAAAAAATCATTTCGCCGGATGGAAACGCTTGCAAAGGCCCGGAGCCGGCGGAAACAGAAAGCGATGAATGAGCAGAGTCACCCCCGCAGTCGATAAACGCATATTGATATTTCTGGCCGGGGTTATGTGGATCGGCGTCGGTATCATGCTGCTGTTTCGGTCTTATACATGGCTGCATGATGCAAAGGTATATGCTGCCTGGGCATTCGCCGCCATCGGCATGGCGGCGGCCCTGGTGATCCATCATTTTGGATTTCTAAGAATTGTGGATAAAAATCTGGGGCGGATACTACCCATGCAGGGGAAAAAATGCATTTTTTCCTTCATGACCTGGAAAAGCTATCTTCTGGTGGCCGGAATGGCCTTAATGGGCGCTTCGTTGCGGCATTCTTCGTTTCCTAAGCCGTATCTTTCCATCCTCTACATCGGCATTGGAATGGCATTGATCCTTTCAAGCTTCCGCTATTTGCGGATTCTGGTGAGCCAACTTCGAAAAAATCAGGGCCGTTGAGAAACCGAACGTTCCGGCCATCCAAAACTGATCACTTTATGTTGAAGTTACGACCCGACAAGAACGCCCCTTTCTCCCATCCATTCATAAATTTTACCAAAAGTTTCCAGCCGGTTCACTTCATTAAAATTTTCATGAAAATTGTCTTTATGGAACAAATAGGTTAGCCGCTTGGGCTCCATGCTTTTAAACTGCCGCTCGGCTTCCGTGTAATCCGCCACCTGGTCCGCTCCGGCAATTACGGCAAACGTGGGATGCTGCCAGCTCGTAAAGTTTTCCTTGACCCATTTCTGGGCTTTCAGCAGTTCCGCCCCAAACCGCATGGTGGCCTTTTTTGACCGGATGCCGTCTTCCTCATCCTTCCGATGCCGGCTGGTAATAGTTTCATCATGGGTCAGCAATTCCGTAAGATCCGGTCCGGGAATCACCGCACGGGGGATGATTTTGCCGAACATTTTGACCAGCGGAATCATGACAGGGTTTACTTTAATAGCATTTTCATAATATGGGGAAGAAAGGATATACCCTTTGATTCTGGCGTCATTTGCGGCATACTTGATGCCGAAATGCGTGGCAATAAGGCCGCCCATGGAATGCCCCATCACAAAAAGCGGAATTTTCGGATATCTGGTTTTCGTCCATTGAAGAAATTCCGCCGTATCTTCCAGAAACTGATCGAAACTGTCGACATAGGTTTTTTCCTGCTTGTGCCCCCGCAGATCAACCGCTACTGTGGCAATCCCTTTTTCCTTAAAATACAGCGCCGGCGTCACATAATCACCGGCATGGGCGAGCCCGCCATGAATGGCCATGATAACGGCCTCTGTTTTTTCAGGTTCCCAGATGTGAATGTCCAGATCCAGGCCATCCTTTGTGCGGAGCACATCCATTTTTGTTTCGGAAAATCTCATTGCCAGCCTCCTTTAATGAATCAAATGAAAAAATGGAAAACAAATTGAAAGAAAAAATATCTTATTCTTATAGTAATTATCATCATGAAACAATAGGCTTGTATATCAGGCATTGCCTGATTTTCTCAATCGAAAAACCTGAATTTTAGTGTTTCTACTCCAACAGGGCCTTTCGACTTGAATCAAAAAAAACGTTATTTCTTATTTTGTACCCATTCAGGGGGCGCTGATTTTCGTTTAACCTCCTGATGTTACTATGTTTTTAATTAAGCATATAAGCAATTGAAATAATTGAAAATAAAACTA
>QZKW01000035.1 GCA_003599885.1 Desulfobacteraceae bacterium | reverse complement strand
AGTTTTATTTTCAATTATTTCAATTGCTTATATGCTTAATTAAAAACATAGTAACATCAGGAGGTTAAACGAAAATCAGCGCCCCCTGAATGGGTACGAATAATCTTATCGGCATTGTCGGAATATTTTACAATGTGTAAAAAATCCTTACATGAAATCTTTAGGCCTGTTTTTTTTATCGGGAGGAAATGATTAATTATATTAATTTCAGTATATTATAAATCGTTACGTGCGGCGAGGTTGGCACAGCCCTTGCAGTCAATACAAGCAGGCACAGGTAAAGCATTCCATACGAAGCGCATGCCGTTATTTCTGGTCGAAGAACCCTGGCACGGGCGGAAACGGTTTCTGAAAAGTTGTCTAACTTAAATTCAGAAAGGATTTTTAAAATGCTTTTCAAAACTATTAATAAACAGGATTTGCATGATATCTACCTCCCGGACATTCAATGCATCGGGCCTAAACCAACCGGAACAAGAAGAAACGGAAAACCGATCTATCAATTCCTGCCCTTTTCGTCTTTTGACGAAATAAATCTTGATTACGATACCACCGAATATTCAGCCAAGACGTATTTCCTTCCTTATAAAGAAACCCTTTCTTCGTTTAAGTTTGAAGACAATAACTGGAACCAGGAAATTAAATACCGCACCCGGCCCCGTGTGATCATCGGGTTGCATCCCTGCGACATCAACGCGCTGGTCAAGCTGGATAAAGTTTTTGAAAAAACCTTATTCCCGAACCCCTATTATATTACGAGACGGCAAAACACCTTTGTCGTGGGAATTGATTGTAAAAAACCCTGCGACAGTGGATTTTGTTCTTCCGTGGGTTCAAATACGGTGACCCATGGGTTTGATTTATTCTTAACCGATATCGGGGACCGGTATTTCGTGAAAATCGGATCGGATCGCGCGTTTAACGCGCTTCAAAAAATTAAAACCAGTGATATTACCAAAGAAGACAATGAGCTGTATCTTAAAACGAGAAACGCGTTCGAGGACGGTTTTGAAAAAACCGTGCGTGTGGAAAATCTCCCCAACCTGCTGGATATCGAATTCGAATCCGATGTCTGGACAAAATGGGGGGAAAAATGTTTGAGCTGCGGGGCCTGTGCCATGGTTTGCCCCACCTGCTATTGCTACGGCGTCACCGAACACATATCTATGGATTTTAACAAAAGCGATAAAGTCAAACAGCTCTATTCATGTAATCTGAACGACTTTGCGGAAGTTGCCGGCGGCCATAATTTCAGACCCGAACCAGCCACCCGGCTCAAGTATCGTTATTATCATCAGCACCGAGGCTTTGTGGAATCATTCGGCCAGCCCATGTGTGTGGGTTGTAATCGTTGCGGGCGGGCATGCCTTGCCGGCATCAATCCGACCGATGTTATTTCCGATTTGCAAAGGGAGCAAAAACGATGAAAAAAATTATGCACCCGTATGACATCAGGCATGAAACGGACATGGTAGAACCGCTTGACTTCAACCGGCGCAGCCGATTGAAGGATGTGGACAAATGCTTTAAAGCAGAAATTACCAATGTGATTCGCCTTACGGATATGGAAAAACTGTTCCAGATAAGAATGGTCAACGATAAAGACTGGGAACGGTTTACCTTTCTTCCCGGGCAATTTGTGATGCTTGAACTGCCCGGCTACGGTGAAATACCCATCTCTTTTTCAAGCTCCCCGTCCATTAAAAGCACCATTGAGTTGTGTATCCGAAAGGCTGGAAAAGTGACGCAGGCGCTTCACAAGGCAAAACGCGGCGCCATTGTCGGGCTTAGAGGCCCGTTCGGAACCTATTTCCCCATGGAACGGATGAAAGGAAATAACATTCTGCTCATCGCCGGCGGCCTGGGTCTTGCGCCGTTGCGCGCGCCTATCAGTTTCGTGATTGAAAACCGGGCCGACTTTAAGGAAGTCCACATCCTCTATGGGGCGCGGGATCCCTCACAGCTTCTTTTTGACTACCAGTACGAAGGATGGCACCGCATTGATGATATCCACCTTGAGGTCATCGTGGAACAGCCCGACAAAAACTGGACCGGGCCGGTCGGTTTAATCACCAGGCTTTTAGATGATATCCAGGTGCCGCCGGATAATACCTATGCGATTGTCTGCGGGCCGCCCATCATGTTTAAATTCGTATGTAAACGGTTGGGCGAGATGGGAGTTCCCATGCAGCGGATGTTTGTATCTCTTGAGCGCAGGATGCATTGCGGTGTCGGGAAATGCTGCCGGTGTAATATCGGTTCCACTTACACATGTTTAGACGGTCCGGTTTTTGATTTCTGGACGGTTATGAATTTAAAGGAAGCCATTTGATGAAAGGAATCTGCCATGAAATATCTGGGTATTGAACCCGTAAAGCCAAAGATCGCAATTTTTGATTTCACTTCCTGTCAGGGATGCGAACTTCAATTGGTGAACAAGGAAGAGACCCTGGCGGATTTTCTGAATGCGGTCGAGATTGTTCGTTTCCGCGAGGCGTCATCTTCATATTCCGACGATTATGACATTGCTCTGATTGAAGGCTCGGTTTCCCGAAATGATGAAGTAAAGCGGCTTGAAAAAATTCGTAAAACCGCAAAGGTCGTGGTTGCATTTGGCAGTTGCGCATGCTTTGGCGGCGTGAATCAGCTGAAAAATGCATTTGATCTAAAAGCTGCCAACAAGGAAGTCTACGGCAATGATCCGAAAGAGACCATCAATGTCCGGCCGGTAAAGGATATCATAGCGGTAGATATTGAAATCCCAGGATGCCCGGTATCAAAGGCCGAGATTGAATCTCTCATATGCCATGTGGTGTGGGACAGTCCCTTCCAGCCCCCGGTTTACCCGGTTTGCGTTGAATGCAAACAGCGGTTTACAACCTGCCTGTTTGAAAAAGGCCAAATGTGTCTGGGGCCGATTACCAGAGCTGGCTGTAATGCCCCCTGTCCTGCCGGAGGGCAGGGATGCTGGGGGTGCCGGGGCCCGGCGGTTGAACCGAATTACACGTCATTTTTTTCCGTGGTTAAGGAAAAAGGATTCAGTGATGTTGAACTTAAGGAGCGGTTGAACTTTTTCGGCGCATTTCAGGAGGTGAATGTATCATGAAAATAAATCTGAATGTAGACGTCCATCATCTTACCCGTATTGAAGGCCATGGAAACATTAAAATCAAGGTCAAAGATGGCGAAGTCACGGAAGCCAGATGGGATACTGTTGAGACCCCCCGGTTTTTTGAGGTCATGCTCAAGGACAAGCATTACACTTCCGCCGGTATGCTTGCGGCCAGAATCTGTGGGATATGCTCCATCAGCCACAGCCTTTGCAGCATCCGCGCCACTGAAAACGCCTTTAAGGTGACGATTCCGGAAACAGCCGCTAAATTACGGCTTCTGGCAAAACACGGTGAAACACTTCAAAGCCATGTGCTGCACGTGCTCTTTCTGGCTGCGCCGGATTTTTTCAACGAACCGAGCGTAATCCCCCTGATTAAAAAAAAACCGGCAGTGGTTGCCATCGCCATCCGGCTGAAAGGCCTGGCCAATCGCCTGTGCGATGCGGTTGCCGGAAGAACCACTCATCCGGTGGCCTTCCAGGTAGGCGGCGTGACGCTGGTGCCGCAAAAAAGACATCTGCTCGGTTTTCGGGATGAACTGAAACGTTCCCTTGATGATTTACGCATTGTGGCTGACCTGATTTCTACAATAAAATTGCCTGATTTTGTGAGAGAAACGGAATTTGTATCCCTCAGAGGAGAAAAAGAATACCCCTTTATCGGCGGGTCATTAATATCCAGTGATGGTGTGAATCATGCAGAACAGGATTATCTGCCCATGACCAATGAATATGTGGATAAAAACAACACATCCAAATGGTCTAAGCTGTCCCGGGAATCCTATGCTGTCGGCGCACTTGCCAGATTTAATAATAACGCTCAACTGCTTCATCCGGACGCCGCTGAAATTGCGGCAGCGCTTGGCTTAAAACCGGTCTGTCATAATCCGTTTATGAACAATGTAGCCCAGCTTGTTGAATGCTTTCATGTGGTCCATGAATCAATCCGTTTAATTGACGAACTGGTTGAATCCGGCATGGGTGAGACGATGGCGCAAGTGACGCCGAAAGCCGGTGAGGGAGTCGGGGCGGTGGAAGCCCCTCGCGGGATTTTGTTTCATCACTATAAATATGACAAAACCGGACGAATATTAAAGGCCAATTGCGTGGTGCCCACCACTCAGAATAATGCAAACATTCACCACGATATGAAGAGCCTTGTCAAAAAATTTGCATTAACTGGGGAAATGACGGACGAAAAACTGGAGCTTCTTTGTTCCATGCTGGTCAGGTCATATGATCCCTGTCTTTCCTGTTCGGTGCATTAAACTCGTGCTTCCGAAACAACCGGTTGTTGAAGGGGGGGATTTGTCCCCTCCGGTATAGGTGACTACCCCCCGGCCATCCTGATTTGCGCAGGTGTCTTGATTGAAAATATTAAAAAAGGCCTCATGCTTTTTTCTCAACACACCGGAAAAAGCCCTGTCAACTTTTCTGTGGCTGGTCGCCTGCCATTCAATGGTTGTTGGAATTCTCATGATAATCCAACCTCCGGGAGTGATTAAACTGCTTGGTTTTTCAGATATCCATGAGCGGTTTTTCCCCACGCAGGGGGGCGTGTTTCATGGGGTCATGGCCATCGCCTATATTTACGGCGCGATCGATATCCATAAAAATAAAAACATGATTATCTATGCCATTATCGTCAAAATGGCGGCCACGGGATTTCTGTTTTTCTACTATTATTTTATTGAGCCGCATTGGATCATTTTTTTATCCGGCGCCGCTGATTTTCTGATGGGCGCGGCAATCTGGGGGCTGCTGGGATATGAAACCCGGTGGTCAAAAGTGAAAGCAAGAAAAGGATAATTTCAGCATTATGAACAATGAGAAACCCGGCATACTGGTGACTGGCGCTTCTGGTTTTATCGGTCGGCATTTCGTGATCGCGGTGTCGGAGCATTTTCGTCTGTTTTGCATTGCCCGGCGCTCTCAAAAAGAGGCCGGTGTCCCCCATAGCGACAATATTTCCTGGATTCAGGCAGATATCACCAAAATGGAAAATCTTTTAAGCGCTGCGAATCATATCAAAGAAAACGGCGGTGTTGATTATGTACTCCATCTGGCCGGATATTATGATTTCACGATGGATGACAATCCGGCGTATGAAAACACCAATGTCGGCGGAACGCTGAATATCCTCAAGATGTCCCAACAGCTTGAGGTAAAACATTTTATATTTTCCAGTTCACTGGCTGCCTGCAAATTCCCGCCGCGTGGTAAATCTTTAACTGAAACAAGCCCCACTGACGCGGATTTTCCCTATGCCCGAAGCAAAGGCAGAAGCGAGTGGGTTATCAGGAAACATGCAGGGGCGCTTTCCTGCTCCATTGTCCGGCTTGCCGCTGTTTACAGCGACTGGTGCGAAAATCCGCCGCTGAATATGATTTTAAAAAAATGGCTGACTGGAAATAAGCTCATTTCAAGGGCTCTCCCTGGAAAAGGCGCGTCCGCCATGCCCTATATCCACATTAAAGATCTCAATAAAATGTTTCTCCGGATTATTGAAATCAGTGATCAGCTTTCCGGAATCAATACGTTCATTGCCAGCCCTCAGGGAAGCGTTTCTCACATGGAACTTTTTAAGACCGCCACAAAATATTATTATGGCCGGGAGATCGAGCCCCTTCTGGTGCCAAAGCCCCTGGCCTCGGCAAGCCTTGCCGTCTGGCAGTTCTGGAACGGGCTGACCGGAAAGGCTTCGCTGGAGCAGCCCTGGATGGCTGATTATATTGACAAAAAACTGAACGTTGATGCCTCGGTGACTTACCGGACAACCGGCTGGCAACCCAGCCCAAGGTATCATATCCTGAGACGCATGCTGTTCCTGACGGAGAATATGAAAAATCATCCCAATAACTGGGCGTTTCGCAATGAATCCCTGCTTAAACGGTTTGCCACACGGAAAAGTACCCTGATTTATGACATCATGATGGAAGAACGACGTGCGGCGATTGACAGAATCGCAGATGAGATCACTGCTGCAGAAAATATTTCACGGTTTCCGCATTATTCTCAGATGGATCCCGATCTGCTCAAATGGGATATTCATCTCCATTACCAGATGCTGGCGGCGACCGTAAAAAGCAGGGACCGGTCTTTGGTTCAGAATTTTGCGCAGATCATCGCCACCCATAAGTATATGGAGGGTTTTAACGCCGCTGAGGTCAAAAATTTCGTCATAACCATCGGCAAAGCGGTCAAAAAAATACTGGTGGCAAAACCCCAGTTACAGGAACACGGGCGTCGTCAATCCCGCAGAATAGATGACTTAATCATTCTGACCATTCAGTTCGCTGTCGACGAGGTAGAAGATACATTCGAAATCCTGAAAGCCAGCCCGCCGGATCATATGACGGAAAACAAACCCGTTGAATCCATAGAACGCAGCGAACCTGTGCGGCGCATGATCCGCCGGCTTGAGGATATATGCGGGGATTCCATGATGATGCCCGTTAAAAACCATATGCGGAATCTTCAATAAGGCGAATAAAAGGTTAAATAAAATATGGATACACGGCTCTTAATGGATGGATTTGGCATATAGCTTGCATTTTAATTAATCAGTCGGCATTGCGGCTTGGCAGAACGGCTTAAATAAAGGAGGATAAAATGCAGCATTTTTCGCCTTTACAACCCGATATTAAAGAAAGAGCCGCCATTGAGCAGGCGAGCCGTTCAGGCTTCTATAAATGCTGGGCATGCGGTACCTGTGACGGCGGATGTCCCGTAAACATAAATTCCCATTCACTGCGCCCCCAGAAAATTGTCCGGCTGGCATACATCGGTTTACTGGACGAACTCCTGCATCTGCCGGAGATCTGGTACTGTCTGACATGCAGGCGGTGCAGCCAGATATGTCCAAATTTGGTAAAACCTTGCGATATTATCGGCTATGTGCGCAGGGAAATGCTCCGCCGGGGAATCGTGTCATCGGACCAGCTCCATCAATACCAGCAATTTTTCGCCAAGTTCCAGCGTGTTCGCTGGCATGCGGTATCCTCCTGTATGGACGGCTGTTTCGATTCCCTTTCTGACAGTCAGTGGAATCATTGGCTGTCCATGCCGGTCCCCATGCTTACCAGCCTGATCAAGAGAAATGGCAACCCCGTTTTGAAATTGCCTGGCACCGATGGCCGAAACGCCAACCCCAGCCTGTGTTTTACGTGCAGTGAATGCAGCAGCGCCTGCCCGGTATATTGCGAACGAGGCCTGTTCGATCCTCAGGCCGTTGTCCGCATGGTAAATCTGGGACTGGTGGATGAACTGCTGGTATCGCCGTCCATCTGGCTGTGCCTGGGATGCGAGCGATGCGCCGACACCTGCCCCCAGACAGTCAAGGCACACCAGGTCATAAGCCAGCTCCGGAACATGGCAATATCAAGAAACATTGTCGATTTGTCGTTTGAATACCGCCTCCGCCAGGCCGACAGAATCATCTATCCCCGGTTTTTCAAAGAAATCGATGCGATCTTTCATCTTCAAACACAAGAAAATGATCATTTTAATATTGATACAGGCGTCGCAATAGGCGTCCCATCACAATCTCCGGCTGATTCTTCTGCGCTGTTCCACTGATAGCATGAGGAGCGGCAGCAGCGCCGCTAAACTGGAGAGAATCGTTGTTTGAAAGTATCTGCATCGTAATTTTCGATGCAGTGATTATTCATTACAACAGAAAGCGCCTGTTAAATCTTGACTTACAAGGCGATTTCTGAAAAATATCAAGTCGTGAAAAGCCATTTCCTACCTTTTTATCTATTTAATAAGGAGCGAGTAATGCATATTCCCGACCGCACAATAACGATCTGTTTTCTGCTGATGGTTTTAAGCGTATGTCTGTTTTCCTGTGAGAAACCAAAATCTGGAAAAGTGGTTGTCTCAGAATATGATTTTTACATTGAAAGAGTCACCAAAACCGGATTTGAGCTTTGTGCAAAGGGAAAAGTTAAAAATGTCGGAGAGGTGGCTGTAAAAAACGTTGCGGTCACCGGCAACTGCCTGTCATGCACCGAGGTATACAAATATGACGGAAGCTGGATTAATCCGCCGGATACGGGAAAAAGCGCTGAGCAGCAGCCTGTCATCAATTATATCCCCATCGGTGAAGAGAAAGAATTCATTATTAAAAATGTTGCTTATGCTCCCACACAAAGAGACCAATCACCTAAAGACATACCAGAAAAACTTGAGGTCGTAGTTGTTTCTTTTGAAACAGCTTCTGAATAAGATTTTTCAAGTTGTATATTACAAAATTTTCAGCAGTGAAATATGTTGATAAAATTGGCCGGTTGCTTTGATGTGATGCCCCTCTATTGTGTGGCTATCAAATTACGCAAAAATCTTAGAACCGTTATTGAATGTTGCAAAAAGCAGGAATTGACAATCCTTATTATTTTAGGAATCGAGAGATTGCATTCCTGCTTAACTATTTAATAATTATGCGGTTTCCTTATTTAACTTCCGGGAATCTCCTTTTAAACAAAATATCAATAGCCTCTGCTGCTGCTTGAGGATCATCGATATAGTCCATGTTCATTACGAGATCAAATTCATCTGCCGGGGCAGAATCTTTTTGGTGGACTATCTTAAAAAATTTCATCTGTTCCTCTTCAGCCTGGTTGAGAACCCGTGCAGCCTTTTGTTCATTTATTTTAAGAGATGCGGCAATACGCTTGATCCGTCGTTTTTCAGAGCTGACGAATCGGACGGCAAACACGCGGTCCCTCGGAAGCATGAGATGAATCCCGCGGCCGATAAAAATATTGGGTTCCATGTGCGCCAGACAGAATGCCGCATAAAAAAGTTCCCGCGCATAATCGGTCATGTTGAACGCCCTGTCTCCCAATATGACGCACATGAATTCTTTTATTTTGCCGGGGTAGCGTTCGTCAAATGTTTCGATGCTTTGACTTCTGAGGGCGGCTGAATTGGAAATCTGTTCAATAATTTCCCTGTCCAGCACCTTTAAACCCAGTCGATCGCCCAGAATTTGTCCCACTTCAATGGCGCCGACGCCGATTTTCCGGGAGATGCAGATCGAAGGACACACCGAGACGCCGGAATCCAGAATTTTTTTCCGAATATCCGCTTTCATGAAATCACCGGCATATTCGCGGGCCATCTTTTCAACACGCCGCTGCCCTTTCCAGTAGTGTTCAAGCAATTCGGTTTCAGCCGGGTATGGTGTCATAATCTATCTCCTAAAATAAATGGACAGGATTAAACATGCGTTTCTGTTTTGGCATAGGCCTCGTCAATCAGATTCTGATATCCTTTTATGGCGATCCGTCGTTTCAGCTTCATCGTCTGGGTAATCATGTCGTTTTCCAGCGTAAAGTCTTCAACCAGAAATATAAATTTTTTCGGGATCTCATATCCGCCGTATTTTTGTTTTAAGAATTCAACAATTTCTTTTTCAATCATGTCCGTCACTGCCTTGTTTTTCATCAGCGATTCCGGGTCAGAGGGGATATTATTTTTTTTGGCGTATTTGCCAAGGACCTCAAAATCAGGGTGAACAAGGCAAATATTATAGGGTTTGCCATCGCCGAAAACCATCGCGTTGGCCACCTTGGGAAGCAGTTTAATATCTTCTTCCAACGATGAAGGGAAGACATACTTGCCGTTTTCAAGTTTGTACTGTTCTTTGATGCGCCCGGTCATATAGAGGAACCCGTCTTTGTCAAATTTGCCCCGGTCGCCGGTCCTGAAGCCGCCGTCCGCTGTCATGACCCTTCGGGTTTCTTCGGGTTTATTGTGGTATCCTTTCATAACATTCGGCCCGTAAACGACTATTTCACCGTCATCAGCCCCGTATTCAACAACGGAACTGTCGATAACGACTTTCTGTCCTTCAAGCACTTTCCCCACACTTCCGAGACGGTAGGAATTGCGGCAGTTCATGCTTACCGCCGGAGACGTTTCGCTCAATCCGTAGCAGTCAAAAGCGGGCACGCCAATGTCATAGAAAAATTCACCGATTTCACGGTTCATCACTGCACTGGCGGTCAGCGCCCCGGTCAGTCGGCCGCCGAAACCGGCCCGTATTTTGCTGAAAACCAGTTTGTCGAGAACAGCGAATTTAAGGTTTATCATGAGGTCTGATTTTCCCTGTTCATTGAGTCCCCTTTTTTTCTGAGCTGTTTTCCGGGCCGCATTAAACAGTTTTTTCTTGATTCCGCCCGCCTCTTCCATGCGGGCCATGATGCCGTCATATATTTTGTTAAACAGCCGGGGAACACAGATCAGATAGGTGGGCCGCACCAGCTTCAGATCTTCGGCCAGCGTGGTCACATCCCTCATGAATCCAAGGGAGCCGCCGAACTGTATCCAGTTGTTCAGTTCACCGCTTAGGGCGTATGAGTGGGCCCAGGGAAGGATTGAAAGACCCACCTGGGATTCCGTCAGTTCCGGATAAATTTTGTATCCGCCTCTTGAAACATAGGTAAGGTTCCCGTGAGAGAGCAAGACGCCCTTCGGATCTCCGGTGGTCCCTGACGTGTAAATCAGCACGGCGATATCGTCAGGGCTTGGGATGAGGGGTTCAACCGGATTTTTTGCCCCCGCGGTTTCAAGGGCTTTCAGGCAGTTTTCGCCATCGGCATCAATGACAACTATTTTTTCAAGCGTTGGGATCTCTTTTAAAAACCCTTTTACTTTCTCATAAATTTCCATGGTGGAAACAATCAGGACTTTGACTGTGCTGTCTGTGATAATATATTTCCACGTCCGGGTTTTCTCTTTTTCGTACATGGGAACAAACCGGGCATTGCGGCCATAGGTCGCGTAAGACAAAATCGCCCATTCCGGCCGGTTGTTGGCGATAATACCAACAAAATCCCCTTCCCGGATGCCGGCATGGGCCAATCCCGCGCGGGCATTATTTATGCGCTCGCCGATTTCTCCGTATGTCAACGGATCGAGCGTTCCGTTGTCATTTCTGACCCAAAACAGAGTATTGTTTCTGAATTTGCGGAGGCTTTCTTCCCACCATTCCACCAGATTGTCCGGTTTCTCATAGTTCCACATAAATAATCTCCTTCGCAGTTAATTATTTCATGAGCATACACCTGGAAAAGAGCGTTTATTTTATAACTAACTAATGTTTCAATAAAATTTTTTAATAAGCGGTCTGATCTGCCGCGCAAGATTCTCTCCAATAATAATCATACCCTGATCACCCGGATGCAGGAGATCCGATGAAAGCCCGCCCACATTATTTAAAATTTCGGAGCCTTCAAGAGTGTAAACATTTTCACAGGGACAATCCCGGACCGCCTGATGCAGCGCCTGCCGATAATCATCCGGGGAACCTTTATCTTCCATACCGATAAAATTATCACCGAGCTCCCTGGAGTATGGGAAAAGAGTTATGCAGACAACCGGTCTATTTGGGTTTGACCGGCAGATGGTGCTGATCATATACGATGCCCGTTCGTAAAATACAGAAATCGGGAATTTAAGCATATTAACGGAAATAGCCAGCGTTGCGAAATCCCAGTCTGTCCGTGCAGCGATGTAATCCGAAATCGCTGGTTCGCAGAATGCTGAGCCGCCGGACCCTAAATTGATTACATCCGCGCCAAGACGCATGCCGACCTGTTCCACATAGGTTAAATGCGGAGCTGTGGCGTGGCCGTGCTCGGTAATTGAGGAGCCGTAAGCCAGATACCTCAACCGGGGCAGTTCTTCCTTATATGGAGGCCTGCAATTATCCCCATGGATGTCATGAATATACATTTCCTCGCCGGCCATTAGCAGCCGGCAGACTTTTGGTGAAAGAAACAGGCTGGATAATTTTGACTGGTCATACCGGGTCATCCGGTTCGGGTCCGGTATGTGAATAACAGATATATCACTTGTAATTTCATATCGTTCCTGGCTCTGAAACGGGCCATAAAAAACCTCTACGATGCCACGCCCTTTCGGGCAAGAGAGTTCGATGCTAAAGGGGTGGTCGCTGACAAAACGGATTTCAGCGCAGGCCGGGCGGCACATCTGGAGTTGGGCTTCGGGATTCAGTTTACGCCGGACAGATTCCGGAACCCGCTGCATCCGGAGTCCGGCAAATCCCTCAACAGCAACAAGATCTTCAATATTATGCAATTTTACTTTTTCATAAACCACTGTCAGTTTCCTTGACGATTTTTACCATCGGGATTGGCTGGTCTTGCCGGTTTCAGGTACGCGCCCCAGTAACTCATGCCCACAAACACGGCGCCACCGATGATATTGCCGATAGTGACGGGGATAAGGTTTTTCCAGAAAAAGGTGATCCAGTTCAGGGAATCTGCGGCGACATTCTGGATGGCGGGAAGATTCGCCCAGGTTTTCAGAAATATACCGGCCGGGATAAAATACATATTGGCCACGCAGTGCTCGAATCCGATGGCGACAAAGCCCATGATCGGAAAGAATATGGCAAATATTTTACCGATGGTCTGACGGGCGGCCAAAGCCATCCACACGGCCAGACACACCAGCCAGTTGCACCCGACGCCCCGGAACAGAGCCTCATTGAAACCCAATGCTACTTTTTTTGATGCAATCCCGACGGCTGCCGCGCCCAGCGCGCCGTCTCCGGTCTTCCACAACCCGGAAAAATAGAAAAGCAGGGCCAGCACGATGGAACCGACGAAGTTGGCCAGATAAACCAATCCCCACCGTTTGAGCATGTTGGAAACCGTGATTTCATGGCTCAGCACGCTGGAGACCATCAGGTTGTTGCCGGTGAAGAGTTCCGCGCCGGCGATCACCACCAGCATGAGGCCGAGGCTGAATGCTGATCCCGCCATGATACGGGTGAATCCGATCCCGAAAAAACCGGGCATGTCAAAGGTCACGCTGGTGGAGAGCAGACCGCCGAAACCGATATACGCACCGGCAAGCATCCCCAGTATCATTACCGTGACCCAGGGCGAGGTCACCTTGCCGACGCCGATGGTGGATGCCACTGTTTCGGCTATGGTTTTGGGGGCTTTGTCCTCATTGCCCGGGACCGGGAACTGCAGGGAGCCGATGATTTTTTCAAATCGTCCAAGGGCCTTCTTTTCTTCCGTCATTTTTCGCTGGACCGCCCTTTTGACGGTGTCCATGATTTCTTCAGGGGTGAACGGCTTGGGCATATAATCCATTGCCCCCCGTTTCATGGCTTCAGTTGCCCGCCCGACGGACGGATAACCGCTGATCATCACCACGGCTGATTCCGGTGAGCGGCGGTTGAGTTCTTCCACCACATCCAGGCCGTCGAAACCGGGCATTTTCCAGTCACAGAGAATCACGTCATAGGCGGAATTCGATGCCAGCTTCAGGCCTTCCTCCGGGCTTGAGGTGATCACGACATGAAACCCTTCGGAAGAAAAAATCTTACGGCACGAGCTTAAAACGATTTCATCATCATCAATGATCAACATGGACTGGGGCATTGGTTCCTCTCCTTTTTGTTCGGAGGTAACACCGCAATCTCTATCAGCGGCATCAAACAAAAAACCATATTATATCAAATATATAAATGAACAAGCTTACCAGACCTCCGCCTCCAGACGGGCTTCCAGCCACTGCCGCTGATTCGGGGTGAGTGGCCCGAGTTCCTCTTCGATCCAGTGGATATCGCCGGTGATAACAGCCAGTTTTTCGGGCCGGCTCAACTCAAAATCATCCAAAGCGTCTGCGCCGTGTTCCAGCAGATTGTGCCGGAACAGGTCATCTGAAGCCGCCAGTTCCAACACCCGGATCATCTCTTCCTTATGGACAACGGCCTGGGGCTCCGGCTCATGCTTTTCTGCTTTCTCGATTGAATCTTTGATGGACCGTACGAGGTCATCCGGGGTAAACGGCTTTTCAATATAGTCTGAGGCACCCAGCTTCATAGCCTGGACCGCCGATCGGATGCTGCCGTACCCAGTGATGATGGACACGGGTAACGCCGGTTTCTGACGCTTGATATCCCGCAGGACGATCAGGCCGTCGACTTCCGGCATACGGATATCGGTCAAAACGATGTTGTAGTTATTCTTTATGGCCATCTCAATCCCCTGCCTGCCGCTCAGCGTGACATCGACTTCATAATTTTCTTCGGCCAGGATTCTTTTCACACTGTCAAGCACAACCTGTTCATCATCGATTACCAGCGCTCTAATCTTTTTCATTGGTTTTCTCCTTTCAGGACCTGACGAACGGCTTCAACCAGTTCATCGGGTGTAAATGGTTTTGGCAGAAACCGGCAGGCGCCCATTGAATCCGCCTCTTTTATCGTCTCTTCGGTACTGTAGCCGCTCATCACGATGGCCGGCGTGTCAATATTCCGATTTTTCAGCTCTTTCATTAGATAGATGCCGTCATGAACCGGCATTTTCAGGTCGATCAGCAATAGTCCGGGAAGTGTCTTTTCAAAGATCAGCAACGCCTCATCCGCTGAATTTGCGGAAATTACGTCAAGGCCTTCGGCTTCAAGCACTTTTCTGCAGCTTTCCAGAACAATGCCTTCATCATCTACTACCAGCACGTTCATGTGCGTCCCCCTCTCTGTCTATGGGCAGCCAGATGAAAAATGTGGTGCCCTTTCCCAGTTCACTTTGAACCCGTATATTCCCGCCGTGCTCTTTAACGATCCCGAGAGAAACGGACAGTCCGAGACCGGTTCCCTTGCCGACGTCTTTGGTTGAAAAAAACGGCTCAAAAATCTGATTCAGGTGCTCCGGCGGCATGCCGCAGCCATTATCCGCGATGGTCACTTCAACCCCCTGGTGGCCGATATCGTTTGCCGACAAGGCGGAACTCGACGTGATCCGGATTTCATCCGATGGGTTGGTGGCGTCCAGCGCGTTTAAAATCATATTTAAAAATACGCTCTCGATCTGACTGCGGTCCAGGACGATCATGGGCAAACTGTCACCCGGTTCGAAATGGACGCCGACCCCTTTCAGCAGGGCCTGGTTTTCCACCAGCTTGATGGTGGCGTCCATTAGCCGGTTGATGTCCGTCGGTTCCGGGTCCAGCTTGGTCTGGCGGGAAAAATCCAGCAGCCCTTTGACGATTTTCCGGACCCGCTCGGTGGATTGGACGATTACCTTAAGATCAGAACGGATGTCATCGTCGATGTCCGTTCTTCGGAGCAGCATATGGGTATAGGTCAGCACGCCGGTCAGAGGGTTATTGATCTCATGGGCGACCCCGGCCGCCAACCGGCCCACGCTCGCCTGCTTTTCGGATTGAATGATTTTGCTCTGGCTGGCCATGCGCCGGCGCTGCATGGATTCCACCATATCCCTGAATGTTTTCTGCAGAATCGCCATTTCCTTGTCTTTTGAAATGGGGCCGATATCCGGCGCCACATTTCCCTCGGACACCTCCCGGCTGGCTTTGATGAGCCGGAGAACCGGGGCCATGATCCGTCGCGCTGCAAAAAAACCCATTCCAATGGAAATCAATGCCCCAAGAAAGGTGACGGCGATAAAAATAACAATGAGTTCCTGCTGAACTCCGGAATAATTGGATTCGGGAATGGCCACCGACAGCATGCCGACTCTTTTGCCGAAAATATCGGCGATGGGCATGAATGCGGATATATACTGATCGGACAGGTCTTCCCCGCGCTCGGTCCATTCTTTTCCCCGAATGATAACCTGCTGTTTGACCTCATCGGAAACACGGGTTCCGATGGCCCGATTCCCCTGCGGATCAATCATGTTGGTCGCGATCCGGACCGTGTCGAAAAAAATGGTGGCGGTGGGCATGGTGGTCTCAGGCTGAATTTCATCGAAAAAAACCGACTTCTGGGCCGAGTCGACAATTTCCGTGCTTTGATTCAGCAGTCGTCCTCCGTAAAGAACACCCAGCAGCTTTCCCGTTGTCCGGTATTCAAATATCGGGATGGCCGCCGCAATGGCCATACATGCTTCCTGAGATTCCACCCCGGCCGCATCCGGGCCGGCCATATTAAAAGGATACAGTTGAATTTGTCCGGCCCGATCCGGTGCTTCATTTTCCAAAAAAGACCGGCTGACAACCAAGGTTCCGGAGAGGGAAGCGCCTTTATCCAGGACTAACCGAACAATCGGGTTATCCGGCGGGTTCACCGAATCAGCAAGGGATTCCCCGCCGATCCGGCATAAAATCCGGCCGTCGCTTAACGCGATCCCGGTAAAATCCAGGTCCGCATTTTTGGCCATACGTTCCAGGCGGTCAACCAGATCCGGCACGTCGCGCTCAATAAACGAGTTTCGGAAACCCATTCCCAGAGTGGTGATGTTCAGTGCCAGGTCAACGAACCGGACATTGGTGTGATAAACATCTTCTGCCGCGTTAAGGGCCAGCCGGGTCTGGTTCGTCGCTTCCCGCAGAACGGCATCATACAGCAGCCGGGCGCCGATAAACAGGGATATGCCGCCGGCAAGAAAGGAAACGCACAGGAAAGTAAAAATGAATTTGAGCCGGGTTGAATGAAACATGGCAGCCTTTCATATTCGGGTCGAAAAGGTCAGACAAATTGCAACATCGCTTCACTATTAACGATGTTGCAATTTGCTTGCCATATGCGAAAAGGCAGCGACTATAGAAATAACTGATTGATATTAAATATTTTTTTTAAAATATTAGTTATTTCGGAGGGAAGGGGGCAACGGTGGGTGCCAGTATATTTTTCAATATGTAAAAAAAACAGGCATGAGAATATTTTTCAGGCAACGGAACGGCCTTTATTCCTGCGACCCACTTAAATTTTGTGGTTCGTTACGAATTTTTGTATTTAAATCAAAAAGATCCGTTCCTTTGAATAAATGCAGGAAATCACTTTTCCTCATTTTTTTTAAAATTTCAGTCGTAGATTTTGTCGTAATAATTAACAGTTGTGGGGGAGGGACGTCAGGAATAGCCCTTAGGCTATGGCTTGGCTTTCCCATTAATACGCAAAAAGCTCTTGCAGGCAGCTGATTGTTTTGATCTGAGAATTTTTAGCAATAACACCCAGTTTCTGAATTAATCTGGATTTGTCAACAGCCCTCATTTGATCCAACACAATGAATCCTTTTTTCCCCTGGAAAGTACATGGAATTCTCGTTGGGAAGGTAAACCCGTGGGACGTCATTGGAGCAACAATGACCGTCTTTAATGCAGACATTTCATCCGGGGAAATAACAACACAAGGTCTTGTTTTTTTTATTTCAGAGCCTTGTGCCGGATCTAATTGGACCAGCCAGATATCAAATCTTTGAATGTTTTGATTTACCATTCCCAATCCGTTTCATCTGCCAATGACGCTTCCAGCCATTCCTGATCAGCCTTGCTTGATGTTTGGGATTGAAGGGCTTTATCAAATTGTTCTTTCCAGCCTTCTCTGCGTTTTCTGACCGGCTTGATTAATATTCCGTCATCAATAACTTTGAATTCCAGTTCCTTATCTTCTAATTGAGCCTGTTCGATAATCACTTTCGGAATCCGAACGCCTTGAGAATTCCCTATTCTGATTAAAGTCGTCATTTCTGCCTCCATTTGTGTTTAATGTAATTACATTATGATCACAAATGAATCCATTGTCAAATTGTATTAACGGACACCCGATGCGGAAGATGGGATCGGCAAACCACGTTCCGGCTTTCGGAATTTAAAATTTCGAAATGGTTTCCATTGGCCCTGTTATCTTTTCTTTGGAGCCTTTGAGATACCCGTAATGCTCCTCCCGGCAATCGGGGCACAAACTGTGGGAGAACTCCGCCGCCGAATGATCCCGGATATAATTTTCAATGGGCACCCACTGGTCTTCTTTCCGGATTTTCTTGCAAAACATGCAAACCGGCAGAATGCCTTCCAGATACTGGATTCGTTCTAAGAGCTGACGCGTCATGATCATGACCAGCGTAGCCAGCCCGACCACGAGAACGGTCTCGAACAGACTCTCCGTATAATTGATGGGGGTTGCCTGTCCTCCGAAGACAACTGCAGGGATGTCCAGAATCTCATCCAGCCACAGAATAACGATGATAATCAGAAAGCCCCAACATTCAAATTTGATTATTTTTTTTGTAAATTCTTCCTTGGTCATGCGTTTCTCCGTATCCGAAGGCGGAACGCCTGTCGCGTGTTTCCCGTCTTATGTTTCAATTGACCGGGGCCAATTCCCCTGTTATGGATAGTCTTATAATTTCGAGCGTTAAAGCAGTGCCAAGCATGCCTGCCGCAGGAAACGCCGGATCGATAGAAATGATCGGTTTTGTTTTTCCCCATGCTGATGGTATGTGCGTCCGGTGAATATTTCAATCAAATAATCAATCTTCTGCGGTTACCTGACCGCTTCCGGTAAATGAAAGCATATGGAAAAGTTGGGGACGGACATCCGGCGATTAAGTATTACCATCCAGGGCGCTGTTCAGGGCGTGGGATTCCGGCCGTTTATTTTCCGGCGGGCTGACTCCTTGGGACTCCGCGGCTGGGTGGTCAATTCCGCTCAGGGCGTTATGATTGAGGCGGAAGGCGATGCGGCCCGTCTTGAGAAGTTCCTTCTTTCCATTGAAAAAGACAAGCCCAAGATTGCCTATATTCAAAGCCTTGAGTTTTCCTACCTGGAACCTGCGGGGTATTTGCTTTTTGAAATCCGGAAAAGTGATCCGGGGGGAAGTAAAACCGCCATGATCCTACCGGATATCGCCACCTGCCCGGAATGCCTGTCCGAGATTTTTGACCCGCAAAACCGCCGGTATTTATATCCTTTCACCAACTGCACCAATTGCGGTCCCCGGTTCAGTATTATCCAATCCCTGCCTTATGACCGGCCGGGCACGTCCATGGCGGGGTTTACCATGTGCGCCAGATGCCAGGCTGAATACGATGATCCAGAGGACCGGCGGTTTCATGCCCAGCCGAACGCCTGCCCGGATTGCGGGCCGTCTCTGACGCTGTGGGACCTTGACGGGCAGGGGGTTGCCCATCATCAGGAGGCATTAATGAGGGCTGCGGACGCCATTCGCGAGGGGTTGATTGTGGCGGTCAAAGGGATTGGCGGATTTCATTTGATGGCGGATGCCCGCAATGAGGAGGCCGTCCGGACGCTTCGTTTGCGAAAGCACCGGGAGGCGAAACCCCTGGCCATGATGTTTCCGTCGCTGGCCGCCCTTGAGGAAACCTGCCATGTGGATGAGCTGGAAGCGCGGCTTCTGACATCGCCTGAATCGCCTATTGTGCTCCTTCGCAGACTTCCTGAAGACGGGAATAGCGGCAATCGCCCGGCAGCATCGGTGGCTCCCGGCAATCCCTATTTCGGGGTGATGCTGCCGTATTCGCCCCTTCATCATCTTTTGATGGCCCGGCTGGATTTTCCGGTGATCGCCACCAGCGGCAATCTGTCGGAAGAACCCATCTGCATTGACGAGACGGACGCTCTGGTTCGCCTGAAGCATATCGCGGATTTTTTTCTGGTCCACAACCGGCCCATTGTGCGGCATGTGGATGATTCCATTGCCTGCATCCGGATGCGGCGGCAGCAAGTCTTCCGGCGGGCCAGGGGATTTGCCCCGCTGCCCGTCCGGATCGATTCTTCCGGAAAATGCAGTCTTGCCGTGGGCGCGCATTTGAAAAACACCATTGCCTTGTCCGTTAAAAACAATGGGTTTGTCAGCCAGCATATCGGCGACTTGGAAACCCTCGGGTCGTTTAAGGCGTTTGAAACCGTCATCAATGATTTTGAGCGTCTTTACGATGCGACGCCGGATGTGGTGGCCTGCGATGCGCATCCCGGATATATGTCCACCAAATACGCAAAGGACACCGGGCGGTTGGTTGTTCCGGTTCAGCATCATTATGCCCATATCCTATCATGCATGGCGGAAAATCAGATTCATCCGCCGGTTTTGGGAATTGCATGGGACGGCACGGGGTATGGCCCGGATGGAACGGTCTGGGGCGGCGAATTCCTGAAAATTAAAAATGGATCGTTTTCCCGCCTTGCCCACTGGCGGACATTTCCCCTTCCCGGCGGAGATAAGGCCGTAAAAGAACCGAGACGCTCGGCATTTGGATTGTTGTATGAAATTTTCGGCGAGGAATTGTTCGATCTCAGTCCATTGCACCCGCTCATGGCATTTACAGATGCGGAACGTCAATCGCTGCGGGTGGTACTGAAGAAAAATATCAATACATTCAGGACATCCAGCGTGGGACGGCTTTTTGACGCAGTGGCTTCAATCATAAACATTCATCAGAATGCCCAGTTTGAAGGTCAGGCCGCCATGGCCCTTGAGTTTTTGATTGAAGGAACGACCATTCCAGACGCCTATCCGGTGGGGATCATGCCTCATGATGCATCCACTGGCATGCCATTGACGGTGGATTGGGAACCCATGATCCGGCAGATTATGGAAGAAGCAAACCAGCAGGTTCCTCTCGCGGTCATATCGGCCGGGTTTCACAATAGCCTTGCCGAAGCGGCGGTTCAGGTCGCCCGAATGTCCGGGGAAAGGCGGGTGGTGTTAAGCGGCGGGTGTTTTCAAAACGGGTATCTCACGGAACAAATGGTTAAGCGCCTGTCGGAGGCCGGATTTGAAGTGTTCTGGCACCAGCGCATTCCGACAAATGACGGCGGGATTGCACTAGGGCAGGTTGTGGCGGCCTCTCTTTTGTAGATTCAGTCCTGCATGTTCAGCGCATCTCCCCCTGGAATTCCCAGTTCCCTCGCCCGCAGCACCCGGCGCAGGAGTTTTCCGCTCCGGGTTTTGGGCAGTTTGTCCAGGAAAACAATTTCGTTCACAATAATATCCTGGGCCAGGTTGCCTTTCATAAAGCTTTTGATTTCGTAATTGAGGCGGGAAGATTGAATATACCCTTTTTTAAGGGTGACGAAGGCTTTGAGGTAGGAAAGGCCTTTGCCGGGTTCACTGCCTTTTGAAATCACGGCCGCTTCCGCAACAGACGGATGGGCGCACAGCACCTGCTCGATTTCAAACGGACCGATGACCTTGTCGCCGCCGGCTTTTAAGAGGTCATCGTTTCGGCCCTGGTGATAAAAATACCCTTCTTCGTCCTGCACGGCAATATCACCGGTGATAAACCATCCCTGTCCGGTAAAATAACGCTGGAACCGCTCATTGTCCTGCCACAGGCCGCTGGTGAGTCCCGGCCATGGGGCTTTCAGGGCCAGTTCCCCCAGAGAAAGAGCGGGGAGGGGCAGCCCCTGTTCATCCAGGATGGCGGCCTCGATGCCCGGCATGGGTTTGCCGATGGAACCGGGCTTGATGTCATTGCAGGGCAGATTGGCGATGCAAATGATACCGGTTTCAGACATCCACCAGGTGTCGTGGGGATAGCAGCGAATATGCTTTTCCACCCAGTAAAATAATTCCGGCACCAGGGGCGCGCCCACGGTGGCGATGTGCTTTAGCGCCGAAAGATCGTACCGGCTGGAGAGGTCGTCCCCGGCTTCCATGAGGTCTCGGATGACTTTCGGGGTGGTGTACCACACGGTGATTTTGAATTTTTCAAGGGCCAGGTACCAGTTGGAAGCCGTGAAGGGGTCCCCCTGCACAAAGGAGGTCACCCCGCAGAGCCATGGGCCGAACGCGCCGTAGACCGTGCCGGTGATCCATGCCGGGTCGGCGTCCGTCCATAAGATGGTGTCGGGGCTGAGATCAAGAACCCATCGGGCGGATGCCTTGATGCCGGACATCTCACGGTGGGTGTGAATGACCCCTTTGGGCGGGCGGGTGGAACCGGAGGTGTATATCATATACAGGGGCGCATCAGAGGGCAGCAATACCGGCGGAAAGTCCGCCTCCATCCGTCCGGGCAGATTAATGCCTTTGGGCAGGTCAATGATTACTTTTTCATTGGGAAACAGCCCCGGCGCCGGGCCTTGGGTCAGAAGGATATGCTCAATCTGGCCGGCATATTCGTAGGATATTTTTTCCGCCAGATCCGGAAGGGTGAGAACGCCTCTGGGGGCCGTGTTCTCCAGCCGGGCTTCGAGCTCATAAAAACTGGAGCTGGAAAATACCGGGCAGAAAATAACGCCCATGCGGGCACAGGCGGCCATGGCGAAAAAGACTTCCGGGCAGGGCGGCAGAAGCAGAATCAGCCGGTCTCCGGCGGTAAATCCATAAGATTTAAGCAGGTTGGCCCACTGACAGGATTTGGTTTTCATCTGTCCGTAAGTAAAGATTTCTTTTTCCCCGGCTTTTGAAAAAATCAGGGCCGGGTGGTCGCGCAGCTTACCATCTGCCGCCCACCGGTCAATGGATTCGGCAATAATATTCATCCCGTCGCTGCCGGCCCATGAAAATTCTTTGTCCATGTCCGACCATTGAAATCGGGTGCGAAACTTTTCGTAGGCGCAAAGGTTGGCGGAGTTGTTGCGGGCCGGGATTCGGGCTTTAATCATGGAAGACCCCATAAGAAGAATGAATGGACCGGACATTCGCCACCAGATCAACAATTTCAGGACTCTGGGGAGTATCGGGCGGTTCGGATGCCTGGTCGGATAACAGTTCTGTTAAGATCGCCTGGATGGAGTCGGCAAGCGCCCGCTGATGGTAGCCGCCTTCGAGAGCGAAAAACAGGGGAGGCTTGTCCGCCACGGACCGTAAATCCATCAGCAGCCGGGTAATGCCCCGGTAGGTCGCCTCAGTCAGGCGGGACCGACCGATGGGGTCGTCGGTATGGGCGTCAAACCCTGCGGCTACCATGATGAGTTGGGGCTGATACCCTTTAATGACCGGCCGGAGAATTTCCCGGTAAAGGTAAATCATGTCGGCATCGGTCAGTTCCCTGGTAATGGGCACATTGACCGTGTAGCCGGGGGCGCTTTCTCCACCGGTCTGCGTCAATTCTCCGGAATAGGGGAAGAGCAGGAGATCATGGGTGGAAAAATAGAGCACTTCCCGGCTGTTATAGAAAATATCATGGATGCCGTTGCCGTGATGAATGTCCCAGTCAATCACCAGAATCCGGCGGAGATGGTGCCGGTCCAGGGCGTATTGGGCCGCAATGGCGATGTTGTTGAACAGGCAGAAGCCTGATGCCCGGTCCGGCAGCGCGTGGTGTCCGGGGGGGCGTATCAGGGCAAAGAAAGCATCGCAGTCCAGATCCATCAGGCTGTCGACGCCTTTGATGCATGCCCCAGCCGCCAGCCAGGCAGCTAAATAACTATCCGCACTGATGGGTGTGTCCGGGGCAAGGCTCGTGATCCGCTGATCAGCGGTTTTTAATATGCGTTTGATATAAGCCTGGGTATGGATTCTTTCCATCTGTTCCAGGGTTGCCGGTTCCGGGGGAACGGCGATCAGCCGGTCCTTGAAATGCCGGTCGATCATCCGGTAAACCGTTTCCAGGCGTTTGGGATGCTCCGGATGGAAATGACCGGTTTTATGTTCCAGAAACCGTTCATCCCGCGCAATGCCAACCCGTAAAGTCATGGTTAATAATCAATTGTTAATGGTTGATTTGGCTATCCATCTCTTATTATTTCGTACAAAAATCAGCCGGAGCATGGCGATTGGCTGGATTTCATTTTGCTATTCCATAACGCCAATTCGCCTAAGTTCGAAGTAGCATTTTGAACAAGCTCTGACATCAGCAAGGGCGTTATGGGCATTATCAAAGTCTTCTCGAAAAAGTTTCTTGTAAAGTTCCTGTAATTTTGGCCATTTGTTTCCATATGGGCCAGGAATCTGACAGAAGTTTGTTGATGATTGCATCGTACATTTTCTTGGTTTTTCGTCAATATGGTTGAGGTAGCCCATTCGTAAAAACTCTGCGCCGAGTATCTTTTCATCAAACTTCATATTGTGCGCAACTAAGACCATGGCTGTAGAAATATCTATTGTGATTTCTTCTAGAACAGGCTTCAAGTCAACACCAGATCGGCTGGCAAGCTCGTTAGTGATTCCGTGAATCTTGGCTACTTCTTCGGGAATCGAAAAACCGTTTGGCTTGATAATGTACTCTGCGCTCTTGATTTCATTTCCATTCTTATCAGTGACCAACCATGCAATTTGCACAAGTCGCGGCCAGTTTTTAATATCTGAAACTGGTGCATTGTAGTCCTTTGGTATCCCGGTCGTTTCTGTGTCGAAGAATAAATACATGTGTCGCTCCCGTGTGGTCTAACGTAAGGGTCACCGGCGGCTGTAGCCGTTCGGTGGATTCTTATGCTAGGCCGCAATCTTTTTCGCGAGGTGAAAATTTGCGTCAGTACGCCCATGCGTTTTTTTTAAACAGCTCGACTTCTTCAGGTTGTACCAATTCTGGAGTATCAACCGCTGAACCCACAACAATTTTTGATACTTTCAAAGCGTCCTTTAAACCATCACATCTGATCCATCCATTTTCCCATAGATTTGGAGTTTCACCATTCACGATTTGACATATTCGCTCATCGCTATTGAACGGTATGCCAACAGCTTTCGGCTGAGTCACCCGCTGCAACCATATTTCGAGGTAACCGTTATAAGGCACACGCCTCATCTTTTTACAAACCTTCGTCCACAGTCGAGATTTTTCTTCTGTTGAGGCGAGTGAAATGAGATGACTCAGGATACCGGCAACGGCGGGAAAAGTAGATGGGGAAACGAAGCCAATGTCTGCTGCAATTGCAACTTGCACCTCAAGGTCATCGGGTTTTTCGGCTTGCTTAGAAATCTTGGAGTGAAACTCGCTAACCAAACGCCGGAGAGTTCCGCAATTTGGGAACCGCTGTCCAAATGAATGTAGCCTCAGAAGTTGTTTTTGAATGGTCTTTGCATTTGCTTCACCGAGGTCTTGTAGGTCAATGCCTGCCATCTTGTCAGGCTTAATTGAACCCTCAACGACATTCCTGCTTAAGAAAGTCTTCGATACTCCTAGCTTCATCCCGACCGACCGCAAACTATCGCTGACTATTTTCAGTATTTCTTCAGCCCGATCATCACTACTATTGGCAAATATCCTGTAGTCATCACGATATCTGAGAATGCGAAAATCAGTCTGATCATGCAGCGTGTGATTGATCAGTTCGTCGACATAACCAAGCACGATCTCCGCGACGAAATCCATCAAGACAGAACCCTGTGAGATACCGTTGGTCTGGCCATACCGGCTCGCTTGGAAGTGCCAATCAATTTTGTTTCCTAGAAGAGATTTATTTCGTTTATTATTTTTCGCGTTTTCTTTTCCGTGGAGTGCCCAAGAAATACTGTGTGTGTATAGAGAACCATAACAGTCTATTACATCGGTATGAAGAACGTGACTGAACTCCATCGAATAGATTAATGACTGCTGCTCAACACTTTGCCACCAACTTCTAATTTGCTTTGCCACATCTGTTTGATTATCCAGTGACAGCACAGGAGCGCTGCAACAGTCAATTGCGCAACCGTCAAACTCCGACAAACGCTTAGTAACAAGTAACCAGTTCTCTGGATCGCATAGCACATTCACCAAGGAGACATAAATCGCTGGGTGTATTAGCTCATATGGCCGCCACGCGAGCTTTCCGTCCTTATTTGCAACGAAATTGTAATTTACGCCTGAATAGTCGTTTGGATTTGCCGACTTAAATGCAGAGTAGTATCCCCCATTCAACACCGCCTCAACTTCAGCCAAAATCGGCTCAAAACTGATGTAGCTGGGCATATCTCCGTTGAAGTAGCTGCTCCCTTTAAGGAAGTGCTTTCTTGCTTCTTCGTTTGAAAGTTCAACCAATTTTTTCATGTTTCAACTCATCAATTGAGGTATAACATTTTTGATACATGGGAAATAAGCCCAAACTCAAGCCCGACCCCAAATTGAAGCTGATGGAACAGGTGCGACAGGTTCTGCGCTATCATCACTACACCTGTCGCACTGCGTATTTTGGATTTGATCATCGTTTCGGCCGTAGGAGCGGGCCATGCCCGCGATTGCGGAAATGATCGCGGGCATGGCCCGCTCCTACGGGTATAATAAGGATGATCAAACCCCGTGTTTTCAACGAGTTCCGCCTTTTGTTGTCAGGTTTGTTCCAGGGTTTCCAAACAAGCCGCTACAACGCCGACACATCCTCCCGTTTGTCAATCAGGGTGGTGATGACGGATTCGTCGGCAATGGTGGAGGTGTCGCCCAGTTCGTCCAGTTTTCCGGCGGCGATTTTTTTCAAGATGCGGCGCATGATTTTACCGCTCCGGGTTTTGGGCAAGCCTTCGGTAAACTGGATCACGTCAATGGTGGCGATGGGGCCGATTTCCTTGCGCACCTGCTGGACCAGTTCTTTCTTCAGGTCATCGGATGCGGTCACGCCGCTTTTCAAGATGATGAAGGCGTAAATGCCCTGGCCCTTGATGGAGTGCGGGAACCCGACCACAGCCGCTTCCGCCACCATCCGGTGCAGCACCAGGGCGGATTCCACCTCCGCAGTTCCCAGCCGATGCCCGGAAACATTGATCACGTCGTCAATGCGGCCGATAATCCAGAAATATCCGTCTTCATCTTTTCGCGCCCCGTCACCCGTAAAATACATGCCTTTCACCTGGCTGAAATAGGTGTCCCGGAAGCGTTCATGATCGCCGTAAACCGTTCGGGCGATACCCGGCCAGGGCTTGCGGATGCAGAGAAGGCCTTCTTCATTGGGGAATTTTACTTCAACGCCGGTGTCGTCCAGAATCACGGGATCCACCCCGAAAAACGGGAACGAGCAGGAACCCGGTTTGATGGGGGCCACGCCGGGCAGGGGGGTGAGCATGTGGCCGCCGGTTTCGGTCTGCCACCAGGTGTCGACAATCGGGCACCAGTCACGGCCCACATGATGGTAATACCAGCGCCAGGCTTCCGGGTTGATGGGCTCGCCCACGGTGCCCAGGAGCTTGAGGCAGGAGATGTCATGTTTCTGCACATGAGTTGCGCCTTCCTTGGCCAGGGCCCGGATGGCGGTGGGGGCGGTGTAGAATTTCTGCACCTTGTATTTGCTGACAATGGCCCAGAACCGGTCGAAATCCGGATAGCTCGGCACCCCTTCGAACATCACGCTGGAAAGCCCGTTGATGAGGGGACCGTAGACAATATAATTGTGCCCGGTGATCCATCCAATGTCTGCCGTGCACCAGAAGATCTCGTCTTTTTTGAGGTCAAACACCAGCTCCGTGGTGATGGCCGCATACAGCAGGTAGCCGCCATGGGTATGGACCACGCCTTTGGGCTTTCCGGTGCTGCCGCTGGTATACAGAATAAACAGGGGGTCTTCGGCGTCCATGGGCTCAGGTGCAACATAGGCGGGAAGGCTTGGGTCCGCCGCTGCCTCATGCCACCAGATTTCCTTTGGGGAATCCAGTTGAATGTCCGTGCCGGTGTGTTTAACTACGACCACGGACGTGACGTTGGGGCAGGATTTCAGGGCCGCGTCCACATTGTTTTTCAGGGAAACGGGCTTGCCGCCCCGATACCCGCCGTCTGCCGTGATCACGAGTTTGGCGTCACAGTCCTTGACGCGGTTGGCGATGGCTTCAGCAGAGAATCCTCCGAACACCACGCTGTGGATCGCGCCGATTCGGGCGCAGGCCAGCAGGGAAACCGGCAGTTCGATGATCATGGGCAGGTAAATGATCACCCGGTCGCCTTTTTGGACGCCCCGTGATTTCAGGATTGCGGCAAACCGGTTGACGCGCTCATAGAGGTCGCCATAGGTATAGGTGCGGGTATCTTCGGGCCGGTCCCCTTCCCAGAAATAGGCGATTTTGTCCTTGAGGGCGGGCAGGTGCCGGTCAAGGCAGTTGTAGGAGGCGTTCAGTTTGCCGCCGCCGAACCACTGGATGTTGGCTTCACTGAAATCATATTTCAGCACAAAATCCCATTCTTTGTCCCAGGTCAGGTATTTTTTCGCCTGTTCTCCCCAGAATGCCTCCGGGTTGTCTATGGACCGGCGGTACATGGTCTGGTATTGTTCAGTGCTGTTGATGTATGCAACTTTTTGGTATTCTTCGAGGTGTGCGTCATAAAATTTGGGGTGCTCAGTCATAGGACCTCCTTATTATTTGTTTATGCGTTTTCTTCAAAATTGCAGGTTAAAATCATCATGCCGTCATCCAGCGATTGCCTCACTTTCCAGGGCAGTTTTTTGAACAATTTGATCATGCTGCTGTTGTCCGGAGCTGTGTAGGCGGCAAGGCCCGATATACCGTTGTCCTTTGCCGCATGGGCGAGCTTCAGCAGGAGAACCGACGCGATTCCGCGTCCCTGCCATTTTTTGGTAACGGAGAACGCCACTTCAGCGATATTTTTTTTGGGTTCGATCATGTAAGCCCCGATGCCCACCACATTGCCGAAACCGAATTCGCCGGTCAGGGCCAGAAGGGTCAGGTTTTTAATGTAGTCGGTCTCAAACATGGCTTCCAGGTCGTCCCTGAGAAACGATGTTTTTTCATGGAAGAACCGGGCCACCACGTCTTTTTTGTCCAGGGTGTAGAAATGCTCCTGAATGCGGCGGTCATCAACGGGTTTGGCCGGGCGGAAGGTAACGGTCTGTTCTCCGTATCTGCGGGTTTCTTCCAGGCCCGCCGGATACACGCTGCGAAGGGAGTCGCCCAGCTGGCGGGAATGGGTCATCAGCCCCAGCTCTTTGGCTTTGATAAATAGTTCATCCCGGAATTTCGGGTGGGCCAGGCTGATCATGGCTGTGGCGCGTTCCTGAAGATTTTTTCCGAAAAGATTCACCGCCCCGAATTCGCTGACCACATAGGAAACGTCTCCTCTGGGGATCACTACGCCGCCGCTTTCCATTGCCCCGACAATGCGGCTGCTCTCCCCGTCGATGGAAGTCGAAGGGATCAGCAGGATGGATTTTCCGTTGAGGGACATGGCCGCGCCACGCACAAAATCAATCATGCTGGTGACCCCTGCGAAATAATTATTGGGCAGGGCGTCCACGGATGCCTGACCGGTCAGGTCCATTTCCATGACCATATTGACCGACATCATTTTATTGTGCTGGGAGATAATGCCGGGATGGTTGACGTAATCCGACGGATAAAACTCAATGGACGGATTGTCATGAATAAAGTCGTACAGATTGTTTGACCCCACTGCCGTGCTGGCCACCAGCTTGCCGTTATTGATGCCTTTGTTGCGGTTGGTGATGACCCCGATGGACACCAGATCCATGATGCCATCGATAATAAACTGGGTATGAACCCCCAGGTCGTTTTTACCTGCAAGCGCCATCAAGATGGCCTTGGGGGTCGCGCCCAGGCCGAGTTGAAATGTGGAGCCGTCTTCAATCAGGTTGGCCACCAGACGGGCGATTTTGTGGGCGGTCTCAAATTCCGGCAGATTGTCGAGGGTCAGAAGCGGTTCCTCTTTTTCCACCACCACATCCACATCATTCACATGAATGAAACTGCGGCCCAGAACCCGGGGTACTTTCGGGTTGACCTGGGCAATGACCAGATCGGCGGACTGAACCGCCGCCATGCAGATATCAACGGAAATGCCCAGGCTCATCCATCCGAAATCATCCGGCGGAGAGGTCTGGACTAGTGCGGCATTCAGGGGAAGCTGACGTTTCAGAAACAAGCCGGGCACTGCGGAAAGATTAATGGGCGTGATATAGGGTTTGCTGGATGCCAGGTGTTTGGCAGCGGCGGACCCATGATAAATATTCCGGATGCTGAAATTTTCGTAAATGTTTTCATTTGCCAGGCGGGTGACCGGTGAGTCCGAAATGCTCATGAGGCGAACGATTTCAAGATCCGAAAAATGATCGGCCATATGGATAAGGGTATTGGCCAGATGCTGGGGTTCCCCGCAGGATGAGCCGATAAAAATCCGTTGACCAGAGCGAATCATTTTAATCGCTTCGGGGGCTTCCCGCCGTTTGCTGACATAGGCATCCGGCCAGTAAGGGGTGGGCATCGGTTTTATCTCCGAATGTTGATATCTGGGACCGATTATTTTGCGGCAATTTAAGAAATGCAGTTTTGCTTCCTGAACGCCGTTATCTGTTTAATAATGTAACACACATCCGCCGGACGTCAATGGGATTTAAAGCACTGTGGGATTTTAAAACACAAAAAAAGTAAATGCAGAGAATGTAACCCATGGGTGGTCGCGTTTCAAAGGGTTTCACAATCGGGCGAGGGGGCATATTATACTCGCAAACACTCAGCAAACGCAAAGCCTCTTCTTGTGTCAACTTTCTTTCCTGCCAGTGTCCATAAGCTTCGCCTGTCTTGTTTATCGGCATTTATCCGCTCAGACAGTTTGCCCCGTGATCCACGGAAACCAGAAAGGGCAGAGCCGCGTCGCAATGGGCGAAAAACCCCATCGGCGACAGGTCATGTTTTAATTACAAAGAAAAAAAATTGGAAGTGATAAGTACAATTTTAATAAAAAATCAGCGCAAAGCGCATCATCAACCTTAGCGCACTTCAGACGCTTCAAACTTATAACTTTACCCCTGCGCTCCAAGCGCCATGCATCATTTCCGCCCCTCGCGTCACTATTTTTTTAAAAAAGTGATTTTTCTTTCGCGCTTTTTGCGTTCTTTTGCGGTGGAAAATAAAGCGGCATTCCGATCAGCAAGCGAGGTTTTCACCCCCCGCCATCATACCCGTTTCAGGTATTCCCGGACCAGCAGGGCAGCGGTTCCCCCTTCACCTGCCGCGCTGACCACCTGTTTGGTGCTGCTGTCCCTGACATCTCCGGCGGCGAATACACCGGGGAGGCTGGTTTCCAAAAGAGAAGGATCCCGGCTGGCATACCCTTTAAGCCGGGGGCTGACATGGGACAATTCATGGCCGGTAACAATAAATCCCCAGTCATTCAAAAGGATTTCGCCTTTTTTCAGAAAATTCGTATTCGGAGTCAGTCCAATAAAAATAAATGCGCCGTCTACAGGGAGCTCTTCTTGTTTTTGGGTCTGATTATTTATTATTTTCAATCTGGATAATTTTGATTTTTTACCCTTGAACTCAGTCACTTCTGTGTTAAATCGTACATTGATTTTCGGGTGGCTCAGCACACTTTCCTGGATCAACCGGGTGGCGTTAAACTCTTTTTCCCGGACCAGTATGGTAACGCTTTCAGCAAATTTGGTCAGCAGCAGGCTTTCTTCCGTCGCGCTGTTGCCCCCGCCCACCACCGCCACATGTTTTCCTTTGTAAAACGGTCCGTCGCAGGTGGCGCAATAATGCACCCCTGCGCCGAGAAAGTCCTTCTCTCCGGGGACATTTAATTTTTTATACCGGCTGCCGGTGGCAATAATAATTGCTTTGGCGCTGTAAACAGTGCCGTCACCTGTGGCAACGCACCGGTAGTTGTTTTTTGAAAAAAGTTTTACAACCGATTGCGTCTGCAGAAGTTCCACGCCGAACCGCTCAGCCTGCTGACGAAGCCGTTCGGAAAATTCGATACCGGATATCCCTTCCGGAAAGCCCGGCATATTATCCAGTTTTTCCGTGCCGGCGGCCTGTCCGCCGAATGCCGCTTGTTCAATGACAAGGGTGTCAATGGCCTCCCTTGCCGTGTATATGGCCGCGGTCAGTCCTGCCGGACCGCCGCCGATTATAATCAGGTCATAATGCGAGTGCCTGGCAGTGGTTTTCAAATTGAGCTTTTCCGCCAGTTCGGCGTTGGTTGGCTCAACCAATACGGTTCCGTCCGGGAAAATAATGGTGGGAATGATTCGCTTGCCGTTGTTTTTTTCGATAACAAACTGTTCGGCCTTTGGATCTTCTTCAATGTCCACCCACTGATAGGGAATCTGATGTTCTCCCAGAAACAGTTTGCTCTGCCGGCAGTCCGGGCACCAATACGCACCATAAACAATAATATCATTCTGCTTCATGGTCACCTCGCATGTCTCATTAAAAAATTTGTTCCGGCAAAATTTCAATGCCTGCTGTTTTCGCAAACAACTAAAATTTTCATACCATACCGGATATAATAGTATCTGTTTTACGAAAAATAACAATTCCCTGTTTTTTTATCTCCTTAAATTTTGACCTGAATTTCGAAAGGACAGCTAAAATGGGAGGCCTTCTACTGGCAGGAGGCGCTGAGTTTCAGGGCCGCATGACAGAACCCGACCGGCAGGCCATTGCCCTGACCGGGAAAAAAGAAGTGACGGTCTGTATTATCCCCACGGCCGCCGCTCCGGACAACAATCATGAACATGCCGGGAACAACGGGGTCCGCTGGTTTCAGTCCCTGGGTGTGAAAAATGTCCAAAGCCTGCCGATCATCGATGCCGCTTCCGCCAATGACAGGCAACTGGCCGAAAGTCTGGCAAATGCCGATTTGATTTATCTTCTCGGCGGATTTCCCGGTTATCTGGAAAAAACCATGCGGGAAAGCGCCTGCTGGGCCGCCATTCTGGATGCATATCACCGGGGGGCCATTTTGGCCGGCAGCAGCGCCGGCGCCATGGTTTTATGTGAATGGTTTTTGAATCCTGAAAACAGACAACTTCAGCCCGGCCTGAACCTTCTTCCCCATATGATTGTGATTCCCCATCATGAGAAAACCGGCAAACAATGGACTGAAACAATTCAAAATCAGTTGCCGGATGCGGCAATTGTGGGTATTGATGAGGAGACCGGCATCATCCGGAAACAGGGAAGCGATCAATGGAATGTCCATGGAAAGGGCTCGGCAACGGTGTACCGGAAAAACAGGAAAGACACGTATGCTCCCGGACTTGACGGCTTTAGAATGTAACCGGTAAAACGACCCCTATTTTCCACACAAATTTTTTAATGAATAAGGAAAAATTTTCATGACCTCACCCAGGGGCCAGATTGTTTTGATGGGCTCAGGAGAGCTGACATCCACCATGGTGGATGTTCATAAACAGATGCTCTCCCGGCAGGGCGGTTCACCGGAAGCGGTGTTTCTGGATACCCCGGCCGGTTTTCAGCTCAATGCGGATGAAATTTCAAGAAAAGCCGTGCAATATTTCCACCATCATGTCCAACACCCCCTTTCCATCGCATCATTTAAATCCGCAGACACTGCAACCGAATTTGAGATCGAAACCGCCTATCGCAAGTTAAAAAACGCGGACTTCTTTTTAATCGGGCCCGGCAGCCCCACGTATACGGTATCACACTTGCAACAATCAAACATCCCTGACATTATTGTCAAACGGCTTGAATCAGGGGCCTGCCTGACCGCCGCCAGCGCCGCCGCTTTGACAGTCGGGAGCCACACGCTGCCGGTGTATGAAATTTATAAAGTGGGCCAGCCGCTTCACTGGATTGACGGCCTGGATCTCCTGTCGCATTTTGGCCTGAACCTGGTGGTGATTCCCCACTGGAACAATGCCGAAGGCGGGACGCATGATACGCGGTTCTGCTATATGGGGGCCTCCCGTTTTGAGAAACTGGAAGCCCTGCTGCCCCATGACACCTTCATTGTTGGGTTGGATGAACATACTGCCTGCATTATGGATTTCGAAACGCAAACCGCCGAAATCAGGGGGTTGGGCAATATCGTCATCCGGCAGTCAGGCCGGGAACTGTCTTTTGGCAAAGGGGAAACCGTTCCTCTGCAATTATTCCAGGAAGGGCTCTCGAAGGCTCCCGGAGGAATGAATTCCCGAAACACCATTGAAACGACCGAAGCAGTTGATATCGAGGATAACGATTTCTGGAAAGGCATTCATCTTCTTGAAACCGCCTTTCGGGAAGGACTGGATGCGCGTGATGCCAAAAAAATGATCAAATCGTTACTTGATTTGGACAGCACTCTCTGGAAGGCCCAGGGGAATCTGGAAAGTGAAGAAAATATTACCCAGGCAAGGGAAGTTCTTCGCGACCTGATCGTACTTTTAGGGGTTGAAATGGCAGCCCGGCCGGACAGCGCCCAGTCAGTAATAGAACCCTTGGTTTCCCGGCTCCTTGAATTGCGGGCGGATTACAGGACGGAAAAAAGATGGCCGGACGCGGATAAAATAAGAAAGATACTGGATCAGGCGAATGTCATTGTGGAAGACACAAAAGACGGGCAAACATGGCAAATGAGACAAAACAGTGACTGAGCGACCCGATAAAAATTCTGTCAGTGTCACTTCCATGTCCTTTGAAGAACTCGAACAGGCCTATCTCGAACAATCCAATGGATTGAACTGGAATTGCCTGTTTGTGCTGCCGTTCTGGCTGAAAACCTGGTGGCAGGCGTTCGGCGCGGGTAACACACCGGCGATTTTAGCTGTCCGGTCAGACGCAACATTGCTGGGCATTGCGCCGTTCATGCTGGACGGGCATACGGCAAAATTCCTTGGCAGTGAATCGGTCTGCGATTATCAGGACATGATTTTAACAGACACCTGTCCGGATCTCTTTTTTACTTTGATTCTGGATTATTTGAAAAAAATGAATATCCGCCGCATCGAACTCGGGGCCTTGCGCCCGGATTCAACGGCCCTGGCCGGGTTATCAAAAGCGGCTGAAAAATTGGGATATCATTTAATCTGTGAGCCGGTGGACCGGTATTATCAACTGGAATTGCCGGAAACCTGGGAAGAATATCTCGGCCTTTTAAGCTGCAGGCAGCGTCACGAGGTGCGCAGAAAAATCAAAAGGCTTCATGAGGCGGGGCAAATTGACTATCATGTATTCAATAACAAAGGGCCGGTTGACGATACATTTAATGAATTTTTATCCTTATTTCAGGCAAGCCGGAAAGATAAGTCGGAGTTTTTAACGGCTCAGATGACGTCTTTTTTCCAGTCTCTGGCAAAAACAATGGCCGAAAGGCACATGCTGCAGCTCGGTTTTCTGAGAATTGATGGAAAGGCTGCGGCATCCACTCTTTGTTTTGAATATGCAAATACCCTCTTTTTATACAATAACGGCTATCACCCGGAGTTTAAACATCTGAGCGCCGGATCCCTTGGAAAGATTTTCAGCATTAAACACGCTATTGAAAAAAAAATGGCCTGCTATGATTTTTTAAAAGGTGATGAAGCATACAAAAAACGATTGGGCGGTCGGCCCGTGACCTTATACCGGCTGACCTTGGCCTTAAAAGAATAAAACCGGTCTCAAAAAATCATGCCCCCATTGAATGAGAAATTTTCAGACGCAAAGAATATTGACAAAATTGCCATGCTTAGTATTCACTCCAGCCCCGCCGGCGAATTGGGAACCCGTGATACCGGCGGCATGAGTGTGTATATCCGGGAACTGGCCAAAGAATTCGGCTATCTCGGAATCCTTGTTGATGTGTTCACTTTAAGTCAAACTCAGTCATCGCCTTCCATAATTTCTTTGTTTAACAATGTCCGGTTGATCAACCTGAACGTCAAATCCGATCAACTCATCTTCAAGGAGAATCTGTTTGATTATTTACCGGCAGTCCTTCAAGCCTTTAATCAGACAGTGAAAAAAGAAAGCTTACGTTATGATCTGATCCACAGCCACTACTGGCTTTCCGGAATCCTGGGGAATCAGATAAAGCAAATACAAGGGATTCCGCATGTAACGACATTTCATACCATGGGCGCTGTCAAAAACCGTGCCTGTTTGCAGGAGTCGGAACCAGATTTTCGCATTAAACAGGAAAAAGAACTGGCTGCGGCCTGTGACCGGATCATTGCCTCAACACGGAATGAGGCGCATGAATTAATATCGTTGTATCACGCGAAAAATGAAAAAATCGGCGTTGTTCCGGCCGGAGTCAACCTGGAATTGTTTCAGCCGATGAATCAGAGTGCCGCCCGCCGGAAACTGGGGTTGCATGGCAAAGAACAGCTCCTGCTTTACGTGGGCCGCTATGTGCCGGTGAAAGGGCTGGACCGGTTGCTGAAAATCATGCCGCATATTAATAACGCTAAACAGGATCAACACCGATTCAAACTTCTGGTCATCGGAGGGGATGATGAAAATGAACAATTACCATCCGTTATCAGAGGTTTAAATATTGAAAAGGCAGTGGCGCTTTTGGGCCGGAAGGACCAGGCGCTTTTGCCTGCGTATTACAGCGCCGCAGATATGCTGGTGGTGCCGTCCTATCATGAAAGTTTTTGTCTGGCGGGTCTGGAGTCTCTGGCATGCGGCACGCCGGTTGTGACGGCTCCAGTGGGCGGATTGCCGGAGATCATTAACCCTACCAACGGATATGTTCTGGAAGAACCCGCCGACAAGGCAATGGCGGCAGCGATTATCAAAGTTGCAGACAGCCAGCGGCAGGGACGATTCAATCCCAACCAGATCCGGGCGTCTGTTCTGGATTACTCATGGAAAAATACGGCAAAATTAATGCTTGCAGAATATCAAAAGGTTACGAAGGGAAACAGATTTGAAAACCAAGGCTGACTATATGATTATATCCGCCCATCCGGATGATGCGGAATTCGGCGTTGCCGGATCGGTCGCCCAATGGACGGCGGACGGAAAGCAGGTGGTTTATGTTATTTGCACCAACGGCGACAAAGGCAGCAGTGATCCGGACATGAAACCGCAGCAGCTTGCGCAGATTCGCGAGGAAGAACAGCGCCAGGCTGCCGCTCGCCTGGGAGTCCATGAAGTCGAGTTTTTAAGGTACCCGGACCAGGGCCTGGAGGACACGCCGGATTTCCGGAAGCATATTGTCCGCATGATTCGGCTCTACCGGCCCGATATCATCGTTACTTCAGACCCTTACCGGAAATACATCTGGCACCGGGACCACCGTATCACCGGTCAGGTGACCCTCGATGCCGTCTTCCCCTATGCCAGGGACCACATGGCATACCCGGATTTGATGGAAGAAGGCATTCTGCCGCACAAGGTAAAGGAAATCTGGTTCTGGGGATCGGAAGATATCAATCTGCGGCTTGATATCACGGGATTCATGGACACCAAACTGGCGGCGTTGTTCTGCCATACAAGTCAGATGGCTTCCATGGGGGCTGAAAATGTTGAAGCCTGGATCAAACATAAATGCCGGGAGATGGCCGAGGCTACCGGGTTTACTTATGCGGAGGGATTTCATCAGGTGAAAATCCCGTATTGAGGGGCGGCTATTTTATTGAAGGAGCCGAATAAGACACGGTTGGGAATTCTTCCATGTCAGCGGTCTGATAAGTCAGCGTGGTGATGGACCCGGTTGCCGGATAATTTTTAAGGACGCCCAATTCATTTAAATTTATTTTATTTGCCGCAGTGACGGGAATCTTGTTTGCCTGAAAAATGGCAAACAGGATTACATCCCCATGAGTGACCACAACCACATGCCGCCCAAAATGCCGTTTTCGAATGCGCCGGATAAATTTGTTCGCACGCTTCATCACATCTTCAGGCTGTTCGTATTCCGGATCTTTCCCGGCGTAAACGTCCCAGGCATAAGGCGCCAGCATGTTGCTCGGCTGACCCTGAAACACCGTGAAAACTTCCGTGATCAGGGACGATGTTTTTAGTTTCAGATGGGGATGAAATTTAAGAATTTCAACTGCCGTCTGGCGGGTGCGGAGCAGCGGACTGCTGTAGACACCGTCAAGCCGGCTGGTTTTAAGCGCCTCAGCCGCCCGGGCCGCTTCCGCGCGCCCGTTACTATCCAGTTGAAACCCCGGAAGACGCCCATAGAAAATATCATCGGGATTTTTTACATGACCGTGACGGACAAGGGAGATGTGGGTGATGTTTTTTTCAGCAATATCAATCACCTGAGATAAACTCTGCGATCATGGAAAACGCGACGTCATCCGTGTATTGAACCGGCGGCCGTTTGCAGTATAAAGCCGACGGCGCCTCAAGCACCCCGCCGAGATCCCGATCCAGGGCCAGTTTGCATAACCGGATGCAGTCAATGGCTGCCCCGGCGGAATTCGGAGAATCTTCAACCGACAACCTCAGTTCCAGATTCATGGGAACATTGCCGAAGATCCGGCCTTCCATTCGTATAAACGCCACTTTGTTGTCATTAAGCCAGGGAACATAATCGCTGGGGCCGATATGGATATTCCGGTCATCCGTTGTTTCTCTCATGACCGCTTTGACAGCTTCGGTTTTGGACTGTTTTTTTGAAAGCAGCCGCGTTGTATCCTTCATATTTAAAAAATCCGTATTGCCGCCGGTATTCAGCTGATAGGTGCGGTCGATTTTCACGCCCCGTCTGGCAAACAGATTCACCAGGGAACGGTGAATGATGGTGGCCCCCATCTGGGATTTGATATCATCGCCGATGATCGGGATTTTGGCTTTTTTGAACTTTTTCGCCCATTCCGGGTCGCCTGCAATAAATACCGGGATGTTGTTAATCAAGGCAACCCCGGCCTCAACCGCACAGTCCGCATAAAACCGGGTGGCTTTTTCCGACCCTACCGGCAGATAATTCAACAATATTTCCGTGCCGGAACTTTTCAGGATTTCAATGACTTTATTTTTGTCCGGCTCTGGCTGATCGCTCGGCATAAAGGTGTATTGTTCATCATAATTTTTCATATGATCCGCACACCCGTCTAAAATTGCGCCCATTGATACGGTGACGTTTGCGGACGGCATGTTTTCGGCGAATTTCAGGGTGCAGTTCGGCGGCTGAAAAATGGCGTCATGAACGTCCTTGCCGACTTTTCTCTGATCAATATCAAATGCCGCCGATACAACAATATCTGAAGGTTGATATCCGTTGATCTCCCAGTATAGCAGACCGATGGAGTCTTCTTTTGACTTGTGCCGATAATATTCGATTCCCTGAAGCAGCGAGCTTGCACAATTCCCGGTGCCGATAATGCCAATTTTTATGGGCTGCATATGAATTCCTTTAGTCAGTTAAGCAGAATTAGCCCCGAATAGTCTTTTGGGTAAAGTGGAAATAACATAATGAATTTTTGGATGAAAGACAATATGAATCAAGTAAAAATCCTGGCCCCCCATATCCTTCTTCTTGATTATCTGCTTAAAAACGGTAAGAATCGGGTTAAAGGCAAGGTCAAAGACGCTGAACTGGTTGATCAGTATATTCAGATAGACGCACTGCCGGAAGAAGATCGCCATATGCTCAAGGAGATTCTTGAAGCTTTTATAAAAAAGCATCGTTTTGAAGAACTGGCAATGAAATAAAGAGGAAAAAAATGGAACCGAAAAAAATTTATAATGACATATCAAACCTTCCCCCGGAAGCACAACAACAGGTTGCTGATTTTATTTCTTTCTTGAAAACACGATATAAAAAACCGCAAAAGACAGCCAGCCGGAATAATATTATCAATGATCCGTTCATCGGGATATGGAAGGACCGTGACGACATGAAAGACAGCAGTAAATGGGTGCGCAATGTCCGGGAGTCTGAATGGGGCGGGACAACTTGATATGATACTCATTGACACCGATATTCTTATTGACGTCGCTCGCAATGTGAATGAAGCCGTAAACTGTCTCCAGCAGGTCGACCAGCAGTTTTCCGCCGTTGTCAGCAGCGTTACGCAAATGGAACTGATCATCGGGTGCCGGGACAAAAATGAGCTGCGGTCTCTGGATCATTTTTTAGAAAGGTTTCAGATTATCAATGTCAGTGAGCAAATTTCTGAAACAGCCATTGATTTATTAAAACAATATCGTCTCAGCCACGGCTTGCAGATAGCCGACGCACTGATTGCCGCAACAGCTATTGTCACAGATATTCAGCTTATTTCAAAAAACCAGCGGGACTATCGGTTTATTGAAGCATTGCGCCTGCTTCCTTATCCAGAAGCTTTTTGAATAAAACCGATAGCCGCTGATCGTTTTTTTAATTATTTTCGTCGTTTAATTATAATTTACAGTGATCGTAAAATCAGTCAGCCTGCCTCTGTAGAAGAAAAGCCGGTTAATCCGGTATGGCACCCCTGGAATCCACCCGTTTTTTCCCCTTTTCAATATACAGCTTTTCATCTGCTTTTTTCAGGAGCAGCGCTGCGCTGTCAATCTCCATGTCCTGGGTGGAAGTAATGCCATAGGTGAGGGAAATGGCGATCCCGGCGCCATTGTGATTCAGCGGGTGGCTGTCCAGATACGCCTGTGTCCGTTTCATCAGCATTTCAGCTTTGTCGGCCGCTGTTTCCGGAAGAATAATCACAAATTCATCACCGGCAAACCGAGCGACTATATCTTCTTCCCGAGCAATGGATTGAAGTGTTTCCGCGACATATATGAGCGCTTCATCGCCGGTGTCATGGCCGTACTTATCGTTGATCTGCTTGAATTTATCCAAATCCAGAAAAACCAGACTGAGGTCATGCGAATGCCGTTTTGAGCGGGAAAACTCGCGGCTGAGAGCGGCTTCAAAGGCCCTTCGGTTCAAAAGTCCGGTCAACGGGTCATGGTAGGCGAAATATTTCAATTTTTCGTGGGCCGCCACATTTGAGAGGCATTGCGAAATTTTCGTCATCAACTGTTCAAGAAAAGACGTATCCATATCCGGTTCAAACCGGGTGGCCGCATGGTCCATCTGATTCAGGCTGCCGACGATTTCACCGTCAATCTGGACCGGTGCGATGGCCATGGAGCCCGTGTGAAATTTGCTGTCCTTGGGCAGAAAAACAGCATATGGTTCAAGATTTTTACTTAAAAGAAGAGGGGTTGAAACGTTTCCGAGAATTTCGTCAAAGTCTGACCGATTGATGAATTTGGTTTTTTCAATGATGATTTTTGAATGGATTAACGGATTGATTAAATTCGCCAGACTGCTTTTTTTAATAACCGACAGCCATACATAGGGAATATTGAAGATATTTCCCATTTCAGTCAGCAGAATTTCAAAAAAATCCTTAAAATTTAAAATCGTCAGAATTTTTGATTCCAATTCATGAAATTTGCGCTGGATTTTTTCGTTTTCATTTAACCGGTCCAGAATGAATTCAATTTGATCCATTTTGCTTTCTTTCAAACATTCCGGTCCCTTCAGGCGGCTTTCATTCTTCTCGACCTGCCGCCGCAACCCTGCCACACGAAGAATCCGGGTGTTATTTTTCGGCCTGATGTGCATATGGTTTCTACCTGTCCCTGCTTTAACAATGAAAAATTAAATCAAACGATCTGCAATAATGATTACGTGCAAAACCAGAGCCAAAAAAATCAGGATGACACGCAAATCCGTGTGAATCCCTGTAAAGCTTTAATTTAACAAAATCAAACACCATTGCTTCCCGTCAGCAATGTGTAATTATGTATACCATTGTTTTCAAAAAACACACAGCTGTTAATTAAAACACACATACCATAGACTTAAATACCCATAATTTTGTGTAATCACAATATGGTATTTGCAATCGCCCGTTGCATGCGATAAACTTTGTCAATTATTCCGGCAATCTTCCCTGATCAGCAGAATCTCTCCGGATCTACGGCTGGAAGCGATTGATTGAGTTACAACTCAGGAGCAGCGACATATGGCACAGGCAAAAAAATACGGCGCATTCGCAGGGGTGTTCACCCCATCCATTCTCACGATTCTCGGCGTGATCATGTACATGCGGCTGCCGTGGATCACAGGCCAGGCCGGACTTTATATGGTGGTTGGAATCGTTCTGGTGGCCCATGTCGTTTCCATCTGCACGGGGTTAAGCGTTTCTTCCATTGCAACGGATAAAAAAGTGGAAGGCGGCGGCAGTTATTACATCATCTCCCGGAGCCTGGGACTGTCCATCGGCGGCACACTGGGAATCGCCCTTTTTTTCGGACTGTCGTTCAGCGTCAGTTTGTATATCATCGGTTTTTCGGAAAGTTTCAACAACTACTGGGGGATTGAAAGTTCCGTTAATGCCATCCGCATGACCGGATCAGTTATTCTTCTGCTGGTGACGGTTCTCACCTTCATCAGCACCTCCCTTGCCATGAAATGCCAGTTTTTCATCCTGGGCGCCATCGTCCTGTCCCTGATATCGGTTCTGTTTGGCCACTCCGCCTACATTCCGGAAAAAATCCCCCTTTTGCCCCAGGCAACCGCACCGGCGATGATGGTGCTGTTCGGCATTTTTTTCCCGGCGGTCACCGGGTTTGAGGCCGGTGTGTCCATGTCCGGCGATTTGAAAGACCCCCAGAAAACCATCCCGGTCGGAACCATCTCCGCGATTATTGTGGGCTTGGCGGTGTATGTGAGCTTGCCCTTCTTTCTTTTGTCCAGGGTGGACGCAGGCACGTTGATCAATAATCCGAATATTCTCCTGGAAATTTCTCTATACCCGCCCCTGGTGATCGCAGGGATCTGGGCGGCCACCATTTCCTCTGCCATTGGCAGCATTCTGGGCGCGCCAAGAATTCTGCAGGCCACGGCAGTGGACAACATTACGCCCAAGTTTTTCGCAAAAGGGCACGGCAAGGAAAACGAACCCCGCAACGCCCTCCTGCTCACCTTTCTGATTGCGGAAGCCGGAATTCTAATCGGAGAACTCGATATTATCGCCCGGGTGGTATCGACTTTTTTTATCACCACGTATGGTTTCCTCAACCTGAGCTGCGCCGTGGAGCGCTGGGCAAGTTCCGATTTCAGGCCGTCCTTCAAAGTCCCCAAATGGGTCAGCATCATAGGCTTTCTGACCTGTTTCATCGTCATGATCGAGCTTGATCTTCTGGCAATGATCGGCGGAATTTTTATTCTGGGCGGCCTACTGTTCTTTCTGAAAAGCAGGGAGCTGACCTTAAAATCCGGAGATGCATGGGAAAGCGTCTGGCTATCCGTAGTCCGCATGGGACTCTTCAAACTTTCCCAGAGCGGAAGGCACCAGCGCAACTGGAAACCCAACATCCTGCTGTTCAGCGGCGGGACCACCGCCCGGCCCCACCTGATCGAATTCGGCAAATGGGCCGCAGGACAGTTGGGGATGGTTTCCAATTTTGATCTTATCGAAAACCCTTCCGCAAAAGTGCTGTTCCCCAAAACCAGCCAAACAGTGGTTCCGGATGCCGAAGCGTCTGAGGGGATATTCATCCGCCGGCAGGAATGCCGGGACGTATACGAAGGGATCAACACCATCGCACGGACATATGGATTTTCCGGCATCGAGCCCAACGCCATTTTGATGGGATGGCGCAAAAAGACAAAAAACCCCGAAGAATTCATTGGGCTTATGGCAAACCTCAGGGAACTGGATTTCAACCTGATGTTCATGAATTTTCATGACCAGAGAGGTTTTGGCGCGTACAAAACCATTGATATCTGGTGGCGGGGCGCCGGGAACAACGGGAATTTCACTCTGGCGCTGGTAAAATTCATTCTTGCCAGCGTTCCGTGGCGGGACGCAAGGCTGCGGTTTTTGATCGTTACCGATGAAAGCGCCCTGATCGAGACCATATATAAAAATATGACGCGCACCCTTCAGGAGGCACGGCTGGATGGGGACGTCAAAGTCATCAATAATGCGGCGGAGCATCGCTCTTTTGAAGAAATCATTTCCGTGGAATCAGCGGCTTCAGACCTGACGGTCATCGGGTTGCCCGACACGATCCATCAAGACGTACAATCTGCGCTTGAAAGGACCAATCGCGTTATTTCCAATATCGGGACAACGCTGCTGATACACGCGTCTTCCTTTTTCAACGACGTGGTCACCGGCATTGAATACGAATCTAAAAAAGAGGCGCCCCTTTTCCCGGATGATGCGTTGTCAAACCTTGGCACAGACTCCCTTGAACTGCCGCAACTGGCTTTGCCGGCTGATCAGCTGCTGAAACTGCACCTGTCAAACCTGGACCAGTTTGTCATCAATATGATTTTCCAGACAGTGGACCACCATTTATTGGCCGTTCATGACCGGAACCGGAATCTGATGAAAGCCCTTGGGGATCTGGCAGCAAATACATTCGAGCGGATTGAAGATTTGGTTAAAGAAGGCGTGTCACCCAAAACCAAACGAAGTATCATCAAAATTCAGGGGGATCTGTTTTTTCAATTCAATCGGTTGATCTCTGAATTCAAAAAGACCTCCCTGACCAACCAGAAGGATATGCTGGAGGAAGCCATCCGCAGTGTCAGCTCCCGCATGGAGGCGTATTGGCCGGAAGCGCCGGAAACGATCATTACCCTCCATCCCCCGGAAGCTGTTTTACCCCTTCCCAATGATCCAATGACGCTGAGATGGTTTAAATGGGTCAAACGCCTTGACTGCCGATTGCACAACTGCCCGCAGCCTTCAGTTTCTGTTAAATTCCGGGAAATGCTCCGGGTGGCATGGGATCATTTTATCTGGGAAAAATGGTTGAATCATTTTCAACAAATGGCAATCCATCAATATTTCTGGGCCCAGGAGATTCGGCGAATCGTTAAGTTGGTCAAGGACCGTCTGGACTGGTCTGAAACTTTTTTTCTGGACGGAAATCTTTCGGATGAAAATACCAGGGAAGCGCAGGATGAGACTGCCCGGGCCTTCGCAGGGATTCAGCAGTTAAATGATAAAATCTTCTTTGAATTCATCCGGAATCTATTGCGGGATTACCGGACGATGGCCAATCAGGTGTCAATGGAATCCGGCGCAATTGATGCGGCATTTCACCTTAAACGCCATATCAAGCACCTGCAGGCCGGCAAACAGGCAAAATTGAAAATCGAAGAATTTTCCCAGGCGTGGCTGAACAATCAGACCCTGCTTGTTGAGATGATGCTGATGGACCTCTCGCTGATGGCCTTCCAGCGCCGGTTATCGATCATTCTGCAAAGAATCAAGCAGGACTGGTTTCTGAGCCTGGAAAACGGATTGCATGACAAGATTGAACTCCTCATCAGTGATGTAAAGGAAGAGATCAACCTGCCCGAAGAGGGGGCGGAAAAAGAAACAAAATTTCAGTTCGAGGTCAGGGCAAACCTTATACCGGCGGATGCCGTAGAATTTATCGCAGAAGAAATTCAGCCCGCATTTGAAAAAATTCCTGAAAGCGCCCAGGCGATTACAGAGATGTCTGTTCAGCAGATGCAGGAAGGGCATTTTACTGAAATGGACGGACTTTCAGTGGACTTGCGTGAATTGCTCGAGTATATCGTTTACGCGGAAATGCTGGACCCGCTTCGCCAGTATCTTGTGGGAATCCCTTCAAAAATCGAAACTATCACCGCCCATGTCAAGGACGCGGTAAGGTTTCTCTCTTTCAACCTGTCTTCACCTGAACTCTCGGGTGAAACGTTTACGGAAACCGATCGCCAGTCAATTATCACCCAAACCGTCGGTCGGATTGAAAAGGAAAAAGAATCGGCGGCCCGCCTTCAACAGGAACTCATGGATACGATGGATCAGGGATTGAAACAATTGTCTGAAAAAATCAATCCCTATCTCATCGTTCGATCCTCAAATGAACTCCGCCGTTATATCCGGTATCAGGAAAGCAAAAAAGTTATTTCCATTTTCGAAAAAAAAGGCCGCAAGATTGAAACATGGGCCCAGCAGCTTTTGGTGAAACTCATATACAAACAAAATCAAGGGCTCTTGGGCAACCAGGGGTGGAAAATGGAATCTCACGGAGCCCCCCGCGTAAAGGAAACTCTGGCATGGCTGGACACGGTTTCCCCCAAGGCCGCCGTACTTAATGATCTCCCGTTTCATTACAAACAGCTCTTTTTGAGCGACCAGCCGCCCAGCAAAGAGTTTTGGGTGGGAAGACAAAGCGAACTGGACCGGGCAAAAATCGCCATAGACCGTTTCCGTTCCGGCACGAGCGGTGCGCTGACCATTACCGGCGAACGGTTTTCCGGGAAAAACGCGCTGTCGCATGTCATCGCCTTCCAGTTTTTTGACCGGCAGTCCGTGTTTCAGATTTCTCCGCCAGGGGACGGTTCATGCAGCCTGGAAGTGTTCCATCAGGCCATTGAAGCCGCGTTTCAACTCAGGGGCACCACCGAACACCTGTTTCTGCAGATACCCTCCCAGAGCGTCATTATTTTCCATAACCTGGAACTCTGGTGGGAACGTCACCCCCAGGGAAATGCGATCATGCATCACATCGAATGGATGATCCGGCAATTCGGCCATCAATGTTTTTTTATACTCAATATCAATACCCATGCATTAAAGCTCATCCGGAATCTTCAAAAAATTGAAGAATATTTTTTAGACGTGATTGAATGCCCGCCCATGACTGCGGAAGAGCTCAAAACGATTATTCTAATGCGCCACAAAGCAACAGGCATGAAATTCAAGTTTGAGGACCAATCCGAAGACGCGCTTTCAGAACTGCAGATGGCAAGACTGTTTCGCCGGTTTTTTGATTACAGCCGGGGGAATGTCGGGGTTGCCCTGCACACGTGGATCAGTCATATCGAAAGCATAAAAGGAGATACCCTGCAAATATCCGCCCCGTCTTTGCCGGACCTTGCCCCTCTTTCCCTGTTGCCAATGGAATGGATGGTGGTAATCCTCCAATTCGTCCTGCATAAAAATTTAACCCCGTCCAAACTGATGCGCCTGATGGGGTGGAATGAGCCTGAGTTCCAGCGATTCATCGACGTTTTGCACCGGTCGGGCATCCTTCAGAAACGGAGCGGCAACCTCTGGTCCATCAACCCTTATCTGGAATCATTTTTAACCGATCAACTCCGCGCAAGGAAAATGATATGAAAGAATTATTTCTTAAAATTTCGGAACAGACGGTTCTGGACTTCCTGCTGGTCGCGGTTTTGTTGTTTGTGATTTTGCGGATTGTTCATCAGGGGTTGAAGGTGAATATGAGAAATAAAAAGGCAAACCCGATCTTCAACCGGTTTTTCCCCCTTTTTGAGTTTACCGTATGGACCGTTTTTTTAATATGGGGGGCAAAGCAGATCTTTCAAACCGGAACCGCCGGTTCAATCATTTTGGTGGTGATGATGATGGGCGTCCTGACCTGGGCCGGCAGTTTTGTGGTTCGGGACTGGATTGCCGGTGTCGTTTTTAAAGCGGAAGACCGCTACCGGATTGACGATATTGTGAGTTTCCAGAACACCCGTGGACGGCTGACGAATCTGGGGTATCGTTCTCTGATGGTTGAAACCTCAGATGGCCGTACTGTCGAAATCCCCTATAGTTCACTCGTGCGGGAAAGCACCATTGAAAAAATCCCCAGAGAAACCGCATGCGCCATGTTCAGGCTCTCCGTTCCGGCGCAGGAGCCTTTTACGGAAATTCAGCAGCAGCTTCAGGCCATCGCATTATGCGCGCCGTGGACGTCCATCACCCGCAAGCCGCACATCCGGATTATCGAACGTCAGGAAAGTCATTACCTTGTGGAAGTGGCGGCACATTTGATTGATCAAACCTTCGCGCCTGAAGCTGAAGCATATGTAACGCATTATTTTAATAAAAGAAATTAATACGTCACCATTCATGTCCGATTCCTACCGGAACATGATCCCCAAAAACCAGCCGCGCAGATCGCGGGTTACTGTAAAGGATGCACACATCTTGAAAAATATCCAGGCAGCAACAAATTCCCGAAAAATGGACACCATGCGTTTTTTCATTCAACTGTTGGCGCTTATCGCAATCATCGCCGGAACAGGTTATCCTGCATTTTGTGAGGACGAAGAACTTCCTATGAACTGTCAGGTGATGGTTTCTCTGATGGAACTGGATGAAGACTCGCCGGACCTGGATAAGGAAACCTACGATGTGACGTTTTATGGCGCTGCCGCTCAGAAACCATTTCAAAAAGATGTGTTTGAATATGGAATCGAAACCGGCGCAAACGTCTGCATGGAAAATGATACCAATGTATTGAGTTCATCTGCCGGTTCTTCCGGCGGAACGATAAGGGTCGAGATTGATAACCAACTGTTTCTGTTTGATTATTTTGGAGGGGGATATGTTGCCGTCAATTTTGCCAAGAGATTGCGTTTATATGCCGGTGCTGGCCCTCTCCTGATTTATGGAAGGTGGGAACATGAGCCTGACGAAAACGACGGAGAGATTTATGACGAAACCGAATCCCGTTTATCGGCTGGTCTTTACGGCAGGGCCGGCATTGAAGTGGCGATCATCGAACAAATGTCCATCGGCGGCGGCATTCGGGCCATTACAACCGGCCTGGATTTCAGCTCCGACAATTCCGCGGGGGAGATTAAGGTTGAAGGCCCGCAGGTTTTCTTCAACCTTTCTTTCAAAATTTAGGGCCGCTGTGGGTGAATGTCATATTCTATCGATGGATTATTCCTATGACATCAACTTTCTGACGATCTTGCGGACCGTCCCGGCGCGTTCTCTCTCAAGCTGATCTTTTTCCTTATCCGTAAATGTGTCGAATTCGGCCCCGTCACAGTCCTTAATCGCGGTCAGAAATTCCGACACGCTCTTTTCAGTCAAATGACTCAATTGCGCTTTTCTGTCTTCGGCATCCGGGTTCGCCAGGATCGCCGAGACGGAATCCTTCAACGGGTCGCCCGGATCATTGGCGCGCTTCATAAAGACTTCAAAAATAAGGGTAAAAACAGCGTCAATGCGGTTGCTCCGGATCAGGGTCGGGCTGTGCAAAAAAGAAACGTCTTTTTCCACGCAAACCGCGCTGTTCTGAAGATCAAGGACTTTTTCAAGCCAGTTGACCGTGTATCGTTTGATGTCCTCCTGTCCCCATTTGCCCTTTTCCCAGATGTGGGTCCGGATAATTCTATTTAATGAAGCGAGACAATCCTGCAAAGTTTCAAAATCATAGGTTCCCAGCAATACGCCGGACTGAAAAATGTCCACGCCGGGGTTTTTCGCGTACCCTGAAATTTCAATACACATGATGCGTGTTTCTTTGCCGGGCCTCATGATCAGAATTTTATAGGAGGGTTTCCCCCCGTCAATCCGCTCAAGTTTATCCGCTGATCCGGGGGGCATAACCTTTCCGGCGATGGATGGGGGCAAAAAGGCAGCGTAAATGCCGGGGCTGAGATCGATCAGCTCCAGGGCACTCGCAAAAACAGGCAAATCTTCTTCTTCCAGAGGTTGAACCGGCATCAATTTGCCGGGTTCCAGATACGGCAAAAAAACATTCAGTATGGCCTCAAGCCCGCCTTGCCAGTGGGCGATCCGGGGATCTTTGCCTTCGTCAATCCATTGTTTTATTTTTTGGGTAACCGGGTCCATTCACTACACCTTTTTTATTTTTTATAATGGCACTTCCATTGTCACTGTTGTTCCCTGACTGGCTGTTGAGTCGATGGTTAACTGTCCGCTCAGATAATTCAGTTTTTCCTTGATGTCAAACAATCCGAATCCGTCATCAGGAGATTTCCTGGTTTTATAATTTGCGGCGTCAAAACCGATGCCATCATCGCGCAGCTCGACACAAAACCCGGTTGGTGAATTTTTAAAACAAATGGTGATGTTTTTTGCCATGGCATGTTTGACGGTGTTATGAATCAGCTCTTTTAAATTCCGGTAAAGAATAACCTTTATTTCATTTTTAATCGCATCTGATCCACCTTCAAAATACGTATGTACGCGGATGTTGTGTTTTTCCTCAACGGTTTTGGCCAGTTTTTCTAAAGCTTCCTGAAATCCAAGATCATAAAGCACGGGAGGGCTCAAATCAAACGTGAGGGCTTTTGTTTCTTTGATTATCGTTAAAAGCTGCGCCTTCATCTTTTGAAGGGAAGGTAAAAACGCGGAATTGGCAGCGGATTTTTCAAATGCACTGAGCTGCATCAACAGTACAAATAATTCCTGACCGATGGTTTCATGCAAATGTGACGCCATGTTGCGACGCTGCTCTTCTTCAACCATCGACAGACGAATGGATAGGCGCTTTAATTTCTCCTGATATTCCAGAAGCCTGCTTTCAGTTTCTTTTAAATGGGTGACGTCAGTGGTCACAACATTTGCTCTGTCCGGACGGCCGTCCCGGTATTTCACGTCTGAGTGTAACATCCACCACCGGACCTCTTTGTTTTTGGTGATGCACTCATAAATGGCCTCCTGTGAAATGTTCTCACCCGCCAAAAGCTGCCTCAGCCGCTCTGAAAATACTTTTTGGCTTTCTTCGGTGAACAGATCCATCGGATCCATTGCCAGCAGTTCTTCTGCCGAATACCCGGAACATTTGACCAATTCATCATTTACGCTCAGAATTCGATGGGAATTATAATCGAATTCAAGAAACCCCGCTTTTGCATGTTCCACCAGCAGACGGTATTTTGCCTCACTTTCCCGCAAAACCGCTTCCGCCGCTGCCCGCTCTTCCATTAGCGTGTCGATTTCAGATTTTACAAAACTGATCGCGTCAAATACCTTTTTTGAGGAGAAATCATCGTATAAAATATTTTCCGGCGGTTGGATCCCCGGTTTTTGCCAGTCAATAGATGCGATATAACTGATCAGTTTTTCCGAGTATTGGTTTAACAGTCGCCGTTTTGCTTTTTTGGTGAAAAAGGCAACCCCTCTTTCAAGTTTTATTAAAATTCGGTGAAAAAGGCCGAACAACCTTGATCCAATTCCAGTATCTGCTGGAAGGATTCCTGTTTCTGATGCTGAAACGGTTTTATCATAATCCGTGTTGTTTGAAGCGTTTTTCTGATCAATCAGTTTCAGGGCAAGGGCAACCGCCTGATCATAAGTATGAACAGCATGTGCCCGTGAAGCATAAAGATGCAATTTTTTCGCCAGGCTTACACTGAGCCGATAGATCGGCGGGAGATTGTAAAGTATGCCAGCAATAATAAAATGATTATTTGAAAAATAAGTAATATATTTTTTTCTGGATTCCGCATCCCCGCCAGTAATAGCAGCATAATCTTCGATAAAGGCAATTCCGCTTTCTGATTTATAATGCCTTGAAATAAAATCATCTATAAACGCCAGGAATTCCGACTCCGCCAAAGTGCTTGCGTAACCAAATGATTTGACTAAAAGAATACGATCACCGAGCTTTACCATGTCTGCGCGGAAATCGCTTCCCGGATCGCTGCAGACAACGGACTCCGGATGGGTTATCGGCAAACCGGAATAACTGCACCGGTCCGTTAACATAAACCATGCGGGTTTCTTATTTAAGGTAACACCCATGACACACCCATCCATATTCAAAAGTCGAAAAAGAAGGATTTCGCATATGCGACTGTGCGGAGAACCCATTTCATAAACGGGTTTCTTCTGAAAATTTGTCAAAGTAAACTACCGATTTTACCGGCTGTTGTCAAACGATGAGTTGCGATCAAACCTTAAAAAAGCCGCGATTTAACTTGCGCCCGCCAAATTTTTCCGCAAAAAATATTTTTCCATATGTAACCTTTAGCGGATAAAATGCGACATAAAAGAAAACGGCAAAGGCCGAACAAAGGCATTTCATTTTTAAATTGTTAAGGAGGAGCAAGATGAAAAAAAGATTGATCATGAGTATGGTTCTGACCCTGATGCTGGCAATCGGGAGCGTGTCCTGGGCCCAGCAGGGAAAATGTCCGATGGCGAAAGACGGCAAATGTCCAATGGCGAAAGAATGCCATAAAATGGGCATGGGCGATGGGATGATGATGTTCAAGCATCTGGATCTTACTGAGCAGCAGCAGGACCAGATAAAAGCGGTTATGAACCGGCATCAGAAAGAAATGCAGGAACTTGATGAAAAAATTGATGCCGCCCGCAAGTCCGTTCATGAAGCCGTGCGTGCGGACACTTTCAATGAGCAGGCAATCCGGGATGCGCAGAAACCCCTTGCAACGGAAATGGAAAACATGGCGGTGCTCCGGGGAAAAATTTTCTCGGAAATACGGCCCGTTCTGACCCCGGAACAGTTGACGCAATTAAAGGAGACGAAAAACCGGAAAGGGGAAAAAATGAAAGACCGGCAAAAATGTCCGGCCATGATGGAAGAATAAACAGGCAAAAATTGAAAACCGGACGCGAGTCTGTTAACCTTCAGTGATTCATGCCGTAAAACCCGGCATCCGCCAAAATGCTTTAATGTGAAACCGGTATCATGCAGATCCAGACAGACGCCAGCGACATAGAAATCATCCGCCATGTTCTTTCGGGTGAGGTGAACGCGTTTGAGATATTGATTGAACGGTATCAGTCCCATGTATTTTCCATCGTGCGCCGGCATGTCCCGAACGCGATGGTGGATGAGGTGGCCCATGATGTATTTGTCCGCGCCTATCAGGGACTTGCCGGATTTGCGGAAAAAAGCGGTTTCAAGGGGTGGCTGTCGGGAATATCGGTTCGCGCCTGTTATGATTTCTGGCGAAAAAAATACCGGGTGCGGGAAGTCCCGATCAGCCAGTTGACAGACGCACACCAGGAATGGCTGGAGAACATGGCTTCAAATGAATCGGCCGCAGCATTTGATGAAAACGGCCGGCAATCCGCGACCCTGGAGATTTTGGACTGGGCGCTGGGCCAATTGTCGGCAGGGGATCGGATGGTCGTTGATCTGATATACTTTGAAGGACTTAGCCATAAAGAGGCGGGCGCGCTGATGGGGTGGAGCATCCCCAACGTCAAAATCCGCTCCTGGCGCGCTAAAAAAAAATTGCACAAAATCCTCTTTGAAGAAAAAAGGAAAAATCGGGGGGCAGGATGAAACCGTTCAGCAAACCATTCAACCATGCGATGGATCGCCTGTTCGGCCGGCTGGCGGCGGTCTATCAGTCTAAAGCCGCTGATACTGAGCCAGCGGACAGCAGGTGGCGGCAGAATGTCATGCGGTCGGTCCGTCAAATCGGCGTCATCGAAACAAACAGCCCTGAAGGGCTTGCCTGCATATCCTGGCGTCTGGCGCCGGTGGCGGTCGTTTTAATGGTTCTCATGACTTTATGGGTCGCCCGGATTGACAGCGCCCTGGAATTTCAGATAGCCAGCATCGTTGTCAGCGAGCCCATGCAACCCTATGAATATGATCCATTTTAACGGGGACGATCAGCCATGAAACGGATAAAAGCCATTGCGGGAATTCTTGCCATATTTACGCTGGGAATAATGACCGGCGCTCTGGGCACGGGCCTGGTGGTAAAACATCGGGTCGCCATGTTTCACGAAAGAGGTCCGGCGCGCATCAGTCCCATGTTTATGGAACGAATCGGCGACCGGCTCGATTTGACATCAGACCAGCGGACAGAAGTAAAACAGATCCTGGATCTTCTGGAAGATCAGTTAAAAGAGATCCGGCAGGTCTTTGACCCGAAAATAAAAGCGGCATTTGACGACGCGTTTAACCGGATCGCAACGCATCTGACCGACCCGCAGAAACAGCAACTGGAAATTTTCCGCAAACAATTTCCCAAGCATTGCCGTAAGGATAAAGGATTCCTTCACAGCAAACACAGGGACCATCCGGAAGGAACGCCGCCCATGTGCCAGGAGTTGTCGGACCGGCAGCCGGATTAAGCCTTGATGCATCCGTAAAACAGAAAAAGTACAACTTGCAATTGACGGTTTTTCTAAACATACTCTTAGGCTGTATGGAAACAGACCTTTCAAAATAATGATCACCTGCGAAACAAAATGAACATATCCATCCAAACGTCCAAAAATCCAGCCCCGTCAAAGAGGCTTACGACCTGCATGATCCATCCGGTGTTCCGGATGCTGGAAGCCCTTTTTCTGGCCCTGGTAGTCAGCGGCTGTGCATCTGTTGGGCCGGATTATGTCCGGCCGGAACCCAATGCACCGGCATCCTGGAACACAGCCCTTTCCGCCGGTCTGAACAACCATACAACTGATTCCCATGAACTGGCCCGGTGGTGGTCTACTTTACATGATCCCGTACTTTCCAATGTCATTGATCAGGCCATCTCCGGCAACCTGGACCTCAAGAACGCCCGGGCCCGAGTTCAGGAAGCACGCGCCCGGCGCGGCATTGCCACCGCAGCCTGGTTTCCGTCTATTGATGCGACCGGCACATATACCAAAAACCGCATGAGCGGCAACAGCAGCGGGTTTGCCACAGAGCAGGACTTATATGCGGCGGGATTTGACGCGGCATGGGAACTGGATGTGTTCGGCGGCGTCCGGAGAACCGTGGAAGCTGCGGATGCCGATCTTGAGGCCGCCGGTGAAGGCCTTCACGATACGCTGATCAGCCTGCTGGCTGAAACAGCCGTCAACTATGTGGATGTGCGCACCTTTCAGACCCGATTGACGGCAGCGGCAGACAGTCTTGACCTCCAGCAGCAGACCTATGAACTCACCCGGTACCGGCGCCAGGCCGGACTCAGTGATGAACTGGCCGTTTCCCAGGCCCGCTATAATCTGGAAACCACCCGCGCCCAGATTCCCATCCTGCGTGCCGGTCTGGCAGAGGCCATGAACCGTTTATCGGTGCTGACCGGCCAGCCGCCGGGGGCCATTAACAAAATAATGGCCGAATCCCGGCCCATTCCCGTGACACCCATGACCGTTGCTGTGGGCGTTCCCGCAGAAACGCTTCGCCAACGGCCGGATGTCCGGAAAAGCGAACGCGCACTTGCGGCCCAGACCGCCCGGATTGGCGCGGCAGTCGCCGACCTCTATCCGAAATTCCGGCTCACCGGGGTCATCGGGCTGGAGGCCCTTTCCTCCGGCGACCTGTTTTCAAGCGGAAGCCGGGTCTGGCGATACGGCCCCGGCATCTCCTGGCCGGTGTTTGACGGGGGCGCTATCCGGCAAAACATCAACGTTCAAACCGCCCTTCAGGAACAGGCCTTTATCCAATATGAAACCACCGTCCTGACGGCCCTTGAGGAAACGGAAAACGCTTTAAACGCTTTTGTCGAAGAACAACACCGGCGCGACGCCCTGACAGAGGCGGTCGCGGCCGCGACCCAGGCGGCCCAACTGTCCGAAGACAAATTCAGCGCAGGCCTTGAGGATTTTTCCACCGTGCTGGAAGCCCAGCGCTCCCTGATCTCCCTCCGGGACCAGCTCGGACAGAGCGAAGGCGCGGTCACCGCGCACTTGATCCGGATTTATAAGGCCATGGGCGGCGGATGGACTTACTTGAGTGATGAATTAAAAATCAAAAATCAGGAACAAATGAGATGAGCCCAACTTCTTTTCGTCAGGATTCCGACATAACCGCCACCCTGGGACTGGATGCATCATCAACCCAAAAAAAGCATCGCCTGCGCTGGACCGTTATCATTGCGCTGGTGATCGCCGCTGTTTTTGGGTTTATAAAGTGGAATGGCAATAAGAACGAAACCAAAACGCAATATAAAACCGAGGAGGCCCGGCGCGGAGATCTGACCATCACCGTCACGGCCACCGGCAACCTTGCGCCCACCAATGAAGTGCAGGTAGGCAGCGAACTGTCCGGGATTATCGACACGGTGGATGCGGATTACAACGATCAGGTTACAGTGGGCCAGCAACTGGCGAAACTGGACACCCTGAGACTGGATGCCGAGGTTCTCCAGGCGGAAGCCGCCCTGGCGTCGTCCCAGGCGAGGGTGCTTCAGGCGAAGGCGACCATCGCGGAAACGCACAACCAGCTGGAACGGATTCGGGAAGTCCGCAAATTAAGCAATGACAAGGCTGTCTCCCGGCAGGATCAGGACGCGGCCCAGGCAGCGCTTGATCGGGCTCTGGCGGACGAAGCCAGCGCCAGCGCTCTGGTTCAGCAGGCCAAAGCCGCGCTTTCAACCATTCAAACCGATTTGTCCAAAGCCGTCATCCGCTCGCCTGTCAACGGCATTGTATTGACGCGTTCGGTGGAACCCGGCCAGACGGTGGCGGCATCGCTTCAGGCCCCGGTGCTGTTTACCCTTGCTGAAGATCTGGCCCGCATGGAACTCATCGTGGATGTGGATGAAGCGGATGTGGCTGAGGTCAAAGCCGGGCAGAGCGCGGAATTTACCGTGGACGCCTATCCGGACCGGAAATTTCCGGCAAAAATCACGCAGGTCCGTTACGGCGCCAAGACTGTGGACGGGGTCGTCACGTATGAAACCGTTCTCCTTGTGGACAACTCAGACCTGCTCCTGCGGCCGGGCATGACGGCGACCGCCGACATCAACGTCAATCATATTGCAAACGCCGTCCTGGTTCCCAATGCGGCGTTGAGGTTTTCGCCCCCGGAAGCACCGGCGGCTGACAAACCCAGGGCCGGGGTCATGGCCTGGATATTCCCCCGCCCCCCTCAGACGCCCCCCAAGCAAAAGGATGAGGCGCCCAAAGAAAAAAACCGGCAGAATATCTGGATTCTTAAAAATGGCCAGCCGGTTGCGGTTTCGGTTATCACCGGCCCTTCTGACGGCCAGATGACCGAGATTAAATCCGGTGACGTGGCCCCGGGCACGCTTCTGGTGGTGGATACAGTTTCCCCCGCCGAATAACCGGATAAATAACTGGAACGCACCCCATGAAACCATCCATCCAAACAACGCCTCAACAATCAACCGGCCGGGATCTGCCGGATAACAACCCGATCATCAACGTTAAGGGCGTGACCAAAGTTTATGGAACCGGAAGCGCGGCCATGGCTGCGCTCCGGGGCGTGGATTTTTTCATCCGCCAGGGGGAATTTGTCGCGGTCATGGGCCCCAGCGGGTCCGGCAAGTCCACCTGTATGAACATCCTGGGATGCCTGGACATTCCCTCTTCAGGCCAATACCTCTTTCAGGGCGCTGATGTCGGAAGGTTGAGCCGGGACCAGCGGGCCTTGCTGCGCCGGAATTTCCTGGGATTTGTGTTCCAGGGATTTAATCTCCTGAATCGCACCTCGGCTTTGGAAAACGTGGAGTTGCCCCTGATATACCGGGGAACCCCCATTGCCGAAAGAAAGGAACAGGCCAAAGAAGCCCTGAGGTCCGTGGGCCTTTCCGGCTGGGAATCCCACACTCCCGGCGAACTTTCCGGGGGCCAGCAGCAGCGTGTGGCCATTGCCCGCGCCATTGTCACCCATCCCAGGGTGTTGCTGGCTGACGAGCCTACGGGCAACCTGGATTCGGCCAGAAGCCGGGAAATTATGGAACTGCTCACCGTGTTCAACCGGGAAATGGGCATCACCATCATCATGGTGACCCATGAATCGGACATGGCCGCCTATGCAGGCCGGCAGATTCATTTTCTGGACGGTGTGATCGCAAACGGCGATGAACCGGAAAGGCGGCAGCCGTGATCTGGGAAACCTTTCTTCTGGCACAGCGGGAAATCCGCCGCAATGTGCTTCGGTCGTCCCTTACGATTCTGGGCATTGTCATCGGCGTCGCAGCGGTCATCACCATGGTGACCCTGGGCGGGGGGGCCACCGCCCAGGTCACCAAAGACATTTCAAGCCTTGGCAGCAACATGCTGCTGATGCGTCCCGGTCAGGGGTTTCGCGGACCGGGTGGGGCCAGTTCGACATCTCCCATGTTTAAGATGGAAGACGTGGAAGCCCTTTCAAGAGAAATATCCGGCCTTGCGGCGGTCGCGCCGTCGTCAAACCGGATCATCCAGGCGATCTACGGCAATGAAAACTGGTCGACAACAGTGACCGGCACCACCAACGCCTTTCTTGAGGTGAGGAACTGGGCCCTCACGTCCGGCCGCGCCTTTACCAGTGCCGACACCCGGGCCGGAAAAGCCGTCTGCATCATTGGCTCCACCGTGCGCAAAGAGCTTTTCGGCGGCCTGGACCCGCTGGGTGTATCCATCCGGCTTCAAAAACTGTCCTTTCAGGTCATTGGCGTGCTGGAATCCAAGGGCCAGTCCAGCTTCGGCAGCGATCAGGACGACGTGGTCCTCATTCCCATCATCGCGTTTCAGCGCCGGATTGCTGGCAACCAGGACGTCGCGTCCATCTACCTCTCCGCAAAAGACGGTGTTTCCACGGAAAAGGTTAAAAAAGACGTTGAAACCCTGATGCGGGAGCGCCGGCGGATCGGCAACGATCAGGACGATGATTTCAATGTGCGGGACTTGAAAGAAATTATCCAGGCGCTCACAAGTTCCACGCGGGTCCTCACCGCCCTGCTGGCGGCAGTGGCAGCCGTGAGCCTCCTGGTGGGGGGCATCGGCATTATGAACATCATGCTCGTGTCAGTCACGGAGCGCACCCGTGAGATCGGCACCCGGCTGGCCATCGGAGCATTGGAAAAAGAAGTATTGATGCAGTTTCTGGTGGAGGCGGTGGTGCTTTCCTGTTTTGGCGGCATCATCGGCATTATCCTGGGCCTGTCCGCCGCCCTGGCCGGGGCCCATGCCCTGAACATCCCCTTTTTGTTCAACCTGAAAATCGTGTCCCTTGCCTTTGTATTTTCTGCGGCGGTGGGGGTTATTTTCGGCTATTTCCCGGCCCGCAAGGCCGCCCGTTTAAACCCCATCGAGGCCCTGCGCCATGAATAACCGGTTCTCCTGAACGGTGATTTCTCCTTCATGCCATATAAAATATTGGTATAATTGGCTTATTAAAATTAATGAAGAATTCATTTGAATCTATCAGTTCACTGATATACGTGTAGATATCAAATTTTCCTGAACCTATAATCCTCTATTTAAAGATACCCCGAATGAAAAAACATATATTTTTATTACCCGTGATCTGTCTTCTGCTGGCCTGCGTACACATGCCGGCAGGTCCCGGCCAGGCCATTGACAAAGACCAGATCCATGCGCAAAACCGCATGATGAAAAAAAATCTCGATCTTGCCTTGCGCGAAAACGAGGTGCTGAAAACTGAAAACACGCAATACAAATCTCACGTCCAGCAACTCGATTGTGAAATTTCAACATTAAATGCGGACATGGAATCTTTAACCGCCAAATACAATGAAGACACAGCGCGCCTGAACGAAGACCTCTCAGAATTAAACAGAAGTTATGAAACACTGCTGGATGATTTCACCCTGCTTGAACAGGAAAGCGGACAAAAAATAGATGAATTGGCAGAGCAAAACGCAGACATTAAAAAACAACTGGCTGATGAAACAGCAAGACTCAACAGCTTACTGATTGACCAGAAGGAATCCTTTGAAGCAAATCTCAAATCCGCTCAGGAGGAATTTGCCGCCAGGGAACTGGCGCTTCAAAACCAACTGTCTGAATCAAAACAAGACGCCACCGAAAAAGACGCCACCATTGACTTACTGGAAACGCGCAACCAGGAGGCCCTTAAAAACGCAGCCGGTTTAAAAAAAGACATTCAGGACCAGGCTGAAAAGATCCGGAAGATGGAAGAAGCGGGCCAGGAACTTATGGAATCCCGAAAAGCTTTGCAAAAAACCATTGAAGAGAAACAAGCGGTTATTGACGAACTGAACCAAAAGCTCAACGCGACGGTTCCTGCACCCCAACCCAATACGCAACCCGTCAGGCAACCGAATTGAGCATTTCTTTGAACTGCATTTTTCATCAATATATAAAAGCCATCCTGCTCTTGTGCGGGGCATGGACCCTGGTCATGACACCGGCTCTCGCCCAGGCAGCGGACAACGAGATCCATCTCCTGCTGACCGCCAATCTCAATGGCCGTTTCGGCATCTCGGCTGACAATCAGGATACGGAAGATCCCATGCTGATCATGGCCCAATCCCTGATCCGTGAGCGGAAAACCAAGCCGACAGACCTGTATGTGGACCTGGGCAATGCCTTTTATCCGGGACTGCTGTCCCGATTTTCGTATGGGTCGGTCATGATGGACTTTCTTGATTATTTTGACTGTGCCGCAACGCTGGTTTCATCCCAGGACTTAAATATCGGGGTCGGAAATCTCGAATTTCTAAGCAAGGGCAAAAAGACCCGCCTGCTCTCCGCCAATGTCAAAAAAGACGGTAAACCCGTATTTGCGCCTTATTTCATCCACACGATCAAAGGAAAAAAAATCGCGTTTATCGGATTGACATCAGATAAAGGGTTTTTAGACATTGCGGAAAAAAAGATACTGGATGTCACTGTAAACGACCATGAAAAGACACTTGCGGATACCATCGCCCAGCTTCAATTGCAGCATGTGGATTACATGGTCGCGCTTTCCGGCCGGTCGTATTCGGAAAATCTCGCCCTGATGGAAAAATTCACGGATATTTCGCTGTGCATCAGCGGCGGAGACGCAACCGGCGAGCTCTATGCTGCAAAAGCCGAACGCGTGGATATCGGTGCAGGGCGTTCCATTGTCACGCTGACAAACCCTGCCGGATACTATGTGCTGTCCCTTTCCGCAGGCCAGAAGCTGTCTGTGAATTCCCTCGTCTTCAGCGAGCCAGGGTATTCACGCACACGCGACAGCAACTATGTGGATTTCGCGAACCGCCTAACCATATGGAAAGAACGATTTTCGAGGGATGGTGAAGCCGAGGTCGTTAAAAATACCGTCAATGTATTCGTCGATGACATGCGGGTAGCGGAACTCCTGCGTGACCGGTTTGGTGCGGAAGTGGTTATTTTGGAAAAAAATACCATTAATCCGGTCAAAGTCTCCGGGAACATCACCTATGCCGGTATCCTGAAAATGGTGAACAACGAATTTCCCCTCTTTACCTACAAACTGTCGGGAAGTGAGCTCAAAAAAGTCGCTCTTGATAAGGAAAATCTGGTCATTGCCGGTACTGACGGGCAAACCGTTCAGGGATACCTCATAGAGGACAAAAGGTCCTATCAGATATGCTCCCCGCAATCGGTATATGACAGCATCGTCAAACGTCTGGACATTGAGATCAAATACACCAATTCATGGAAAACCATTCCTGATGAAATCCGGGCGGACCTGAACGGCGAACAAGTGATCGCGCTTAACGATTATGGATATCTGGATAACCGGTACCGGATATTGACCGACATTTTCCTGAGCAACTTTTATGACAAGTCCAATGTTTCACGGGATGACGACATGGACACGCCGCCGGGAAAGCCCGGCAAATCCTACGAAAAATGGGGCCTGGAAGACAAAATCGATGTTACCGTGTATAACCGGATTCATAAATATGTATTCACCCCCTATGTGTTTTATATCCGGCAGGATGACACGTACTATCAAAACCTGCTCAGGGGCACGCTGCTGTATACCTATAACCTGTCGCCGACTCTAAAACCCTATCTGAAATCACGGGTGGATACGGTGGTCAAAGTGGTGGATGACCTCCGGCCCCTGCTGTTCCGGGAAACCTTCGGCGTTCAGGCTGAAATGGAACATGTCACGGGAAAGATGGGTCTGGGTTTTGAAAAACAGACCCAGGACCCCAATGAAGATTTGCTGACCGGTCTTGAAACCATCGTGGGCGTAAAATATGATTTGCTGAAAAATCTCCGCTATACAATGGACATCGATACGTTTATCGCCTTCCAGCAGGTCGACATCATTGATCCTCAGATACGTGCCGAAGTCACCAATGCCCTTTCGTGCGGATTGAATTCTTTCATGGCAGTTTCCGCCAAACACAAGTGGTTTTATGTGAATTCAGTGGATTCTTCTCAACAATACAGAGATTCCCAATTTCTGCTGACGCTTGACCTGGTGACGGACTTTAAGTTTTTTTAAACTTAATGAAACGTCAATTCCGGATTTTCCCAAATTCCCCTGTTCAAGCTTTTTTCAGGATTTTCAGACAGATCTCATCGATCTCCGGCAATGTGCGGCTCAATTGTTTTCCTTCCAGGCTGTTCATGAAAATGGCATGGTCTTTGGGAATGGCGCCGATACATTTTGTTGAATCCAGTTGCTGTTTCATGAACGCTTCAATTTCCGGTTCAACTTTGTTCAGGACAAAACGAATGGCCTTGCCGCCGGCTTCGGCCATTTGCGCCATTTTTCGCGCAAGAAGAAAGGATTCGGCAGTGGGATCCACCACGCCGAGGATGAGATCGCATTCGCCCACAATGCCCCGGCCGAAATGTTCCACCCCCGCCTCTGCATCCACCAGAATGACCTCATTGCCGCCAATTTCCAGACTGGCTAAAAATTTTTTGGACAACATGCCCATGGGACAGGCGCAGCCCTCGCCCATGTGATGAATTTTTCCAATCACCAGCACCTCCACACCGTCCTGGGTTACGGCGATGCATTCGCGCGGCAGATCATCGATTTTCTGGGTTCCGGAAAAAAGTCCTGCCGGGTTATCGGTCATCAGGGTCTGGTTTAAACGGGATTTAAAGCCCTTTTTCCCGCCCAGATAATCCAGGAGATGGACCGGTCCCGCAACACCTGTCAGATTTTCCAGCCCGATATTGGATTCATCCCCATCTACCAGCAGCACCCGAAATCCCAGTTTTTTCATACTTCGGGCCAGCAGCACGGATACCGTGCTTTTTCCGCTACCGCCTTTTCCGGAAACCTCTATTTTCATAACAATATTCCTTATCGAACAAGTTCAAACGCAATCGGCACCTTCACCTGCACCGGCCCGCTAAAATATTTTTCAGGCAATGGCGAAAACGGGGCCGCCCGGGTGACCGCCGCCATAGCTGCCGTATCCAATACTGAAAACCCGGAACCGCTGACCACGGTTAAACCCGATACGCCGCCATCGGGATTGATTACAAATTCAACAATCACCTGACCTTCCATATGCTGCTGCCGGGAAATGGCCGGATACTGTTTATGGTTTTCAATTTTGAGGCGCACGGCATCAAAATATTCCATCCGGGAGTTAACGCCCCCGTCCTCGGCTGTTTCAGGCCGGGAAGAGGCCGAATCCTTCGAATTCACATCGGATGGGACCTCCGTTGGAGCGTCTTCCGCCACCTTTGCGTCTTGAACGCTTTCCGGCGTCAGCGTTTCGGGAGGCGCTATTTCAAAAGGTTTGATCAGATCGGATGACTCCGGCACCGGCGCAATAGAAGGAACGGTATGATCCGGAACAACCCCTGGCTGAGGTTTCCGGGAAGCGGGAACCGGTTGCCGCGCGGGTAGTCTGGGGACCGCCCGAGCAGGCGCCTTCATGTCTTTCCGGATGCTGACCGGAATATAGGACGTTTTTTTAAAATCAACCAGTCCTGACATCTGGAGAAAAATGCCCGCATGAATGACGACCGAGGCCCCCACTAAAGCGACAAACAGCCAGTTGATATTGTTTTTTTTATTCCCGTCGATCACGCACAGCCTTCAAAAAAATTATACAGTCCTGTTTCAGATGACGCTTGAATGCGAATTGGAATTATTAATTCCGTTTCTCCGTGGCAAGAAACAGCGACTGGGCCCCAGCCGCCTGAGCGATATCCATGACCTGAACGGCCCGGTCAAGGTCGATGGTCCCATCAGCCTTCACCACCATGAGCTGTTTGGGGTTGGCCTGAATCCGGTCTTTCAGACGGTCGAATAAATTATTAAAGTCAACCGGCTGGTCGCCGATATACACCATGCCGTCTTTATCAACATATACCGTGATTTCCTCCCGGGTCTGGGGCACAGATGCTTCGGCATCCGGAAGATTGACATCAATGCCCTGCTCCACAATAAAATTGGTGGTCAGCAGAAAATAAATGAGCAGGAGAAAAACAATATCGATAAGCGAAGCCAATGGCATCTGGATTTGATACCGTTCCTGCTTGCGTGGACGCATCCGCAATTTAATGCCCCCCGTCTGTGTGATGCAGCTCAGTGATAAATTTTACGGCCCCATCATTCAACCGTGTTTCGTATTTATCCACCCTGGCCAGCAGATAACTGTGGGCCACCACGGTGGGCAACGCCACTGCCAGACCGAACGCCGTGGTGAGCATGGCCTCCCATATACCGCCGGCCAATACCGCAGCGTTGACCTTGCCGCCCATCTGCTGAATCACCATAAACGCCTTGATCATGCCCATCACGGTTCCCAGAAGTCCCAGAAGGGGGGTAATATTGCCGATGGTGGCCAGAGCCTGAAGATAGGAAGACATGTTGCGCACTTCCTCTTCCGCGACATGCATCACTACGGTTTCGAGGGTTTCCCTGTCCCGGTCCTTGAACCGGATGGCCTGGGCCAGTACCCTGCCCATGGAGGAATCACTGCTGATCGCTTTTTCCTCAGCGGCTTTGATATCGCCGGTCTTGAGCAAACGGATCACTTTTTCCGACAGTCCCGCTCCACGGTTGCGCATTCGGGAAAACCGGACCAGCCGTTCCAGAAAAATCGCCAGGGCCAGTACCGAACAAATCAGGATGGGCCACATCACCACCCCGCCTTTTGCCATAAATTCTAACATGTTATATCCTCCAAAATACATCATTGGGAATCTGCCGTATCCTTGACAATGCCTTTTCCCCCTAAACACAAACGCTTTTCAAATTTATCTCTTTTATCATGGATACAGCCTTTTTCAAGCAATTCCAGACAATATTGTTTGTTTATCCGCCATTCATTATCTGTATCCGGTTTAAAACAAAAAACTGAATATTGATTCCAAAATATCATGATATGCAAAGATAAAAATAGGTTAGGGGAGAATAAAACCCTTGTTAAGTATGGATATATCGTTTAAACAATTAGATACAAAGGAAGAATCAAAACCTGTTGCCGATTACAAATTTTTAGGGCGACCTGCTTACGTGCTCAAAGGTCTTTCCGGCTATTAAAAATATACAGTATTTAACGGCAGTGAAGGATTTAAAAATGGAAGTTAGCAAAGAGTTTCAAGGTCTCGTCTATCAACTTGTCTCTCAGATGCAAGGGGAACTCTTACAGGAACAGTTACAGCGCAGGGATAAGATACTGCGAGACTCGGCGAGCAAAGGATTTAATATCTTGCCTGGGTATGCGCAGGCAGAGATTGATAGTTTGCAAGTGGACTCAATTAGGCGCAGACTTGATATCGTTTGGAGCGCACTTGAACAAGCATTGGAGGCATTTGATCCGTCGTTTTATCCTGAGCTTTCAACACAGCTTCATTCTCTGGCTGAAAGCTTCTTTCCGTTGACCTTCTCTGAGCCGCATAAATTTGGATTGAAACGTCCCCTTTCGGAGGAAGCCAATGAGCAGTTACGCAGCCAGTTGGAGATTTTGCGAAACTCTTCTCTTAATGCCTTAAAAACAAAGATTGATCTTTACGTGGCAAAGAAACAATCGAAATCTATCGGCGGATCGCTTTCACCTTTGGAGCCAGCATCTAAAAAGAAATGGGATCTATTTATTTGTCACGCAAGTGAAGACAAGAAAGATTTCGTTAGCCTGCTTGCTAACACTTTGAAACAGAAAGGCATTGCCGTGTGGTATGACGATTATTGCATTGGGTGGGGGGATAGCATTCGCCAATCAATAGAAAACGGTCTGAAATCTTGTAAATTTGGGATTGTTGTATTTAGCCACGCATTTTTCCAGAAGAATTGGCCACAGCAAGAACTTGACGCACTCTTCCAGAGAATGACTGCCGGTGAAGCAAGAATACTCCCTATTTGGCATGGAATAGACGAGGCGGATTTGAGGACTTACTCGCCGTTATTCTCCGGTAGATTAGCCAAGAAATCAGACTGTGGGGTTGAGGCGCTGAGTACCGAAATTAAAGCAATTTTGCAAGGAACCGCATGATGACTAAACAAGCAGGACAAACCGACTTTTTTGTCTCAATTGGGTAATGAAAAGATTAAACGCTATCTTTAAAAAAAACGGACCAATCAAAATCAAAAAAAGGGAGATAAAAATGTCAGAACCAATCCCCGTTCCCGAAGGCGAAGTAGCAAAGCGACCCCTTCAATTTTTTTGGATTACCGATTATTCAGGTTCAATGTCAGGCAAACGGATTGCCACATTAAATCAGGCCATTCGTGAATCCATTCCGGCCATTCGAAAAGCGCTTGCCTCTCATCCCGAAGTGGAAATTAAAATGAGAGCCATCAAGTTTTCAGACCGGGCGAGCTGGCATGTGGGGCCGGATTCCGTGTCTTTGGACCAGTTTTCATGGACAGAACTGGATGCCAAAGGGGTGACAGCTACCGCCCAGGCGATCAACCTGCTTGCCTCCGAGTTGAGCATCGAAAAAATCCCGAGAAAAGGTTATCCGCCGGTTTGCCTCTTGATCTCCGATGGGTTTTGCACAGATTCGGAAGAAGAATATGATAAAGCAATACAAACGCTTGCCAATCTTCCGTGGGGCAAGAAATCTGTCCGCCTGGCAATCGGCATTGGTAAGGCAGGCGAAGATTATGACGAAGAATCTCTTTTAAAATTCGTCAGTCACAGGGAAATAGGCGTATTGCAGGCGGACACCCCGGAAAAGCTGGTGCAATATATTAAATGGGCGAGCGTCACGGCTTCCGTTGGCTCATCCCAGAGCAAAAGCAAAGGCGGACAGGGCATTTTAGATGGCGATGTCAATGTCAACCTTCCCGAACCGCCCGCCGATGTGGTCAATATATCCAGCAGCATAGACGTATTTTAAGGGGCTGCTCATGGATTTTCAAAATGAACTCCCCATATACGAAGCCAGTCTCGGCCATGCCTTTGGTTGCAGCGTCAAGGGATCGTCTCACGAACTGAATCAACTTCCCTGCCAGGATGCCTACTCCATCTGGACCGGCGCTTCTTCCGGCAATCCCTATATCATTTTGGCGGTCGCCGATGGGCACGGAGATAAAAAACATGATCTCAGTCAATACGGTTCTTTTTTGGCCGTAAAAGCCGCCATTGACGAGATGCTTTCCTTTTGCGCCACATTTGGCCTGGATGATCCGGCGGTTTTTAAAAAAGCGTTTAAATCGGATTTTCCAAGAAGGTTGTGCCGAAAATGGCGGGGCCTGGTAAAGGAAGACGCGGCAGAACGCCTGAAAGAAGAAATGGATTCCGATGAACAAAAAATAGTTTCCCGCTACGGCACAACCCTTTTGGTCGCTTTTATTATGGCGGATTCTATTTTAATGGCCCAAATCGGGGATGGCGATATTCTTTTTGTCAGAAATGACAGCTGGATAGAATCCATTTTTGATGAAGATTCCGGTTTGATTGGAAGCGAAACATATTCCCTTTCTTCGCCCGATGCCCATAAATTATTGCAAACTGCCATTATAGACCGGGGTGACGGCGGGCTTTTGATTCTGGCGACCGATGGCCTGTCCAACGCCTTTGCGGATCAAAACCAATTTCATGTATTTTCCCACAGCCTTCTGGACCGGATAAAAGAATATGGCATGCAGGCCGTGTCTTCTTCCGTTCCTGCCTGGCTGAACAAATATTCTCATGAGGGCAGCGGTGATGACATTACCCTGGCCCTGAATTATATCAAACAGCCTTGATATAGATGCAACCGTAGGAGCGGGCCATGCCCGCGATTGAGAAAATGATCGCGGGCATGGCCCGCTCCTACGGCAGAATAGTGTTGATGCCGGGCACGATGGCCAAAATTATAATCAGTTCCGAATTTCTCGAAATTGAGTGGAGTTTTGAAACAGAAAAATGAACGATCTGGTGCAGCAAAAGCTATCTGAAATAATAATCAAATATGGCGCTTCCGTCATAAAAAGCATTTCCCGCTGCGAAGGGCTGTTAAAAGACCTTTGCGGGGATCACAAAAAAGAAATCAACCTGCTGATTCTGGCCCTTAAAAATGGTGTGCCGGATGATTTGCTGGATTCCAATACCCCGGAGGAATACTTGCTGCCCAAGCTCATTAAACGCTTGGAAGATGAATGCAGTATTATTGAGGAAAGGGCGAAATGGGCGGTGGAAAGTTGGATGATGGCCATCGGCCAAACAAAACAAAATTATTTTTTAGATGATATAAAGGAGATTAATTTAAAGGATACGGCAACTTATTGCAATCAAGCTTTTGACTATGCCAAATCAGGCAGGCATGATTTGGCGATTGCTGGTTTCTCAGTGGCCATTAAGATTTCTCCCAAAAATAAATGGATATATAAAAACCGCGGTTTGTCTTATGCTCAATTAGGAAAATTTGATCAGGCCATCTCTGACTTTACAGCGGCCATAAAGATTTCTCCCAAAGATGAATGGATATATAAAGACCGCGGTTCATCTTATGCTCAATTAAGAAAATTTGATCAGGCCATCTCTGACTTTACGGCAGCCATTAAGATTTCTCCTAAAAATGGGTATCTTTACAATGTTCGAGCATGTGCTTACTGGAAAGCAAGTCGATATGATTTAGCTAACAATGATTTCCATAAAGCCTGGATGATGGCAATAAAAAACAACGAGTTCGAAGGCGATGCTTTTAAAATTATAGAGGATAATAGGAAGCGTTTCGATTCTGATCACTTAAAATGTATAAATGAAATGACAAACTATACTATGGAAATTTTAAAAGGAAATAGAAATGAAGAGTTATATAACAGCCGAGGGCTTTCCCGTACAAAACTAGGATTTCATAATGAAGCTATTGAAGATTTTACAATGGCGATTAAAATTAATCCCATGAAAGCCGATTATTATTATTATAGAGGCGTTGCCTATATGCGAGAAAAACATAAAAAAAAGGCAGCTCTCGATTTAAAGCAATATTTAAAATTAAATGGCAATCAAAACAATAATGTCGAAATTGTCAGAAAATGGATAGATGAATTACAGTCTTCGTCGTGGTTCAAGTTGTTCTTTTGAAATCTTATATAATTCCTTAAAATTTAATTAAATAGGGGAATAATTATGACGTTACCAGTCGAATATTATGGCCGCAGTTTTTTTAAAACACCTCAGCAGGAATTGTTTGATGAAATTACGTGCGAGTCACCGCGTCGCCAGGAAATATTAATCAGCTTAGCAGAACAACAGATTGAAGTTCAAAAAGACGTAGCTCAAGAAATTATTACAAGCAACCTAACCGGAGCAAAAATTGTTACTCAAGAAATTGCTCAGCAAACTCTTGCATTAGAATACGCAGTCCAGAATGTCGGGAAGGAAGTATCTGCTGCAGGAGAACAGGTGTCATATGCTATTGAGCGTTTGGGCAGGCAACTTTCAAGCGCATTATATGAGATCAAATGGCAGCTCGCACAAATCAAAAACCAGATTGCGCAACAGAATAAAATAATGAAGGACATACTTACAGTATTAAAGAATAACAGAAATAATGAAGCGCAACAATTTGTTCGACAAGGGCTTCGCCATTATCTGAATGAGGAGTATGCCGAAGCAGAGGAACGGTTTAAACGGGGCTTAGATTATGATACGACTGATTATCAGATCTTAATGAATTTAGCTTATATTGAGATTCATAAAAATAATGAAAACGACGCTTTGAAATATTTTAATAAGGCGCTCAGCCTTCCTGAAAATTTAGATAATTCTTCAAAATCACGGACGCTATGGGCGATTTCACGCTTATATTATGTGCAAAAAATATATGATACAGCATTAGATTATGCTGGAACCGCACTAAAACTTGATCAACTTACCAACCCAGAGGGGTTTTTTACGGCAGGAGTTTATGCTGCATTGGACGGGAAAAAAGAAATTGCGCTTAAATATATTCATCAGGCTATTCAACTAAACCCAGATTTTTTTATTAAAGCCGCTGCCGAGACCCAACGAGATTTGTTTGGTATTAAAACCGATATATTTTTATTGTTGTCAGAAATTTCAAATGACATGTTGGAAAAGGCAAAAGAATTATCTAACACAGCAATAGAGCGTTGCCAAAAATTAACAAAAGTCAATTCGGACAATGAATATATACTTCTTTTGGATCAGATTCAATCATCTTGTAAACCGGCTGCCGCTCTTTTGCAAAACCCCTCTTATTCTGATTGTGTAAAGTGCGTTACCAATTTTTCGCATATTCATCAGATTCTTCCCATCATGGAAAATATGGCAAAGTTATATGCAGATCAAAAAGAAATTAATACTAATATGGATCATAAAAAAGAAAAGAAAAATAAACTTCAGGGCTCCGTGCCTGAAATAGAAAGTTATAAAGAAATAAAGTTGGAAGGCTATATTCCAATCGCGCTTTGTTGTTTGTATGTTATTCCTGGATTTTTTGTAGCGCACGTTGCGCATTTAGCATACAATGGCATGCCAGGTCTGGTTGCTTTTTTATTCTGGCCATTATGGTTTTTACTGGGTTTTTTGGGAACTATGACACCCTCGATTGCGCCGCATCTTCAAAACGATAGGGTTTTCTTTCCTGCCGGATGGATAGGAATCAAGATTGCTATTGGTATTATAATCGCTGGAATTATATTTTTATTTTTTAGAAAATATTTTTATAAAGGCATAGAAAAGATAAATTTAAAACGAATGAATAGTATATTATCAAATATAGAAATTACAAAACAAAATCTTGTAGAATTAAAAAAGGAAAAAAATTTGCTTAATAGCTCCATTAAGAACAATATATCAGAAGTTTCCAAGAATTTATCAAAAATAAACTGGGGATGATTTAGATGATAGATCTGATCTCTTTGTCTTTTTTAATGCATGGATTATAACTAAATATGGAGAGACATCATGCAATTACGGGTGGGACAGAAAATTCAAACAGAATCGACGGGCCAGGAGTTTACCGTCAAAAAGAAACTCGGAGAAGGCGGGCAAGGCATTGTTTATCTGGTGGAAGGCGCACAAGGCTCGTATGCGGTCAAATGGTATAATAGGGAACAATCCACGGAAGATCAAAAAATATCCATCCGCTATCTGGTCCATCAGGGACCACCCAAAGGCAATGCCGGCAAACGGTTTATCTGGCCCATGGATCTTGCGACCGTTCCGGATGATGACCAATTTGGCTATTTGATGCCCCTGATTGATACCGGCAGATTCGCCGAATTGGGCGAGGTTTGGGCGCATCTGAAACCGGCTCCCGGTTTTCCGGCCCTTTGCGAAATATCATACCAGGCCGCCAACAGCTACCGGGCCTTGCATTTAAGCGGACATTGCTACCGGGATATTTCATCCGGGAATTTGATGTTTGACCCAAAATCCGGGGATGTGGTCATCTGCGATAACGATAATGTCGGCATCAACCGGCAGTCCCAATGCCAGGTGTTGGGCACTCCGGAATATATGGCCCCGGAAATCGTCATGGGCACGGCCGATCCGTCAACGGATAAGGATTTGCACTCTCTGGCCGTGTTGTTGTTTTATCTTTGGGTATGGCATCATCCCATGCACGGCGAAATAGAATACAATATCCGTTCCTGGGATCTTCCCGCCAAAAAGCGCGTTTATGGAGAAAATCCGGTTTTTATTTTTGATCCAAAGGATCGAAGCAATCAATTGCCCAATGATCCGGAATATGCCACCGCCAAAAAGAGATGGGTATATTGTCCGGCCCCCTTAAAAGAGCTATTTACCCGCGCATTTACCGTTGGGTTGAAACAGCCGTCCCACCGGGTAACGGAAGGAGAATGGCAGAGTCTGTTTTTGGAGCTGAAAGACAATATCCTTGCCTGTCCCAAATGCAAGGCGGAAAATATGTGGGATGCCTCGATTCAAAGTTTGAACTGCTGGCATTGCAAAACATCAATTTTTTTGCCGCCCAAAATGATTTTCAGTCATACCGGCGGGAAGCATGTTTTATTACTCAACAAAGACGCTAAAATTCTGGTCCGGCATGTAAATCCCTTTCCATCGGAAGAAGAAAGCGCCAATTTGGCCGGGCAGGTTGTTCAAAACCCGAACAAACCCAATGTCTGGGGAATCCGCAATTTGACGGATGCCTCATGGACGATCACCCAGCCCGATGGAAAAACATCATCGTTAAATCCCCAAAGCGCCATACCCATTAACCCGGAATTAAAATTTGATATTCAGGGAACCAAAGCGGAAATTGTGATTTAAAGGGATTTCATCATTTTCAAATGCTAACGGGAAACCGTTTATTGGAATCGCGTATTTCAGTGGAGCTTATTTTCGATGTCAGCCTTTTCAGGGTTCAGAGTCATCCTGCGCGTCAACAGCCCCCGAACCGGAAACCGCATCCGGATTTTTAAAATCTTTCGTTACATCCGGTATGCCGTCCCCATTCAGATCCCTGGACTGCCTAATAATTTTTTCCGACGCATCATACTCTTCCCATAAATCGGGACGGCCATCATATCGGGTGTCTTCCCGGACTGTCGACAATTTTCCATTATTATAATAATACCAGATGTCCGGACGCCCATCGCCATTCCCGTCTTTTTCCGCCCGCACCGGGTTTCCGGCATCATCATAAAACCAGGCCATATTTAAGCCAGCCGCGCCGTCAGAAGATTCCTCGCTTTTAACCAATCGCCCGGACGCATCAAAATATTCGCGGCGGTCAACGCGCCCGTCCTGATTGACACCCAAATCTTTTTGCCGAAGCCCTTCGCTATTATAAAAGGATGTGGATTCAAATGACTTATCTTCATCCGCATCCATTTCGATCACCGCAACCCAGGGTTTGCGGTCAAACCATTGGATCATTTCAAAATATCCGTTATAATTCTCGTCTTTAACGAGCCGCTGTTTCTCTCCCTCAATATAGAATATTTTCAAATCCACCTGTTTATCATGATTTCTGTCTTTTTCAAACAATTCAAGGCAATCCTGCCCGAACGTCTGCCATTCATCGACTATACCGTCGGCATTGGTGTCAACGGTAATTTTTTCCACTTCTCCCGATTTGTCGAAAACCGTGATGCGCTCCATTTTCCCGTCAAAGTCCAGATCCTGCTTCATCAGAACCCTTTTCCCGCTGACATAACGCGTTTCCATGTCATAGACCGCATCAAAATTTAAGTCCTGACGCTCAACTGTCTCCTCTTTGGGGCCATAGTCAATCATTACATCAAACGCCCCGTCTTTGTTTGTATCCTTTTCCGCACGGGTCAGCTTTTTTTTCGTGTAATACTGGACAGCGAGCGGACGGCCCGTTGCATCATTATATAATTCAACCCGCAAAATATCCCCCTGATCATCCAGGTACGCGATCTGATCAATCACACCGTCATGGTCGACATCCTGCTTGACTGTTTTTTCAGAAGCAACTGCCCTGTCCTGGCCTGCGAACACAAACCCCATGGACATGGCGACAAAAAGAATGCAGGCGGGTATCCGGCTCATATTTTTCAACCTTATTTTCCCCTTAATCGAATTCACTCACGATCTACTGACGCACTCTCCTGAATGGATGACGGATAACAAAAAAACCACAAAAGCGGGAAAAAGAAAATTCCGCTGCCGTGGCTTTTTTGATAAATTCGCCGACGCATCCTGACTATTCAATCACGCTTGTTATTCCATTCCCCTTAACCCCACCGGCGGGGCCAGGATTTCCGCCCAGACCACCGCATTTCTCAATGCCTCCTGAGATAGTTTCTGAGGTATGGTTTTATCTGTCGCAACCGCATAATAATCTTTTTCAACGATGACCGGCTTTGATTCCACTGGTTTCTCTTTCAATGGTTCTGATGAAATTTCTGAAAGCGATTCCAGCGAAATGGCCGATTGTCTGCGCATTTCCTGCGCTTTCTCCGGCCTGGATTTTTCTGGCTGGGATCTCTTCAATTGGCTGCTCATGGGTTGAGCGTTCGCCGGTTTGACTGTCCCTGATCGGGGCCGTTCTTCCGGCAAACGAATTTCAGTTTGCTTTTCAGGAAGAATGCCTTCCCATCCGGATGGGCTGCTGGCGGGAGTTCCGGGAGTCTCTGACTGTCCCTGGCCCTCCATCTGTTTCCGGGCTTCTTCCAGAATCTGTTCCAGCGCGCTCTTCCATCCAGGCTTTTTAACCGCCGCTTCCCCGCCAGATGACTGCTGACGGGCTTTTTTCAGTTGTTTGAACACATTGGAAACGATAACGATGATAAAAATGATAAAAAAGAGAATATCACCAAAGTCCATGACCAGCCTTTCAATAAACTTCTGAATTCAGAACTATTTCCCCAAAGGTTCGTTAGGATTCTTCGCGTCTTTTCCACCGCCGATGGTGTCACGCATCTGGGTGTCCGCCTGGATATTGCGCATCCGGAAATAATCCATGACCCCGAGGTTGCCTTTTCGAAACGCATCGGCCATGGCCATGGGTATCTCTGCTTCGGCTTCCACCACCTTGGCCCGCATTTCCTGCACCCTGGCTTTCATCTCCTGTTCCATTGCAAAGGCCATTGCTCGTCTTTCCTCGGCCTTGGCCTGAGCGATGATCTTGTCCGCTTCCGCCCGATCCGTTGCCAGCACCGCGCCGATGTTTTTCCCCACATCCACATCGGCGATATCAATGGACAGAATCTCAAATGCCGTACCGGCATCCAGTCCTTTCTCAAGCACCCGTTTGGAAATGCTATCCGGATTTTCAAGCACATCCTTGTGACTTGTAGCCGAACCGATAGAGCTGACAATCCCTTCCCCAACCCTGGCAAGTATGGTTTCTTCTCCAGCGCCACCAACCAGACGATCAAGATTGGCCCGAACCGTTACCCTGGCGATGGCCTTCAACTGAATGCCGTCCTTGGCCATGGCTGCCACCAGCGGGGTCTCAATCACTTTGGGGTTGACGCTCATCTGAACGGCTTCCAGCACATTCCGACCTGCCAGATCAATGGCCGCCGCCCGGTTGAATTTAAGATCAATATTGGCTTTGTCTGCGGCGATCAATGCCTGCACCACCCGCATCACATCCCCGCCGGCCAGAAAATGGGATTCCAGATCATCGGTGGTGATAACATCCAGGCCTGCCTTGGCGGCCATGATTTTCGAATTCACGATCAGCCGGGGCGGGACTTTACGAAACCGCATAAACACAATATTGAACAATCCCACCCTGGCTCCGGAAACAAGCGCCTGAACCCACAGAGAAATAGCGGACCCGACAAAAAACAAAAGCAGAATTCCTGCCAGACTCAGCAGAATAATAATAACGGATGAAACTCCCATGTTATCAACCCCCTAAATTCAAAGATTAAATTCTTTTTACAACCACCCGGTTTCCCTCCACCGCCTGCACGAGAAACTCCGATCCTTTTTCAATATATTCCCCGCGGCTGACCACATCCACGCGCTTGCCGTTGATGATACCGATTCCGGCAGGACGCAGGTCCGTTGCGGCAACCCCTTTCTGCCCGATCCACCCGGCAAGATCATCCGACTGAGATGAATAGCCATCAGCCTTTGAAAGCGATGCCTTTAATGTGGCCGGGGATTTGACCAGCAGTTTAATGGCGGCAATCAGCACCACCGGGATCAGCACCACATCCGCAGCAACAAAAATCATTCCTGCAGCAGTGGAAATGCCGGTAAATACCAGATACAGAGAATACCCGAACAAACCAGCAGTGATGACACCCAGTATTCCGCCGGTGGGAATAATGATTTCCGCGATCAGCACCGCCACCGCAGCCAGTTGGAGAATAATGGGAATGATGAATGCACCTGACATAAATGGGTTATCCTTTTATTGACTTCCTCTGGATACGACAATCCGGTTGCCTTTTACCGCATAAACCACGATGGGAGCGCCTTTTTCCATAAACTCGCCTTCCGTGACCACGTCAAACAAGTCATCATGAATAATCGCCTTGCCCGACGGCCGCAGGGAGGACATGGCCATTCCCCGGTCTCCGGCACGGACTTTCGCCGTTTCGCTGGAATTTGCATGGGCCTGATGCAAATCCGTCGTCAGAAAAGGTCCCTGTTGCCCGACGGAAAACCGGGGCAGCACATACCGGAGAAAGAGCAGGGCGCCCAGGAACGCCCCGATATAAGAAATGATTACCACCGTAACGTTATGGGCCAGTATTTCCGCTTCCCATGGAATGGACGGATCCGGTATCACAAAATCCTGAAACGTCAGCACCATGCCCACCGCGATGCAGGCAATCGCCGCAAACCCGGCGATGCCGAATCCGGGCAGCACAAATACCTCGATCCCCATCAGGACAATCCCGGAAAGGATGATTAAAAACTCCGTATAATCGGCAAGTCCGGCCATATATTGGCCTAAAAACACAATGGCGAGACAACTGATGCCGACAATGCCCGGCAGGCCGAACCCAGGGGCCTTCATTTCCAGGTAAAGCCCGGCCAGACCGATCATCATTAGAATCGGAGCGATCCTGCCGATCACCCGGGCCATCGTCTCCGACCAGTTCTCATCAATGGGGATCAGCATGTAATTCTTCACCTCCATCTGCCGGAGCATGTCCTCCACGTTCGGGGCGGTGAATTTCGAGAATCCCAGTTCCACAGCTTCTTCCGCTTCCATGGTCAGGAGTTCGCCTTTTTCCACAACGGTTTTTTTTGCGGTGATTTTCTTTTTTTGCGCATCCGTGAGATCTTTATAATCACTGCTGTCCATCAGCCGGCGCTGCCCGTCGATTTCAACGGAAAAGACTTCCTTTTCTGAAGATACCATCGCTTCCGCCAGTTTTTCCGGATAACCGTTGCGTTTCGCCAAGGCCCGGAATTTCGCCCGAATCGGCGACTGGAATTTCTCCCCCAGCATTTCCACCCCTTCCTGGGAATAGGAGATGGGTGCGCAGTCACCAATGGTTGCAGCCGGGCGCATCACAAGGTCCCCGCAGGCCAGGGCGATAAGCGCACCGGCGGAGATGGCTTTTTTTTCCACAAAGGCGATGGACCGGTTTCCGGGGATCTTCAACAGGCTATCCACAATTTCAAGAGCCGAATCCACACGGCCGCCAAACGTGTCGATTTTGACCACTACCAGGGCATCCGGGTTACCGGATACAGCCTGAACGGCCCGTTCCACAAAAGCCGCCATACCCGGATCCACTTCACCGGAAACAGAAATAATGTATACGGTTGTTTCGGACGCAGCGGTCTCCGGATCGGGCGCACTCTGGGCGAAGGCATTCAAAAAACCGGCCGAACCCGCCAGAACCAGGCAGTGCAGCATCAAGATGCGAAGGGCCGAAAAAACCGGCCGGGTTTTGAGAACAGGTGCCATGGGCTGCTCGTTGAGAAAAAATTCTTTTGTTTCGGAAAGTTATCAAACATTTATGGCTCTAAAAGTACTATGACGGGCGATGGGTGTCAAGATGAATGATGAGCTGGAACCATTTCAGGGACTTCGATTGCAAAGGATTATTCAAATCCTGAATCCATCTGACGATCAATCCTTAAGACAGCTTAATGCTTACTGAATTGTCAAACTGCCTCTAACGATCTCCGGAAGATTCACGGGTACCGCCGTATTTAAGAAACAGACGATCAAATACGCTCAAATGAATCCATGACACCAGTGCAATAATATATGAAAGAGGTTCGGGCATCCTAAGTGATATAAGGATCTTTAAAATCCGGTTTTTGATTCTTCTCAAAACCGCCATATTATCCATGAGCCCCAGAATTTTCTGGTTCTGAGTATAGATCAGCACCAGCATTGAAAAGAGCAGAACCCCCCAGAAAACCAGGGGCGAAATCCGGTTAATCAGGAACAGGGTCAGCAAGGTGAAGACCAAGGGCAACGGCATCAGGATCAGGTAAGGCATGGCTTTTTTGAGCAGAAAAACCTTAAACATCTGACGGGAACCCACCTCCAGGTGGAAAAGAAGACTCTGCCTCTGTTCATCATTATTTAAAAACCGGTCCCAAATTCCCATAAACCGCCAGTTCCTTCTATGCGGCAAGAACTCTCCGATAAGTTCAAACCCATTGTTCTCCATAACTTTTCGGCTTAAGTGGTACCCATAGTACATCAGAGTATCAGCCTCCCGATCGGAGAAAGAATCCATGGCGGTGCGAATCCGGGTTAACGCCTGGACAATTTTTTCAGAATCTGCCGGAAAAATTTGATCCCGGGTTTCACGATCCCCCAGATCAAATATTGCAAACCGCCCGGGACCGTATTTATAAAGTTCATCTATACTCTTTCCGCGAATCCGGTCCATGAGTATGTCGTTAGTCCGCATGGCCACATTGAGGAACTGGGTGGACGGATGACTCTCGGGTTTCAATATATCCGACGCGTCGCTGCAGATAATGTGCGTGCAGTTTTCGGCAAACAATGACGCCAGCCCCTGATTGTCTACGAGGCCACCGTCTGTCAGGCGAACCGTCATGGGCTTCCCGTCCATTTCATAGAGATTCCGGATCTGCAAAGGTTCGAAAAAACCGGGCACACAGTTGGACGCCGCCACCGCCTGGCCCAAAGTAATGTTATAAAGAATTTTTCGCTGTTCGATGGTCAGGCGGTCATCGTCGATCCGGAATTTTTTTAAAAATCTGATGGGAGTATGGCCTGTACGATTTAAGGTTTGCTGCTCACCGATGGAAACACTGGTGAACTGCCATAAATGGCCGGTATTCAGCGAAGTGGCATTGATAATCAGAAACGGGACGCTGGTCCCATCAGAAAGATTGGCGGCAAGAGGCCGGATAGGAATATTTTTCAGCTGAATCCGCTCATGTTTTGTCTCTGTGCTTATCTTCTGCAGGATCGGCTGGTAAAAATACCTTTCCAAAAGCTCGGCCAGTCGCTCGGTGTTGGAATATTCCGGGGCCAGCATCCGGGCATTTTTGATCGGATCCAGAAAGGTGCGCATGAGCATGTTTTTCTGAACAGCAGCCAGAAAATCCGTTTCGATTTCCGCAACCATCCGGATATAGGCATCCCGGCCCGGCGCTTCCTGACCCTCTGCGGGCGGTTTTTCCAGCAGCGCCTTGACCTTGAGATAATAATAGGCAGCAATAATAGAACCGCCGGACACGGATGAAATCACATCGACTTTGCGAAGCAGGTCCAGCTCGGCCAGCCTTGCCAGCACCCCCACATGAAACAGGGCGGACCGGAAGCCGCCTCCGGAAAGCGCAAGGCCCAGCTTTACATCCGTGGTGTTTTCCATTCTATTCCGTTTTTTTCATTGTGGCCGTTATCTGTTTCAATTTGACGTTTTCTTGATTTTTTTGCTTCGGAATAGCAGACAATAGTAAGAAAATCATTTATTTTCAATAATTAATCTGCGAATTGAGAAAGTCTCTGCTATTAAGTATGTACGTTTTTAGTGTCAGCTTGCCCCGAAAATCCAAATCTTCCACCTGACGTTGACCCAGCTTTGGAATGAATTTGAAATTGAACTGTACCATCAGCATTCGATGAGTTGACGGTAAAACCATATTTTTGCAGGTTTTTCGGGTACAGATCGACTGAAGAGAGGCGGGCCATTGCCGGGCTCGCGAATCCCAGCAAGACAACCGCAAGTATTTGTATCGTGAGTCTTATCAGTTTTATCATAATTCATTCTGGCACTACAATGTTCTTGTAACAGGAAACACCTTTATTCAAGGATGTTATGATGCTTCTTGATTATTTTTTGGATCTGATCCTTCTTGTCAACATGCTGTATGCGTTTGATGTAATCAGCAACAAAAGAAACCCGCTGCATTGCGGAAAACTCCCTGAACCGAATATTCCCGTGGCGTGGGCAAAAACTCGCTTGATGAAGTGGATTGCCGAGGGATTCTTATTCCGATCCCGTTTATCGCAACCAACAGCATCGTTGGTGTTTATTCGCTCAAACAGTTTGGCCCTTTGATCAACGAAAATCATCGGTTCATGGCTTCAGGGCCGCATCGCAATGGGCAAAACTCTCACCGAGCGAATGATTCCTTTTCTTCCGTATGCACTACAGTTCAAAAAATTCCGGGTTTACCTGGCTTTTAAATAGGCTTCAATCCGCTGCATGCCTTCTTCGATGTTTTCCATGGAACTGGCGTAAGAAAATCGTAAATACCCCTCCGCGTTTTTGCCGAAATCAATGCCGGGGGTGACGCCCACATGGGCTTTTTCAAGAATATCAAAAGCCAGGGCATAGGAATCCATGCTGATGTGCCGGGCATTGGCAAACACGTAGAACGCGCCGGTGGGCTCCACCGTGATGCCGAATCCCATCTCCCTGAGGCGTCTGATCATGAACCGGCGCCTGTTGTTGTATGTTTCTCTCATGGCAGCGACATCCCCGGCCGCGTATTTCAATGCCGCAACCCCGGCCATCTGGACCATGGCGTTGGCGGAGATAAAGAAATTCTGCTGGAGTTTCTGCATGGGCCGCACAAAGGGCAGGGGGGCGATAATGTAGCCCAGCCGGAATCCGGTCATGGCGTAGCGTTTTGAAAATCCGTTAAAAACAAAGGCGTTGTCCGTAAATTCGAGGATGGAATGTTCTTTTTCCCCGTATACCAGGCCGTGATAAATTTCATCGGAAATAATCCAGGGTCCTAAATCGGCAATGCGCTGCATCCGTTCGGCGGACAAAAGATTGCCCGTTGGATTGGACGGGGAGTTGATGACAATGCCTTTGGTGCGGGGCGCGATTTTGTCCCGGATAGCCGCAGTCCGGTACTGAAACCCTTCTTCCTCACTCACCGGCACCGTGACCGGCACGGCGTCCAGAAACCGGATGAAGTTGGGATAGCAGGCATAATGCGGATCTGAAATAATGACTTCGTCACCGGCTTCAAGAATCGTTGAAAACAGCATGAACATGGCGGGCGATGTGCCGGATGTGATGATGATCTGGTCCGGGTGGACGGAAACCCCGTAAGTGGCGGCGTAATTGTCGCAGATGGCTTCCCGGAGTTCGACCATGCCGAGGCTGTGGGTGTATTTGGTGTGCCCGTCCGCCAGCGCTTTTTTGGCGGCTTCCTGAATACACCGGGGGGTATCGAAATCCGGTTCGCCCACCTCCAGATGAATGACGTCGATGCCCTGACGCTGCATCTGCTGCGCTTTTTCCAGAACATCCATCACGATAAACGATGTCATTTCCCGAACGCGTTTTGCTATCATTAATTCCCGTTTCCTTTGTTCAATATGAATTCCCATGAAGTTGTCCGGTTTTTCCGGTGAAAGTCGTTTTGTCGATTATTGCCTGTTCCTGGTTCCATGATGATGCCTGGCAACCATCCTCAGGGATTTCAGGTCATTTGTCAATATTCTCCATTTTCGGGTTCAGTATTCCCATCCGCTCATGGCGGATGGGCAGCCGGGGCTGGAGAAAATTAATTATCTTGACCAAAACCGGATTTTATGGATAGCATCATCCTGAAATATTTGAATTTTTATATTTATTGGAGAAAAATTTGGCCATTCGCTTACCAATACAACAGTCTTCTCTTCAGACGTCTTCCCACATGGGATTTCAGCGGGCTCTGGTTTTGTGTCTGGCCTTTGTGATTGTTCTGTTTCCAGGCACCGGCATGGGCCTTGAATACCGGTTCGGATGGGAGTTTTTTGACGGGTTTTTTAAGGAAAACAATTATTTAAATCCTGCCACGGATACAGAGCCCGACACTCTGGATTATGACAATACCTATGCGATTATAGGCGCTTACCCGAATGTGGATGTGCAATTTGATAAAAATTTCAGCGCATACTTTCAGGCAGGGGTTGACTGGACGCATTCGTGGGATGAGGAAGACACGGATGACTGGGATGCGGAGGTGGTCGGCGCGGCAATCAGTTATGCGACCCCAAAGTTTGGTGCAGATCTGGGCATTCAGTCTTTTCGTCCGGGGAAGGGATTGATATCTTATAATGATGAACCCGGCATCAGTCTTCAATATAAAGGGTGGGACCGCGCCTTTATAAAAGGAGATGGGTTTCAGGTGTTTGACAACTCCCCGATGGGGATGCTGTCTCTGGGATATCATCCGGGATTTCTGGAAACTGTTGAACTTTTTGGTGCAGGCTTTCATGAGGCGGATGACAATATGTCGGACCTGTTTATACCCTTTTATGATGGCGCGGTTTCAGCAACCTCTGGAAATATTTTTTATATCGGCGGCATGGCGGATTTTTTTCTTTGGGATGCCTATGTTTCAGGTATTGTTATCCGGGAGTCGGGTTCCGTGGAAATCGATCACGCGACCGGCGGCCAAAAAATGGATCTGGCGGCTTATCTGATGGATGTTGAAATCAGTTATCCGGTTGTGGACCGGTTATCCGCATCTGCCTTTATATTTTTCGCCACAGGAGACTCCGATCCCACGGATGGCGATCTCACCGCCTTTATGTCTCCCATGCCCTTTAATGACCGCACCATGATTTTTTTTAACGGCGGGTTTGCGCGGTATGACGTTGAAGAATCCGTGGTCCTGAATGGCGTGACCTGGGACGGAGTCGTTGCTCCGGGAATCGGGCTCGACTATCAGGTGTCTCCGGAAATCGTAACGAAGATGACGGTTGCGCTGTTGTTCCCGGAAAAAGATCCGTACAACAGCCAATCCTGGTATGGCTGGGAGACGGACGCCAAAGTGACTTATGAATTTTATCCCAGCCAGTGGTTGTTTTTTGAAGCAGGAATTCTCATTCACGGTAATTACTGGAAAAACCAGCTCGGTTATCAGCCCGACCCGTCCACCCGGCTGGCTGCGGGTTTGAATCTGTTCTTTTAATCCCAATTCGCATTCAACCGGCATCCGGGTTTGAAACTTTTTCTGCCATGATGTGTTTTAACTATACACCGGACACGATACTGCTGCGATGGATTCAAGGATAAATGGTTATAAAAAAGGACATACATTCAGACCCGGATGTCCGGCGCATGCTGAATTATCAGAATGGCGACCAGAGAGCTTTCAGGGAATTGTTTGAGATCCACCAGAAGCCGGTCATCAATTTCTGTTTTCGGTTTTGTCAGAATCGGGCGCTCGCGGAAGACCTGGCCCAGGAGGTTTTTTTAAGGGTTTACCGGGGGGCGGCGGGATACCGGCCGGAAGCCCGTTTTAATACCTGGCTTTACCGGATAGCGGTTAATGTGTGTTTGAATGAAACCAGAAAAATCCATTACCGGGTGCAGGTGGATTCCATTGACCGGCCGGGGCCAAAAGGCGGGGATGACAGCCCCAAGCAGATATGCGACGAGGAACAGGCCGATCCTGGCGAGAAGGTCGCGTCAAAGCAGAGAGGAGAAATGATTGCGCGCTCTCTGGCCGGACTCCCTGATCAGCAGCGGATCGCGCTGGCCTTAAGAACGTACCAGGAGTTTTCCTATGAAGACATCGCAGGCCAGATGTCCTGTTCGGAGGGCAAAGTCAAAACATTGATTTTCAGGGCCCGACAGTCGTTAAAAGAGATGTTGAAAGATTTTTTGTAAGGGAACCTTAATGAAAAAAACATGCAACATAAATCCCAAAATGAATCAACTGCTATCCGCTTTTGCGGACGGGCACTTGTCTGAAAAAGACAGGAGTCTGGTGGTGCGGCATCTCGAGGCCTGCGATCTGTGCCGGGATGAATACGCAGCGATTCAGTCAATCGATCGCCTGCTTCGCAAATCCGAAGAGCTGGAGCCTTCAGCCAATTTTGCCGATAGTTTCTGGCGCAAAGTGGATGCAATGGAAGCCGCCAAAGAGAGAAAGGCATGGTTCAATTGGCGAGACTGGGGATTCCGGCCGGTATGGGCTGCTGCTGCGGCAACCCTTGTCATTGCTTCCGGTGTGTTCCTGTATCACCGGACCCCGTTTAGGGCATTGGATGATGCAGGCGATTCAACAGGGCTTTTAATAGCAGAAGATATTGACTTGTATGATGATTTTGAAGTTGTCCAGCATCTTGAGTTGTTGGAGCAATGGGAAACCATTTCCTCTATGGAAGAAATTTAGCTGTGGGGCTCATCTTGCGTATAATAATGATCGGTTTGATCATTCTGCTGTTGGCGGAAAACTCGGGATTTGCCCAGGATACGCCGACACCTGATACGTCGGCACCGGACCCTCAGCCGGAAATATCAGAGGAAGATAATGCTGGCGAAGAAAAGGAAATCGCAGAGATGGCCCAAATGCTGCAACTGATGGAAATACTGGAAAACATGGAATTAATGGAAGATCTGGATATTTTCAATGGGGAAGACACCAATGAAAAGGAAAATTAGTTTAATTTTAATAACCCTATTGGCGGGCATTTGGATCATGAATGCCGATCCGTCATTTTGCGCCAATGAGGACGCCTCGTCCGAAAACGGGATCTGGCAGAACCTTTCTCCGCAGGAAAAGGACCGGCTGCGCGACCAATACCGTGCATTTAAATCCCTGCCGGAAGCCCGAAGAAATGCAATACTCAAAAATTATAAAAAATTTCAATCGCTTTCAAAAGAAGACCAGGCGAGACTCAAAAACAATTTCGCCCGGTATCAGTCGATGACTCCTGAAGAAAAACAGCAGATCCGGGAAAAATTTCAGCGCTGGCGTCTTCTGCCTCCAGAAAAAAAACGGATCATGCGCCAGCAGTACCGGCAATTTCATCAAATGCCGCCCATGCAGCAGCAACAGATGATCAAACGGTATCAGCACTTGAAAGGGACAGGAGCGCCCCCCGGACGGCAGCAAGGGGTTATGGAAAACAGGGGAAGGGGTGGCCGGAGTCATTAAGAGAGAGCGGCGGCGGTTTTTGCCCGCCCGGCAAATGAGAAAGGGAAAGTCGATTCATCCCGCAGGGTGTCCGTAAGAGAATTCCGAATATTTTTTTATCTCCCATATCGCAAAATATAATTACAAAAATGTAACTATATCCCCTGAAAATACGACAAAAATGTAATTTAAATGAGCTTTAATGGCTTTACGATAACTTAAATATTATTTAATATCAAATATTTATAAGTTTAAACCATCATTGGCATGCTGATTGCAAGTTCCCCCATGAAACGGAAAAGGTTTTAATCTTAAATTTGTTTATGAAAATATTAACCATGCGGAGAAAAACAAAATGAGCACAAGAGCAAAAGCAATTTCTGCAATCAACCAAATGAAACCGGCAAAAACAACCATCCCTTACAAGGAAGAAAACTCCATCAATAAATTCGGAGAAAATGTCTTCAGCATGTCCGTAATGAAAAAACGGCTGCCCAATGATATTTACAAATCCTTAAAAAAAACCGTTGAAAATTATTCCATCTTAGATGCTTCTGTTGCGGGTGTGGTGGCCAATGCCATGAAAGACTGGGCCATCAGCAAAGGCGCTTCCCATTACGCCCATGTGTTCTTCCCGCTGACCGGCGCAACGGCTGAAAAACATGACAGCTTCCTGGTTCCGGATTTGTCCGGAAACGCCATTGCCGAATTTTCAGGAAAAACTTTAATCCAGGGCGAACCGGATGCATCCAGTTTTCCCAGTGGCGGCATTCGGCAGACTTTTGAGGCCCGAGGTTACACGGCATGGGATGTCACCAGCCCGGCATATGTCATGGAGAGCCCCAACGGCGCCACTCTCTGCATCCCCACGGCCTTTTTATCTTGGACCGGCGAAGCGCTGGACAAAAAAACGCCCATCCTTCGATCCATGCAGGCCCTCAACGCCCAGGCGCAGCGGATATTAAGACTGTTCGGTGACAATTCCGGCAAAATCGTTTCCGCCACATGCGGTGCTGAACAGGAATATTTTTTGATTGATAAACATTTTATCTCCCTCCGGCCGGATATTCAGGCTGCCGGCAGATCCCTGTTTGGCGCTCCATCACCCAAAGGCCAGCAGTTTGATGACCATTACTTCGGTGCCATCACCGACCGTGTGCTGGCATTTATGTTTGAAGTGGAACTTGAACTTTACCGGCTGGGCATCCCGGTAAAAACCCGCCATAACGAGGTGGCTCCCGGACAGTTTGAAGTGGCGCCTGTTTTTGAAACAGCCAACCTGGCCACCGACCATCAGCAACTGGTCATGGTGACCCTTAAAAAAATCGCTAAAAAACATGGCATGGAATGCCTGCTGCACGAAAAGCCGTTTGCCGGCATTAACGGTTCCGGCAAGCACTGCAACTATTCATTCGGAAATGCCAGCCAGGGCAATCTACTGGATCCGGGCGCAACGCCCCATGAAAACGCCCAGTTCCTCGTATTCTGCGCAGCAATTATCCGGGGGGTCCACAAATATGCAAAAGTCCTGCGCGCGGTTGTCGCTTCCGCCGGAAATGACCATCGGCTAGGCGCCAATGAAGCACCGCCCGCGATTATTTCCATTTTTCTGGGCGAACAGCTGGCGGATGTGTTTGAACAAATTAAAAACGGCGGGGCCACCTGTTCAAAAGAATGCGGCGTCATGCAAATCGGTGTAGACGCGCTTCCGGACCTTCCCAAGGATGCGGGTGACCGAAACCGGACCAGCCCGTTCGCATTTACCGGAAACCGGTTTGAGTTTCGGGCCGTGGGCGCCGATCAGTCTGTTTCCGGGCCCCTGGTCGCCATGAACACGATTTTTGCAGAATCCATTGACTATATTGCCACCGAACTTGAAAACGCCACTGCCGGCGATCCGTCAAAACTCAATGCTGCGGTTCAGGATGTGATGAAAAAAATCATCGACGAACATGGGACGATTATTTTTAACGGCGACAACTACACCAAAGAATGGCATGAAGAAGCTGCCAGACGGGGATTGCCTAACCTGAAAACCACCCCGGAAGCGCTTCCCGTGCTTATAGAGGATGATGTCCTGGAGCTTTTCAGCAAATATAATGTGCTTTCCAAAAAAGAAATGCACAGTCGCTATGAAATATACCTGGAACAATACAACAAGAAAATCGATGTGGAAGCCAAGACTGTTGTGGAAATGGCAAAGACCATCATTTACCCGGCGGCTGTTCGTTACCAGACCGACCTGGCCGACTCCTGCCTGAAGATGAAGGAACTGGGCGTGGATTGCGATGACTCTGTCTTGAAAGAAACCGCCGGGCTGATCCTTGAATTAAAGGCCGCAATAAAGACATTGGAAGCGCTGATTGCCCATGAAAGTGATGATGCTATGGCGGAAGCAAAAACCTACTGCGAAAAGACCCTTCCGGCCATGCTGAACATCCGTGCCATTACAGACAAGCTGGAAGGTGTTGTGGCAGATGACCTGTGGCCGCTGCCGACATATCAGGAAATGCTTTTCACAAGATAATTTTCATATAAATGGTGAGGCTTTTTTCTTTGCCGTTTAAGTTGTCATTACCCTAAGCCCGGACCGTGAAAACGGTCCGGGTTTTTTTGGGGAATATGGGAACATTCATACCGAATAATCGATATCCCCCTTTTTATTCATTGATCATTTGTCCCTGAACAAGATATATTTTTTTACAATCTTCATGATCGCCTGGTTGATTTACAATTATGTCCCGCATTATTACAATTTTGTATGGTTCGTTGTGATTAATCTGTCTAAAAAATTTTATAAATATCTGAATATATGAATTAAAATTTATTTTTTAATTCTGGCATGCCCATTGCAATCTTAATGCGATAAGATACCCAAAGGTGAGGAATGAATACTGCAATCAACAAAACCCAATCCGTCCCTGCAATGTATGCGGCCCAGCTGGCCGAGGAACGATCGGCGTTGTTTCAGTCTCCGTCGACCTCGGAAGAAACGATCCCGTTGATTAAACGCCATGCCCTGATGCTCGATCAGTATTTTCAGAGCTGTTTTGAATCCAGCGCTGTGGGACCTGAAATGGATTTTATCCGGAATCCTTATGCGATTGTGGCCCTTGGCGGTTACGGCCGGTCGGAGCAGTGCGTGCATTCGGATGTTGATTTGCTGTTTGTGTTTCAAAAACGGGTGCCGTCGGCTGCTGAAGCATTGATCCGGGAGATGGTCTACCCGCTATGGGATCTCAAGATGGAGGTCGGATACGCCACACGGTCCGTTGATGAGTGTGTTGCCATGGCAAAAGATGACTATGAAATTCTGACATCCATACTGGACGCGCGATTTGTATGCGGCAGTTCATCCGTGTTTTCAAAATTAAGGGACCAGGTCAACAGCCGCATCGTCAGCCGGTATTCCAAAAAGCTGATCAGCTGGCTGCTTGAAAGGAACGAAAAGCGCCATCAGGATTTCGGTGATTCCACTTTTCTCCTCCAGCCGAATTTAAAAGAAGGCAAGGGGGGTCTCAGGGACTACCATACCCTTCGGTGGATGGCCGGAGCCACTCATGATGTTAAGGAGATTCGGGATCTGGAGTATCAGGGGGTGATGTCTTTCCAGGAATATCAGGACTTGCACACCGCGCTCTCCTTTATCTGGAATGTTAGAAACAAGCTTCATCTTCTGGTGAAACGAAAATGCGACCAGTTGTATTTTGAATATCAGCGGCCTTTGGCGGAAGCCATGGGATACATAGATGAAAAAACACAAACGGCGGTGGAACGGTTTCTCGGAGACCTTCATTCGCACATGACATTTATCAAAAACCAGCTGCAGTTGTTTTTATATGAGTCCGGGGATGGCAGGAAACGTAAATGGTTTCAGGCGGGTGGAAAGATCAGCCGGGTGCCCGGTATTATTTTAGACAATGGCCGTTTAAACTTTACGTCGCCGGAAGTCATTGTGGCGAATCCTGAACTGTTGATTCATATTTTTGAACTCAGCGCCCAGATGAAAACCCCATTAAGCCGCGAGGCCGTGCGGCTGGTCCGTGAATTCAGTTATCTGGTGGATGAGGGGTTCCGGGCTTCTTTTCAGGTCCGTGACGCCATGGAAACTATTCTGATGCTGCCGGTCATCACGTTCAATGTCCTGGAGCAGATGCTTAACTCAGGGTTTCTGGTCAGCCTGATTCCGGAATACGCCGGTATTATCAATCGGATTCAGTATGACGCCTATCACCTGTACCCCGTGGACCGGCATATGCTTAGAACTGTGCAGAACCTGAAACTGTTCGGTAGCCCGGAGAATCCGGAACCGGATGAGTTGAGTGCGCAACTGTATCACGGATTAAAGCGGAAACGGCTGCTGCTCCTTGCCGCGCTGCTTCACGATATCGGGAAAGGGCAGGGGGAACGTCATTCCCTGTCCGGTGCGAAAATAGCTGAGGCCGTGATGCGGCGAATGGGATACGAGCCCAGAGATATCGATACGGTAAGGTTTTTGATTGAAAACCATCTGCTGCTGATGAAAATTGCGACCCGCCGGGATATCAATGATGAAGAAACCGCCATCGTCTGTGCCCGTCAAATCAAGGACCCTCGGCGATTGAAAATGCTCTATCTGCTGACTGTGGCTGATTCCCGGGCTACCGGCCCGAAAGCCTGGAATCAATGGACGGCTTCACTGCTGCGGGATTTTTTCCTGAAAGTGCTGGGAATTCTGGAAAAAGGGGAGTTCGCCACGGTAAGCGCTGTTAATCGTATTGATAAAAAAAGAGCGGCGGTGCTGCTTAAATCCGGTCAGGATTTCCAAGGCATTGACGTGGGGGCGGTTTTTGACCGGATGTCTCCCCGATATGTGCTTTCTACATCGGCTGAAGATATTATTACCCATATCCACTTATACAAGCGCCTGGGTCAGGAAACATTTGTGTGGGACATCCGGCATGATGACACCCGCAACAGCCGGATGGTGACGGTATGCGCGAAAGACCGGCCGGGCTTGTTTTCTAAAATCGCAGGCGTTTTTACGTTGAACCAAATCAATATCCTCGACGCGCAGGCCAATACATGGAAAAACGGTATTGCGCTGGATATTTTTACAGTGGAACCCCCGCCGGACCAGTTGTTCGAAGAAGAGCGCTGGCAACGGGTTAAAAATCATCTCTGTTCGGTGCTGACAGGGGAACTGGACCTGGCGGCCCGCCTGACTCAGACAACGGCGTTTGAGAAAAAAGACGGTATAACGGTATCCTGCCGCCCCAACCGGGTGGTTGTCGACAATGACAGTTCCAGTTTTTTTACCATCATAGAGGTGTTTGCCTGTGACTTTAAGGGGCTGCTTTTCAGGATCACAAGTGTCATCAGCCGCTTGGGGCTGAACATTGCGGTGGCCAAAGTGGCCACCAAGGTTGACCAGGTGGTGGATGTTTTTTATGTGCGGGATGAAAGCGAACTCAAAATAAAAGATACTGAGTTTATAGAGAAAATAAAAAGCGAAATTCTGTCCGTTTTGCCTTCGGCGAAACCGGATTAGAGATAGAAGCTCAAAATGGTTGACGGTTTTTAACAGATTTTCTGTAATTCAATATTGTTAGATAGGAAGGAGAAAAAAAATGACACAAGAAAGAATATTAAGGACGCTGTCCTGGGCGGTATTTTTTTTGTTGACGGCATCAAATGCCATGGCAGCAGATGCCATTGACACTGGAAACACTTCCTGGATGATTGTCGCAACCGCTCTGGTGATGATGATGACACCGGCAGGTTTGGCGTTGTTTTATTCAGGCATGTCCCGTTACAAAAATGTACTCAACACGTTTGCCATGACATTTATATCTTATTGTCTGGGAAGCATTATCTGGGTGGTTTACGGGTATTCTCTGGCCTTTGGTCCGGATGTGGGGGGGATGATCGGCGGCTTGTCCCACTTGTTTTTAAACGGAATAGACGTCAACAGCGTGTCTGGCTCGATCCCCACCTATGTGTTTGTTCTGTTTCAGCTGACCTTTGCCGGAATAACGGTTGCGCTGATTTTGGGATCTGTTGTGGACCGGATGAAATTTTCTTCGTGGATTGTTTTCGCCGTGTTATGGATTACCCTTATCTATTGCCCGGTGGCCCACTGGGTCTGGGGCGGGGGCTGGATGGCCAAAATGGGGGCACTGGATTTCGCGGGCGGCAATGTGGTGCATATCAATGCGGGCGTGGCCGGTCTCGTACTTTCCCTGATGCTGGGCAAACGAAAAGGGTATGGCAAGGAAGCCATGTTCCCGTCGAGCGTCATGATGACCGCTCTGGGTGCAGCGCTGTTGTGGTTCGGATGGTTCGGGTTTAATGCGGGTTCCCAGTTGGCGGCGGATGGTGTTGCGGGTTCGGCGTTTCTTGTCACCAATACATCTGCGGCCATGGCCGCGCTGTCATGGATGGGGGCGGAATGGGTTTTCAACCGGCGTCCCACGGTGCTGGGTATCGCATCGGGCGTGGTTGCCGGACTGGTAGCCATTACACCCGCAGCAGGGTTTGTGAATCTTCCGGCGTCCCTGCTTATCGGCCTGGTGGCCGGTATTCTGGGATATTTCAGTGTTTCCCGGTTGAAAGTGAAGCTTGGCTATGACGATTCTCTGGATGCCTTCGGCGTACATGGCATTTGCGGCATCTGGGGCGCGCTGGCCACCGGTCTGTTTGCATCTCCACTTGTCAACAGCCTCGGAACGGGACTGGTTTACGGCAATCCGAAACAGGTAATGATCCAGGTCGTTTCCATTGTGGCCACCATCGCTTTTTCCGCTATAGGAACGGCTGGGGTCGTGCTGGTCACAAAAGCGATTACCGGCGGATTGCGGGTGGAACTTGAAGAGGAAGTTGAGGGATTGGACAGCGCACTTCATGGGGAGCGCGCATTTGAAATTTAACGGTTATGACGTATTTTCTGTTGCATATAGGAAGATAAAGGAGGAATTAATATGAAAAAGATCGAGGCCATTATAAAACCGTTCAAACTCGATGACGTCAAACAGGCATTAAACGATATCGGGCTTCAAGGCATGACCATCTCGGAAGTCAAGGGATATGGACGTCAAAAAGGTCATAAGGAGGTGTATCGGGGTGCGGAATATCTGGTTGATTTCATTCCTAAGATTAAAATAGAAATAGTTGTGCCCGCAGAGCGGGTGGAACAGGTGCTGGCAGTCATACAGAAATCCGCCAATACCGGAAAAATCGGGGATGGTAAAATTTTTGTCATGTCTCTGGAACAGGTCATTCGGGTCCGGACCGGCGAATCCGGTGTGGCGGCCATTTAATGAGTTTCTTTTTTGTTAAGTAATCAAATTAAGAACAAACTAACCAGGGAGGAGAGGTAGATGAAGAGCCCAAAAGAAGTATTAAAAATGGTGAAAGACCAGAGCATCCGGGTGATTGATATTCGGTTTATGGATTTTCCGGGTGTATGGCAGCATTTTTCAGTTCCTTCTTCGGAGCTTGATGAATCCAGCTTTGAAGATGGATTCGGTTTTGACGGTTCCAGTATCCGGGGATGGCAGCCCATCAATGCAAGTGACATGCTGGTGATTCCGGATGCCTCCACCGCCCAGATGGACCCGTTTTTTGAAGTGCCGACTCTGGTGCTGATCGGTAATATTGTGGATCCCATCACCCGTGAACCCTATTCCCGGGACCCCCGTTATATCGCACAGAAAGTAGAGTCTTATGTTAAACAGACCGGTATCGGCGACACGGTATTTATCGGACCGGAAGCGGAATTTTTTATCTTTGACGATATCCGGTTTGAATCCGGGAGAAACAGTGCGTTTTACGCTATCGACTCCAAAGAGGGCGTCTGGAACAGCGGCCGGGAAGAATTTCCGAATCTCGGCTACAAACCCAGGCATAAAGAAGCGTATTTTCCCGTGCCCCCCATGGATAAATTTCAGGACATCCGCACGGAAATGATGCTGACCCTTCAGGATATGGGCATTGATATGGAATGCCAGCATCACGAAGTGGCCACAGCCGGTCAGGCGGAAATCGACATGCGTTTTAAACCCCTTCTTCAGATGGGCGATCAGATGGTCTGGTTTAAATATGTGCTGAAAAACGTGGCCTATCGTCACGGCCATACGGTTACCTTTATGCCCAAACCCTTGTTTGAAGACAACGGCAGCGGTATGCATACCCATGTCAGCATCTGGAAGGATGGAAAACCTTTGTTCGCCGGTGATAAATATGCGGGCGTTTCTCAGGATGCGCTCTATGCTATCGGCGGCATTTTGAAACATTGCAAGGCGTTGTGCGCATTCACCAATCCCACCACCAACTCCTATAAACGGCTGGTGCCTGGATTTGAAGCCCCGGTCAATCTGGCGTATTCCAGCCGGAACCGGAGCGCGGCGATTCGTATTCCCATGTATTCGTCATCGCCTAAAGCCAAACGCATTGAGTTCCGGACTCCGGACCCGTCCTGCAACGGATACCTGTCGTTTGCTGCGATCACTATGGCGGTGCTTGACGGCATTCAGAACAAGATCGATCCGGGTGAGCCCATGGATAAAAATATTTATGACCTGCCGCCGGAAGAACTGGCCCAGATTGCCACCGCTCCAGGGAGTCTGGAAGAAGCGCTGGCGTCATTGAAAGAAGATCATGCGTTCCTGCTTAAGGGAGATGTGTTTACCCAGGATGTAATAGAAAAGTGGATTGAGTATAAAACTGAAAACGAAGTCAATCCGGTCAAACTTCGGCCCCATCCCCACGAATTTCATCTTTATTACGACCTGTAGAAATAATCAGGCATTAATTAGAAAAATTTCAGGTAAAGAAGCTCAGGCCGCGAGGGAGGCAACTCCTTCGCGGCCCTTTTTTGTTGCCCGGCAAAGCCGAGGTGATATCTGTCCTAACGCAAAGTTAAGGAAGCATTTCAGTTTGCTTTTTCCCCGAAAATAATTTTTTATGCTGACTCTCCATCGATGTAGTTTGTCTGTTACTCTTTTGCATGACTTTTTTTTAGTCAATCTTGAAAGCTACTTTAGTTTAAAAAATTTATTTTTGCCTGTTGACTTAAATCGAGACATCGCCCATATTACGAAGGAAATAAGAACACCACCACCATAGTAATCCGATATTTGTTAAGCGGTTGCAAAAAACTGAAAATGGTGCACTTTTGGGCAAAAACTGATTCAGGCGGGCATCCTGGTATTTCCGTCCAGGATCACATGGTGAATGTCGGCTGTGTGGCCAGCGCCATTGCGGAAGGGCTGTCGGGACTGGTTCGGCGGTTCAACCTGGCGTCATCGCAACTGGGTGTTTTGGCAGCGCTCCATGATCTCGGAAAAATATCTCCGGGATTTCAGCGAAAATGTGAAGCTTGGCTCGAAGAAAATGACCTGGTAAAAATCGCCCGGAATGGCTGCTGGGACACCGGGATGGAATCAGACCACGGCAAAGTATCCCATGCAGCGATTATGCCTTTTCTTATTGAAGCAGGCATCAGTCGAAAAACCGCCAAGTTTGTTTCATGCTTGCTTGGTGCGCATCATGGCCGGCTAACGGCTCCCAATGATAAGGGCTACCATCCTCGGGGCGGAATTTCCGAAGCCCACAGCCATATTGAGTGGGACGCCGAACGAATGGCGAATGCAAGACTGGTATGGGATTATTTTGCGCCGGGAGATACCCCTTTTGAACTCGTTGAATATTCCCCTGCCCTCTGGTGGCTTGCCGGACTTGTCAGTGTTTCAGACTGGATCGGTTCAGATGAGCGATTTTTCTCGCCCGAGCAGACGCCCTCCGACATTGATCCTGCCGCCATTGCACGCAAGGCCCTTGATGAAATCGGTTTTCTCCCGCCGGAGTTGAATAAAGACCTTTCATTTGAATCCCTCTTTGATTTTCCGCCCAATAACATGCAGACAAAAGCAATTGCTGCTATCACTGGCCCCGGTGTCTATGTGATCGAAGCGCCGATGGGCATGGGAAAGACCGAGGCTGCGCTCGGAGCGGCCTATCAACTGATGACATCCGGAAAAGCAACCGGCATTTATTTCGCGCTTCCCACCCAGGCCACCAGCAACCGGATTCATCTGCGCATGAATGAATTTTTGCGGCGTATCGCTCCGGAATCACCGGCGAGCCGCCTGATCCATGGAAATTCATGGCTCATGGATTCAAATTCCGGAATTTGCCCAACGGCCACCTTGAAGCAAGGCCCGCCATCTGAAGACGCCCGATCCGGTCAGAATTGGTTCTCCTCGTCAAAACGGTCACTTATTGCTCCGTTTGGCGTCGGCACGGTTGACCAGGCACTGCTCGGCGTTGTGGCGGCCAAACATTTTTTTGTCCGCCACTTCGCCCTTGCCGGGAAGGTGGTGATCCTTGATGAGGTTCATTCTTATGATCTTTACACGGGTACACTGATTGACAACCTGATTACAACCTTAGAGGGGCTTGGCTGCACGGTGATTGTTCTGTCGGCTACCCTTACGGGAAAACGGCGAGGACAGATTGTTTCTTCTCCGGAAGACGGAGAAAATGAGGCTGCGCTTCCTTATCCGCTTATAACCGGGCGCAAGGAAGAGAACTCCATTTTGCCGGTAGCGGCAATACCTCCAGAACCAAGAACCGTTATCGTTGATTTCATCAACAAGGAAAATGCCTGTCGCGAGGCGGTTGCGCTTGCCCAAAAAGGTGGGGCCGTGCTCTGGATTTGTAACACGGTGGATTCCGCTCAAAAGCAATATCAAATACTTCAGGAACAGGTTCAGGAAATTTTTCCCATCGGTCTACTCCATTCACGGTTCCCCTTTTGGCGGCGCGAAACCCTGGAAACGGAATGGATGGGACGGTTCGGAAAAAGCGGTAACACCCGATGCGGATCAATACTTGTCTCTACTCAGGTGGTTGAGCAGAGCGTGGATCTGGACGCCGACTTGTTGATCTCTGAACTGGCCCCCACCGACATGCTTCTGCAACGGATCGGCAGGCTCTGGCGTCATGAACGTGGCACACGACCGGCAGATAATGCAAAAATATGCATCATCGAGGAAGAAAAAAGCCTTGATGAATTCCGGAAAATGGAACCAGAGGAAATAAAAAAAGCGCTTGGAAGCAAAGCCTTTGTTTATGCTCCCTACGTGCTTTTGCGGTCTCTGGATGTCTGGCAAGCACACAAATCAATCTTAATTCCGGAACATATTCGAATACTTATTAACGAGACCTATCAAGTACCGGACAATGAACCGGAATCGTGGAGCAATCTTTCAGATGATTGCTTGGGCCAAGCGATGGCCCATCGCCAAAAGGCGCTCATGAGCAGCAATGTCTGGAACATACCTTTGCCGGATGAAGAAGGCGTTCAAACCCGTCTGAATGAGATCCCGACAATTGCCCTGGTTCTCTGTAAGGAAATCACCAAAAATCGGGTTGTATTTATTGACGGTTCAATCGGTCAGCATAGTGAAGAGCGGTATCGGCTTGCCTTCGCTCAGGCAATCCACAAGAACATAGTTAGGGTTCCGAGTCGTTATTTTGATCATGTTTCGCCGTTGCCTGCTTTTTCCGATTATCTTTACGGAGGCCAAACTGCCGGAACGGTTTCAGAAAACGGAACCGGAACCGTAAACGTGAAAGGATTAAAAGATGGAATCCGGCTTATTTATTCGGACGAGCTGGGACTCGTTACCAAGAAATCATCCTGAAAGGAGGGAATATGAATGTGGCCTTTGACCCGTGGATTCCGTTGGTAACGGCCACGGGTGAACGAAAACTGGCAAGCCTGCTGACGGTATTCACTGAAGGGAAAAATTTCGCTGATCTGGCCGTCCGTCCGCACGAACGGGTTTCCTTGGTGCGGCTCTTTCTCTGTGTCGCACATGCGGCGCTCAATGGACCAAAGGATTATGACGAATGGTTGGAAGCGCCGAAACGTCTGCCTGAGTCTGTGCGGAAATATCTTACGGAATGGAAAGATTCCTTTGAGCTGTTTCACAAGGAAAAGCCGTGGTTGCAGGTGGCGGGATTGAAAGGTGTTGAAAAAGAAGAAGATGTCTCTGGAAAAACTTCACCTGTGGCCCTTCTTGATTTCGAACTGGCAACCGGTAATAACTCAACCCTTAACGACCATGGCGGCCAAATGAGTTGTCGCCGAATCGCATCTGAACGAATGGTATTAAATTTACTGACTTTTCAAAATTTTTCTTCCGGGGGAGGATCACCCGTCGCGCAATGGAAGTCCGTAAAAACTTCTCAAGTCGGTAATCCAGATGCTCCTTGTTTGTCTCAATCCATGGCTCACTGCCTGTTTCGAGGGAAATCTTTAGCAGAAACAATTCATTTGAATTTGCCGACATTCGAAACAATTGGGAGGACATACAGAACCCTTACAGTCGATAAAAAGAAAGGGGATTTTTATTCAGATATCAATTTGGGGCAGCCTGCCTGGGAGTTTTTCCCTGAATCACCGGAGAAGGAATCTGACAGAGCAATTAACGCGACCAAGACATATATTGGGAGATTGGTTCCGATATCCCGCTGGATTCGTTTGATTGATTCATCTGATCAGATGTACTGTTGCAACGGATTCAAATATGACACTTACAAGGATGGATTTGCCTCGGAACCGACGGCGGCGGTTCGGTTGCTCAAAAAGAAAGATAAAAAAGGTGTGGAAACCACCGAGCGCAGGATTGTCAAGGTGGAGCCTTCAAAAGCGCTTTGGCGAGAGTTATCCGCGCTGCTTGTAAAACGTTCAGCGGATGGCCTTGGTGGTCCATTGGCCATGGCAAATGTGCCTTACGATACAGAGTTTGATTTTCATGTGTGCGCAATAACCCGCGACCAGGCATCTATGGATATTGCACTCGAATCCGTATTTCATATAACCCCTGCTTTTCAAAACAACTTGCCCTTCTATCAGGCTGAAGTCTTGATGGCTGAAAATTATTCCAGAAAACTTCGTTGGGCGATAGAAGTTTATCGCTCAACAATTGACAAGGATTGGATTTCTCGTGTCAAAAGAACCCAAGCGAAAGAACAAAACTCTCTAAAAGACAGGTTGGCACAGATGGCGTTTCTTTCATACTGGACCTCGGTCGAAAAAAATCTCCCCCTTTTGTGGACCCATATCGAAGCTCTCGACACCGCTGCCTCCGTACCGTCCCGTGACGCATGGCGGAAGAGGCTGTTTGCCTCAGCCTGCGACGCTTACCGCATTGCCTGCGGACAGGAAACGCCCCGGCAGATGCGGGCCTTTGCAAAAGGGTGGCAAAAATTAACGGCCAAAAAAGATGAGCCGGAATCAAATACCAATGAAACCAGAGAGGAGGAGTTATGAGCTGGCTTTTTGAAAGACTCCGCAAACACAAAGAGAACCGAGGGATGATGGCTAATCTCCGGTGTGTGCTTGTTGACAACAAAAAACACCGCGCCTGGCCGGTATTAAACCGGCTGGGGGTGGCAATCAACAATGATGTTTCGGCCTTTGTCGCGGGTCTTTTCGCCACCCATCCCGAGGAAACATCCACTGGAAATTTCGGGACGACCTGCAAAAACATTGAGCAGCGAAGGGATAATCAACGAACGGATGAAGCCAAATTGACACCAACTGAACGGAGGTTTCAGCATTTACTATCTGCGGAACCTGGAGAAGAGATGCAAGGCCGGATTCTGCGGATGGTATTTATGGCTAAAACCCAGGGAATCCCGGTGAATTATGAAAAACTGGAAACCGATCTGAGGTTCTGGAATGACCGAACCAAAACCGATTGGGCCGCCGCCTTCTGGTCGCCTGGGGCATCGCCTGACACAGAGGAGGCAATATGAGCTGGCTTGCCCGTTTCGAAGTGGATGCCCAAACCGCCCGAACTCACGATATTTTTGACAACTACGCCTGGCACAAAAGACTGTGGGAGTGTTACCCTGATGCGCCGGATGCCAAACGGGATTTCCTGACGCGAATCGATCCTCTTGAAGGCGCGTTCCGAATCTGGATGCTTGCCGGGAGAAAACCGCAGCACCCCGTATGGTGTCCCCCGGAAGGATTTGCGCTCAAGGAAATCGCGCCCTCGTTTCTCTCCCATCGCTTTTATGCCTTTGACTTGAAGGCCAACCCCGTAAAAACCATTGTGCAGCGTGGACCCAATGGCGAAACCTTAATCCACCCGAATGCAAAACGAAAGCATGGCAAGCGCGTTCCTCTGGTAAAACATGACGAACTGCGTGCCTGGCTTATCCGCAAAGGTGAAGTGCGATGCCGGGATAAAGACACCGGTCTGAATATACCCGGCGGATTTCGAATTTTGGAAGAAATGCCCCTTGAAATTAGCCCGATGGTTGAAAGCCATTTTCGCAAAAAAGGACAGTACGGTTATCACGGCGGGGTTCAATTCCGTGGAACCCTGGAAGTGACCGACCCGGAAAATTTTATAAAAACCTATCAGTCCGGCATCGGCAGCGCTAAGGGTTTTGGCTTCGGCCTGCTGCTCCTTGCCCCCCTCAATCCTTAAATACAACATCATTTATAATATAAGGAGAATATTCATGAAGCATTTGGAACTGCACATTATTCAATCCGTACCTGTTGCCTGCCTGAACCGTGACGACCTCAATTCTCCCAAAACCGCTATTTTTGGCGGTGTACAGCGGGCGCGGGTATCCAGCCAGTCATGGAAACGTGCGATTCGGGAGATGGCCGGTAAAGAACTTGATAATTCAGGCCATTTCAAAGGCAAGCGAAGTCGTCTGTTTGTTGAAAAAATATTTTCGTCTTTAATAACACTCGGAGAATCAGAAGTTACAGCGAATGCATTGTCTCTATGTGCCGGTCACTATCTTGCGAAGCTTGATCCGAAACAGGAAGGCAAAGTTAAGACGCTCGTTTTTCTTTCACCTATGGAATATAAAATATTCGCCGATGTTCTTTTCTCGCTAAAAGAGGAAGATAAACAAAAATTAGTGGATGCGATTTCTTCAGTTGATAAAGAGAAATTGGCAAAAGATGAAGATAATGATGAAGATGTAGAGGGGGAAGAACCGGAAAAAGCGAAAAAAGGTGAAAAGAAGCTAACCGCCAAGCAGTTTGGAAAACTTGTGGCTAAAATCCTTAAAACACCTGTAGAAAAAGCATTTAAGGGGGAAAAAAAAGAAACAAAAAGCCTACCCAAGGATGCCGCCGACATTGCCCTTTTTGGCCGCATGGTGGCAAACGACCACTCCCTGACTGTAGAGGCTTCCTCCATGTTTTCCCATGCGCTTTCGACCCACAAGGCGGACAACGAAATTGATTTCTTTTCTGCGGTGGATGACCTGCAACCTAAAGATGAGTCCGGCGCGGGCATGACCGGCACCCTGGAATTCAATTCAGCCAATTATTACCGGTTTGCGGCCCTTAATCTGGACATGCTTGCCGACAAAGACCATTTGGGCGCAATGACCAGAGAAGAGCGGCAGAGCGTGGTGCGGACGTTTGTGGAAGCCACTGTTAAAGCCATTCCCACCGCCCGAAAAAATTCCATGAACGGCAACACGCTTCCAATTTATATGATGGGAGTTATTCGGGAAAAAGGACATCCGATTCAACTGGTTAATGCATTCGAAGCGCCGGTTCGACCTTCAATAAGCGGCTTTGCCGTTGAATCGATAAATCGAATGAATACCGAATTTGCCGATATTCAAAATACATGGGGGGTCGATTCTGTATTTGCAAAAGCAGTCGTCAAGAACAGCTTGAAAGAACAGATAAAAAAAGATCTTGGATCGATTGAGACCTGTTCTTTTTCGGAACTGCTTGATGGGATGGTGGACTATGTCATCTGATACCCATTTTCTGGCCCTTCGTCTGGAAGGCCCGATGCAATCCTGGGGGTTTGACAGCCAATACAACCGCCGCAATACCGGCCTCATGCCCACCAAAAGCGCCATTGCCGGGATGTGTTGTGCCGCCCTCGGTCTTCAGCGAGGAAGCGGGGATGAAAGCAAATTCCTGTCGGCATTTGGATCTGTAGGGATGACTGCAATCGCCATACCCAGACAAAATAAAAGGGGAAAAGTATTGTCGGTTTGCCGGTTGCAGGATTATCACACGATACAAAATACCAAAAAAGCCGATGGTAAAAACAAAGATTGCCACATTACGCACCGACAATACCTGACCGACGCTGCTTTCGGCGTAATCCTTGAAGGAGATCCGGCTTTCCTGGATGCAATCGCCACAGCGCTGAGTGATCCGAAATGGGGTCTCTGGCTGGGCCGGAAAACCTGTATCCCCACAGCCCCGGTGCTGGCCGCTTTAAAAGAAAATAAAGACGATGCGCTGCGTCTTCTCATTGGCGAAAAAACGCTGGATTCTTTCACTCGTCAGATGGAAGTCCAAAATTTTTCCGATGGGCGCGATTCCCTCCCGGATATGCCTGTGTCATTTGCCACGGACCGGCGTCTGTTCTCACCCAGAAGGGTCCGGACGATCCCGGGAGTCGAAAATCTTTGATGACTCATGAAACAAGTATAAATGAGGAGCCAAGATGGATACTCAACTAGTTGTTTTTAAAAGCAAACAAATCAGGCGAACCCTGCACAACAATGAATGGTGGTTTGCCATCACCGACGTTGTTGCCGCGCTGACGGATTCCGTTGATCCCTCCGGATATATAAAGGATATGCGCCGCAGGGACAAGGAGCTGGCCAAAGGGTGGGGGCAAATTGCCACCCCCCTTTCCATTGATACGCCTGGCGGAAAACAAAAAATCAATTGCGCCAACACCGAAGGCCTTTTCCGCATTATCCAGTCCATTCCATCACCCAAGGCCGAGCCGTTCAAGCGCTGGCTGGCGAAAGTCGGCTACGAGCGGGTTCAGGAAATCGAAGATCCGGAGCTGGCCTCAAAACGCACCCGCGCCATTTACAAGGCCAAGGGATATTCAGACGCCTGGATTGAAAAACGGATGCGGGGCATCGCCGTCCGGGCCGAGCTGACCGACGAATGGAAGAACCGGGGCGTGAATGGTGAGCCCGAATACGCCATCCTGACATCGGAGATCACCAAGGCGGCGTTCGGCATGACGCCCGGAGAATATAAGCAGTTCAAGAAATTGGAGCGGGAAAACCTTCGGGACCACATGACCGATCTGGAACTCATTTTTTCCATGCTCGGCGAAGCGGCCACCACGGAAATCGCCCGGAAACAGGACGCCGAAGGGTTTGCGGAAAACCGGATTGCTGCCCGGAAAGGGGGAAAGATCGCGGGGGACGCCCGCGAAAAGCTGGAAATCGAAACCGGCGCAAAGGTGGTCTCCCCGGAAAACTATCTGGCCGAACCGGAAAGCAAAAAACGGCTGAAAGGCAAATCCGCCCATAAGGAGCTGCCATGACAGAACCCATTCTGCCGCCATTAAAACCCATTCCCATCAAGGACCGCATTTCCGTCCTGTTTCTTGAACGCGGAAACCTCGACGTGCTGGACGGTGCGTTTGTGCTGGTGGACAAAACCGGTGTGCGTACCCATATTCCGGTGGGCGGGGTCGCCTGCCTGATGCTGGAACCCGGTATCCGGGTGTCCCATGCGGCTGCCGTTTTGGCTTCGCGGGTGGGTTGTCTGCTGGTTTGGGTCGGTGAGGCTGGGGTCCGGCTTTATTCTGCCGGACAGCCTGGCGGAGCAAGGGCCGACCGGCTGCTGTATCAAGCAAAGCTGGCGCTGGATGACGATGCAAGGCTTAAAGTGGTGCGGAAAATGTATGAACTCCGGTTTAAGGAAAAACCTCCGGAGCGGCGAAGTGTGGAACAGCTTCGCGGCATCGAGGGCGCAAGGGTTCGAAAGCTTTATGAATTAATCGCCAAGCAATACCGCGTAACCTGGAAAAGCCGTAACTATGATTATTCCGAATGGGGAAGCGGAGATGTGCCGAACCGTTGCCTGAGTTCAGCTACCGCCTGCATGTATGGCATCTGCGAAGCGGCAATACTGGCCGCAGGATACGCCCCGGCTGTGGGGTTCATTCATACCGGAAAGCCCCAGTCTTTTGTTTATGATATCGGCGACATTTTTAAATTCGATACTGTTGTGCCCGTGGCCTTCCGGATTGCTGCCCGGAACCCAAAAAATCCGGAACGGGAAGTTCGGCTGGCGTGTCGGGATGTCTTTCGGCAATCAAGGCTTCTGCACCGCATCATACCGACTATTGAGGAGGTGCTGGCCGCTGGCGAAATACCTTTACCCCCGGCACATGAAGAAGCGGTGCAAATCGCCATACCAAACAAGGAGGAACTGGGCGATGCTGGTCATCGTGGTTGAAAACGTTCCGCCCCGGCTTAGGGGGCGGCTGGCGGTATGGTTGCTGGAAATCCGGGCAGGTGTTTATGTGGGCAAGGTGTCCCGCCGCATCCGTGAAATGATCTGGCATCAGGTCGGCATGGGGATCGATGACGGGAACGCTGTGATGGCTTGGAATACCAATGACGAATCGGGGTTTGACTTTCTGACATTGGGAAAAAACAGAAGAATCCCGCTGGAGTTGGACGGGGTGAAACTGGTTTCGTTTTTGCCCGAGGAAAAAGAGGATGAATCAAGCAATCCACCACCAAAAAATTCGGTGGATTTGAGCGGGTTCTGAAAGTTGTGTTATTTCATTGAGATAGAATTAGTATGTTCCCCGCACACGCGGGGATGAACCGTCGGAGATTTCTTCCCTGCCCACCAGAAGCACATGTTCCCCGCACACGCGGGGATGAACCGTTCGCACCATCCACAGAATCTAATGCCGAACCATGTTCCCCGCACACGCGGGGATGAACCGCCTGCGAATGGTCCGCGGCCCTGGCTGCGGATATGTTCCCCGCACACGCGGGGATGAACCGATCGCATAGATCACAAAAAGAGGGTGAGGGAGATGTTCCCCGCACACGCGGGGATGAACCGTACATCTGGCGGGCCAACTGGGTCAACAATCGATGTTCCCCGCACACGCGGGGATGAACCGACACAGGAACGCATTATCCTGGAATCCGGGGAATGTTCCCCGCACACGCGGGGATGAACCGTCTACCCGGTGGGCGCTGGCGATGTGGCCAATATGTTCCCCGCACACGCGGGGATGAACCGACGGCGAACCCCGGCGAGGACATCACGGAACCATGTTCCCCGCACACGCGGGGATGAACCGATTCCGTTGATGGTTTGGGCACAAAAATAGATATGTTCCCCGCACACGCGGGGATGAACCGATGGCGACGGAGTGCCGGATATGGAAGATAATATGTTCCCCGCACACGCGGGGATGAACCGGACTATAAAACAGCAACCGAATGGAAACCGGGAATGTTCCCCGCACACGCGGGGATGAACCGACCGGGTTTGATCTGCTCAAAAACAACGCCACATGTTCCCCGCACACGCGGGGATGAACCGAGAGGCCGTCACGGTCAGGCTCATCACCAAAAATGTTCCCCGCACACGCGGGGATGAACCGGCGCTCAGATACGATGCCGCTATCGTTGCATTATGTTCCCCGCACACGCGGGGATGAACCGTTAAGAATCCATTTAAAAAATATATCATAGTTATGTTCCCCGCACACGCGGGGATGAACCGATTTGGTGCTATTTTGTGGCAATTGATAGTTAATGTTCCCCGCACACGCGGGGATGAACCGTTAAAAAAGGTAACCGGGAAAGAATACTTTCAATGTTCCCCGCACACGCGGGGATGAACCGCTGGGGTTTAATGTGGCGGTCCGGGTGAAACCATGTTCCCCGCACACGCGGGGATGAACCGTCAGACACATGCCGCTGGCGTTTTTTGTATATATGTTCCCCGCACACGCGGGGATGAACCGTCTTCATTAGTCATTGGTCACGCTCCCTGATTATGTTCCCCGCACACGCGGGGATGAACCGGGCGCTCACGACTGCATAAAGCGTAGCAGGATATGTTCCCCGCACACGCGGGGATGAACCGACAACAAGACAACAAAAAACAATCAATCTTAAATGTTCCCCGCACACGCGGGGATGAACCGGTTTAAACAAGCGGTTTTCTCACCGACTTAGAATGTTCCCCGCACACGCGGGGATGAACCGGGAGTGCGCCCCGCATGAGGCCCCCTCATGAAATGTTCCCCGCACACGCGGGGATGAACCGTCGGCTTGCATGGGTATTAACTTATGGCGATAATGTTCCCCGCACACGCGGGGATGAACCGTCTGAGTCATGCGGCCATTCTTCCGTGCCGTCATGTTCCCCGCACACGCGGGGATGAACCGCAACCACGGGACCACGACGGACGCTGGACGTTATGTTCCCCGCACACGCGGGGATGAACCGAGGGAGGTATGGGAAAATGGAAGACATGAACGATGTTCCCCGCACACGCGGGGATGAACCGCCGCATTGCTTCCGGAATATCCCATGTAAACGATGTTCCCCGCACACGCGGGGATGAACCGCATCCCGCCCATGGTGCAGCGGATGATCCGGCATGTTCCCCGCACACGCGGGGATGAACCGCGGAACTTGCTGAACGTGTGGGAATCCAGCGCATGTTCCCCGCACACGCGGGGATGAACCGCTCAGATTATACGCATCATCGCGGCTTGATTCATGTTCCCCGCACACGCGGGGATGAACCGCCCACGAGGGAGAGCATAAAGTCAATGGACGGATGTTCCCCGCACACGCGGGGATGAACCGGTCTTTGGCTTCACATGAAGGGTCAAACGCTTATGTTCCCCGCACACGCGGGGATGAACCGCGTTTAATGGCTGTTTACAAACTTGGTTTTTTATGTTCCCCGCACACGCGGGGATGAACCGTCACTTGTGGTCATTGCACGGCCCACCATGTCATGTTCCCCGCACACGCGGGGATGAACCGATTCCGTAGATGGTTTGGGCACAAAAATAGATATGTTCCCCGCACACGCGGGGATGAACCGCAGGATAAATGAGTCCACTCCACTTGCGGTTAATGTTCCCCGCACACGCGGGGATGAACCGGTCATCGGGTGGAAGGGTCTGACCCTGGGTGTATGTTCCCCGCACACGCGGGGATGAACCGTGATCACCGCCAGGCGCACCGGAGACACATGCATGTTCCCCGCACACGCGGGGATGAACCGGCGCTTAACCCTTAACCCTTAAAACTTAAAACATGTTCCCCGCACACGCGGGGATGAACCGATTTAAGGGGTAAGTGCTTAATTACTTAAAACATGTTCCCCGCACACGCGGGGATGAACCGTTTCAGACCCAATTTTATTTCGATACGGGAAAATGTTCCCCGCACACGCGGGGATGAACCGATTTCCGGCACCGGAACAATCCGAAAAATATCATGTTCCCCGCACACGCGGGGATGAACCGGGCAATGACCTGCATTTTGACTATGAACACGCATGTTCCCCGCACACGCGGGGATGAACCGGCGTTCGACGGTGCGCCCAGCGACTGGCAGGAATGTTCCCCGCACACGCGGGGATGAACCGGTGTTCAGTTCCGCCGCAATGCCGTCCTGATAATGTTCCCCGCACACGCGGGGATGAACCGGCACGGGGAAATCCGATGTCTCCATCACGGAAATGTTCCCCGCACACGCGGGGATGAACCGTTTACGCCGGTTGCCATTGATCCCACAGACAGATGTTCCCCGCACACGCGGGGATGAACCGTCTGATCCATGTGAATGCCCAAAAAATCAATGATGTTCCCCGCACACGCGGGGATGAACCGATTGTGACGTTTTTAACCGAAACGCCTGAGGTTCCGGCAATCGAAACACCACCTTTTCCAGGAGAGGCGTGAAGGGATTTTTTACCTGGGAAATATTTCCCAGGTAAACTCCGGTCCGGATTCCGGGGACATCCATGATAATCCTTGCGAAAGATGAAATCCAAGGCAAGCCCTGACACTCCCTGAAGCCAAGAAGAATTTTGCCTGGAAACGGTCCGGTGGAATCTTGTGACTTGCTCACTATTTATCATTTGCATTATTCACCCAATCGTGTTTGGATGAGATCCATCCAAACATTTAATGAAGATAAAGGAGGAAATAAAGCCACAAAAAAACCTGATCAACCGGATTGTCATTACCATTTGCTTTCCTTCTGTACGTTAAGTCCTGCCTGTCATCATCGCCTTAGCCCATTGCGCCCAATAAACAAAATCCTTGCTGTAAATAAACCGGCCTCCCCCAACAGGCCGGGAAATGCTGGAAGAAATTTCAAAACCGCGTCCGACAACCAATCATTATTAAAGTGATATCGAAGCTGAACCTTTTCGATGGATATCGGGCCGCTTATCCGACCCTGTCCCGTTTTGATGCCATCCCTGGGTTTTGGAATCCCTTCCGGCCGAACCAACAACCAGGAAAAAAAGGAGGCAAGTATGTTTTCAACAAAATCCATAGTTTCTATTCTGGCGATTTCCGTTGCACTAGTTATCGGCCTTGGGTTGACCGGAAGCGGCATGGCGCTGGCCCAATGCGATAATGACAACGAATTTACAAGAGATTTCCGATTGCAGGATTGCAAGTGCTTTAAACCTTTTGGGGTCAATCCGTATTTCCTGCTGATCCCCGGATACCAGATGATTTTAGAGGGCGAAACTGAAGATGACGGTGAAATTATCGAGGTCAAAGCGGTCATTTCCGTTCTCCGGGAAATCAAGAAAATTTATATTCCGGGTTTCGGCAACGTGATCACCCGTGTGGTCGAGGAACGCGAATGGGAGGATGGAAAACTAATTGAAGTTTCAAGAAATTTTTTCGCCATCTGTCCCAAAACCAACAGTGTTTTTTATTTCGGAGAAAAGGTGGATGATTATGAGGATGGGGAAATCGTCGGCCATGGCGGTTCCTGGGAGGCAGGTGTGGACGGCGCCATGCCCGGTATCATGATGCCCGGCACGTTTCTCCTGGGATCAAAATACTTTCAGGAATATGCACCGGGTGTTGCCGTGGACCGCGGCGAAAATGTCGGGATGGGACTGGAGGTGGAAACTCCGGCCGGCACGTTTACAGACTGCGTGAAAGTCATCGATACCAATCCCCTGGATGGCGTCTGCGAAGCAGAGGATGGGGATGAAAAGATTTATTCCCCCCGGGTGGGACTGGTTAAGGATGAGGAGCTTGAACTGGTGAACTATGGCTTCAACATCTATGACCGTAACGGTGAAGAAGCGGATGAAGAGGAATAATTTGCGATAAACCGATCCATTAATGATATTTATTGATGGATCGGTTTATTCATGCGAACCAAAACGTTGACTCACCCGCTGTTCGTTGATGGCCCGAACGGAAAAACAGGAGGGATTGATGGCGATTTATTCCAATCCCAAATCAAAGCGCTCTCTTCGTTGGCTCGTCTTCGGCTCCTCAACGTACCAACTTCAACTTGGAGGACGAGGGCTTGCCCTCGCGGTGCGCGGCCATATTGAGTGCGCAGGCCCGCCTGCGCGATGATCGCGGCAGCAAGCTGTTGCCCTCCATATATTATCCCAAAAAAGATCTTGACACCCCGGTGGCATTTGTTTATTTAAAAAATATTGGTCGGACCACCGGTTCACTGGTCCACTAAATAGCGCGAAATCTTCTTTTGGCGAAAGGCCGTGTTTCCAATTGATCAAAGCAGCCCCTTTATTGAAACCCCTGAGTAAAACCAAGCTCTATGAGGAAATTGTAGAGCAGCTCAAAAGCCGGATCATTCGCCGGGATATCGGGCCGGGGGAAAAAATTCCCACTGAAAGAGCCCTTGCGGATATTTTACAAGTAAACCGGTCGACGGTCCGGGAGGCGCTCCGAAAGCTTGAAAGTCTCGACCTTGTGGAAATCCGTCACGGGGACGGAGTTTATGTCAAAGACTACCTTGAAAGCGGGAGCCTGGAACTGGTTCATGAAATTCTCTTTAAAGACGGCCTGCTGGATCTGGCGGTGTTTCAAAATCTGCTGGATCTGAGGCGTTTGCTTGTGCCGGAAATGGCCTGGTGCGCAGCAAAGAACAGAACCGAATCGGACCTGTCGAGTCTCGAACAGATCGTTTTTCATTCTGATGACATGCCAATGGACAAAAGAGACAAGCGCCTTCATCATATCATCGCCCGGGCCAGCGGGAATGTCTTGTTTGTGCTGTTGCTCAATGCCTTTACCCGCCAGACGGATCAATATTATAACCTGTATTTTAAGGACGAACGCCATGTCGCAGCGTCTGCGGCTTTCCACAAAGCCATTTATGAGGCAATCAGGGATAGGGACATGGTCAGGGCCAAACAAATCATGACGGATGTTTTGAAAGCCGCAGAGGAAAACATGCTCAAATTGATGAAATAATGGTAACTGTCAGGTATACAGGATTCAGGAGCCAGAATTCAGAATAGACCGCATATCATTCATTCTGGCTCCTGGATTCTGACTCCTGAATACCTGAACCAGTTACAACTAATATTAACTTTATCCGGCGACAGTCTCAAGCGGGTGAAGGTCAAACACAAGGGAGGGAAATATTATGTCCAGAACTTTTCAACCGGATTGGTGTGAAAAACCACCGAAAAAAGGGTCGTATCGTTCCATATTCAAGTGGGGAAGCCCAAAAGAATTCAAACATCCGAGCAGCGAGTGGTTTGAGATGCTGAAAGAAACGTTTGAATTAACGGATGCGGATTTTAAAAAACCGAAACAGGAGGGCAATGAAAAAGTCGTTATTGATCACCCGATTCGGTTAACAGATCAGCAGATTCAGGCAATTGAAGCCATTGCCGGTAAGAAAAACGTGGCGAGTGATGATTACAGCCGGGTGAAATACAGTCACGGCAAGACCGTGGACGAGGCGATGGATTTGCGGCAAAACCGGGTCCGCAGCGTGCCGGATATTGTGGTGCATCCCCGGAATAAGGAAGATGTGCGAAAAATCGTGGCCTATTGCAATGAACAGAAAATCCCTGTGTATGTATTCGGCGGCGGGTCATCGGTGACCTTGGGATTGAATACGCCCAGATCCGGGATCATGCTGGTCATGAGCACCCATATGAATAATCTCCTGGCAGTGAATGAGCAAAACCAGACAGCCACTGTCCAGCCCGGCATGTTCGGACCCGCCTATGAAGAGGCCTTAAATCATGCGCCGAAAAAATTCAATGTCAAACATCGCTATACCTGCGGACATTTCCCCCAGTCCTTTGAATTCTCTACCGTGGGCGGGTGGGTCGTGACCTTAGGGTCCGGTCAGGCGTCAACGTATTACGGCGATGCCTATGATCTGGTGTTCGCCCAGGAATACGTCACCCCTGCCGGGTCATTTAAAACGCTGGAATATCCCGCCACCGCCACCGGTCCGAAAATCAACGACATCATGAAGGGCAGTGAAGGCTCTTTCGGCATTCTGGTGGAAGTGACTATGAAAATTTTCCGGTACATGCCGAAAAACCGTCAGCGGTTCGGGTTTATGTTCGGTTCGTGGGAGAAGGCGGTGGCGGCCAGTCGTGAAATTATCCAGAGCGAATTCGGCAAACCCGCAGTTTTCCGGATATCCGACCCGGAAGAGACTGAAGTGGGACTTAAACTCTTTGGTATTCATGGCACACCTGTCGACACAATCATGACGTTTCGCGGATATAAACCCATGGAACGATGTCTGTGCATGGGGTGGTCGGAAGGCGAAAAAGGCTATGCCAATCATGTCAGTGACCAGGTGACAAAAATCTGCCGGCAATACGGCGCAATGTCGCTCTCCGGATATGCCACCAAAAAATGGGAACGGACCCGGTATAAGGAACCCTATATGCGGGAAGATCTCATGGATTACGGAGTGATTATTGATACTGTGGAATCCGGGGTGACCTGGGAAAACCTCCACCGGCTCCACGAAGGGGTCCGGGCATATATCAAAAAACGCCCGGCAACCATATGCATGACCCATGCCTCGCATTTTTATCCCCAGGGCACCAACCTGTATTTTATTTTTATCCTTAAGATGGTTGATTTGAAAGAGTATAGAAAATTTCATGACGGGGTGCTGAACGCCATTCTCAAAAACGGCGGTTCCATCAGCCACCATCACGGGGTTGGCAAACTGTTCGGGCCGCTCATGGAAAAACACTTGGGCCCAGAGCAAATGGCGATTCTCCGGACCCTGAAAAATCATTTTGATCCCAATAATATCATGAATCCCGGCGGGCACATGGGCCTTGATCTTCCGGAAAAATAAATGCATTGGAGAGGAGATTCCTGATGGCCGAACCTTTAAATGAAAATGGCCCGCTGATCTTGACCATTGACGCCGGTACCCAGTCCATCCGTGCCGCTTTGGTTGATCTTCGCGGCAATATCGTCGATATGGTGAAGACACCCATTGAACCCTACTTTTCAGCGCATCCCGGATGGGCGGAACAGGAACCGGGATATTACTGGGATATGTTTTGCCGGACATGTCAGGCGCTGTGGGAGAAAACAGGGGATGTGAAAAACCGGATCAAAGGGGTCAGTGTCACCACTCAGCGGGCGACCGTGGTCAATGTGGATCAAAACGGACAATCCCTGCGCCCGGCCATTGTCTGGCTCGATCAGCGAAAAGCCGATTCAACAAAGATTCTTCATTCAGCCCTGCGTCCCTTGTTAAAAGTCCTGAAACTGCATCAGTTTATTGATACCGTCATTCAATCCTGCCAGATCAACTGGATAAAACAGAACCAGCCGGAAATCTGGGGGAAAACCCATAAATACCTCCTGTTATCCGGATATTTTAACTTCAAGCTCACCGGCGCATTTTCCGATTCCATTGGCAGCAATGTCGGCTATCTGCCGATTAACACCAAGACATATCAGTGGGCGGGGCCTTATGACCTGAAATGGAAGCTGTTCCCGGTTGAGCGGGACAAATTGCCGGAACTGGTCAAGCCGGGCGAGGTCCTGGGGCATATTACATCAGGCGCGAGCCGGGAAACAGGAATTGCAGCAGGGCTTCCGGTGATTGCGGCGGCCTCTGATAAGGCCTGCGAAGTTCTTGGGGCAGGGTGCCTGACCCCGGAAATCGCTTGTCTGAGTTTCGGCACCATCGCCACAGTCAATACAGCGATTCAGCGATATGTGGAGCTGCGGCCTTTTGTCCCGCCATATCCAGCGGCGGTACCGGATCAGTATTATACCGAAGTCGCCATCATGCGCGGCTTCTGGATGGTCACCTGGTTTAAGGAACAGTTCGGGCTTAAGGAAAAACTGGAAGCCGAGGAAGCCGGGGTGACGCCGGAAATGCTGTTTGAACGGATCATCCGTGAGGTGCCGCCGGGGTCCATGGGTTTGGTGCTTCAACCTCACTGGTCGCCGGGGCCGCATATGGAAAAATATGCCAAAGGATCGATTATCGGGTTTGGCGATGTCCATACCCGGGGGCATCTCTACCGGGCCATGATCGAAGGGCTTATTTTCGGGCTCAAGGAAGGGGCGGAACTTACCGCAAAGAAGAATAAAACGCCGATCACGCGCCTTCGCATATCCGGCGGCGGATCCATGAGCGATACGGCCATGCAGATCGCGGCGGACATTTTCGGCATGCCTGCCGAGCGGCCCCTTACGCATGAAACATCAGCGATCGGCGCAGCCATTGATGCGGCTGTGGGGCTAGGACTGTTTACCGATTTTCCATCAGCGGTCAAGGCAATGACCGGCGTCAAACAGGTGTTTGAACCCATTGATGAAAACTGCCGGATTTATAAGCATCTTTATGAAAACGTTTATACAAAAGTATCCGCGAAACTGATGCCCCTTTACCGGGAAATCCAGAATATTACCGGATATCCGGAGTGAATCTGTCTGCTGGAGGTGAAGTCGGTTTTTTGCCCTGCAATTCAGGCTTTTTATTTCTGAAATTTTGGACTGTTGATTTTAAATTGTAAATATGAGGATGTTTAAATTCCAGTATCCTGAGTGTGCAAATTAATTCCAGCATTCCTCATGCGGTTTTGATTTCGTGCTGATGCCTGTATAAAAATCCTGACGGATATAATAATTAATGTTATATTTTTTGCACAGCAGCCAGAAATCCAATAATCTTGAAAAAGACAGGTATAGACAAATGCCGAATTGAATTTGGAGAGTCACATTGAGATAAATGCCCCCGAAGGTCATAGTTGCATAAAATGATCAATTTATTGAAACGCAAATATACTAACCTCATTTCTGACCCAAGGTTTTCCGAAGTCCTTTCCGGCTCCGCCTGGTCGCTTTCAGCCCGGGTATTGGCTACCGGTTTGAGTCTTGCGTTCACTGTTATCGTCGCCCGTTTTTATGGGGCCGATGTCGTTGGTATTTTAGCTGTCATCAACTCCTTTCTTACGCTTGCAACAATCTTTACAGTCTTGGGGACACCCACTTCCATCCTCCGCCTGATACCGGAACATCTGGCAAAATATTCGCCCACTTCCGCATTCAAATTATACCGAAAGACACAATACATGGTCATTGGTGTTTCCCTGGTCACGGCTACTCTGTTTTTTTTAGCTTCAAGTCTGATCGCAGACAAGGTGTTTTCCAAACCCCATCTTTCGTTTTATTTTGCAATGACTTCGGTATTTATTGTTTTCCATTCAATGGAGCGCCTAAACACCCAGGCTGTTCGCGGACTGAAGCTTATCCGGGTTTTCGCAGTTATGCAGATACTTCCGCAGGTCTTTAAACTCGTTTTTTTGGCTGCCTTAGGGCTTTTCTGGAGTTCTATGGATGTGCCGGTCTATGCGGTACTATTCAGTTTTGCGATGACAGGCACTATTGGCTGGTTCATCATGGAGTATGGATTCAAAAAAAGGATGAAACCCAATGATACGGTTCATTTTATAACCGGTCGATCTGTCCTGTCCATTTCCGTTCCCATGCTCATGGTAGCGACTATGACTTTTATTATCGGGCAGACGGGAGTGATCATGCTGGGAATTTTCCGCAGCGAGGCTGATGTTGGATACTATTCCATTGCCGTCAAACTTGCTACTCTGACAGCTTTTGTACTTCAGGCTGTTAATTCCATGGCCGGCCCAAAATTTTCCGAACTTTTTCATTCGGATAAACTTGACGAACTTTTTCATGTGGCTAAAAAATCGGCAAAACTGATTTTTTATACAACCACCCCGATTTTAATAGGGCTTCTGGTGTTGGGGAAACCCATACTCAGTATTTTTTTCGGCCATGAGTTTGCAGTGGCCTACCCGGCTATGGTGTTGCTGGTTCTGGGGCAGTTTGTAAATTCAATATCGGGAGCAAGCGGTCTTTTTATGAATATGACCGGAAATCAGAATGTGTTGAGAAATATTATGGTTATGACAGCTTTAGGCAATATCGGACTGAACCTGCTGCTCATTCCGAATTATGGATTCAATGGGGCGGCAATAGCTGCTATGATAAGTATTAGTTCCTGGAATATCGCGACCCTTATTTATATTAAATTTAAGTTTGGAAAAACAGTGGGCTATTTCCCAATATTTGTGCGTAAATATTTTCCTTGAAAATCATTTTTTTGAATTGATGATTTTAAACCTGATTTTGAAAATTAATCTTGCAACATTAGACAAATCAGTGTTTAATAAAAAAATTAATAACTAGTAGTAATCGATAGAAAAATTTCTCGGCAGCGTTTGACGGTTAATCCGCTTTCTTTCATATTATAAAGGAAAGTCGCTATGGAATCCGATGAAAAAATAAGAATCGTTATTGCTGTAGGCCATAAGTTATTTCAGGAAGGCCTCCGGCTTATTCTGAGTGTTGAAAGCGCCATTGAAATCGTCGGGATGGCCAATAACGGCATCCAGGCGATTGACATGATAACCAACTTTAAACCGGATCTCATTATTCTCGATATCTCCCTGCCGGAATTGACCGGCCTTGAAGCCCTGCCGATAATCAAGGAAAAAAGCCCGGAAACAAAATGCCTCATGCTCACGGATACCCGGGATGAACGAGCGATCATTAAATCAATCAGGGCCGGTGCGCAGGGATATCTTTCAAAGAATACAAGTACTTCAGATATTATAAAGGCTATCCATGTCGTTTACAAGGGTGAGTTCTGGATTGAACGTAAAATGGTCACCCGATTTCTTAATAGCGATTTGAAAGCAGATGCCGACTCGGAAGACCGGCATCTGAATAAACTGGACGCATTAACTCCCAGAGAGCAGGATGTGCTTCGCGCTCTGATTAAAGGGGCAAGCAACAAAGAAATCGCCTACGAATTGTTTATCAGTGAAAAAACCGTCAAAAGCCATTTAAACCAGGTTTTCAGAAAGCTCAATGTCAGCCGCCGCTTGGAGGCTATCCTATCTGCGATCAAGTTAGGCCTTTCATAGTACCTTTTTAAACCAAAAATCCATCCTTCGTCCAATTGATTTTTTCCAAAAAGTTAATTATTTATAAGGCACATAAATAATTGCAGGCGGGAGAAATTTATGGAAAATCAAGATTCTTTAGTATTAAGGATTTCTAAAGCCATCCCTGCGAATGAAGAGCCGAATAGCCCCATGAATATAATCCTTCAGCGCCCTTATGCCCATTTGCTTAAACAATTTCAGAAAGTATATGAAACCAATGGGGATATAGCCATTAAAGTGGATGAGCGATATGGCGAGCGCAGAAAAGAAAAAAGACTGATTTTATGCGATAATCGGTATTCTGACAGAAGAAAACGGCTTGAAAGGAACTGGCAGATGAATCTTATCATCCAGCGGCAATATGCCCAATTGACAAATGATCTTGAGCGGGTGTTTAAGGGGCAGGAAGACGTGAACATCGTGATTGACGGCCGACATCGTGAACGTCGGACGGAATCAGGGGGGGCACTTCCTGATGATCGCCGCTGCAGAGACAGAAGAGTAAAAAGTGAAACGCTTGTCGAAGTCATCCTCTCATATTAGGCGTAGAAAGAAAATATGCAGGCTTAAATCCGCTTCATGATGTTAGGTCTTATGTTTTAAGCCGATGGTTTGAAAACAGGGTGAATGGTTTTTCTTTGTGATAGCCTCCTCAGCCGGTGAAATTATTTCACCGTTTATGAAGAGATTATCGGCAACAAAAAACATAAACAATCGGGGGGGATCATGAAAAAATTCTTTTTAATTTTTTGTTTATTTTCTGCTTTTTTTACTCTGATTTTTATTTCACCAGTTGCAGCTTGCCACTTTGAGGATGTTGTGATCACAGCTGATTGTGAAGGATTTACCATTTCCGGCAGGGCATGCATTAACGGAAATTGGCATGAAGGGGTTGATATTTCGTATAATTTAGCGGTTAATTACACGGATGGATCTGGTATTGAAACTGTAATACCGGTATTCGGTTTCGGCACCCAAATTCTTCAAGAACCTGGAGTAAATGATTGTAAACCATTTGAAATAAGTGGTGCCTGGGAGGACGAATTCTGTGGAGATGTGTTTATAACTGGAACGATTGATTTGGTAAGTATTAACAATTCTTCAGAAACTGATGCGGTCGTTTTGGAAACAGACATATTCTTCTGCCCCTGCGGTTGTACACGCACTCCCGGATATTGGAAAAATCCGAAAAAACCATGGCCCGTTGAAGAACTCACCATCGGCGGGGTGTTGTATTCAAAAGCGGCACTCATGGAAAAGCTCAATTTGCCTGCTCGCGGTGATATTTCCATTAAACTGTTCCATCACCTGATTGCGGCAATGCTCAATGTAATTAATGTGCCTGCCAACAATGCCCCTTCTATTCAGCTGATTATTGAGGCTGCTGATGCATATTTTACAGATCCCACAGGCTGTGACAAAAAATGTGTCGTGGCATTGAAGAACGCCCTGGAAACGTTTAATGCCAGCGGTAAGTATTTATGTGACTGACAATGAATCTGTATAACGTTTTTCACCGGTCTGAATAATGAAAGCCCTGTTGCATATAATGGGACGGGGTTTTCAGTTTTATTAATCTGCTTTATTTTTAATCAATTATTCGTATTCCCGGATATAAGTAATGGCTACAGCTCATATCAAAGGGGCTAGAATCGCTGCTATCGGGACCTGCGTCCCTTCGCATCTGTTTGACAATTTAAATGACACAAAAGATTTTACCCCGGCCGAGATACGAAAAGTTGTTGCCATGGCCGGTGTCCAGGAGCGGCGGTTAGCGGACGAAACGATCTGCAGTACGGATTTATGCGTGGCTGCTGCAGGTAAAATCATCGCTGCCTTGAACTGGGAGCCTCAAACGGTTGATGCTGTTATCCTGGTCACCCAGACCCCGGATTATTTTTTACCTTCGTCATCCTGCTTGATTCATAAACAACTGGGACTTTCGGAAAACTGTGCCGCCTTTGATATCGGGTTGGGTTGCTCCGGTTATCCCTATGGTCTTTGGATGGCGGCAATGATGTGTCAAACCGGCGGGTTTCAACGGGTTATTTTTTGCCATGGAGATACACCCGGGCGTTTTTCTCTTCAGTCAGACCGGTCGGTTGCCCTGCTTTTTGGTGATGCCGGCTCAGCAACAGCGATTGAAGCTATTCCTCACGATGCCTCTGACGGTTATTTTTTTTCCATGCATACGGACGGCAATGGCTACAAGGATATGATTATTGAAGGCGGTGGTTTTCGGGACCGTTTTCCCGATGATCGCAGAAAACATTATGTTAATATGAACGGCGCCAATATCTTTAATTTTACAATTAAACGTTTGCCGCCATTGATTATGGATACGCTAAAGTTATCCGGACATCAAAAAGAGGATGTGGATTATTTTATTTTTCATCAATCCAATCAGTATATTCTGCGGCATGTGATGAAAAAACTGTCGCTTCCGGAGGATAAGACCCCTATGACTTTAAAAAAATTCGGGAATCCCGGAGGACCTTCGATTCCCCTGACACTGACAAACGGAGGGTTGAGTCGCCCTAAGGGTCAAATCCTGAAATTGATGCTGCTGGGGTATGGTGTCGGCTTATCCTGGGCTTCGGCTCTGATAGAACTGGATTCGGAAGTTTTGCTTGAGCATATGGAAATAAGCCATGGAAGGAGTCTTTGATATGCCCCATCCGCTGTTTGTAGATTTTCAAGGCAGGAAAATCCTGGTATCAGGTGCTTCTTCCGGGTTGGGCCGGGCCATATGTGTGGAACTCAGCCGAAGGGGCGCCGAATTGATATTGCTGGGAAGAAATCAGGACCAATTAAAGATTACAGAAGACCGCCTGGAATCAGCCGGCCATCATATTTTATGCGTCGATTTAACATCACATTCTGAGATTTATGAAAAAGTAAAAGATTTTTCCCGGCTGAATGGCAGAATATATGGCCTCTGCCATTCAGCCGGTGTGGTGGAGACCCGGCCAATGAATGCGATCAGAGTTGAAGGGCTTCGTCACATGCTGGATATTAATTTTTTAGCCGGCTTAGAGCTTGCGCGAGCTGTTAGTCGAAGAGATGTCATGGAGGAAAATGGGGGATCAATTTTATTGATTTCTTCAGTCTATGGTCATGTGGGGATGCCGGGTCAAATAGGTTATTGCGGAAGCAAAGGGGCGGTAATCTCAGCAGCAAGGGCGATGGCGATAGAACTGGCCAGGCGGAAGATTCGTGTCAACACGTTGTCACCAGGATTGGTTCGCACAACCATGACCGATGAGGCGCTTTCCCGGCTCTCACAAGAGCAGGGCAAAAAGATTGAGGAGGCTCACCCCTTAGGCATCGGAACACCGGAAGATGTCGCCAGAGCTGCGACTTTTATGCTGGCCCCTCAAAATGCCTGGATTACAGGGTCTGATTTGGTTATTGACGGAGGCTTTATCGCCCAATAAGCCTTTGCGGGAGGTTCACATTGTCTCTTATCTCAACACAAGGCGCTTTAGCATGGATTGCAAATGTTTTCGAGGAGTCTCCGGAGAATATCACCGCCGATACCCCGCGTGATGAAATCGAGGCCTGGGATTCGCTGGGTATGCTCACCTTGATGTCTATGCTGGATGAAGAATTTGGAATTTTTTTAACAGAAGATCATGTTCAGAATATGCGGTCTGTCAAAGACATTCTGGAGGTTTTGCGAAGCAATGGCAAGCTTCAGGATTAAGAAGATACATCTCTCCGGATATAAATTTAATAAAATATCCTTTTGAAAATTTTTGGCAATAAAACGAAACTTAAATTTTGAATAAACTATATTTACGGGGAGCTAAAATTGAGGTTTCTCCTTGTCGATAAAATATTAGAGATGACCACCGGCCAGTCGATTAGGGCTGAGAAGACAATCGGCGCGGATGAAGATGTTTTTAAGGATCATTTTCCCGGCTTTCCTGTGGTGCCCGGTGTTTTATTGACGGAAATGATGGCGCAAACAGCGGGTAAATGCCTTGATGCTGAAAAAAAACACCGGGGCAAGGCGATGCTGGCGAAAATTAATTCAGCAAATTTCAGGCAGTGGATGAGACCGGATCAGGTCGCTGTTATTTCAGCGGAAATCCGGACTAACAGAGATCAATACGCAACTGCAAAATGTAAGGTCGAGGTTGATTCCACAGAAATTAGTAGCGCGGAGTTGTTCTTTACTTTTGTTCCAAATGAAACATTCGCAGCGGATTACAGGGATGACGTTCTGGAATCATTTTTAAATGATAAATAGTCTTTTGAGTTGAATTCAAATTGTATGATTTTGAGAAAGGACAGAATGACGGATCTCTTCTCCTTGAAAGGCAAACGTTTCCTTATTACCGGAGGGACAAGAGGGATTGGCAGGGCAATTTCACTTTGCTTTGCCCGCAGTGGCGCATCCATTATTGCCAACTATGTTCGGGACTTTCAATCCGCAGAATTTCTGAAATCAGAAGCGGCTGAGGAAGGCCTTGAGATTGATTTTTGCCGGGCGGATTTGACAAGTCCAAAGGGCTTGGAAAAATTAAATTTATTTATCGAATCAGAAAATAACGTTTTATCTGGCCTGATCCACTGTGCAGCCAGCGGTGTTCATAAGCCTCTTGAAGAACTGACAACTCGCCATTTTGACTGGACATTTGCGATTAATGTCCGGGCATTTTTTGAGCTGGTGAAACTTATATTACCCAGATTATCCGAGGGTTCCAGTATCGTTGCAGTTTCCTCCAAAGGCGCTGTCCGGGCAATTCCATCGTACTCAATGGTCGGGGCATCAAAAGGGGCTCTTGAATCCATTGCCCGGCATTTTGCCGCTGAATTGGCCCCCAAAGGAATTCGCGTAAATATTTTATCACCGGGTGCAGTGATGACCGATGCCTGGAAAATAATGCCGGATGCTGAAGATCGGTTATCCGAAACCATTCGGCGGACCCCTATTGGACGAATTGTTACCCCCGAAGAAGTCGCTCTGACTGCCCAGTTTCTTTGTTCAGACGCCTCCTTCGGCATTGTGGGCCATACACTGGTGGTGGATGGCGGCGCGGGTATTACGGAATAGAATCTCTTCTGCCACTTTTTTAAACCATCCGGGCCTTTGCGATAAGTCATTATGGTGATGGAATGCTGATTGAAAAACCGCGATTTCCCATAAAAGATATTCTGTTATTTGGTTTTCTTCCCGGTTTTTTCAAAAAACTGATTTACCGGTTGAAGGGATATCGGATTGGCAAAAATGTTTCCATCGGTTTTGGATCTGTTATTTGTGGGGACGAAGTTTTAATAGGAAATTTCACAACCATCGGTTTTTTAACGATTATCAGGGGTAAAAAGATTTCCATCGGAGATTATGTAAATATCGGATCAGTCTCGTTTCTGGATACTCCGTATATTGAAATTGGAGATGGCAGTCGCATCAATGAGCAGGTTTTTGTCGGTGGTCTTCAGTTCCCGGATTCCAAATTCATTATGGGAAGAAATTGCCAGGTAATGCAGATGTCGTTTTTAAATCCCACCCGATCGATCATCATTGGCGATGATTCGGGTATCGGTGGAAACTGCATGCTGTTCGGCCATAATTCATGGTTGAGTCGTTTTGAAGGATATCCGGTTGACTTTGAGCCGATTGAAATCGGGAAAAGTGTGTCTGTTTCGTGGGGTGCTTTTTTGCTGCCTGGAACAAAGATCGGAGATGGCGCGGTCATTGGAGCGCAATCCGTAGTTAATCGTTCAGTTCCTGAAAAATGCCTTGCAATCGGATTTCCGGCACGTATTGTCAGTAAATTTCCGGATTTCCCCAGGGAAGTCACCTGGGAGGAAAAAGTTGAAATGATTCGGAACATTGTATCCGAGATGTTGGAATTTTTTCGGGACTCTGGTTTGCCCTGTAACTCCAAAGGAAATATTTATGAAGTGACTAAGGCCGAAAAGAAATTATTGATGAATATCCGTCGAACCATGCGTTTCAGTTTATCCTGTGAAACACCGCCGGATGACACCTGGAATTCCTCCCAGGAGGATATTGATGTGTTTTTGAGTCTTTGGGCAATACCGGTGAATTTAAGAAAGGAGTTAATTGTAAGGCAGGTTATGTGGATAGATGTGGAAAATAAAGAACAATCCTTTCTTGACAATGATTTGGGCAATGAAATCATTCTTTATTTAAGAAGATACGGAGTTCGTTTTATTCGGGTTAATTTATAAAAAGAATCGAATCAAGAAGAAAAGTGTTACTTGATATTGTAAATAAAACAGCCACCCCCTCCGCCGCCGGTCTCGTTGTTGCCAGAATCCTTGGTCACAGAAACAGTCACCGTTGCTTCATTGGATGATAAGCCACTGTAATCTTTTAATTTATAAGCAAATGCATCCTTGCCTGTAAATCCATTATTCGGTATATATGTCACCATCCCATCTTCATGGATTTCAACCTCCCCAAACGCGGGTTTATTCGTTATTGTGACGCTCGATGGTTCAACTGTGCCATCCGCGTCTGTATCATTGCCGCATACATTGATTGTTACCGGTGTATTTTCTTTTGTTTCAATGGAATCATCATTGGCTATCGGGGGATCGGCCACCAGGTTTATATGGATCGTTACAATCGCGGTGTCTGAATAAGATGATCCATTTGTTGTATGGTAAGCGAAATGGTCTGCATTCGTGTCACTGCCATTATGGGAATAGGTGAAAGAGCCATCACTGTTTAAAATCAGATTCCCGCTTTTAACATCGGTATCCAGAACAGCGTTCAATGTGTTTCCATCACTACCCGTATCATTGATCATGATACCCGGAGCCGGCAAAGTCAGCGTCTTTCCCTCATTAATAGTGTATTCATCATCCACAGCCACAAGGCTGCTTTGGGCAAAAGTTATAGTTTGTTTATCAGTGATTTCACTATGTCCGAAAGCGGCTTTCTCATCATCGTCCGGGAGTTTCTGATAATATCCGGCCCAGTTAAATTGATCAAAACGAAAGGAATCGGCCCGGGATGAACTGACAGTATAAATAATCTCAAGACTGCCTGAAGAGTTAATCGGATTATTCTCTTCAAACAGGGGAGGGGACTCAAGAATCCAGCGGTATGGAATATATTTCGTATTAACATCTCCTTCCGATCCTGCTTCGACTATATAATCAGAAATTGATTTTCCATTTATTGTTACACTTTCGGTTTTGACTGACAGGCCTGATGGTATCTGTTCCGTAAAAAAGAATCCGCGTATTTCAACGGTTTCATTATTTGTAAAATTCACCGTAACGAAAAGGGGGTTGCCGACTGCGGTTTCTAATGTGTTAAAAGTCCGGGTGATTAATATGTGGTGTGAAGAAAAGCCCCAAGCATGCGAAAAAAATAAAGACAAAAGACATGATAGCAATAATAATTTAATTCTTTTCATGTTTCTATCCCCGGTCAATTTATTTTAAATCCCTTCCATATATCTGGTTATAGTTTCTTTAACCTCTTTTTCACTGGCGCTGCCGGCTTTTAAATCCCTTATTGATCGATCAATGTCCAGTCGATTTACTTTTGGGTTATCAAGATCAATGGGGATATAGTCAATTAAAGAATAGTTTTTGCTCTTAAAACTATCCCAGTGGTCGTGAACGCCCAAGCCCATGCTTGCAGCTGCATGCAGTTGCTCATGGTCCTGCCAGCCTCTTTCCGCCATTATATAGTCAGCCATTACAGATGATATTGCCACAGGATCTTTGCTGAAAAATAGAAGATTGGAATCATCATTGCCGAATATTTCCCATGTTCTTGTCTCCAGCCAATGTGTGTGAGCGTTCCCAAATAGTCCGTCTCCGATGACTAATCGGGTTTTGTCTTTAATATGCGGGTTATTGTTGATATCAGCTAATATGTTCATCTTATTCAGATCACAGCCCGCACTGTTTTTTCCTTCATTAAAATAAGCGTGCATCTCGGATCGGGTGAAATTTTCATAAATAACGGAACCATAATGGTTTTTTAGCGCTAAAGTGACATATGCTCCATGGCTTTTCAGAAGTGGGACATTAATCAGGTGGTCTGCTTCCACAAACACCTGGGACGGCAAAATTTTTTCTCCAGCCGGGCATGTCGCCACGGATGCATCCGGCGAGTCAGGATCAACATAGTCCACGCTGTGATAATTGGCCCCCGTACAGCTGTCCTTACTATAATAATGGATATACGGGTTTGAGATGCCTCCTTGAAACCTGTCGGAGATCCTTCTGGAAGGATCTGTAATCCAGATATTGTCTCCGGGAACTCCCATTGATGTCAGCCCGTCAATAATGGCGTTGATTGTCTCGACCTGGGTATTGATTTTATTCAGATTCCCATCGCAATCCCGGCTGTTGTTTAAATTGATTTTGATTACAATGACCTCTCCGGAGTTGTAAGGGATCAATGACTTCCAGGCATCTGCGCGATTTGTTTTTCCGGTTAAGGCCATTACCCCCTGGGTCATCATATTATTCACAACATTCTGGTTAATGTATTCCCAGTGATAACCTGTTACATAATCATAATTTGTTGCATCGGGATCATGAATCGAGATAACTCTGGGGCGGTCACCGGCCCAGGCTAAAAAAGGACAATTTATCAAAGGGCCCGCAAAATACAGACCTGCGATGGCGCCTGTGTATTTGAGGAAATCTCTTCGAGAAAACGTTCGCCTGCCGAATATTTTTTTTGTGTGATTGGGTTTTTTCTCTAAGTAAATCATATCCATAAGTAAAACTCTTTTTTTATGCCGATAATATTTTTTTCTCGGATATTGATTTCTGATCAAGAAAAATTTTATTGACGATAAATCAAACCGAGGCACAACGTAACACAATATATTTCGTCAACATTTTCGGGTTATTCCCCCAGTTGATGTCTCCTTTCACGATTAGCCCATCATGCTTCTGAAGGTGATTATCCTTAAAATCAAAAGATTGAATTTCAACATCCTCCTCGTTCAGTATACCTCCGCCATATTCAGCGCATTTTTTTAAATACTGGTATAGTGGCCCGTTTTTATTATCCGGATCATGAACAGGAATCTTTGAGTTCGGGAACAGTATGTATTTGGCCGCATGATAGTCTAATGCCACTGGATCAGTGCATGCCATTACTGCTCTTGTTCGGGCTACCGGTGTTTCAGTGCGGGAAACAAGACCAATCCATTCAGCGGTTGTAATGTTGAAATTCGCCTTTCGGATTGAATTCATAAAAATGCCGATTTCAGCGCCAATCATTCCGGGTTCGGGCCCCGCTGACCATTTATTAAAAGGAAATGAATGGAAATTATGGTATTTGTCCGTCAGTTTTCCGTCTGTATGCGGGTCCGGTCCGCCGCTGAGGTCAGTGATTCCCAGATAATTCTTAACGGCGCTGGTAACGCCGCAGTATGAACTGTGATGGTTCAGGGCTGCAAAATTAATGAATTTTAAGGGTTGATCAGTATACCCCCCCTTTTGCCATCTGCCGTTTTTAAAATCGACAACCGTATTTTGATCGGTTTTAAAAATCGGATACGTCATGATCACTTGACGGAAATTTTTACCTTTTGCGCCGTTGTTAAATTCCATTAAAGGCGAACCTCCGGTACCGTCACAATATACGTAGCCATTACCGTCTTCCGGACTGTATACTCGTTTACCCCCCCGGCTCACATCAATCCAATGGTGTTCGGTGAATTTTTCTTTATATTTTTTCTTAAGATGTGCTGTCAGGTCATTATAATTATGAAACTGTTTAAGGTCGGAATTTCTGGAAAAAGCATGTGACCAGCCAGAATTATCAGCATTCCAGGGTGTTTTTCCCCGATGACAGTTTTCAGCAAGCACCACCTCTCCATTAAATCCGCCGGCACGATTCATTATAAGGTCTATAAACGTTTTTAATGCACAAAGATTGGGCGCACCCTGGTTCCACCACTGGGCATTGGGTTTGATCAGGACAATGTCATCAGAATCAATAATCTTTTCAATGCCGCCTGCCTGCTCAATCGTTTTTGTCAGATTTTCATCAGGTCTACCGTTGATCGCCCTGAAAAGAGTACATCGGACTCTTTGGGATGATTTTTTAAGTGATGGTGTAGTTGCGAAACCGTCAGGTTTAAACAGCATCGGTATCTTAAAGCCTTGATTAAAAAGTATTCAGTACTTTCTTATTGATTTTGCCGTTGTCTGTTTTTGGCAGCGTTTCAATAAATTCAACATATTTTGGAACTGCAAAGGGTTCGAGGTTCATTGCGCAGTGTTTGATGATGTCCTTTTCCGTTGTCCGGATACTTTTGTCACAAACAACAAAGGCTTTTACAGCCTGACCGGAAATATCATCGGGCACACCGATAACGGCTGACTCAATGACCCATTGTATTTCACAGATCACGTCTTCAATCTCCTTGGCGCTCAGCCGCTCCCCTTTGCACTTGATCAAATCATCTTTGCGTCCCATAAAATAAAGGTATCCATTTTCATCCTGCTTAAAAAAATCCCCGGTATATAACAGCGTGTCCCCGGAAAAATGGCCATTCCGGAAGACCCGGGCCGTCAGGGCAGGGGCATTCCAGTATCCCTTCATTACATTGGCTCCGCGAACAACAAGTTCTCCTGATTCTCCGGGCTTCGCCATTTTCCCGTGTTCGTCGACAAGAAAGAGTTCGCAATTGGGTATGGCCTTGCCTGAGGATGCCGGCAAATCGTCAATTTTATCCGGTTCCAGGTATGAAGCCCTGGCGCATTCCGTCAACCCGTACATGGAATAAAACTGGATATCAGGAAACATGCTTCGGAACTTTTTTATATAAGGCACCGGCAGCGCAGCGCCGGCATTGGTAACGTACCGGAGTGAGGTAAAGTCGTATTTTTGCAGATCCTGCAGTTTCAGCATCATGGCGAGAATCGTGGGAACAAATGGAAATCCCGTAATGCCTCTCTCGGGAATGCGCTTGAGCACATTGTGAATATACAGAAGCGAGTTTTCCAGAACCACGCTTCCGCTGAACATAACGGCGGCAATGACCTGGTAAAGGCCATAACCGAAAGACAAGGGCAGCACGTTGAGAATGCAGTCCTCGGGCGTGTTTTTTAAATACAGGATAATGCTCCGGGCCGCGCTGATCATATTATAATGGGTCGCCATCACGCCCTTGGGTTCCCCGGTGGTTCCGGAGGTATAAATCAGGGCCGCCAGATCCATGTCAATGGATGCAGCATTGTTTTTTCCATTCAAACGGCGATCAGTCTGTCCGGCATGTGTTAGGGTTGAATGCCAGTCCAAGGAACAGGCGCACAATGAACCGGGAATAGGAGGCGTTTCCCCTTTCCAGATAATATGGGTGAGTGTTGTAACATGTTGTAACGTTTCCTGAATTATTGACGCTTTTGTCGTGTGAGTGATCAGCATGCGAGCGCCGGCATCCTGGATGATATATGCCAGTTTTTTGCTTTTTACAGCGGGATTGATCATCACAAACACGGCATTGGCTTTTAAAATGCCGTAAATCGATATGACCGATTCCAGACAATTATCTAAAAAAACGACCACTCTGTCCTGGCGTTTTAAGCCGCAAAGCGTCAGCGCGGCCGACAATCGGTCTGAAAGATCGTCCAGTTCACGGTAACTCAAACGTTCCTCCCCGAGACTTATTGCGGTTTTTTCGGGGTATAATGCGGCGGATCGTCTTAAATAGTCGTGGAGCAGAGTTGGAGAAAGCATGTCCGGCTCCCGTTAAATGGTTCAAAAAAAAGGATTCCGGGCGAGGCTATCTTGTGCATAACCTCTGAAAAAATTAAATATCCATTTCCGGAACGGTTTCAATAAGTTGCCCTGGTAAATGTAAATATCGGGTTGTCGCGCGTTTCTGGTCAATGTTTTTATAGACACCGGCCACCTGTTCGGCTGTCAGGCCGATAATTCTGCCAATGGTTTCCGGAGGCATAAGGTTATTTTTTCCATACAGGCAGGCATCCATTTGATCATAGGGAAGCGTGAAGTAAAATTCATCCTGTTGCTGGGGCAGTGAGTAAGTGTCGGTGGTGGGTGACCGTTGGAGAATTTCTTCTGGAACCCCCAGATATGCCCCCAGCTGATAAACCTGGGTTTTGTATAAATGGGCGATCGGCTTGATGTCGGCTGCGCCGTCGCCGTTTTTGACAAAAAAACCCTGATCATACTCTAGCCGGTTGGGTGTGCCCGCCACCGCATAGTTCAACCGATCCGCATGATAATATTCGATCATTTTACGGGTTCGCTGTTTAAAATTTGTCGCCGCCACGATCCCTAAATAGGCTTTGAGATCCAGACGTTTTTTTATCGGAGGCCCTTCAGGCGGCTGGGCGACAACGGAGAAAATGGTAAAGCCCTTGTTTTCAAAAACACTGGAAGTGATGATTTTGGAGCGCCAGCCGGTTCCGTATTCAGGAATAACCGACTGAATGGCGGCATTGTATTTTTCATAAAATCCCAGGGCGGTCAGGATTCCCGTGATATCTTCAACGATTATCGAAACGCCGAAATGATCAGCCGCCATTCGGCTCAATTCAAGGGTGTCATCGGCGGAATGCTGTTCCGGCATCAGGATCGCCGCAACCCGTTCCCGGCCCAGGGCCTTTTGACAAAGCGCAACCGTCACACTGCTGTCAACACCGCCGGATAGCCCTACCACCAAGCCTCTTTTTTTTAATTGACCGGACATGATCCGCTGAATGCCTGTGGTGATTTTATCGGTTTCCGCTTCACAGTTTAAATCAAGAAAGGGGATGTTCCTGTTCATGAAAGCCTCTTAATTTGTCACGGCACAATATCCGTCGTTTATGGGCGCGAAAATCCGCAAGCAGATCCGGCTTAAAATATCTGCTCACGGACATCGGGAAATTTTTAACAAACTGTGAATCAATGAGCTGGGTTGATACAATGGCGGCCAGCGCCATCCCTTCCACTTCGTTTAAGGGCGTTTTTGATTTTAATTTTTTTATGAGCATGGCTGTTTTTTTCGGATGGAAATAGCCGTTGTTTCGGATTGTTTTCTCCGCAAGCGCTTGCTGGATCTCTTCAGGCAGGGAAGGGGCCAGAAGGCTCGCATGGATGGGCGCCCGGAATGGCTTTTTGGGACGGGAAAGAATTTCTTCCGGAAGCAAATCAAGGAATGTTTTTTTTAGAATGAACTTTTCGTTAAGGCCCAGAATTTTCCAAACCGAAGGTACGCGGGCCATGCATTCAATCAACCGGTGGTCCAGATAAGGGGGTCTTGTTTCCACGGAATGGGCCATGGCGACGCGGTCTCCCTGGGATGACAGCAGGTAATTGCTTAAAAGCAGTTTACTCTCTAAATATTGTGCCCTGGCAAGGCAACCGCCGGAATTAAAATTTTCTGGAAGCAATTGCCTCATCTCGTCAATACCCTCATAACTTCCAATTTCATTTTTAAGGTCATCGGAGAAAAAGGTTTTGATCCTTTTGGTGTTGTTCCACCGAATGAGATGCGAAAACAGCGGATCATCCGCTGCATCTAATCCTTGTCCGAAAAAAGCGATGAATGAATTTTTGAGGGCCGGGGTTGTAAAAACATCAGGATAAATCCGCGTGATAAGATTCGCCCGGGTTTTCGAATCCGGTTGCCGCGCCCAGAATTTTCGGATTAATGCTTCTTTAAAAATATCATAGCCCCCAAAAATTTCATCCGCGCCCTCACCGGTCAGAATCACCTTTACGCCACTTTCCGAAACACGTTTTGATAACAGAAACAGAGGCGTCGAGGCCGTTCTGAGTGTCGGCTTTTCAGTATGCCAAAGGGTGCTTGCAAAATTTTCCGCAATATCATTATTTGAAACCATCAGTTCGTGGTGACGCACATCAAGAAATTCGGCCATATGGTGTTGATGGATACTTTCATCAAAGTCAGGCTCTTTAAAACGGATGCCGAATGTCTGGATCTGCTTATTAAACTGACTGGCCACGATGGCGGTAATGGATGAAGAATCCAGACCGCCGCTTAAATATGAACCAACCGGTACATCCGCCTGCAACCGGATTTTGACAGCATCTGACAAAAGCGCATGCAAATGTTCACAGATTTCCTCCGGCAGGGAATCGTTCCGGTCCTTTTTAGATCGTAGTGGAAAATCCCAGTATTTTTGGATAGATAGTTGGCCATCGCATAAGCGGAGATATCCGCCGGGGGGCAACTCATTGATATTTTTAAAACCTGTATAACCAGGTAAAGTCGTCCAAAAGGTCGCTATTTGATCTAAGGCGATGGGATTGATTTCACGGGAAATTTTTGGTGTCACAAATAAAGATTTAATTTCTGAGGCGAAGTAAAGGCAGCCATTGTTGACGGTGTAGTGGAGAGGGCAAATACCGATCCGGTCTCGGGCGATAAACAATTCTTTTTTAACGGTATTCCATATCGCCATGGCAAACTGGCCGTTTAAACGCTTTAAGCAATGAACGCTGTCTCTTTCATATAAATGAAGCGCCACTTCGGTATCTGTTGATGTGTAAAACCGGTGCCCTTCACTTTGGAGCTCTTTGCGGAGCGCCGGATAATTAAATATTTCTCCGTTTAAAACCATCCACAGGGTTTTGTTTTCATTGTGAATGGGTTGGGTTCCGCTGGTTAAATCAATAATGCTTAACCGGGAGCTGCCCAAGCCGGTTTGATCATCAATATAGATGCCGGATTCATCCGGACCCCGATGACGCAGCATTTCGGTCATTTGACCAAGGGTTTCCAGGGAAATTTTCCCCGGTCCTCTGATATGGCTGATACCTGTGATACCGCACATATGACCCCGGCAAAATAAGTGGGTGATCAGGGGGTTTGGCCTGAACCATTTTTTCTTTTTAGAAAAGCCGCGATATTGTCAAGGCTGTCAAGGTTTTCCGGAACCAGTTCCGTATCTTCAATTTTAATCCCGAAAGTGGCTTCCAGAAAAGCGATCAACTCCAGTATGCCGGTGGAATCAATGATGCCATTCTCAAGAAACGAGGTATGGTTTTGCAGGTCGCTGCCGTCTCCGAAAAGGAAGTTTTCCACAATAAATTGTTTCACCTGCGTGAGATTATCGGAATTGTTTCCCATGTTGCCCTCTTTTCAGTATGGCTTGAACGGAATGAATTTGATGCATTGAAGAAAAGAAATCACCCATTAAAAGTCAAAAATACATGCTGAGAGTATGAATAAAACACCCACTATCTCCGTTTTTCTTTTTTGTTAAACATTCTGTGTCTAATCCACGGTCTTCTTGAGAAATATTATCTCCGCAAATGACAATGACAGCAGGATGAATGGATGAGTCATTGCCATTGGAGTCCCCCTGGTTTTCTGTATGTCCTTCTTCGTTTTTATCAATATCTTCAGGTGCTTTTATGCATGGTAACTCTTTGCCATTGCAGTCCTGATCAACTCCATCCCCGCAGATTTCAATTGATCCAGGATGAATTGATGCATCCGCATCATTGCAGTCGCCCCCATTTTCGGTATATCCATCCCGATCATCATCGATGTTGTTCGAAGATATCATTGTATAAGTAATTGTTTCGGAAAAGACACTTTCATTGCCTTTGCCGTCGATGCTTGTTACTGCAATACTGTAAGTTTTACCCTCTTCCAACCCGGAAAGTAAGATGCTCGTCTTATCTGCCAAATTGATGGTCTGGACAGGTTTGGCTTTGAATTCGTTCCCATAAATGCCCCAGTAAATATTGTATCCGGTCACTCGGCTGTCAGCAGGCTTATCCCACGTCAGAGTGAGTTGAACGCCATAATCAGAACCGGAAAAGGAGAATATAAACAGCAGGAAAGCACACGCTATTATTAACATCCCTTTTTGATATAAAGTCCATTTGTTCATGAACAACTGCCTTTAAATTCATTTTTTCCAGCCTCTAAAGGTCAGCCCTACAGGAGAAGATCATTATACCTTACAGGTTTGTTTTCATCCCACTTCATGTATTGGCAAAAAAAATATCCGACAGAAATCAAAAACACTTTCAGATTGATCGAATAAAACATCCGCTATCATCATTTTTCTTTTTTGCGGAACATTCGGCATCTAAGCCATCACAGTCCTGATCAATCTGGTCCCCGCAGATTTCTTCTGCGCCCGGATGAATTGCGGCATCACTGTCATTGCAGTCCCCTTGGTTTTCAGAATATCCGTCTCCGTCATCATCCATATCTTCTAATCCGGTCAGATTCAGATTCCATGCAGACAAATCGCACGGCGGATAGGCGATCATAACAGAACCATCTTCTTTGACACCTGCTGTATACATCCCTCCCGCTTCCACCTGTGTAATCTGAGACCAGAGACTGAGATCGTGAGCGGTGTCTACAACGGTTCCATCATTTTTCAGGCCGACCGTGTGCTCATTTCCGGCGGCAATTTGCCGAATTTCTGTCCATGCGGTTACATCACATTGATTTTTTGTGTTTTTTCCCCTGGCAACAACGGTTCCATTACTTCTCAACCCAACTGTATGATGCATGCCCGTAGCAATCTGATGAATTTCCGACCATTCAGTTACATCGCATTGGCCTTCTGTGTTGGATCCCGTGGCGACAACCGTCCCATCGTTGTTTAACCCCACCGTAAATCCCCAGCCGGCAGCAACCTGACGGACGTTGGACCATTCCGGCGATTGCGTCATATATCCCGTGGCGACAACCGTCCCATCGTTTTTCAGTCCAATTGTATGATAGAGACTAGTGGAGATTTGCTTTATTCCAGTCCAGCCTTTCATATACCAGGCAATATCATACAACCACCCGGCAGAAAGAATTGTTCCATCATTTTTCAAGCCCAGGATAAAATTATTTTCCACAACGATCTGTTGCATCCCGGTCCAGGTGTTAACATCATATGTAAGATGACCGGCGGCATCTGTGGCAATGACCGTCCCGTCCCTTTTCAGCCCTGCGATAAACTTCGAACCAATATCTATTTGCCGGATTTCGGACCATGTATCTGCAGTACACTGATTGCTCATGTCCCATCCTGCGGCAACGATGGATCCATCTTTTTTTAATCCCAATGTGAATTCCCAGCCGGCAGCGATCTGTTGTATGTCTGTCCAATTATATAGGTTGCATTGAAGGCTTGCATTCCAACCGGCGGCGATGGCGGTCCCGTCATTTTTTAAACCCACAGTGTGATAGCCGCCAGCCATTATTTTTTGGATTCCGGACCAGCTTGAAATATCGCACTGGCCATAAGAATTATTCCCCGCAGCAATAACGGTTCCGTCATTTTTCAGGCCCGCCGTATGATAAATACCAGCCGTTACTTGTTTTATTCCTGACCAGCCGCTTGCACCACATTGCCCATCCGAATTGTTCCCCACGGCAATGACGGTTCCGTCATTTATTAAGCCGACGGTATGATACCCACCGCAGGCAATCTGAACGATCCCCTCCCATCCGCTCACATCGCATTGGCCATTTAAATTGCTTCCCGTCGCAACAACTGTCCCGTCGTTTTTTAATCCCGCCGTATGAAGCCTTCCAGATGAAACCTGTTTTAAGTCCATCCACTCGTCCACATCACATTGACCATCTGAATTGCTGCCGGTGGCAATGGCGGTTCCATCAATTTTTAAACCGATGCTGTGATGCCCTCCGGCTGAAATCTGATTTAAATCGGCCCACTCTTTCACATCGCATTGTCCATCTGCGTTCCATCCTGCAGCCATTACCGTCCCTTCGCGCTTTAGGCCGACTGCGTGATATCCGCCGGCCGCAATTGAAGGTTCAATAGCCAGAGAAGTTTGAGCATAAAAAAAAATGATCATATTGATTATCATCACAGTTATCGCATGAGGTATTTTCATTTTTTCTCCTTTAAATGATGTCCTTTATAAAGTGATCGAACATTGTTGGCGGGTAGCAGAAAGAACGAAAAACTCTATGATAGATAACGCTTAAATAATTATTTTTATTTATTATATAAAATAATTTGAAACGAAAAAAAATTGGTCTTTGGCATGATTTTGAGGCGTTAATTGTTTCACTGAAGATTTTCAGATTACAACTAAGGTCTTAAAACCATTTGAATGAGACTGTGGATCTTATCATTTTGTATACAGCCGTTGCACAAGACGATACAAAAAAATCCGGATTGCAAATAGGTCGAGTTCTGGTAATCAAAAAATAAAAATTTAGCCTTTCTTTGTCTGGATCAATGAGAACTATATGATTTTAAATCAATATTTAATCAATCTCAGGTTAGAAAGATATAAGAAAGGCTTATGTTTTCAGTGAAAATATTAGGATGGCATGCCGTTTGCATAAAATGAGTTTAAATCGGAGTTCAAATCACGGAAAACAATGCAATAAGGGGGAATATATGTTCTTAAAAAAAACGATCATGATGATTTCGTTTGAATAACAAACAAATCAAATAACAAACCGCTTGAAAAAGGCAAGCCATTCGAGAGGATGGCGCGCAAAGGTACCGGCCCCATAAGAATTATTGAAGGGCGGCGGGCCTGCCGGGTGGAATCAGCATCTCCTTGAAGGCTGTTTCCCGCACGGCTGGAAACAAGAATTTAAGGAGATTTTATTATGAAAAAATGGACTTTACATCAAACAAAAAAAACAGTAACATCAGCATTAATTTCTCTGCTGTTTATTCTCTCTCTTTCCGGTTCAGTTTATGGCGCTCAGCTCACCTTGGCGTGGAACAAGCCCGATGATGCTCGAGTGACCGGCTACAACATTTACTGCGGCATTTCCGGCACCAACTTCACATCTACTCCTGTCCAGACAGTCAACTCTGCAGATCAGACCACTTGTCTCATTTCGGGCATTGAAGATGGCAAAACCTACAGCCTCGCTGCAACCAGCACTGATGCCAGTGGCAAAGAAAGCGCTTTTTCCGAAACAATCACTTATACATTGATATCTCCGAATGACATTGATGACGACCGGGATGGATATACCGAAAACCAGGGTGACTGCAATGATGCCAACGCAGCGATTCATCCGGGAGCAGTAGAAATCTGCGGAGACGGAATTGACCAAGACTGCAACGGCAGCGACCAGCTTTGTCCCGAAGACATTGATGATGACCGCGACGGGTATACGGAAAACCAAGGCGACTGCAATGATACGAATTCAAAGGTCCATCCGGGAGCAGTAGAAATCTGTGGCGACGGGATCGATCAGGATTGTAGCGGCAGCGATCAGCTTTGCCCGGAAGACATCGATGATGACCGCGACGGGTATACGGAAAACCAGGGTGACTGTAATGATGCGAATGCATCCATTCATCCGGGTGCAGTAGAAATCTGTGGCGACGGAATTGATCAGGACTGCAATGGCAGTGACCAGCTTTGCCCGGAAGACATTGATGATGACCATGACGGATACACGGAAAACCAGGGTGATTGCAATGATGCAAATGCATCTATTTATCCGGGTGCGGTCGAAATCTGCGGCGATGGCATTGACCAGAACTGCGATGAGGACGACTTGGAATGCACACCTCCTGCTGAATTTGTTATGGAGACCGGAGAAATTGAGATCGATCATCAGTGGACATTTGTTGAGTTGAAGAAAACCTTTGTTAACCCGATAGTGGTAGCCAATCCTTTGGGTTCAAATGATCCTGCACCTGCGGTCGTTCGGGTGCGGAATGTGACTGCTGAAGGGTTTGAGATGCGCGTTCAGGAATGGGATTATCAGGATGGCATTCACGGGCTGGAAAGTGTGAGCTACATAGTCATGGAGGCGGGCAATCACACGCTTCCTGATGGCACCATGGTCGAAGCAGGTAACTTTCAAACGAATGACAGTGCATCCGTTGCATTTTCTGGATTGTTCATCCAGATGCCGGTGGTCGTGGCCGGAGTGAGCAGTTTCAACGACAGCGACGCTGTTGCAGGTAGAATTTACAGGGTCGTTGAAAATGGGTTCGATTTTTCTCTACAGGAACAGGAATTGAATAAAGATGGTCATGCTATGGAAACAATCTCTTATATTGCATGGGAACCTTCTGTAGGTAAAGTTGACGGTCTGGCTTATGAAGCTGCAAGCACTTCTGCTACGGTCAAACAAATATTCAATTATCTCCCTTGTTCCCAATTTTTTACAGAAGCGCCAGTTTGTGTTGCAAGCATGCAGACTGCCAATGGCATGGATTCTGCCAGTGTGCGTTGGCAAAACAAGGATGCTTACGGCATTGAATTCAAGGTTGAGGAAGAAACTTCATTCGACAGCGAAGTATACCATGCAGGTGAAGCCATCGGTTTTATAATGATCGACAAAACTCCTGAGTTGAGTCTGGAAACCGGTGAGGTGGAAATAAATGATCAATGGACCTTTGTACCTTTCACTCTGTCTTTTGATGATCCGGTAGTTGTAGCTAAACCCATAAGCTCTTATGATGCTGAACCAGCAGTTGTTCGAGTGCGGAAGGTTACACCTGAAGGATTTGAGATTCGCGTTCAGGAATGGGATTATCAGGACGGCAAACATGCGTTGGAAACTGTGAGTTATATGGTTATGGAGGCAGGCAGTCATAAGCTTGCCAATGGCACTATGGTGGAAGCCGGCACATTCGATACCAATGGACCGCAATCGATACTGCTATCTCTTGACGAAGTATTCAGTAAAGCACCGGTCGTATTGGCGGGAGTAGTTACTGATAATGAAGCAGATGCTGTCACCGGAAGAATTTACAATGTGACCGCAAAAGGGTTTAATTTTAATCTTCAGGAACAGGAAAGCAGTAATCAGGCCCACGCAAGCGAAACAATCGCCTATATTGCGTGGGAACCTTCGTCTGGTGAAGTCAATGGAAGAACCTATGAAGTGGCAACAACTCCGAGTGTAATAAAGCAATCTTTTTATGGAATATTTTTTAGTTCCTCGTTCAGCACAGCACCGGTCTTTGTTGCAGATATGCAGACCAGAAATGGAATAGATACGGCCAATGTGCGCTGGCAAAACAAGGACTTGCAAGGGGTTGAAGTCAGGATAGCGGAAGAGGTGTCTCGAGATGCAGAAACCTTTCATGGCGCTGAGGCAGTGGGGTATCTGGCAATAGAATAAGAATTGCAGGATAAAGTAACAACCAAACCATGAACGCATAATTTAAATTAAAAGCAAGACAAAGCAACGGCTTTGTCTTGCTGGAGGGGATTATGAAATCAATCATTAAAAAGTTTTTCAAATTTTCATTGAAAAGCACTCATGTAATCATGGCGATGTGTATTTCAGTGCTGGTCATGTCGTCAGTAAGTTGGGCCGCAGACTATTATGTCGCCACAAATGGGAGTGATGGCAATCCCGGAACGCTGGCCAGTCCTTGGAAAACTATAAACAAAGCAAACAATACGCTTAAAGCGGGCGACACTGCTTTTATTAAGGCAGGGACCTACAAGGAAATGATTAAACCGGCCAACTCAGGTTTAAATGGCAGCCCAATAACTTATTCGCGGTATAAAGAGGACATTGTTAAAGTCTCGAATGCATCAGGGTTTGGTGCAAATCTCCAAGGCAAAAGTTTTATAACTCTATATGGGATACAATTTGTTGGTAATGGCGACTATGGGGTTGCAGCACTCAACAGTTCCGGTGTTTATTCAAATATCACAATTCAGGAGTGTTACTTTAAAGACTCGGACTCATGGGCACATATGAGATTTGAGAGAGTTGATTATGCGAAAGTATTGGATTGCGACTTTGATTATACCTGCACGGCCACTTCTCCCTGTGGCAGGGATTGCGGTTTTCCTCATGGAGACCTTTTATATGTCCTTGATAGCCATTATGGCTTGTTTGAGGGCAATACATTTAATAACGCTGCTCATGTGTGCATGACAGTCAGAACTGATTCCAGAGGTGATCAAACTTATTGTATAATAAGGAATAATTTGTTTAATAACAGATTGCACCATGCCTTGGAGATTTATGATAAAGCATCCAACAATATAATCGAAAGTAATATTATAACAAATGCCGGTCAGGATGCCTCACTTAACTATTGTGGATCAGACGGTGACCGAACCATGCCAAGAAGCGGACACAGCGCTATGCATATAAGCCATGGGAAGAATAATATTATTAGAAAGAACTTAATTGTTAATTGCGGCAAACTGGATCTTACAACCTGGAAAGCGGGTTACACACCTGCCACGAATAATCACATCTATAACAATACCATTGACCGTAACCAGTGGGGATGGCAAATCCAGGGTGATATAGCCTCTTATGGTAACGTTTTTAAGAATAATATATTCTCAAATTCGGTTTCTTATGCGATATATCGAATAATAAACAGTACGCCAAGGAATAACTATTTTAATAACAACAACTTTTATGGGGGCAGTTTCCGATTCTCTCCAGAATCCGGAACTATCTCTTTATCGAATCTGCAAAGCACTTATTCATCAGAATGGAATGGAAATAAGGCGGCGAACCCAGGCTATGTCGATGCAGGAAAAAGTAATTATAACCTTATAGAAACTTCACCCATGATTGACGCCGGAGCCTTCCTGACAAAGACCACAAGCGCAGGTACCGGGAATAATATTCCTGTTCAGGATGCAGGTTATTTTAGTAATGGTTTAGGTGTGGTCGAGGGGGATCTAATCCAGTTGGAAGGACAGACTCAAGTATTGAAAATAACAGCAATCAATAATAATACAATCACTGTTGATATAAGCTCATCGTGGAAAGCCGGATTGGGGGTGAGTCTGCCATTCAACGGAGGTGCTCCGGATATTGGAATGTTTGAAGGTGGTTCCATCATTTCAACTCCACTGGAAGCGCCAAATACACTTCGGATTATTTCTCAGTAAAATCAAACTCATCAGCAGAGCCAGTGGTATGAAGAGTTAGGCCTCCCAATAGGGGGTCTAACTCCTACTTACTGACATGGTTCAACTTTTATAGCATTACTCGGTTTTGAAAATTAACGCTCCTGCACGACGCGCTAAATATGGCAATAAGGGGCCATGACTTCCCCTTCGGGAATTGATGCCCCTGATCAGAACATATGGAAAAGATAACATTTTTTTTATCAAATGAAAATAATTGATTTTAATGTTTTCAATTTTATACCCATGGCGCTCCAGTTCTTTTTTCAAGATTATTTGGGATAGAAAAGCATCTTCCGGGGGCAATTCTTTCTTCCACCGGTTGACAGATGTGGCAAATATCCCGTTTTGTCTGACATTGTGTGAACTGTTTGGGTTGTCGACATTCAGCATTCCGGGTTCAAAATCTTCATCGATAAAACAACATATCTTTTTAACCGTGATTTTAGGGTGACCAACCAATTCTTCATAATATAGAATAAGCAGATTGTCATGATTGACTGCTTTCTTTAAGACGGGGATCAGCCTCATGCTTGATTTCCATAATAGAGATGTAACAACCGGATGATAAAGTTTTCTTAAGCTTTCAACGTTGTCAGGAGAAGTGATTCTCCATTTGTTTTTGTAAGAAAGCAAAAAATCGCGTGCATCTCTAATACATACGATTATTTTCACATCGGGGAAAAAATTTAATATGTCCTTATAATTAAAAATATCACGGGGCACCTGATTGCCCCATCGGGATTTGCCCTCATGCTGCATCTGTAGTTCCATGAAAGACGTGATAACATCCTTATACGTTTTCCAAGAAGCAACAAGAGAAGCCACATTCTGATGGTCTGAAAAAAGATGGCTCACCCTGTTTTGATCAGCTGGTTCATTAGTTCTGCCATATATCGTTGATAATCTTTCTAATATTTTTTCAGATGCACGGGTATCAATATGTTCGCCCAATTCTTTTCTTCTTGAATAGATATCTTCGAAAAAATGGGTCTCGCCGGGCATAAATATTTTCGAATGTTTGCCAAGTATTTTTGCAGTCAAAGTGGTTCCGGAACGAGGAGCCCCAAGGACAAAAATCGGAGGGTACATTATTATTCCACCTAAAGTTAGATAGCTAAGATTTTGTTATATATTCCTTCCAGTCGCCTGGCGACTCTGGAACATGGGAAACGTTCAATCGCATATTCATGGGACTCTGAAGCCATGGATTTCCACAAGTCAACATCATTAATGATTCTATTTATGCAAGAAACAATATCCACAGGGTTTTTACTCTCAATCAGGAATCCATGCTTTCCATTTTTCAAAAAATCCTTTATCGAAGCCACGGGTCGTGTAACAACAGGGAGGCCCATTGCCATGGCTTCAAGAATCGAAATCGGCATTCCTTCTGAGTAATATGTCGGAAATATATAAATATCCGATGTTAAATAAACATTAATTTTTTCATTGCCTCGTACATACCCGAGAAAAGTAATATGGTTTTTGGATATCTTGTCTGCGTATTTTTTTGCATCATGAATAAAAGAACCTGTTCCGGCAATAACAAGGCGCATTTCAGGATAATCCTTGGCAAGCAGGCTGAATGCCTCGATAGTTTCCATGATACCTTTATTCTTCTCAATTCTTGCCAGAAAAAGTAGCTTTATTGGAGAGTTGGAATCAATTCTTGCGAGCCGGTCTTCAATAGAAAAATTTTGAAACAATGCATCATCAATATTCGTTGTTTCAACAATTATCTTATCAGGATCATATCCCCATGAAAGCAGTTTTGTTTTAAATGAATCTGCCAGCACTAATATACAGTCGCAATTAAATATAATTTTAAAAATAGGAATAAACCCATTGTTGATTGTATTCTCGAGATCCGATGACCATCCATGAAAAAAGACAATGGTTTTTTTTCTAAATATCCTTTTTGCGATAAAATTATAGATGCCATCCCTTATAATAGCTTTCATATCAAGAGAAGGGTTTAGATGAATCATGTCGTATTTGGATATGCATGTCAGGAGTGATAAAATGTCTTTAATAGAGTGTTTAATTCTGAAAGGCAGAGAGGGGTTATCCGATTTTTTCCCGGTATAATAGTATTGAATTGTTAGGTTGTCAGATGAAAAATGCCTTTTTATGGCCCTGTAATAATGGGCGACGCCTCCCTTTCGTTCAGGATGTGGGCAAAGGATCAGAACTTTTTTACCCATCGTTTTTTCCCAGCACATTATAAATACCTGTCAGCTTTTCACGTAAACCGTTCTTTTGAGGGATGTCCATAAAAAGTTGATGCAGATACGATGCTCTCGCATTCCAAGAGTATTTTGTCAAATCCCTCCCCGCATTTTTAGCTAATTTTTCGCCCAGTATAGGGTTTTGAAAGAGTAATTTAATATTCTCAGCTAATTTTCGTTCATCTCCGGCCGGACTGATTAGTGCAGTATCCATGTGCCGCAATATTTCAAGCAAAGAAGGGCGGTCAGATGAAACAATAGGCCTTTGTGAAGCAATATATTCAAATAATTTAATTGGAGAAGTCACATCGTCAATCACGCTGCCTATAGTGTTGGGTAAGGCTAAAATATCCGCTGCTGCTTGATAATATGGAATTTTTTCAATTTCTATATGTCCTGTAAAAATGATATTCTCAAGGGTTGACAATTTTACAAGCACATCGATTTGGTCGCTTTCGCCGCCTACGATAATGAATTTAACGTCGGGTAATCTATTGGCGGCTTTAACCAGAACACTGATGCCTTTTCCGGGGAGAAAACTGCCTGTATAAGCCACTATGAATTGATTCGGATTTAATCCCAGTCGCTGCCGGGCTTCTTTTTTGGATATGGCGTTGTGAAATTTTTCTATATTGACCCCGTCATGCGCCACATAAAGACTGGAAGTTTTAATCCCATAATTTTTCCATTGTCTCATAAGCATTTTGGATATGCATATAATTTTGCTTGTATCCTTCTTTGCTCCCATTTTTATCAGTAAGCGATAAAGAAATTGCGTCAGCAATCCCTCATATCTGAATTGATGGGCTTCAAAAAAGCAGGGTTTTCGATATAACGCTGAAACAAGGAAAAATATCCACGGAGTACGGGTATACACAAGATCAAATTCCAAACGTTTGATTATGGAGATAGCTGATAGTGAAAACACTGTTGATAATCCGGGGATAATTTTTTTTTTCAGTAATTTAGGTATCTTTATTGGAATCAATTGAAAAGGGAAACCGATGCCATAATAACTGAAGAGTTCTTTTTCGGTTAAGTCGCAATCCGGGACGATGAGACTGATATTCAATCCTTGTTTTGAAAATGCGTTGCACATTTCCATAATGTTGACAATATCCGCGCTTCGTCTGTCGAGGCGGTTGGATGCAAGGTATATTATATTTTTTATGACCGTTTTCATTCCAGGTATATCCCGTTCTCATGTGTCGATAAGATTTCTTGCTTTCAAATAGACCGGTTGACATATATTGCTCACAATAGCGCTTTCTTTTTGAGATTGGCCTTTGGTTTTGTTAAGACTTTCCGCGTGGATCATTTTCGTATAGTGGTCATTATAAGGGAGGTCAGTGAATCGATAAAGAATAGGTAATATTTTGTTTTTTCGTTGAACCAGATCGTCATAATCGATAACCATTAACTGGTCGGGGCCGAAGTGTTTTTTTAACTCAAAAAGCTGAGATATCTTTCCATTGAAAGCTAAACAAGCTTTTCGAGGCCTTCCGACCGTCCATGCGCCAAAACGATTCACTTTTTGTTTTTCTTTTTCATCTAGAAATTTCGCCCCGCAGGAGAGGAAGAGACGGTTTAACGCAGCTCGTCTCCAGTTATGAAGAATGGAATAAACAACCGAATGCGGGTTTCTCAGAACCCAGATTATTTTATGTCCGTTTTGAGATGAAAAATATTCATCGTAATTGTCGTTCACATATGTTGTCTGGAAGCAGTATCGGCCTTTCGGTTTATGGTCCACATAACCTGATAAAATCAGCGCTGCGTCCAGTTCGTCATCATGCCCAAATTGAAAATCTGTCACCCCTTCACTCCTGCGAATCATCCGTGACACCATGGTTGTACCAGAACGCTGACATCCGGTTACAAGGATGGAATTGGGGAAATCATCCAATCGTTTCAGCAGACAATGCCCTTTGGATCTTATCTGATTCTCAAAAGCCTTCCATGACCTTAAAGGTTCGGAGTTAGCCTTAATCATCATTCATACCCTAACCTTTTATTCAAGTTTCCTGCGATTGATTCAAAATAGTTCAGTGTGCTATCGGAAAGATGTTCACGCCAGGCATTATCCGGTTTTATCTTTGATGATTTGCTGAATCTCATCCTATTGCCGTTGGTTGAGTGGTGGATTTTAGAAGCAAATGTCAGCATGTTATCATCAAAATCCAGACCAGCAAATTTGCAGAGTTTTATTAATTCTTGTTTCGGATCAGCCGCAAGATCTTCGTATTTTATTTGAATCCAGTGCTCCTTGTTCACATGACGCTCCCTCAGCGAAAATGCTCGGGTATAATACTTTTTCCACCCAATCACTTGATTATTGATAATTTTATTTCTTTTGATGCCTGAATAGAGAATGGCTCTTCCATCACGCGTCAGAAAGATAAGCCTCACTTCATCAGGGTTGGTTTTATATACTTGGATGCCTTTTAAATAGTGCTTGCTTGAATCAACGGCTATATCTACCTGGAGCAACGTTCGGACAGTATCGTATAGAAGAAAATTGTTTGTTATGCTTTTTGAAACAGTTTTTAAAACTGCTGATGAGATAATTGTTCCATAACGAAGCATGGCGAACCAGAGCCCATGCATTAATTTCATATGAAGAAGATAACGCGGCGTTTGATAATCTTTATCTATTTCCACTGCTGGGTTGATAAATCCTAAATTCAGTGCGTAGGGATTTTTCCAGATATCAACTGATAGTTCGTTGCTCAGTTTGTTGATTACTTCCTGCCAGAATTTACAGGAACGGACAGGCTGTCCACAGGTGCAGGAAGAATTCAGGGCAATGTTTTTGGGTAAGTAAGAAATTTCTCCAAGAGAGGCAACTTTCGGGTGTGACCCCATAAGCAGGTCAAGAAGGGTTGAGCCTGAATGGCCGGCGGAGCATATATATAAGTATTTAATCATGCTGAAATTCCTGTTTCACATTTATTGAAGGCGTTCGTGAAATTAAGAGGTATGTCGCGATAATACCCCACCATATCTGCTGATAAGAGGCGCTTCGTGTAAATTCGTACTTGGTTTCATTAATCAGCAGCAAAGTTATTGAAAGGGCGCATGCAAAAATGAGCGGCTGGCGATGGGTGGCGCCGCTTCGGTATAATTGAATTAATGAGATTAATGGCCATAAAAAAACAATAAAAAACAGGGTAACCCCGATAATCCCTTTTTGATGCAGCGTGGTCAGGAAAAGGTTATGAAAGTGGAATTCTGTAACCCCGTTACCCACAAAAGAAAGATGGGAAACAGTTTCATTCCATGCCTGAGTAAAAACGCCTTCCCTGTTAATGACTTCAATAAACGTTCCCCCCTGGCTGTAAGTTCCGCCGGCTTCGCTGAAACGGTATGTGACATCGGCGAATACTGAGGGATAGAAAAAAACAAGAAACATCAAAAGAGAAGATGTCAGAAAAACCAGTGCGTAAGATTTCCGAAAATTACGGGCAGCGTAGAACAGAGTAGACAAAATGACCCCTGTGACAAAGAGCATGATGCCGGATCTGGTGGCGGTCAGTAAAATTCCGGCACTGAAAAGCAGAAAGCAGGTAAACCAGGCCATGGTCCTTTGATGAAATATTTTATAAACCACCACCGGCACCAAGGCAGCAAGGATTTCTGCAAGCGCTTCATAGGTGAATACAAACGTTCCGATCCGCTCTATTCCACCCCGGCCATAGATATCCATTATTTCGTGATCTCTTGAGAGAAATGGGTTAAATACAGCACCAAAAGAAGGAAAATATTTAACAATAACAGCTATCAGGATGTGGCATCCAACAAGAGTGAGGATAAGTGTCAGCAAGGTTTCCATGTGATCCTCGAAAGATAAGGCATCGGGAAGGGCATTTTGTCCATAAGCGTTTTTAATAACCAGAAAGAGAAGCATGGCGCCCAGAAAGCCGAAAAAAAGGCGCACGGCTCTTCCGATTTCGGTCTGTTCCAGAGTGCCTGTGGCATAGGGCCATATGATGGACAACGCGCCGAAGATGATCAGAAGATAGACCCACCAATCATAGGCATCTTTAATAAATCTTCTTTTAAAAAAACAGTCCGTTAAATATTTTAGAAACAGAAGAAATATGCAGATAGTACCTGTTGTGATAGCATCGTTGCTCATGAACGCCAGATGGATTGGAAAGAAAATGAAAACAAGGGTAATATAAATGAAGTGCCTGATGCGGCATGTGATTAAAGCCCCCATCATGAGTGTCAAATTGCCGAGTATAAGAACTGTTTTCATGAGCTTCTTTCTCGCATGGTGTCGGTGGTCAACAGCTTAAGTAATTCTTATCAGTCTGTTATATCTAAAAAAGGATTTGCATCGTTGTCGTGGGACCGTATGGACAAACAATGAAAAGTCCCCGAGAAACATATTTTTATATGATGGCATACAGATGTGCCAAGCCGGATAGCATGGTCGCCTGTCCCCAATGAAACATAGGGGTTTTATTGGTGATGCCCGGATATTTCCTGAAATAGAAATATCCCTCCGGGTGCTGCATGTTCTTTATGGTCCATAAAGCGACTTTTTCGGCGGTTTCAATTGAAGTCGCATCATACTCTCTTAAGTTGACCAGGGTTTGAATCCCTTGGGATGCGCATTGAATGTCAATGGGATAGGTTTTATGATTGTAATATCGGGGGGTGCCATTCTCTCCAAAAAAGGTCGATTTGAAATATTTGTATCCTTTAATTAATTTGGCTTCGTTTTCCATGTCATTGGTTGCTTTCATGTATCCATAAATTGACTCCAGAACGTAACCTGTATGAAAGCTGTCAACCCACCTGAACTTATTCGGCTCGCCATAATACCATCCGCCGTCAGGCAGTTGATATTTCAAAGTGTAATTAATTGATTTTTTAGCGAGTGATTCAAAATTTTCATCTTTTGCGTGTTGGGAGGTTCTGGCCAGTAGCGAGGCTCCCAAAACATTGGAATTATGAACCAGGCCGTCCTCGGTCGGGTTGTTTTTATTCTGCGGCGTGTACATAAAGCAGATAGTTCCGTCTGGTTCTTCATGCCGGCCAATGTCGTTGACAATAAAATCCCCGGCGCTTTTGGCAATATCAAAATATTTTCGTTCATTTAAATATTCAAAAGCATCCAGAAAAACATTTGCAATTAAAGAGGTCCAGACAATGGTGGGGACGCCTAATGGGATTTTCCCGCCCCGGGCTTCATAGCTGAAATGATTGCCCCAGCAATATCCTGAATACCCTTCACTGAAATTCTGTATCAGCCAGTCCAGGCAGAGGTGCATTTTTTCCAGATACTCATTGTTTTTTGTTGCCTGGTAAAGTTTCAAATATCCTAATGCGCAAAATCCCATTCCTTTACTGCTCGTATTTTTTTTGATTCCAATGAAAGGTCTTACATTGACAGGAAATCGTCTCACGGTCTGCTGAAGGGCAATCCTCAGGTAGTGGTTGTTGAAAGTCAGTATATTGAGCATATCCGAACTGAGCCCATCAAACGGATCATAGGCTTTCCAATCGTTTTTGGTAATCCAATTGTCCAGTTTTTCAATGCTTTGAAGTAGGTTTTTTTTTGAAATGCTCATATAGTCTTCTCCAAGTACATGTACGCTCTTTCCAGGTTCTTTTTTTGCAGATCCCAATTCAGTTTTTCATTGATTCTTTTTTTGGCTATTTTTCCCATATGTGATCGGCTTTCCGGATCATTCAGCAGTTCAACGATTGCTTCAGCAAAATCAATTTCGTTGTTGTTCGGGATATATTTTGCTGCATCCCCGGCGGTGATTTTGCCCTCGGTTGTTTCGTATTGAATAATGGGTTTGCCAAAAACCATATAGTCCATTATTTTAATCATGGTGGATTTATCGGTGAACTCATCCCTGAATTCCGGGTTGACGCATAGATCAGCAGTCGCCAGGATTTCATAAAGATCTTTGTAAGGAATAAAACCAGTGAAATGGACGTATTCTTCTAAACCCATTTCTTTTGATAAATTCACCATTTCCTGCCAGTTTGTCCCGGTGCCGACGATAACAAATATGATATTTTTAATATCCCGCTGATATACAATGTGGTGTACAGATCTGAGTAGATTGTCGATTCCTTCCTGGGTGGCAATAACACCGAGATAAGCCACAAGATAATCAAAACCTTCTTTTAATTTTTTATTTGGTGGCGGGAAAGTATACTGAGACAAATCCGGTCCGTTTCGGACAACGAAAATTTCGTTTGTTTTTTTATTCCCTCTTTTTTGTGCAATTTCTTTATAGCTTTCATTCGTTGAAATGATGATGTCTGCTGTTTTGAAAGTTATCTTTTCCATAAGAGAAAGAGTTTTAAAGAGAAGATCTTTTCTTGCGAATTTGGCTAAAAAATTTTCCGGGGTAAGATCATGGTGGTCGAATATATATTTAACACCGAAAAGTTTAAAAAACAGGGCGATTATAAAAATATGGTCCGGAGGGTTGGCCCCATGAATGATATGAAAAGGTTTGCTGATAAAAATTTTTATGCTTAATAATAATTCCCAGTATAAGGCGTTAAGGTATTCAAATATAAAGCCTGTCTTTCCGCTGGCTTCTATGGGCATCGGATGTCTGTATATGTCTATTTCGTCTAACCTCTCGAATTTTTTATTTTTTTTTCCATTTTCCGGGGAGATAATGGTTACATCAAATCCGATTTCCCTGGCCAGAAGCGCTTCGGACCATACTCTTTTATCAAGAGGAACCGCACAGTTTTCCACTATAAACAATATGTGTTTCTTCATTACCAGGCGATTCCTTTGTAATTGTTGTTTTTCTCCTTTGCTTCGAAATCAATATTTACCAGGTCATAAATGATTTTATCCTTAGGCGTATGCTTTAAAATATCGGCAAATTCGGTTTCTTTATTGACCACCACAATCACTTCCGATGTACTGACGGTCTCTTCCGGTGTATCCATGATAAATCGCGATATATAAGGAATTTTTTTAAATATATAATCACGGTTGGCGCCCACCAGTTGAGAAATCCGGACGTTTCTGTCATAAATTCTCACATCAAAGCCTTTACCCAGCAATTGTTCGATGATGTCGATGATGGGGCTGTCGCGCAAATCATCGGTGCCGGGTTTAAAGCTTAACCCCAGAAAGCCCAACCGGTTTTTTTCAAATCCTAAAATTTTGTAACTATTCAGCAACCGTCATGAACTTCGGTTGCTTCCCCTCGAACAAAAGACGCAACGCTTCTGACGGGGCAATGCCTTGTTTTCGACATGTG
>QZKW01000030.1 GCA_003599885.1 Desulfobacteraceae bacterium | reverse complement strand
TTGTTGTTTGGGTTATTGTTACTTGCTTATAACCAGATTATACCAAAATGGTTTTGGTATAAAGGAGGTGCATTCTTTTATATGATTATCAAATCTTTAGTCTTGACAATTCGAGCCGCGATCGACAACCTCCTGTCATTTTTACTTTTCTTGGTTGGCAAGAAAAGTAACAAAAGAACCCAGCCCGTGCGCTGCGGAAAACTCCCGGCCCCAATGTTTTCCGTGGCGTGGGCAAAAACTCGCTTGCAATAATGGTTGCTGCGGATTGTTGTTTCGATAGCATTTTTCATCACCGGAAGGGCATTGGCTTCTATCCGCTCAAACAGTTTGCCCCCGTGATCCACAGAAAACATGGGGGCCGGGCCGCATCGCAATGGGCGAAAATCTCCATCGGCTTCAGGCACTTCAAGCTTATAATTCCACTCCTGTGCCTCTGTATGGGAAAATTAGCAGGAAGAGCGTTTTTAGTCAGGAAGTAGAAGCTGCTGAGAATACGTTGCCCATCGCGCTGCGTCCCTGGCGGGCGGTATTCCGTGGGAGAAGGGGGAAACTGTTTGAGCGGCGGAAAGGCAGAGCATTGGATGCATGGACACATTGAATTCAATCATCAATCAGGAAGGTCCGATCTGTAAGCGAGTTTTTCACCCGCCACGGAAAACCGGCTGACAGGGAAATAAGCGGCACGGGGCCGGGTTTCTTTTGCTACTTTTCTTTTCCCGCAAAAGAAAAGTAGAGTAGAACAAGGGCGGATAGAAATCATCTCAGGAATTCAGGAAACGTCTTGCTCATTGCCGGCAGAGGGGATGGGTTGAACGCATATCGCCGCGCAGGCAATCACGAGGGATTCAAAAAGGGCGGGCGGAACGGAAAAGGATTTATCCATGCCGCCCGTAGCCTAACCAAATTGGATTATAACAACTTTTTGTCCATTTTTCTCCCGATGAAATACGCGTCGATGATTCCAATAATCCAGCAGATCACGATCAGAAAGAAAGCGCCATTGAGGATCAGGCTGTCAGACCCCGTAACGGCGCGGGTGGCTGCCTCGGTAATCGTGGGCACGTCGATGACGCCGCCGCCTGCCGCAAGTTTATCCAGAATACCCAGGGCAATCTGAACGCCTTTGACAATCATTGCCGCCATGCCGATGATCACGGCCAGCACCAGCGCGATTCCCCGCTTGGTGTGCTTCAGAGCAATCTGCCCCGCTCCCGGAAATACCAGACCGGACATCAGAGCCCCTTTTAGCGATGCTTTCATCACTCATCACTCATCATTTATCATTCCGGATTTCCTACCACCCCTTATGGGTGAGAATATCCCGGATGCGCTGTTCGTTCTTCTTTTCCACCAGAATGATCTTTTCCGCTTTGGCGTGTTTGATGCGGTCGATAATGGTGGACAGTTCCGCCGGTTTTTCGAGCAGATCCATAGCCCCGAGCTTCATGGCCTCAATGCCTTTTTCCACAGTGGCATGCCCGGTCAGCAATATAATCTGGATATCGGGATTTTTTTCTTTCATGATCTTGAGGGTTTCCAGGCCGTCCATCTCCGGCATCTGGAGGTCCAGCACCACAGCGTCATAGAATTTTTCGTCAATCATTTTCAGCGCTTCTTTGGCGTTTGTGGCAGTGGATACGTCCATATCCCGGGTTTTCAGACGCTCGGACATCAGGTTTAAAAAATCGACTTCGTCATCCACAATCAGGACTTTGTCAGTCATCAGGGTTCTCCTTTTTTTATGTTGGTGTGTTTTTTTAGACGGTGTTGGTTGGTTCTTGTTTTTGTTACGATGCCTTCAACTGGTGGATATCTTCGGGCAGCGATAGTGTTAACCGGCCCTGGCCCGTTGCTGTGTGGCAGGACGCGTTCAGGGCATCCAGCAACAGCCTGCCGCCCTGAGCGAGAAAATCCTGAACCATTTCCTCCGTGATCCGGTCCAGCCCCGAAAAACAAATTTCCGCACCAGCCGCATTTTTTGAAGGCGCCATCAGAATGGTTTTGCTCTCTCCGCACACGGACATGGCAAAATTTAAAGTCAGCCAGATCAGGTTCTGGAGAAAAAACGGATGGGTGATCACCGATACCGGCTGAGCCGGGGCGGTAAGCGTCAGCCGGAATCCTTTTGTCACCAGCGTGCGTTCGGACAGGTGGGCCATCAGCTCGCCCAGCTCACCCAGATCCACCCGGCGGTAATCCTCATCCAGGCTGTGGGCCAGCCGGTTCATGTTTTTGATGATGGTGTTGGTCCGCTGCACCTGCTTCAGCATGGTCGAAGCCAGGGCGCCGAGCCGTTCCGGATCCAGGGGCAATCCTTTCCGGGTCATGAGGGTGACGTCTTCCAGGTAGCCTGCGCTTTCATTGATGACTGCCAGAGAATTCTTGATTTCGTGGGAGATGGATGCCGATATTTTGGAAAAAAACGTCAGACCGGCGGCTCCCAGAGGATCTGTTTGAATGGTCATGCGATACTCTCCCTATGTTGCCAGCGCGTCATTAATTTTATCGATCAGATCATTGATATTGATGGGTTTCATCAGATAATACTCCGCCTCGGCTGAGCCGGCCTTGTAATCCTCCTCAGACCCGTGGCCGGTCAGATAGATGGTTTTAATGCCGGGCATTTTTTTTTCGAGAAGCTGTTTTAACTGGCGCCCGCCCATGTGCGGCATTTTGACGTCCAGCACCACCAGATCATAATGGCGGGTGTCGGCAATTTTTTCCGCTTCTCGGGCGCTCGTCACCCAGTCGGCCTCTATGTCCCGCAAAGAAAGCCGTTCAGCCAGGGTGGCCACGAATTCTTCCTCGTCATCTACGAGCAGGATGCGCATTTATTCCCCCTCTTTTTTATGTTGCTGTGCGTTCAGCGGCAGGATGATGGTAAAGGTGGTTCCGATGCCGACTTCACTTGTCACGTCAATGGTGCCGCCAAGTTCCTGAATCAGTGAGTAGGTAATGGAAAGTCCGAGTCCGGTCCCGCCAACGTTCACTTTGGTTGAGAAAAAAGGTTCGAATATATGTTTTATGGCTTTTGCCGGAATCCCGCAGCCGGTGTCCGCCACTGTGATGCGGATACGCTCATCATTCAGTTTTTCTGCTGAAATGTCAAGATGACCGCCTTCAGTCAGCGCCGCAAAGGAATTATTGATCAGGTTCAGCAGAATCTGCTGGAGTTTTCCCCGGTCGCTTTCAAATTGCGGAATGTCCGGTGATACCTGAACGTTGATCTCGATATTCCGGTATTCCGCTTCTTTCCCTAAAAAGCTGATCACGCCCTGGATGACTTTTTCCAGTTCCACTGGTTGAAAACTGGAATCCATGTGCCGGGCGAAGCTGAGGAGCTGCTTGGTGATGGCCCCGCAACGGGCAACGGAATCGTGGATGGAATCCACCAGGCTGATGAGCTTTGTGTCCTGGGCATATTGCTGTTTTAATAGAAAAATATCTTTAATCAGGCCGGATTTTTCATTGATGATGGCCAGCGGATTGTTGATTTCATGAGCAACACCGGCTGCCAGTCGGCCAATGGATGCCAGTTTGTTGGAATATTCCACCTGATGCAGGGTTTTTACCCGGCGCTGATCGGCAAGATAAATATTATTCACAAAATACGTCGCAAAACCGATGACGCCGCCCAGAACGATAATAATGCCACCGCCCAGGAAAAGGAAAATCTGAAGGCGCGTCTTGTGCCAGGTTTTCATCAGCTCGTTTTTGTTTTTGGCGATCATCAGGATGAAGGGCGTGTCCTGAATGTATGCGTAACCAACGATGAGTGTTTCTTTCCCCGGGACGGTATACTGGAACACCTCGGTTTTTGATGAAACCGGGGGGACGGGAATGGGGATTTTTTCAAAAAGTTTTTCCCGGTTTGCCGCGGTGGTCTGAAGAATCCCCTGATCATTGATGATAAAGGCATTGCCATGCGGACTCAGTTCCAGGTTGATCAGCAGATCATTTAACCGGTCCGTATCAATGGAAGTGCGCAGGATGTAAAAAGACCCGTCCGGCAGATCGTATTTTATGGCAATCACCAGATGGGGCTCATTGCGGAGTCCTAAAAAAACATCGCTGACAAAAATGCCCTTTTCAATCACTTTCCGGAACCATTTCTGATCGCTGTAGTCCTTTCCTTCCAGTGAATACGGACCGATATAGGCGACCTGCCGGCCGGAGGCATCAATCACGCCGATATCGGTAACTCCGCCAAATGATTTCTGAAGATTATCCAGAATGACCGCCAGGCGCGGCAAATCCAGCAAATCTTTCATGGCATTGTCATGGACGATAAAATCCAGGGCGGATTTTCGCTCCGTCAGAAACCCGGCAATCGTCCGCCGGGTATTGGAAACCGTCCGGGAAGTGCGTTCCATGGTTTCGGACTCAACCGCCTTCCGGCTGACATTGTAGTCAATCCAGGTGATCGCCAGAAGTGGAAGAATGGCGGACAGGGCGGTCAGCATCACCGCAGACCGCCAGAGCCGGCCATAATTGACCATGTGCCTGAGCAGCGGTCCGTCCGACGTCTTCCGGCCCCATAAAAAATCGGGTTTAAATAGTTTGAGTGATAGTGGCATAGGTTTTATCTACGCTTTATTTTTAAGCTGCTGCACTTTTTCATTGGCTGCTTTCAGGGTTTTGCTCAGTATGTCGATATCCACCGGTTTATGCAGATAGGCGAAGGCGCCGAGCTGCATGCAGATCTGCCGGTCAGCTTCCGAGCCGTGCCCGGTCAGAATAATGACTTCAATGCCCGGTCGCGTTGCTTTGACCTGCCGCAGGACTTCAATGCCGTCAATGCCGGGCATTTTCAGGTCCAGGATCATGACTTCCGGTTCTTCTTCATCGACCATGGAGAGTGCCGATTCGCCGTCATAGGCCACGGCTGAACCCATGTCCCGCATGATGAGGCGTTCGGAAAGGGTCTGGACGAATTCCCGCTCGTCATCCACCAGAAGGATTTTAGACGGCATTTGGAAGTCGTATTTCCGGTAAATATCCGGCTGATGAAAATTTTCGCCCACCCGGGTTTCCACAGCCTTCACCCCCGGAATTTTCTCAACAATCTGTTTGAGCTCTTCTTCCAGACGGGACAGCATCAGGACGTGCTTGTTGATGGTAATGGTCACGGTCCCGTTTTTGGCGGCGGTGGTGACATCGTGACCGGCATTGGCCAGCGCTTCCCCGGCGCGGGCAGCCAGCTGAAAGTCGGATATGGCCTGTCTGGAGCGGTCCGTCATCTGGACGACATCGGATGCGGCATGCTGGGAAATCAGCCGGATCGCTTCCTCCATCGGTATTTTATCTGAAGGAATAATGATGTCATAGAGTGACGGACTCCAGGGATCATTGACTCTCCGCAATGTATTGACCCATGCGGCCCGGTTTTCATCGTGTTTTCGGATCAGGGCGGCGGCTTCTTTTTCCGATACCTTCTCCTGCTGCTGGGCGGTCAGCAGCCGGGCTTTCATGTCTGCGATAATGCAGACCCGCAGCACATGGCTGATGGTATCGGGGATCAGCAGGCCGGTCGCGCCATCGATGATCAGATTGTCGGTACCGATCATTCCGGCCAGGGCCAGCCGCAGGTAGGCGATGGATCGTTCTTTTTCATGGGTGAACTGATTGAAAATCGAGGTTCTGGCTGAAAAGGCCCCTTTGATTTTCCGGTCGGAAAGACCTGATATCCGGCCGGCTTCGGCAGCCATCATCTGATCATCAAGCAACCGGAAACCCGTTTGCGCGGCGCACTTTTCAACGATGGTTTCGCTGTTGCAGTATGTTCCGCTGAAGATGGAGATAATTGACATATTTGGATTCCTTTTTATTTTGGTTTTTATCTAAGCAATTCGGCAAACCGTGGTTAGCGGGCAATGCGATTCCTGTCCGTTCTGATGGGCATGTGCATGAACCGCACAAATGGCTTTTTCCATGGTCGGATAGATGTTCTCCGGGCGGATTTTGGCCATGAGATGGGTCCGCTGGAATACTTTCATCACCGATTCGTTCACGCCGCTAAATGATAGCTGAACGCCTGCGCTTCTGACATTTTCAATGAGCAGGGACAGCACTTCCTCTCCGGATGCGTCTATGTCGTTGATGGCGTTGGCCACAATTACGATATGCTTCAGGTTCTTCCGTTCCATCATGCGCTCGTTGATTTTGTCTTCCAGATAACTGGCGTTGGCGAAAAACAGCGGGCCTTCAAACCGGACCAGGTCGATGTATTCGCATTGGGCCAGCCCGTGGGTCATGGCATCCCGCAGTGCTTCATCCTCATGCCGGGACAGGGAGGTGACGGTCGGACGCATGCTTTTGTATAAAAACATTCCCAGCGACAGAACGACGCCTACCATGATGCCCTTATCCAGATGGGGTGCGAAGGCCAGGGTGCACAGAAAAGTAATGATGGAAATGGCGCCGTCATACCACTGGACATTCCAGGCGTGGACGAACCCGCTGACATTGACGAGCCCGATGACCGCCAGCATGATGACCGCAGCCAGAACCGCCTGGGGCAGATTATACAGCAAGGGAGTGAGGAAGAGCAACGCAATCACCACCGTCAGGCTGGTAAAGGCGCTGGACAAGCCGGTCATGGCCCCGGCCTGCAGATTGACCGCGGAACGGGAAAAAGACCCGGATACAGCGTAGCTCTGGCTTGCGGACCCAAGAATATTGGCCAGGCCCTGGCCGATGAGTTCCTGGTTGGGGTCCAGACGCTGGCCGGTCTTGGCTGCCATGGCTTTGGCAATGGAAATGGCTTCCATGAATCCCAGGAGCGCGATGATGGCTGCAAACGGAAACAGGTGCAGCATGACTTTGAAATCGATTTTCGGGATTGAAAAGGCGGGCAGGCCTTTGGGAACCTCACCGACCACTGCGCCGCCCCCGGTCATCGTTATTTTTTGGGGATCCAGGACTTTGTTGCGGACTTTGATCCGCCACACCCGGGTATCTTTTTGATCCCTGACCGCCGGATCATCCTTTAGCCTGAAAGACATGGTATTATCATTGGTTTCGATACCATAAAAAAGCATGGCCCGGAGTTTCTGGCGATTCTGCGCGGCCTTTTTCTGGGACTGATCGATTTGGTAATTAATCAGATCGATGTTGTGGGTCGCGTTCAAGAGCCCCATGTCGTCGTGGCCGGCTTTGGCCTTTTCTACCGCTTTCATGGCCTGGGTGCGCATCTCCGTAGCGGTATCGATTGAGCTGATCGCTTGGTTAAAATTAGAGATCAGCGTTTGAACCTCCGGAACTTCGATGGCATTGACACTCACTGTTGCGTTGTGTTCGAATCCCATGACCCAGGAAAGGGTTGTTGTGATCAGAACCGCCACCAGCACATTGGGAATTCTCGGATTGACGCGTTTGAGGCCATACATGATGCCGAAGGCCAGCACTCCCATGGCAAGGGTCGGCCAGTGGGTGTAATGAAACGCCGCCTCGCATACCCGGATGATGGTTTCATAATGATGGGTTGCCGAGTCCACATCCACCCCGAACATTTTGGAAAGCTGGGAAGAGGCGATGATAATGGCTGCCGCATTGGTGAACCCGTTCACCACCGGATGGGAAAGGAAATTCACCACCACGCCGAGCCGCAATACGCCCAGGGAAAACTGGAAAATCCCCACCATCAGCGCCAGCAGAATGGCATACGCGATATACCCGGCGCTCCCGGCGCTGGCCAGGGGACCCAATGAGGCGGCGGTCATCAGGGACACAACAGCCACGGGGCCAGTGGCCAGTTGGCGGCTGGACCCGAACAGGGACGCGATAACGGGGGGGAGGAACGAGGCATACAATCCATAGTAGGACGGCATGCCGGCCAGCTGGGCATAGGCCATGGACTGCGGGATCAGGACCAGGGCCACGGTCAGGCCGGACAGGGAATCGATTTTCAGCTTTTCAAAATTGTACTCTTTCATCCAGGAGATGAAAGGAAAAAATTTATGGATCATTGAAAACACCACCTATTGTTTCTGATTTTGATTGGCCGCCATTTTCCGGATGCAGGCGATCAGTTCGTTGTAAAGAGCGCCCGCATCATATAAATTGCAGTTTTTGAACCGGACAATACCATCCACTGTGGACAGAATCACCAGCGCTGTTTTACGGGGGGGTAAAGAGCCGATAGATCCGTCGGCCTGACCTTGAACCAGGGCTTTCTCGAAAATATCGACAAAACAATTGTAAATATCTTCCAGGTGTCGCCGGCAGGTTTCATTTTCTTCCGCCAGTTTGTAGGGGTAATACCGGTGCAGCAGAAGAAACCACTCTGACCTGGAGCCTGCCAGGTATAGATAAAAGGAAACGCTTCCTTCGAGCATTTCAAGACCGCTCTCAAAAGTTTTTTCCCCGAAATATTGGGAAAACTCTTCAAGAATGCCATCTTTGACATTGCTGAGAACAGACAAAAAAAGGTCGTCCTTTGAGTTGAAATGGTAAAAAATGGTGGCGGTGGCAACGCCGCTTGCTTTGGCAACTTCCGCCATGGACGTTTCATTAAATCCGTTTGTGGCGAAAAGTAGGGTTGCGGTTTTCAGTATTTCTTTTTTTCTGGACATCGTCGATAACCTGGCCGGTGGCGTCTTTGGATGAGTGGGGCAAAAACTAACTGATTGATCAGTTAAGCTGACTGATGAATCAGTTTTATTTGATGGGCGCGTTCTTGTCAAGGGATTTTTTTGCCGCCAGTTTTTTTTAAATGACGTTGAATCTTTTTTTGCAAAATCTTCTGATTTATGAGTAATTAAGTGTGCCTTAATTGGATGTTTTTAATTTATGGAGGATTAATCAGTATGGGTGGATTTTTTGGGTGCGTTGCCAAAACGGATTGCGTTACGGATGTGTTTTATGGAACCGACTATCATTCCCACCTCGGCACGCGCCGGGGAGGCATTGCGGTCAATAATAAAAACGGCTTTAAGAAAACAATCAAAAACATTGAGGACAGTTATTTCCGGACCAAACTGGAGCCGGAACTATCGAACCTTCAAGGGGAAAAAGGGATCGGAGTCATCAGCGACACGGATTCCCAGCCTCTCATTATCGGCTCCCATCTGGGCACGTTCAGCATCGCCACCGTGGGGAAAATCAATAATCTGCAAGAAATCGCCCAAAAAGCCTTTCGTGATCGTGTTAATTTTTCAGAATCCGGAGAAGATCAGATAAATCCCACGGAACTGGTGGCCATGCTCATCAGTCAGGGAAGCACCTTTGCAGAGGGACTTGCCCATGCCCAGGAGACGGTTCAGGGCTCGTGTTCCATCCTGCTCTTGACCGAAAAAGGAATTTATGCCGCCAGAGACAAGCTGGGCAGAACGCCCATTGTAATTGGCCGCAAACAAGATGCGTTTGCAGTGTCCTTTGAAACTTGTGCGTTTTTTAACCTGGGATATGCCATTGAAAAATACATTGGGCCCGGTGAAATCGTGTTTTTAACGGCTGACGGATATGAGCAGGTAAGGAAACCGAATGAGCGGATGCAGATCTGCTCTTTTTTATGGGTGTATTATGGATATCCGGCTTCCGGTTATGAAAATATCAATGTGGAGCAGGTCCGTTACCGGTGCGGATGTGCTCTGGCAAAGGATGATACCATTGCGGTGGATGTGGTTTCGGGGATTCCGGATTCGGGCATCGGTCACGCCATCGGTTATGCCAATTGCCGGAACATTCCCTATAATCGACCGTTTGTTAAGTACACCCCAACCTGGCCGAGAAGTTTTATGCCCCAGAACCAGCAGACCCGGGACCTGGTCGCCCGGATGAAGCTGATCCCGGTCCAGGAACTGATTAATGGAAAACGGCTGCTTTTTTGCGATGATTCGGTGGTGAGGGGAACCCAGCTCAAAGAAAATATTCAGGTGTTGTTTGATATCGGGGCGCGCGAAGTCCACATGCGGACTGCTTGCCCCACACTGGTATTTCCGTGTGAATTTTTAAATTTTTCCACCTCCCGGTCCACCCTGGACCTGATCGGGCGGAAAGTGATTCATGAAATTGAAGGGCCTGATTTTAAAGACATCAAAAAATACGCGGTTTCCGGATCAGCGGAAAACACTGAGATGGTCCGGCGTATCCGGGATCGGCTCAAGGTGACGACGCTTAAATACCAACGCCTCGAAGACCTGGTCGTTGCCATCGGACTGCCGAAGGAAAAGTTGTGTACGCACTGCTGGGACGGCACGAGCAGCTTTTAAAACAGACGTCAGCATCCGGAAGTCAGGAGTCAGAAAAATTCGGTAATGATCCTTATTATATTCTGGTTTCTGGCCCCTGTTTCCTGACTACTTCAAATAATCATCAATACATAACAAGGAGAATACCATGCCCAGACTGGAGAATATTAATAAAGTCATGATTATCGGGTCCGGTCCCATTATTATCGGACAGGCCTGTGAATTTGATTATTCAGGCACCCAGGCGTGCAAAGCCCTGCGGTCCTTAGGTTATCAGATCGTGCTGGTGAATTCGAATCCCGCCACCATTATGACAGATCCTGGAATGGCGGATATCACCTATATTGAGCCGTTAAATGTGCCGACCATGGAGTGGATTATTGAAAAAGAACGTCCGGACGCACTCTTGCCGAATCTGGGCGGCCAGTCCGCCCTGAATCTGACCTCGGAACTGGCGGCCCAGGGCATATTGGAAAAATACGGGGTAAACATCATCGGCGTCAATCTGGGCGCCATTGAGCGGGGTGAGGACCGAACCGCTTTTAAGGAAACCATGAACAAAATCGGCATTGACATGCCGAAAAGCGAGGCGGTCCACACGGTGGAAGACGCGGAGCGGGTCGCGGACACCCTGGGATATCCGGTGGTCATCCGGCCGGCTTACACCATGGGAGGAACCGGCGGCGGGCTTGTGTATAATGTTGAAGAACTCCGGGTGATTGCGTCCAGAGGATTGGCAGCCAGCCTGGTCCATCAGGTGCTGGTGGAAGAATCGGTGCTGGGCTGGGAGGAACTGGAACTGGAGGTGGTCCGGGACGCGAAAAATCAGATGATCACCGTTTGCTTTATTGAAAATGTGGACGCCATGGGGGTCCATACCGGGGATTCCTATTGCACGGCACCCATGCTGACCATATCAACGGAACTCCAGAAGCGGCTTCAGGATTATTCCTACGCCATTGTGGAGGCCATTGAGGTGATCGGCGGCACCAACGTCCAGTTCGCCCATGATCCGAAAACCGGCCGGGTGGTGGTGATTGAAATCAACCCCCGCACCTCTCGGTCATCGGCGCTTGCCTCCAAGGCCACGGGCTTTCCCATCGCCCTGGTGTCCGCCTGGCTGGCGGGCGGCATGACCATGGACGAAATCCCCTACTGGCGGGACGGAACTTTGGAAAAATACACCCCGTCCGGAGATTACGTGGTGGTTAAATTCGCCCGGTGGGCCTTTGAAAAATTCAAGGGCGTGGAAGACCGCCTGGGCACGCAGATGCGGGCAGTGGGCGAGGTCATGAGCATCGGAAAAAATTATAAGGAAGCGTTTCAGAAAGCCATCCGCTCTTTGGAAAACGGCCGCCACGGACTGGGGTTTGCGAAGGATTTTAATAAAAAGACCCTTGCGGAACTGATGTCACTGGTCAGCACCCCCACCAGCGAGCGTCAATGGATTATGTATGAAGCGATCCGGAAAGGGGCGGACATTGACAGGCTCTATGAACTTACCCATATCAAACCCTGGTTCATCCGGCAGATGAAGGAACTGGTGATGCTTGAGGAAGACATTCTCAAGCACAAGGGACAGTTGCCGCCGGACGCGCTGCTGGTCCAGGCGAAAAAAGACGGGTTCGCGGATAAATACCTGGCCAAACTGCTGGAAGTCCCGGAAAAAATCATTCGGGAAAAGCGGATCTCTTTAGGCGTTGCAGAAGCCTGGGAACCGGTGCCGGTGAGCGGTGTGGCGGATGCCGCCTATTATTATTCCACCTATAATGCGCCGGACCGGGTGCCGGTGAGCAACAACCGGAAAATCATGGTGCTGGGGGGCGGACCCAACCGCATCGGCCAGGGCATTGAATTTGATTACTGCTGTGTGCATGCGGCCTTCGCCATCCGGGACGCAAAATTTGAATCCATCATGGTGAACTGCAACCCGGAAACCGTGTCCACGGATTATGACACATCGGACAAGCTGTATTTTGAGCCCCTGACCGTGGAAGATGTGCTGTCCATTTATGAAAAGGAAAAACCCGAAGGCGTCATTGTCCAGTTTGGGGGCCAGACTCCCCTCAATATAGCCAGAGAACTGGCGGAAGCCGGGGTGCCGATTTTGGGCACTTCCCCGGAAACCATTGATCTGGCGGAAGACCGGGACCGTTTCCGGCAGGTCATTAAAAAAATGGGCATCCCCCAGCCCGAATCCGGCATGGCCCACACAGAGGCCCAGGCTTTGGAAGTGGCGGCCCGCATCGGCTATCCGCTCATGGTGCGGCCCTCTTATGTGTTGGGCGGCCGGGCCATGATGGTGGTTCAGGATGCGGACATGCTGAAACAGTATGTGGCGGCAGCGGTGGATGTGTCGCCGGAACGGCCCATTCTGATCGACAAATTCCTCCAGAACGCCATTGAGGCGGAAGCGGACGCCATATCAGACGGCACTGACGCGTTTGTGCCCGCAGTGATGGAGCATATTGAGCTGGCCGGGGTCCATTCCGGGGATTCCGCTTGCGTGATCCCGCCGGTAAGTATTCCACTCAAACATATTGAAACCATTCAGGAATATACCCGAAGAATCGCTATCGAGCTCGGAGTGGTGGGACTCATGAATATTCAATACGCCATTGCCGACGATACGGTCTATATTCTGGAGGCCAATCCCCGGGCGTCCCGAACCGTGCCCCTGGTGTCCAAGGTGTGCAATATTTCCATGGCCAGAATCGCCACCCAGGTCATGCTGGGCAAAAAATTGTCCGAATTTGATCTCCGCCACAAAACCATTCCCCATTTCGGGGTCAAGGAAGCCGTGTTTCCGTTTAATATGTTTCCGGAAGTGGACCCGGTGCTGGGGCCGGAAATGCGATCCACCGGGGAAGTGCTGGGCATGGCAGACTCCTTCGGGCTCGCGTTTTTCAAAGCCCAGGAGGCGACAAAGACGTCCCTGCCTCTGGAGGGCACGGTGCTGTTTACTGTGGCGGATGCGGATAAACCCGGCGCTTTAGAGACCGCCCGGTTGTTTCAGGATTTGAATTTTAAAATTTTGGCTACCAACGGTACCCGCCAGTTCCTTGCGGATCATGGCATCATGTCCGAGCCGGTCAAAAAACTCGGTTACGGCCGGCCCGATATTGTGGATGAGATAAAAAATAATAATATTCAATTAGTTATCAATACGCCGAGCGGGAAGGACAGTCAGGAGGACGATTCTTATATCCGCAAGGCAGCCATCAATTACAAGGTGCCGTATATTACTACTATCGCATCGGCCCTGGCCGCAGCCAAGGGCATCCGGGCCCGGCGGCAGGGAATCTCCAAGCCCAAGTCACTTCAGGAATATCATGCGGATATCCGGTAGAAGGTTTTAAACGGAAATGCCGGATGATGCGCATCGCATCATCCGGCATTTATATTTTTAGAATCTCTCTTATGACGTGGGGTATTTTTTTAGGGCAGGGTGGCCATTTTTCCGTAATCAATGGCTTTGGCATATTCTTTCAGGTCCGCGTCGGTGATGCCGTTCCCTTCAACCGTTACCAGAAAACGGTTGGCAACCACAATTTTAATGTCCCCGTTTTTGTCAGCCGGAATATACTTGATCACTGCCTTCTGTCCGCCGATGCGCTCCACCTTGCCGCCGTCGGATGCTGCGAACATGGGATTTCCCATCATCATCATCACGCCCTGAAGGAGGGGAGAATCCGCCACGATATTAATTTTGACGGAGCTGTCCCCCTTGGTGTAGGAACGTTCGGCGGAGATGCCGCCGCCCATCATGGCATTGCCCGCGGCCTGGCTGGTGGCTGCTTCCGCTGTCCAGCCTTTCAGGGGTTCCGGAAGAAAAGCCTCCAGTCCGGCGCTCTTTTTCTGCTGGATCAGTTGTTCCGCAAAATTGAGACTGTCCACTGCTTCTGTATATTTGCCATCCTTGTAAAATTTCAGCGCCTCATCAATATAGTCAGTAACGTCATCCGCCAATGCTGTGGTTGCGGCGGTCAAAACAGCCAATGAGAAAAGTGTCAGCATCAGCAGGGATTTAAGAAATTTTTTCATTAATGGTCTCCTTTTTGGTAAGGTGAATAAAAAAATGTTGTTTTCGTCTGACGGGTTCAGGAATTCGGGTATTCACTCACTTCGATGATTTTCGGGGTGATGACGCCGTTGTCGATTTCTAACATGCCCACGGATATCGGCAGTTTGAATCTGCGGGGCCCGGCGCTGCCGGGATTGATATACAGCACCCCATCCCGGTATTTAATTTTAGGCTCGTGCGAATGGCCGGAAACCACCGCATCGATGCCTGCTGCCGCGGGATCAAGGTCCAAAGCCAGCAGGTCATGGATGACATACAGGGAAATCCCGCCTGCCTGAATCATGTCGAAGGCCGGAAGGTGTTTCATTTCGGGGTGGCGATCCATGTTGCCGCGCACCGGATAGACCGGGGCAATGGCGTTTAACTGTTCCAGAACCAGGGGAACGTCGATGTCTCCGGCATGAATAATGATATCCGCTCCGGTTAATGCAGTGACCGCGCTTTTCCGGAGCAGGCCGTGGGTGTCTGAGATCAGTCCAATATTCATAATTTTTGTATTATCACATTCGGAAAAATAGTCGAATGAATTCTTTATGCGCAGGGAGATGAAAAGTGGCGAAAGAAATCGAGCGGAAATTTCTCGTGGACATGAATTGTTGGCATCCGTCGGATTCCGGAAGCCGTTTTCTGCAGGGATATCTTCCCATGTCAGAAAAGACAAAGGTTGTTGTGCGCGTCCGCATCAGCGGAAACCGCTCGTGGCTGACGATTAAGGGCGAAAACAGAGGCATGATGCGTCCGGAATTCGAATACCCGATCCCTCTGGCGGATGCGGTGGAGCTGCTGGATGGCTTGTGCGTCCGCCCGTTTATTGAAAAAATTCGGTATTCGATGGAGTTTGCGGGCATGGACTGGGTGGTGGATGTGTTTGAAGGCGACAACGCCGGACTGGTGGTCGCTGAAATCGAGCTGGCATCCGAGGACCAGAAGATTCTTCTTCCACCATGGGTTGGGAAGGAAGTGACGGATGATCCGAGGTATTATAACTCCAATCTGATGGTTCATCCTTTTTGCCGGTGGTGATGGCGCCACGTTCGACGGTTCCCCGTCAATGGAATGCCAATTCACAGAATATGGTTTTCAAGGAGAGGCGTCAGGCATCTGCAGCTTTGTTATTTCGATTCTATCGCCTTCCGAACCTTGACAGCCAGCTCTTTTACCGAAAACGGTTTCTGGATGAAAAAAACGCCCTCATCCAGAACGCCCCGGTGAATGATTACATTGGCCGTGTAGCCGGACATGAACAGGTGTTTGAGCGCCGGGCAGCGGGCCGAAAGCCTGTCGGCCAGATCCCGGCCATTCATGCCGGGCATGACCACATCGGTTATGAGCAGGTGAATTTCGGCTGTGTGTGCCTCGGCCAACCGGATGGCATCGGCCGGACTCCCTGCGGCCAACACCCGGTAACCCAATCTTTCCAATATCATCTTGCTCATTTTCAGGATTGCCGGCTCGTCCTCCACCAGCAAAATAGTTTCGTGTCCACTCGGTGCGGGGTCGGGCGGATTGTCCTCCATCACCCGGCCAGCCATTCCTTTATGCCGGCTCAGATAAATCTTAAAGGTCGTTCCTTGTCCAATCTCGCTGTAAACGGTAATAAACCCATTGTTTTGCTTGACGATTCCATATACTGTGGCAAGCCCCAGTCCCGTGCCTTTCCCCAATTCCTTTGTCGTGAAAAACGGTTCGAAAATTTTCTCCGAAGTCTCTTTATCCATGCCGCAACCGTCATCGCTTAAAGCGAGGAGGACGAAGTCACCGGGGAAAAATTCCGGGTGGTCTGCACAATAGGCCTCATCAAAAGTCACCGTCTCTGTTTCGATGGTGATTTTGCCCACATCCCCGATAGCATCCCTGGCATTGATGCACAGGTTGGCCAAAATCTGGTCGAGCTGGGAAGGGTCCATTTGGACCGGACATAGATTCGCCCCGGGCAACCAGGCCAGATCGATATCCTCGCCGATCAACCGGCGCAGTATTTTAAGCATTCCCTCCACTGCCTCATTTAAGTCGAAAACCTTTGGTGCGATGGACTGCTTGCGGGCAAAGGCCAAAAGTTGCCGGGTCAGATCGGCGGAGCTTTCGGCGGCTTTCCGGATTTCCTGAAGATCGGCATATAATGGATCGGCCGGAGCCGTTCTGTCCATCGCCATTTCCGTATACCCAAGAATCACGCTGAGGGCATTGTTGTAGTCATGGGCCACACCTCCCGCCAGGCGTCCCACCGATTCCATTTTCTGGGCCTGGTGGAGGTCGTTCGTCAGCCGCAGATGCTCCGTGATGTCATGCTTGACCGCCACATAATTGACGATGCTGCCCGCCGGGTCAAGCACCGGCGAAATGGTCGCTTCCTCAGTAAAAAACTTTCCGTCTTTGCGTTTGTTGACCATCCGGCCTTGCCATGTCCTGCCGGAGGTGATCGTTTGCCACAATTCCTGGTAAAAACCGGGAGTCTGTTTGCCGCTTTGCAATATCCGCGGGTTTTTTCCAATGATTTCATTCCGGGTATAGCCGGTCACACGCTCAAATGCAGGATTGGCATACCGGATGAGTCCCGCAACATCGGTAATAACGATCATTTCGCCTGCCTGCTCGACGGCCGCCATCAGGCGATCGCTTTCCGCCAGAGCTTGTCCCAGCTTTTGTTTGCCATGCAGCTCCGCGCAGGCCCGTTTCACTTTTTCAGGCAAGATCTCAATAAAATCGCCTTCCTTGACAATATAATCCATTGCGCCGGATTTTAACATTTCCACGGCGATTTTTTCATTGCCGTGTCCGGTCATCATGACAAAAGGAATGGGACCATATTTTTCCAGCAATTCCTGAATCAGTTGAATCCCCGTCATATCCGGAAGCTGGTAGTCCAGCAGGATGAGCTCGCCCGGTTTGCCGCTGATTTTTTTCCGGGCTTCGTCCCCCGTTAATGCGGATTCCGTCTGAAATCCCTCCCGGTTCAGGGTTTTCTGGATTAACCGGTTCAATCCCTCGTCATCTTCCACGATGATGATTTTATAGACATGCGGGTATCCGCCTTCAGCGGAAACCGGAATGGGAGCTTTATCATGCATGATTTTAACCTTCATTGTCTCCATTGATGATTGGTATTTCCACGATCAGCAGAAACAATCCCAGTTGCCGGATCGCCGCCACGAATTGATCATACTCAATCGGTTTGGTGATATAATTGCTGCACCCCAGCTTATGGCAGCGCTCAACCTCCCGCGGATCATCGGTGGTTGTGAGCATAATGACGGGCATCTTGCAGAGTTCCGGGTCTTCTTTTACCCGGCGCAGCACTTCGATCCCGTCCACCCGGGGCATATTGATGTCAAGCAGGAGCAGCGCCCGGCTTTCACTCTTCCGGCCCCTGCCTTTGGGGTTCTGGAAAAGATAATCCAGGGCCTCCTGCCCGTCCCTTAGGTGAATGATCTCGTTTAAAACCCCGGCCCGGCGTAAATTTTTCCGGATGAGTGTGGCATGGCCCTCATCATCTTCAGCAATGATGATCGAGACTTCTTTTTTCATATAAAGCTCCTTACTTGATTACGCAATGGCAATGTAACGGTAACGGTCGTCCCTTCACCGGGCTGGGAAACCATCCCGATGGTTCCATTGAGGCTGTCAACAACCTGTTTCACAATGGACAGCCCCAGTCCGATGCCCGGCTTCGCGGGATCAAGACGATGAAAAAGATCGAATATTTTGCTCATATTGCCGGGTTTCATGCCAATACCATTGTCCTCCATCCGGTAAATCGCATGATCCTTTTCCTTCTGGCCTGAAATGCGGATCACGCCCGGTCGCTCCGGATCTAAAAATTTCAGGGCGTTTCCCAGCAGATTGGAGAAAACCCGGTTAATCTGCAATGCATCCGCTTCGCAGTCGGGCAATGGGGTGATGCTCAGCGTAACATGTTGCTCTTTTATTTGAAATTCAAATTCAGATATGACATCTGCCATTATTTTATTCATATCGAGATGCTTTAAGTCCGCTTTTTGGCGGCCCAACCGGGAAAGGGTGAGCAGGGCGGAAAGCAGCGAATCCATTTTTTTTGCGCTGGAAAGGATATACTGCAAAGACTCCGGGATATCTTTATCCATGATGACAGCACTTTTTTCCCGGAATGCGGAGGGAACATTTTCTTTTTTCATCAGCGAATCAAGATCCCGGATGGATGCCAGGAGTTCCTTGCTGAATCCCTGAATATTCACCAAAGGCGATCTGAGGTCGTGGGAGGTGGCATAAAGCACCTGTTCCAGTTCCTTTTTTGAACGCTCCAGAGCGGCGGCATATTGCCGTTGAATCTCTTCCGCCCGCACCCTGTGGGTTATGTCAATGCCGGTACCCGCAAGATATAAAGAGCCGTCTAACTCTATTCGCACACCCGTGAAAATGTAGGGAGTTTTCTTCCCATCCCGGGATACAAAGTCCGCCTCCACCGAAGCCCACCCCTCTTTGAAAACTTTTTCCACGTTTCCGGCGATTTTTTGAATGTCCCCGCCCATGAAAAAATCCACCGGGGTCATGCGGGAAAGGTCATTTCCGGAATAGCCGGACACATCCAGGAAATTCTTGTTCCAGCGAACGAATTTTCCTTTTTCATCAAACAGATAAAAGATTCCCGGAAGGCTGCTGATCACCGATTCCGAAAAATTCTTTTCCTGAATCAAGCTTTTTTCCGCCCGCTTGTGTTCGGTGAGATCCATGCCGAACGCCCAATTCTGAATGCCCGTGGAAATATAACCCCAGGAGATATTTTTTTTCGAACCATCTTTGCAAGTCACCACCACTTCTATGGGTTCAATTTCTGAATTGGTGGCAATGGCATGTTCGATTTTTTTTTGCCACTCATCTGCTATCTGTTTTCGGTATACTTCATCCGGATACGCCAGAGGCCACCATTGCGCCACGCTGGGGACTTCTTCCAGTGTATAGCCAAACAATTTGATGAATGTCGGGTTTATGTATTCAGCCATTTGCTCCACGCCTGAGGACATGTAAATAGCCAGCGGCGAAGTGTCCGTCAGGGCCCTGAACCTAAGCTCATTTTTTTTAAGCGCTTCTTCCGCCCGCTTGTGTTCAGTGATGTCGGTAATGGCCCCGATCCAGCGCACGGGTTTGCCGTCTGCGTCACGAATCGCCGTGCCGCGGGCGGTCCACCAGGCAAAGCTGCCGTCCTTTTTCAGCAGCCGGTACTCAACGTCATAAGGCACCTCTCCCTTGAGCTGGCGGTCCACCGCATCCATGATCCGGTCACGGTCATCCGGGTGCAGTGTCGCTCCCCACCCGGCCATGGTTCTGGGGAACTTACCCTGGGCGTAACCCATCAGCGCATCCACATCGCCGTACCAGTCGATCGCATCGCCCAGATCCCACTCGTAGATCACATCGCTGAGGCTCTCGGCCGCAATGCGAAACCGTTCTTCAGCGCTTTTGCGGGCGCTGATGTCCTCGACAACGGAGATAAAGTGGCGGGGTTCGCCCGACGCTGTCCGCACCAGCGAAACGCTCAAGTTGATCCAGATCAGGGACCGGTCTTTGCGAATGTAGCGTTTTTCCATTGAATAAGTATGGCGCTCGCCGGACAGAACCTGCCGCACATAATCGAGATCCGTTTCCAGGTCGTCTCTGTAAGTGATGTCCTGGAACGTCAGCTTCATCAGTTCATCGCGGGTGTAACCGACGATGGCGCAGAGTTTGTCGTTCACCCGCAGCCATTTTCCATCGATCCCCACATGGGCGATGCCGATGGCCGCCTGGTCGAAGGTGGCGCGGTTGACCTCCTCGCTCTTCCGCAGCGCCTCCACCGCCTGTTCCCGTTCGGTGATTTCCCGATCCAGTTCGTCACGGGATGCGGTGACGGACTTCAGGTTTTTCGCCATTTCATTAAAGGCGATCGACAACTGGCCGAACTCATCTTCGGCCAGGGCATCGATCCGGAACTCCAGATCGCCTGATCCGATAACTTCAGCCCCATCCCTGAGCCTGCCGATGGATTTTACTATATGTCTGCTGATCAAAAAAGAGATGGCTGCGATAACCCCGATCAGCCCTCCCATTAAAAGGATGAACAGCAGGCCAAAGGTGTGCTGGGCGGAGACGATTTTTTTCTGGCTTTCATCCGCCAGTTGGAGGACGCTGGAAACGAAAGCCTGGCTTCTCAGAAGCAGTTGGCCGGTCAGAATTTCTCCCGCCATTTGCGGCATGGTGGCGGGCTGACTTTGTTTAAAATGCGTTTCGTGCCTGTCATGAATGGTTTTTATGTCAAAAAATATGGTTTTGACCCATTCCAGATTTTTACGGGCATCTTCTAATAATAATTTTTCCCGGGGAGAACTGAGTTGAACGGCCGTTAAAAGACGGGTCAGTGATTTTTCTTTGATGGCCCATTGTTCATACATCCGTTCTTCATGAAAGATCAAAAATTCAAACAATAAGGTCCTGGCGGTGGACGCCTCCCTGACCATTTCCTGATAGGATTGCCCGCGAGCCCTTTCCGTATTGATTTTCTGAAATGATCCGAAAAGAATCAGGCCAATGGTCAGGGCGGTAACCACGGAGGAAGCGGCGGCGATCCAGAGCCATGTTTTAATTTTCATGCCTGCACCTCTAATTAATCAGCGTAACAGCATCGAATTTCACGCGCTTGAGTCCATCGGTATAAAAATACGGCATAAAATTTGGAATGGCGCCGGTGACAGTCAGGCGGGTTTGGATGGCCCATCTGGCTTGGTTTTCCAGATTGATCAATAACGCCTGGGTCAGTGAAACCCTGTAATCAAACAATGTCCAGAATTCGCCCAAAACGGTTTTGTCCATTTTAAGGGCTTTGGCCAGGATGTTGAGGGATTCATCAGGGCTGTCGGCGGCAAAACCTTCGGCCCGGACAAGGGCCCGGAGAATTTTGTCAACTGAATCCGGATTGTTTTTGACCCAGCCGGCGGCTGCTGAAACAGCAAACGATTCTTTATAGAAGGTTTCTCCGGAAAACATAACCCCCCGTTCGCCAAGTCTCTGTTTCAATTGGAATATCATGGGATGCCAAGTGGCAGCGGCGTCAATTTTTCCTGCGGTCAGCGCTTCAACCATTTCATCGGGTTTCAGATCCAGAATATCGGCTTCGTTCCCGGCAATCTGGTGAACGCTGAAAAAGGCGGACAGAAAGAACTCCCCGTTGGTGCCTTTGCTCACCCCTATTTTTTTCCCCTTCAGATCCCGGGGGGTTGATATCCCCTTGTCCTGCCGGGCAATGATGGCCGTGTTCTGTTCCGACCTGAATATCTCGGCGACTACAAGAAAATTTTCCCCCTTCAAGGCGGCCAGAACAATGGGGGTGTCCGCTGAAATGGCCAAATCCGCCTTCCCATCCAGTAATGCCTGCAAAGCGGGTTTTCCATATAAATAAGGCTGGAATTTTATGTCCAGGCCTTCATCCTGGAAAAAATTTTTGGACATGGCGATGAACATCAGGCCTGAATGGGGCAGGGTTGGAACAGCGATGGTAATGCTTTTCAGGGGTTCTTCCGGTTTTTCCCGCAGCCCCGGGTGAAGGGCAAAGGCAAGAACCAGAATAATGACGGCCGGGATGATGGCGGTTCCAATTAAAATAACCATCCGCTTTCTATTCGGCGCTGAATTCAGGAGCGTCTGTTTCATGAGGTTCCCGCCTTATCCAGTTATCATGATATCCGGAGAATACGGTCCCAAAACGGTTTATGGTTTATTGAGACCACCTGTTTTTCATCATTGTCTGAGCAAAGCCGTTGCCTTTACATTATCAGTTGCTGAGATTCTTGCAAGCGGGCATTTTTAAATTACTGCGGTTTTCCTTTGGTATGAAGGAACCGGCCGTCCGCCGGGAGTGTGAGAAATCCCGGCGGACGGTTTTTTGCCTTCAAATTTTTATTTTCCGGCCCCGCAGTGGGGACAGAATTTAAAATCATTGGAAACCACCGGCTGGCTGCATGTGGCGCACAGGGTAGGGGCCGGGGCCAGCTCCACCAGAAGCTCCCCCGCCTTTACGGAAACCATTTTCCGGTCTTCGGAGTAATTGGCGGTTTTCAACACCCGTTTCACCAGGGCGTCAAAAGGCGCGAACACGGACTTTTCCTGTTTCATGATGGAGATATTGAAGATTTCGTCCCCTTTTTTCACATAATCGCCGGAGGAGACGTACATGACCCACAGGTCTCCCTTGCTGGGAGACGCCAGGTGGTAGGGGTTGTTGGGTTCGGCCATTTCAAGGGCTGATCCGTCCTGAGCCTCGGGTTCCTTAACCTTGACCTGATGGGTGTAGATTTCCGAATCCAGAAGGTAACGAACCACGCTCATGCCGTTTTTCCGGGGCTCCGATATATCGAGGATCATCATTTTATGGGGTTTGCCGGTGGTGTCCAGAAATTCCATCTCTTTTCGAAGTCCAAGACCTTCAAACCAGACATCCAGCGGCACCTGGTTCGGGTCTCCGAACTGCTCCTGGAATTTAATGGTTTTCAGGGCGTCTCCGGGATGGTTAAGATACAGCACCAGTTCTTCTTCGGACGGCTGGCGATTGATCATGGAATGCAGACTTTCACGTTCCGCCTCAATGTCAATTTCTTCGAGAAATTCCAAAGGAGACACTTCGGTTCTGTTTTTGATGGCCCACTCCGCTTCGCTGCCAAATACGCTGAAATACACCCAGTCCGCCGGAAAGCCCAGGGGCAGTTTTCCGTATTTGCCCAGGAGCAAATCCCGGAAAGCGTCATTGCTGTCGCGGTAAAGTTTCAACCGGTCGATCAAAATGTCATCCGGCAACTCATTTTCCGGCAGGGTGGCCACGGCCTCCAGCACCCGGAGCATTTTTCGCACGTGTTGCTCCCCGCCCCGTTTATAGGCTTCCGTCACTGCCAGAAACGCCGTGTTCCAGGTGATCTGGGAGCCGGGGGTCACGTCATGGTAGCGGACGATTTTCCGGGTGCCTGCCAGAAAACGGAGCATATAGGGCAGCAGACGGATGTAGCCCTGCTTGAGGGCCCCTTCCTGAGAGGATGAAGTGGCCCCGCCGGGCATGCCGTGTTCGATGACATCATAGTCAATGCCCTGGAAATACGGAGAACAATACCGGTCGTAATAGGGCATGATCTGTTTCAGGGCAAAATTGCAGTCCCGGATCATGTCTTTGTTCAGGTGGGTTTTGAGTCCCAGTTCTTCTTCGATATAGGCGGCGGTGGAGAGCACTTCTCCCTGGCCGTACCAGCGGACCGACGCCCCGATGGCCGTATCCACGATATGGGCTCCGGCTTCCGCCGCCGCGCCCACAGCCGGGACAAACAGACCGTCGGTATAATGGCGGTGATAATGGACGATGAGATCCGGATATTTTTTCCGGATTTCGGAAACCAGCTGACGCATGAACCGGGGCGGGCACACGCCGGCCATGTCTTTCAAACCCAGAATAATCATCCGGCTGGCCTGACGTTCGCTCACGCCCGCCACATCCGCCGTCATCCGCAGGATTTCAGCGGTGACTTTCATGTATCTTTCCACGCCAAAGCCGCTGGCATAGGACAGGGAGATGGCTGGCTGAAAAATATTGCGGTTGGAGTTCAGCACGATTTCCGCAAACGGGCGCATGTTTTCGATATGGTTCAAAAAATCAAAGCACCGGATCACATCGTAATGTTCGCAGATCATTTCTCCGGTACGGCGCATGACCCCTTTGGGCTGGGGCTTGTAGCCCAGCACATTGGTGGACCGGATTAAAATCTGCTTCAGGGACTTAGGCGCGAATTCGTTCCACATGCGGGCTTCGGTAAACGGATACGTCATGTTGGCCAGCATGGCCACATGGAAATGGGCGCCGCCGCCGTTTTCCAGGGAGAAAAATCCGCACCGGTCGAGATATGGCCCGATGATCCGGTCCTCTCCCAGCCGGAAGCGGTTGCCGGAGTTGCTTTGAGTGATGTCCCGGGTGGTGGTGTCGGAGAAATGCACGTATCCGCTGTCCCGGACAAAATCCAGGGTCGCCTGCCGGTCATAGCGGGGGTAGATAAATTCTTTGGGAGACTCCTTGAGGGCCGGAAGAACCACTTCAAACCGCCCCACCCGCCTGTCGGACAGCCCCCGGTATTCACCCAGCTGTACAAACGGATTGTAGCCTTTTGCCGAAATATCGGCGATCAGCCGCGACAGGCGCAGGGCTTCCGGCGCCTGGTCCCGGTAATCCATGAGTTCCGGGGTGTTTTCAATAAACCGGGTATCGTAATCTCCGGAGATGAATGTCGGGTGTTTGACGATTTGCTTGTGAAACGGAATGGTGGTCGTCACCCCGCCGATCATGTATTCCCGCAGCGCCCGCTGCATAAGTTTGACGGCTTTGATCCAGGAATTGCCGTAGGTGATGAGAAGCGCTGCCGCCGAATCATAGTTCGATGGAAATTCATACCCGCCGGTCACGCAGGAATCCAGACGGACGCCCTGGCCGCCGGGGGAAGTGTAGCGGGTGATAAAACCGGAATTGGGTGAAAAATTATCCTGGGGGTCTTCACAGTTAATCCGCACCTGCATGACATGCTGAAACGGGATTGTATTTTCTTTGGTGAAGCGCAGCACCGAACCAAAGGCCACGGCGATCTGTTCTTCCACGAGATCAATCCCATACCGGCATTCGGTGATGCCGTGTTCCACCTGAAGCCTTGTGTTGACCTCGATCATATAGGGTGTGCCCTCAGCGTCCACCAGAAACTCCACAGTGGCCAGGGAATGGTAGCCCACGGCTTTAATGAGTTTTTCGGAATAGGCTTTCAGTTGGTTTCTGAGCGCGTCAGTCATTTTCGGCCAGGGCGAAGGCGTGATTTCCACCAGCTTCTGGTGATTGCGCTGAACCGTGCAGTCCCGTTCGTCAAACGCAAAGACATTGCCGTGCTGATCGGCAATCACCTGAATTTCAATATGGCGCACAGACGTTAAAAATTTCTCCACAAACAGCCGCGGGTTGCCGAAAGACACCTCGGCCATGACCGATGCTTTCTGAAATGCGGATTCCAGCTGGTCTTCCGAATGAATCTCATAAATCCCCCGGCCCCCGCCGCCGCCTTCAGCCTTGAGCATGACGGGAAAGCCGATTTCCCGTGCGATTTGTTTCGCTTCCTCCATTGTTACGGCGCCTTCGGAGCCGGGAACCACCGGGATCTCAAGCTGCTGGGCTATCCGCCGGGCATCCACTTTGTTGCCCAGAGTTTTCATGGCGTCCGTGGGCGGGCCGATAAAGGTGATTCCCGCTTCTTCACATTTAGCAGGGAAACTTTCATTTTCTGCAATAAATCCCCAGCCGGGATGGATGGCGATGGCGCCCCGGCTTTTGGATTTTTCGATGATGAGGTCCAGATTCAGGTAGGCGTTCGGGTCGTCGCCCAGAAGCAGGAGTTCAAAGGCCCCCAGGGTGGACGGCGAAGTTTTGTCAACGTCCGTTGCGGTCATGATGGAAACAGCATTCAGGCATTCGGATATGGAACGGCTGATGCGCCGGGCCGGAATGCCCCGGTTGGCGATGACAATGGGTTTGCCTTCGATTTCTTTTTGAACCTGGTCAAAAGTTTTGGGTTGGATGTTCATTGGTGTCCTCTATAAAAAAATATTGTTCACAAAAAAATACTTGATGGTTATTTTTCCAATTCCTTCAGTTCTTCGGCGGATGATATACAAACGCCCAAATCCAGCAGAATGCCGTTTGAAATGCCGTAAATCCAGCCGTGAATGGACAAAGGCCGCCCTTTTTCCCATGCATCCTGCACGGTCGTCATGTTGCCGACATTCATCACCTGTGCAACGATGTTTAACTCGCAGAGACGGTCCATCTGCTTATCTTTATCTGTTATGCACATCAGTTCATCCAAATGCTTTCGATAAATGTCCCGTATGTGGCGCAGCCAGTTGTCGATCAAGCCATGCGGGCGGTTATCTATCGCCGCTTTTATGCCTCCGCAGCCATAGTGCCCGCAAACGATAATGTGTTTTATTTTTAACACCTCTACAGCATATTGAACCACTGAAAGGCAATTCATGTCCGTATGAATAACCAGATTCGCCACATTCCGATGCACAAACAACTCGCCGGGAAGAAGCCCCACAATCTGGTTGGCGGGAACGCGGCTATCCGAGCATCCAATCCATAAAAGTTCAGGTGATTGCTGTTGCGAAAGCTTTTGAAAGAACGTTGGATCGGACTTCGTAATTTGATTTGCCCATTTCCGGTTATTTTCAAATAACTGCGGCAATACTTTCACGAATCAGACCTCCTTGTGGCCGGTAATTCGGACAATTGTTTTAAATTGTTCAAGACGTTATAAATATAAAAAGGATTGCCTGTAGCATTCTCATTCGCTATCCGGGAATAATGCTTCCGGAATAAATCACCTGTGCCGCACTTCCTTTTTTCACCCGAAGTCCGCCGTCCGGAGACAGTCCCAGAATCACGGCTTCAAAAACATCCGTATTCATTCCCCGGATCGCCACTTTTTTCCCGACCCATGCCATGCGGGTGTCAATCATCCGGACAAATTCAGCCGGTGCCGTCGCATGAATCAATGTTTCAAAAAGGGCTTTGCCTTCGGTCACCAAAGTCATCCACAATGCGAGTGGCGTGAGCTGAAACCCTTCCCGGCGCAGATGGGTAGCCGGCACGGCAAACTGGTCCCGGAGCAGCCGGTCTTCCGGCGCATCAGTGAGATTGATCCCGCAGCCCACCAGGATGTGGCTGTCTCGAATTTCAATCAATATGCCCCCGAATTTCCGGTCATGAATCAGCAGGTCATTGGGCCATTTGACCTTTACCGGCACGTCGAATTTTTGCATCACCCGGGCGAATATGAATCCCGCCACCAGGGACATCATGTTTCTCCAGCTGGATGCCGCATCGCCTTTAGGTTCAGGCAGGGGCCATAGCCATGACGCGTGGATGTTCCCGGCAGGCGATACCCACTGGCGCTGATGCTGGCCGCGGCCGGCTGTCTGTTCCACTGCAATCACCGAATCCCAAATTCGCATCCGACGGGACTCGATAAAATGCCAGGCAGTATCCATGGTTGAGGCGCAGCATCCGCAGACCAGAATTTCGGGGATGTCTTCTGAATGAAGGGATAATGGCTTATCCGCTTGTCCGGAGTTCCATACCCAGGCGTCATCATTTTGATCAATTCCAGGGGAATGTATCCGGTTCCAGGGGCGGAGGGAAAGGATGTCGGCGGCCCAGAGCGGACTGGCTTCGGAGATCCTTTCCGGATTAGCGGCATCAAGCATCCCCGGCCGGTCAGTGTCTAATATTTTAACCCTGCATGTCATTATTTTGCTGTTTCCCCCAGACAAATTACAAAGTTTTTAATCTATCGATTTCAACTGGCGGGTGTCAATAAAAACAAATGGCGGTTTCCAACAGAAAACCGCCATTTGTAAAATAGAGTAACTGTTCAGGCTAAACTTAGAACATCCAGATAAATTCCATGCCCAGGCGCATGGCTGTTTCATCGCTTTCTGCGCCCGGCAGAGTCGGCGCCAGCGAGGTTAATGCGCTAGTGACGTCTTCGATGGTTTCGCCTGGGAAGAAAAGGGAAAAATGCGTTTTGATAAAACTGTTTTTGCTGGTGGCCAGAGTGACTTCATTATCCCATTCCGTTCCTGTATACCCCGCCTCAACCATGGTATTAATCGCTGGATTCGCGAAGCTGGTAACCAGGATGTCCTCATTCCACCAGAAGGAATTCACGTTTGATTTGAAAATCAGGAATACTTTCGGGGTTACGGTAATGCCTACGCTGGTCATGGTCAACCCGGGATTGTCGCCTCGGCCGTTGCCGGAACCGGCGAAATTCTGAAGTCCGCCGGTGAACACCGGGGTGCCGTTACCGTAAAGTTCCGGCAGATACCCATACAATGCGCTGCCCAACACGAGATTTGTGTCGCCGATAATGGTATTTTCTCCGCCGAAATACTGGGAGAATCTCTGGGCGTTGGTCACGCCGTTATAACCTTCCAGTTTGTTATCGGTCGGATCATCGTCACCGGATGTATACTGGAAGCCGATATGCGGCTTGACGCCAAAACCGACAGCGTCATCAAGTTTAAGCGCCAGGTCAGCGGAAAACGCGTAGGCGGAAATGTCAAAATCATCCTGCGCAAACCCCGTGTTATCTGCTTTACCGAATTGATAAACGCCTTCGAGGAAAAGTTCCATCATGCCAAAACTTCCGGTGTAGTAGCTCCCGATATGATGGGAATCTGTTTCCGGTTTGACTCCCTTTTTCCCCATTAAATAATCTAAAAAGGTGCCCGTCTGCACACTGCGGATACGGTCATAGGCATAGAACGGCTGGATTTTTTGGCCTTCCTCGGGTTTAAACGTCATGTAGCCGGCAAACAGATCCCGGTCTGAATTTTTCCCGCCTAATGTGTTGATGTTGTCGGCGGTGCCCCAGTTGCTGTCGTACATTTTGAAAACGCCTGCGTTAAAACTGAAGGTGTCGTAATCGCCGGTCAGCCAGAAACCAGGATTGTCATCCCCATATACAAGACCGCCGCCGTCAATGATATCCATTCCCCAGATGTCGTAACCGCCATGAAGTCGCATATTCATGGGCAGTTTAAATGTCCCGTGAAGGCGCTCTAATCCAAAGTTGCTGGTTTTGTAATCTCTGCCGCCCCGCTCATCCGCGGATGAGTTGTCCATAGGACGATCAAACTCTAAGGCTGCATAAAAACTCCATGCCCGGGTTTCGGGCAGTGCGTTGAAATAAATCTGAGTTTCGTTGCGGATGTAATTGTTGTTGATCCATCCGGATTCATTGGCGTGGACTTTGAAAAATCCGGGATCCAATGCGCCGCCAAGCAATGCGAATGGAGGCTTCAGGTTGTCTTCGATTCCAAAATCAAAATCTGATTCACTGACAGGAATCAGGCGGGCGCGCGCCCCGAAACTCATCAACACCTCTTTATCCGTCTTGATTTCAATACTGCCGGGACCGGAGAGAACGTCTTTCGTGATTTGTGTCGCCCTATCCTCGGATGCGCCAGCGGAAGCGGCTAAAAATATGCAGGACATAAAAAAAAACGATATACTGAAAATGATTCTTTTCATTCTTTATCTCCTTTTATTCAATAATAGGTGTGAAATACATTAAGGGTGTGTTCACATCTTTGTGGTTTTTTCCATCACCTCCCCTCATGACTTGTCTGAGTCGTTCGTATCTGGTAATTGGTTATAATAACCGGTCGATGAGTGGTTGATGGAGCTGAAAAGAGAAAGGTGAAAGCGGGTATGCTTCTGCCCGAATCCTGTTTGAAGTCTGTCCGCTCGATGATAATCCCCTTTGTACGAAAAGATAATGAGGTTATTCGTCAGGGACGTTTTGTTAATAAATTTAAAGAGACTTTACTTTGATGTCAAGGAAAACAGGCCTATGTTGTTAAAATAGATTTTGATATCTGTTTTTGCGAAGAAAATACTGTATATATCTTTACAAAGAACAGATAGGATATAATATAAAAATATTCGACAAACTTGTTATAGTGCGTGAGGGATGCCGGTAAAATCGTTGAAGTCGCCAAGTCGTCAATGCTTTTAATAACTGCACAAGAGGAAGGAGGTATGATCATGAAAGAAACATTGAATTCAGTCACGCTGCATGGAAATCCTTTGACACTGGTGGGCTCCACCCTGAAAATCGGGGACAAAGCACCTGATTTTGAAGTGATGGACAATGAATTGAAACCCAAAACCCTTGCCGACTTTTCCGGAAAAGTGGTGATTGTTTCATCGGTCCCGTCTTTGGACACGCCGGTATGCGATATGGAAACCCGACGGTTTAACACCGAAGCTTCCCGACTTGGTGACGGAATCCGGATATTGACCATCAGCATGGATTTGCCGTTTGCCCAGAAACGGTGGTGCGGAGCGGCGGGAGTCGATCAGGTTGTCACACTGTCCGATCATCGCCAGGCGAGTTTCGGCCAGGCTTTTGGGGTATTGATCAAGGAATTGCGTCTGCTGGCCCGGGCGGTATTTGTTGTGGATGCAGATCTCGTCATCCGCCACATTCAACTTGTCAGGGAAGTTGCTGAAGAGCCGGATTATGATGCAGTGATTGCAGCTGCTAAACACTTGGTTTAATCTAAAAAGGATAAACTGATGAACCGTGCCGAATATGAAAACATACTGAAGGATGCCATACAGGGCGAAATAGAAGCCCAGAAATTTTATCAGGATGTGGCCGACCGCATGGCAGATGCATTTTTAAAAGATTTGTTCTCCGGATTTGTGGCTGAAGAAAAAAAACACGAGTCAATCCTCAGAGGATTCTGCGCGGCAATTTCTGAATCTCTGCCCTTTGAAGAGGGGCGTGATTATAAAGTTTCTCAAACAGTAGACCGTGCGGTGGTGTCTGAGGGTATGAGTCCTGCCGATGCTTTTGCCCTGGCCATGAAAAATGAAGAGGCGGCCATGAATCATTATACGGCCCTGGCCGACGGATGCACCGACAGCCGGCAGAAACAGATATTCATGGATCTGGCGGCTATGGAGCGGGAGCATAAGTTTAAAATGGAAAGTGCATTTGTAGATATCGGGTATCCGGAAGTGTGGTAAAGAAAATAGAACGGCTTAATTTTTTCAACAGGAGTTTCCATGTCGATTCACGAGAAGATCAAAAAAGACCTCATGCTGGCCATGAAAGAAAAAGATGAGGAGAAAAAAAACGCCCTGCGGGTCATGATGGGCGAGTTTGCCCGAGCAGACAAAAAAGAACTCTCTGATGATGAGGTGATCGGGGTGGCCAAAAAACTCATCAAATCTGAACGGGAAACCCTGGGCCTTTCCGGAGGGCAGGGTGATAACCGGTACATTGAAATCCTGGAAACGTATTTGCCGAAAATGGCGTCAGATGATGAGATATGGGAGTGGGTGGCAAAACATATTGATTTTGCGTCTTATAAAAATAAAATGCAGGCCATGAAAGATATCATGAATCATTTTGGCGCTCGTGCAGATGGTAATCAGGTTAAAAATATTCTGATGAAAAGCTGAATCAGTCTTCGGGTCAAGGCCATTTATCCGTATTGTTACGGTTGTGCCCCTGACTTGGAGGGTATTGTGGTGTATTCAGCAATTGCCTGCTGAATTTTTTCAATCCGGTTGTCGGGGTTTGGATGGGTGCTGAAGAATTCCGGCATCCGGGCCCCCCTGCCGGATTCTTCAAGAACCATCATGAGTTTTACCATGCCTTCGGGATCAAATCCGGCGTCCGTCATGAAATAAACACCCAGGCGGTCGGCCTCCACCTCGTCTTCCCGGCTGTAGCTCATATGGATCAGTTGTCCGGCCAGAGCCGCGATCTGGGTGGTGGTGGCGTCTCCTGATCCCACCATCACCGCGTTAATCATAGTGTTTGTCAGATTGGATTTGGCGATTCGCTGGGATGAATGCCGGGCCGACACATGGGCAATCTCGTGGGCCAGCACTGCGGCCAGTTGATCGGTGGTGGTGAAAAGGTTATACAATCCACTGGTGATGAAGATCTGGCCCCCGGGCAGGGCAAAGGCGTTGATGGTTCCGGCATCCTTCAACAAATGAAATTCAAACTGCCACCGGGGATCGGCGGCCCGGCTCCTGTTGACGATCTTTAAACCCACCGCATCGACTTTTTTCTGAAGCCGGGAATCCGGGTGCAAGCCGCCATACTGCTTCAGCATTTCCGGCGCTGCCTGCAATCCGAGCGCGACTTCCTGCCGGGCCGTGAGGCCGATATACTGGTTTTCGCCGGTGACCGGATTGTATTCCCTGGATCCGCAATAAGAAAACAGCGAAAAGATCATCATAATGAGGCCGACAATAAGGCGCATGACATCATCCCTGCGAATTCAAATTCAATGGTTTTCGTTTTTTACGGGAATAAAACGCTCCACTTCCAGCCATTCATAAATGCCTCCTGCCAGTGCGCCAAGAATGACATGGTTGGAGATCATCACCCAGCCCCGGAAAGCGAAAAACCACGGGTAAAACCAGGTCAGGGTATAAAAATTGATGCAGTAGATCGCAAAACCCAGAATCGCCCCGGCCGCAAACCCAATAATGATGCCTCCCCGATGAATGATATAGGCCACGAGCAGGCCAAAGACAAAGCACAGTAGGCCATTTGCAAGGAACGCCGCCACAAGTGCGCCGAAATGAAACGTGGCCGGCGGCGCGAGGATTGCCTCGCCCAGAATAAGGGATGCCATCAGCCGGACCATCACCCAGGGGTTCCCGCCAAGAACCAGGGGCGTGACAAGCAGATTCAGTAGAAAAAATACACATCCCGAAATCAGGCCGGCCCAGGCCGCCGCCCGCCAGTCCACAAGCTGACGCAGTTTCGGCGTAATTGGTTTCATGAAGGCGCCTCCACTTAGGTTAAATGGTATTCACCGGGGTTTTTTACCCACATGGTGGCATGGTTTCGACACATTACGCCAGAAAACCGCCATCGCAGATAATATGGGTGCCTGTGGTAAAGGATGCGGCATCCGACACCAGGTAAAGAACCGCGCCGCTCATTTCTTCGGGATTGGCATGCCGGCCCATGGGGATCTGGGCCACCACATATTTATAGATCTCGTCCTGGCCCATCAGGGCGGATGCGAATTTGGTGTCGGTGAGGCCGGGCAGCAGGGCATTGACGCGGATTTTATGCGGAGCCAGCTCTTTGGCATAAGCTTGCGTCATGCTGATGATCGCGGCTTTGGTGATGGAATACACTCCCTGGAACTGGGCCGGCCGGATGCCGTTGACTGATGAAACATTCACGATGGCACCCCCGCCCGCCGCCTTCATGAGGGGAATGGCCTTCTGGATCATAAAAAAAGGCCCTTTAAGATTCACGTCAAAAGTTTTGCTCCATACGCCTTCATCCACGCCGGTTATTTCCCCGAAATACGGATTGGTGGCTGCGTTGTTGACCAGAATATCCAGTCGTCCGTAGGTTTTTTCTATATTTTGAAAAAGTTTTCCGATGTCGTTCATGTCCCCCATATGACAGGTAATCGCAACCGCTTTGCCGCCTTTTTTCGTAATTTCATTTGCCACCTTTGTCAGGCTTTCCATCTTTCGGCTGACCAGGATCACTTCCGCACCGTATCCCGCAAGGGTCTGGGCGATGGACTGGCCTATGCCGCGACTGGCTCCGGTCACAAGGGCGAGTTTCCCATCTAAACGCAATGATATCATGTTGGCTCCTTTTTTTGATATGTCCTGTGTGTCGTATTTGTCTTAGATCCCTTACTGATAGCGTTTTAATATCTGTTTGGCCAGAGAGACCTTGTGGACCTCGTCCGCCCCGTCATAGATGCGGGCCGCCCGTTCGTGACGGAAAAAAAACGCGAGAATGGTGTCGTCGGTCATACCCAGGCCGCCGTGGACCTGAAGCGCGGTGTCGATCACCTGCTGCATGACGTTGGCCACTTTAAACTTGATCATGGAAATTTCTTCCCGGGCCGCTTTGGCCCCTTCGTTTTGAATCCGCCATGCGGCATGAAGCACCATCAATCGTGCTGCCTGGATTTCCGCCGCACATTCCGCGATCCAGGCCTGAATGATCTGACGGGTGGCAAGGGTCCGTCCGTCCGGGGTGATGACGCGTTCATTGGCCCTGGCGCACAGCAGATCAAAAGCCCGGTTGCAGATCCCGATCCAGCGCATGCAGTGATGAATGCGCCCCGGCCCGAGTCGCTCCTGGGCCAGGGCAAATCCCTGGCCTTCCTGGCCGATCAGGTTGGTTTGGGGCACCCGGCAATTCTGGTAGAGAATTTCGCCGTGGCTGAAATAACCTTCTCCGGAATGACCCATGACCGGAATGTTGCGGACCAGATTAAAACCGGGGGTGTCGCAGGGCACGATGATCATGCTGGCCTGGAGATAGGGACCGGCCTCCGGGTTGGTTTTGGCCATGACAATGGCGAATTGGGCGCCATCCGCAGAGGTGGTGTACCATTTCTGGCCGTTGATCACATAATCATCTCCCTCTTTCACGGCCGTGGTGTCCATTAAGAGCGGATTGGAACCTGCCAGATTCACTTCGGTCATGGAAAAGCAGCTCCGAATATCGCCTTTCACCAGCGGGTGGAGATAGGTTGTTTTCTGCTCCGCGTTGCCGAACATTTCCAGGAGTTCGATATTGCCCACATCCGGGGCCTGGCACCAGAAAACAAAATGGCCCAGGGGCGTCCGGCCCAAAGCTTCGGAAACCAGGGCATGCTCCATGAGATTCAAACCCATACCCCCGAGTTCTTTGGGATAGCAGGGCCCCCATAATTCCATCTGCTTCACTTTTTTTTGTTTTTCCATGATAATCGGCGCGATTTCACTCATGGGACGGGAGAGAAACGCAGGTTCCAGAGGAATCAGTTCCCGGTCCACAAATTCATTGACCATATCTAAAATAACCCGCATTTTTTCGGAAATCGTAAAATCCATTATATCCTCCCGTCGTTGAAGTTTCTTAATTTAAAAAAATTGATATGTTATCGGTAAGTTATCATTCGATTGTTTTTTTTGACTTCCAGGTGGGCCGCATCATTAAACCCGAACAGCACCACCCGGCTGCCGGAGTATTTTAACCGGGTGATGGACGCGTTCATGATCTGCCAGGTCAGATTCAGCGCAAGTTCATCAGAAAGGTGCAGTGCTTTCTGGACACATACGGATATGGCACCGCCGGAGGTGAACACCGCCACATTCTTTCCGGCTCCCTGCTGGTCCATCACCATTTGAAGGCCGGAAATCACGCGTTCCCTATAGGTGCGCCAGGTTTCCAGTCCGTTTATCGAGTGGTCGCTTAAAATCCATTTCAACATGACCTGTTCATATACTTTTTGAAATGACCGTTTGTCCCGGATCATGCCGTTGACTTCGACCTCAAAGTCCGGATTTTTTTCAATCATTTGCGGAATCAGGGTCTTTAAAATGGCTTCCGAATCATATTCGTTAAATGCCCCTGTCGCCGTTACCGGTGGGCATTGCCTGCCGGCGGCGGATTCGTGGTTCCGGAAGGCGGCAAGGGTCTGTTCGTGGCGGCGCTGAGTGCCTGAATATATTGCATTAAATGAGATTCCCCGCTGCTCCAGATGATCCGAAAGGGCAGCCGCCTGAAGGTGCCCAATGTCCGACAGTTGGTCATAGTCGGGCTGGCCGAAGGAAGCCTGGGCGTGACGGATTAAATAAATAATGCTCAATGTGTCTCCCTTGTTTTTGTTTTTCTTCATTAATAAATCAGGGGAAAACAGAAGTCAATAAAAAATAGAACGAGCGTTCGTTTTTTATTGACATCTTTTCCTTACTGTTTAAAAATAAAGATAAACAGGCAGGGTATGAATGATTTTTCACCACGATTCAATCCAGAAAAACTAGGGAGAAATGAGAATGACCATCAATAATATCAAGACGGTATTGATTATCGGTTCCGGCACCATGGGGCAGCAGATCGGGTTTCAATGCGCCATCAGCGGGTATGACGTGAATATGTATGACATCAGTCCGGAGGCACTGGAAATAGCCAGGGAACGGATGGGTAAGCTGTCCAGGCATCTCATCCGGTCCCGACAATTGACGGAAGAAGCTGCTGAAAACGCTTTTAAGCGGATTCAAACCACCACGGATGCTCAGATTGCCGGACAATCCGCGGATTTTGTAAGCGAATCGGTTCCGGAAGACCCGAAGCTCAAAGGCCGGGTGTTTGCGCAGTTTAATGAAATCTGCCCGCCGCATGCCATTTTCACCACCAACACCTCGTCTCTGGTTCCCTCCATGTTCTCTGAGGCCACGGGGCGGCCGGACCGGTTTGCGGCATTTCATTTCCACGATATCCGGGTCACGAAAATCGTCGATATCATGCCGCATCCGGGAACATCAGAGGAAACGGTGGAAACGATCCAGGCATTTGCCGAGCGCATCGGACAGGTGGCGATCATGCTGAAAAAGGAGAATTTCGGATATGTCTTTAATGCGATGCTCATGGAATTGTTCAAATCTGCCCAGACCCTTGCCGCCAATGACGTGGCGTCCGTGGAAGATATTGACCGCGCCTGGATGGGCGTGATGCATACGCCAATGGGGCCGTTCGGAATTATGGACAGCATCGGTATCGATACGGTCTGGAAGGTCACCGATTATTGGGCCCGAATTGTAAACAATCCTCAGCAGACCGCCAATGCGGCGTTCATGAAACCCTACGTTGACCGGGGGGACCTGGGTGAAAAAACCGGCCGCGGGTTTTATTCTTATCCGCATCCGGCCTATGGGAAACCCGATTTTGCTGCGTAAAGCAGAACAGGGGCGTCTTATTCACAGAGGGAATAGAGCAGACGGCGTTGAGGAGATGAATGGCCCGGTGCTGTTTGTTCCCTTGGTTCAATGTAAGCCTGTCCATCCGGGCGGACAGGCTTACATTTATTTTTTCAACATAGAATGTTCAGGTGAAGAAAATCTCATATTGTCATTATTCGACGACTTCCTCTGGCGCTTCCGCTTCCACGCGGGATTTGGGTTTTCCCCGCTGTTTTTCATTCAGTTTTTTCAACTGGCGACTCATGGTTTTAAACGCTTCGGTGATCAGCGCCCGAAGGGGTTCGCCGGGGTTATCCTCTCCTGGCTTCTGGTTCACCACCAGTTCCTGTCCGGGCGGGATCCTCACGGTGATCCGGACATGGTGAGGGTTGCCGGTCTTCTTGCTTTCCTGCTCCTGTTCTATGGAAATTCGGCAACTTACAATTCTGTCGTGAAACTCATTGAGTTTTTCGGCTTTTTCATGGATTAATGTTTCAATCCTGTCACTCTTGGTCACATTCCGATAGGTTACTTCAACAGGTACTCTCATGACACCACCTTTCATTCTCATCGAAGAGTGTTTACGAAACCATCACGATCCAACTGTTAACTCTTACTTTATAAATTAAATCATCCTTTCCCTTCCGTCAAAGCATAAAATGAATTATTTATGCGGGCAAAGAGAATTTTTTTGGCCGGTTCATGTCGATTCGGTGTCAATGGTTCTACGGGGGCCTGGGGTTGTCAGGGGATGTCCCGACAACCCATCAAAGAACAGGCGCACCATCTCTTCGTCCATGTTTGGCACAGGAATGATTTCTCTGTATTTATCTTTTTTTTCTATTGTATGCAGACGTTTATGCCGGAGAATCTGGTCGATCAGCGCATTGTCCATGCCGGTTTGACGGTCTGATTTCAACAGATTGACCAGGCGGGCCAGCCGGAACGCCGTCACCAGTTGCCCGGTGGTCAGGGAATCGTTCCAGGGAAACGCGCTGGAGCCGGCGCACAGGCCCGGCGGTATCCTGTCAAACAGGGTGGCGTCCGTGTAATCCGGGATGCCCGGCACCGGGTAGAATAGGGAAATCCCGATTCGCGTGGGCTGCTTAGCCAGATAAACGATATTGGCGGCCACGGTTTTTGGCGTATCTTTTTTAAATCCGCAGATAAAATAAGTGATGCAGGGGATGCCATGCTGGTGAAGGGTCCGCAGCGCGCTTTCATACATGGAAAATTCGGAATTTCTTTGTTCCTCCTGAAGAATGGGGGCGTGTGTGGACGCGATGGACAGGTTGAATTGGCGCATTCCCTTTTGGATAAGGATTTCCGTGAGTTCCGGAGTCAGGCAGGTATGGTCTATCCCGTTTTCAGCCAAGAAATCAACCCTGGAAAATCCGGAAAACCGGTTTTGAAAGAGGTCCAGTATCTCTAAAAAATAATCAGGGGCCAGCAGGAGGTTGTCATCCTCAAAATTAATGGTCACGGCCTTGCCGGTTTCAGCCGGAAGCGGCATTTTGGCCAAAGCATGCTTGACCGCACCTGACGGTATGACCCGGAACTTTCGTCCATGGCATAAAAAATTGGAACAGAACCGGCATCTTTTCGGGCAACCCCGGCTTAGCGCGGTGGTAAAATGAATGGAGAATTTTGTTTCCCCGGTTTTTTTTAAGACAAAAGCGATTTCCGGCGCCGTCGTCTGCTTTTTCTCTGTTGGCGCTATCACCCGGCCATCGGTTTTCCGGTAAAGATTGGGGACCCTGCTGAAATCCGGATGTTTCGATTTGAAAGCATCCAAAAATTCACTGATCGCTACCTCTGCCTCTCCGGTCAGAGCAAAATCAACATGGGGACTCCGGACAAAAAAACCGGGATACGCGCTCACGCCGGCCCCGCCTGCAACGATCATCATGCGAGGGGCGATGGCGCGAATTCGGGCCGCAAGTTCAAGGGCCGCCTCTGCGTAGCAAAACGCAAAGCAGGCGATAAACACCATGTCGGGCGAAGTTTTAGCGACTTGGGCGGCGCAATCGGACATCGGGGGGCCAAACCGCTGGTACCGGTTAAAAAAACTGAGCTTTCCTTCTTCATGGGCCACGATATGGGGAGTTAAAAATTGAAGTGCTGCCGGAAGCGGGACAGGCGCTCCTTTTTTTCGCTGTCCGGGAAAGTTCAACACCTGGACCGAACAGCCTCCGGCAGTCAGGCGCTCGGCCACTATTTCAGCGCCCAATCCTGAAAACCGGTGAGGGGTTGAATAAAAATCAAATACCGGCGGGATAATGACACAGGCTTTCAGCGGCCGGGACCCCGCCGGTGAACCCGGGAACGCCATCTGTGTATTGCCGGATGCAGAGGTATTCATGAATTTTTCAGGAATGGTCATCCTCCGTTGTGTCAGGGAGAACCGGCTGGAATGGCGGGGGGTATTTGATTGTCAGGCGGTTTAATGTTGCGATATACCGGTCTCTAAAGATCAGGTTGTTCTGGTGGGTAACGGCATCCATCGCAAGGCCGATATAGGGGCGAATGTCAATTCCATAGGGGTTCAGTTCCGCATCATTGGCCTGGTCCAGAATCAGGACGCAGTAATAATCCGTCAGACAGCGGATGGTGGAATTCCGGCGCAGCAAGTAGCTTTTTCCGGAAAACGTGGTCATGAAAAAACCGGCATATTCATAAAGGGTTTTTAAGGAAACACAGGCCGGATCTCCCGGATTGCAGCACCCGATAGATACATAGTATTGATAACAATCCGCCAGCGCATGTTCCAGCACATCTTTTTCAGCGAGCAGAAGGGTTTTCACCATATTCATCCGGTCTTTTTTAAGCACCCTGAAAAAATGGGACTCATTGCGCTTCAGGTTTTCCATGTCCCGGATCTCTTCTGCAACCAGCGGCGGCGATGCAACGAGATCGATAATCATCTGCGCCACCCAGTCCGGGGAAACGGTCTTTCCCGGATCGGAAGAGGGCTTGGTGTGCTGGCGGAGATAATCAAAAAAAGAGGCGATCCGGCGATTTAACCTGTCGCATGACGGTTCGGATTCCGTTTCCGGAGTCGTTGCGACGGGTGCGCTGCCGAAGACTTCCGTCAGGCGTTCGCCGGAAACAGCCGGAGCAGCCGCTGGCGGCGTCTCCAGGGAAGACGGCTTCCGTACAATCTGAACCGGGGATTCCAGATCGGCCTTTGCTTGCTTCATTTCCTGCTGTTGTTGCGAAACAGCGGTTCGGACTTCCTTCTCATGCCATTGCATGAATTGATGGTAACCCATATATCCGATGGCGGCTGCTGCAATAGCGGCTGCGACAATGGTGATCATTGTCTTGCTGCGATCGCGTGGGGACGGCAGGTCCGGGCTCATGACAATTCTCCTTGGTTTTTATTCCGAAATTTTCCGGCTATCCAGCACCCGCCGGATGGCGTGCGCGATCTGGTCGATGCTGATAGGTTTCATGATATATTCCTTAAACCCGATACTGAGCGCTTTTTCTTCGTTGATGGTTTCGCTGAATCCGGTGCACAGAATCATGGGCATGTCCGGACGGATGGCCAGAACTTCCTGGGCCAGTTTCGCTCCGGTCATTTTCGGCATGGTCATATCGGTGATGATGAGATCAAAATTGTCCGGCAGGGCCTTGAATAATTCAAGCGCTTTCACGCTGCTGGTGAGGGCTTCCACCTGATAACCCAGTTGTTCCAGGACCTGGCGCCCCAAATCCATGATGCTTTTTTCATCATCGACAAATAAAATGCGCTCTGTGCCGGTCGGGGCCTGGAGGTTGATTTTTACACCCGGCTGAATCTGCTTCTGGATCACCGGGAGGAAAATGTTAAACGCAGTCCCCGTCCCCGGTTTGCTTTGAACCGTGATGGCCCCGCCGCAATTATTAACGATGCCGTGAACCACAGAAAGGCCTAAACCCGTTCCCTTTCCAGGCTCTTTGGTGGTGAAAAAAGGATCGTATAATCGCTTGATGAGTTCGGGGGACATCCCGTGCCCGGTATCCCGGACCGTGAGACAGAGGTGCCGGCCGGGGGTGACCCCTGGATTTTCTGCTGCAAAATCACGTCCGATATCCACATCCATCAAACTGACTTCCAGAATGCCGCCGGTATCGCCCATGGCATGTTCAGCATTGGTGCACAGGTTCATCAGTATCTGATGGATCTGCGTGGGGTCGGCCATGGCCAGGGAATCGCTCATCAAATTCTGGTGGATTTCAATGGTTGCCGGAATGGAGGCGCGAAGGAGCTTGAGTACCTCAGCGATGATCATCCGTATCTTCACCGGTTGCTTTTCACACTCCGCCTGACGGCTGAAGGCAAGGATCTGCTTGACGAGATCTCTGGCCCGGTAACCGGCCTTGAGAATTTCCTGCAGTTTATTGTTCAGGCCGGGTATGCCGGCTGATTCATTTAATCCAAGTTCCGAAAACCCGATGACTGCGGACAGGATGTTGTTAAAATCATGGGCGATGCCTCCGGCCAGGGTGCCCACTGCTTCCATTTTATGCGCCTGCTGGAGTTTGGCTTCCAGGTTCATTTTTTCCATCTCCGCAGTTTTCCTTCGGGAGATGTCCCGTGAAACCACCAGAATGCCGTTGACCTGCCCGGTTGCATCCCTGAGAAAGCTGGCGGTGGCTTCCACCCATACGGTTGATCCGTCTTTGCAGTATTCCTCGAGTTCCAGCATCCTTGACTGCAACGGGTTCGCTCCGCTTGCCTTTTCCCTGGCCAGTTCTTCCGTGATGGTATCTGTTGCAAGCTTTAGCGACTGGGGGGGCAGGATGTCATTGAGGGTCAGCGTCAAAAATTCTTCCGGCGTATACCCCTGCAAGAGGTGAACCGACGGAGTGACAAAAGAAAAAGTCAGATCCGGCAGATCGATAGTCAAAATAACATCTGTGATATTGTCTGACAGAAGACGATATCGTTTTTCGCTTTCTTTGATCTTTTCAAAAGAGATGGCATTGACAATGCTCATGGCTGTTTCCGAAGCGATACCCATCAGTACGTTCATGTCGCTCTGTTTCAGATTCGCCCGCGATTTGCTGTTATCCACCGCAAGAATGCCAAGGGATTTTTTTTCATAGATGATGGGTACACAAATGAACGAATCGCCGTCGAGCTTTCTGGCGAACTCGATGCTTCTTTTGGAAAAGGATTGTTCAATTTCGTTGATATTATTGACCAGAAAGGGTTTTCGGTCCCTCATGGCCAGTACAAAAGGCCCCTTTGAATCGGGCTTGTCGATTTGAAACTTTGTGCGTTTTAGTGTTTCTTCCTGCTCCGGGCTGAGCCCGAATCCTCCTTTGAAAATAAGTCGCGAACCTTCACTGTTCGCCAGCATGAACATGCCCCTGTCAAAGTTAAGGCGTTTCTCCATGGCCTGGCAAACGGTCTGGATAATTTTATCAATATTAAGGATTTGTGTTGTCGCCTGTCCGATTTCCTGAATCAGTAAGGAATTGTTATAGTGAATATTGCTTTCCCGCAAATGGTCCAGGGCCGCGTCTTGCTGATTCCGGATGGTTTCAATCAGGTGCTGATTGTTCATCCTTTCTAAATTATATGAGAGCAGAATCGCTAAAGAAGCCACTCCCATGGTGCCTATCGCCCATGTCGCTGGCGGCAACGCAAAAAATAATCCACCGCATATGACCACACTGAGCGCTATAAAATAATTTTGAAGCCGTTTCCAGAAAAAGAATGAAGTATCCTGCCAGGTGATGACGTAGCGGCAGCAGGCATCGCCTTTGTGGAAGCACTGGGGATGATCAATCGTCCCATGCTGGGCACTGAATAATTTGGGCACTGCCTCAAAAAAACCGGCCCGGTTCTCGCATTGATAGGGCTTTTCCTCCACACCGGGTTTGGGGGTAGCGATAATTTCAACGGTGTTGGAATCGATCTTTTTGGCGACAATCTCAGCTCCGCGGCTAAACAGGGGATACACTTTTTCCATTAAAATGAAAATCGCTGAAGGCGACATGAATCCCAGCAAATATTGTTTGGCGGTGCCCAATCCCTTTGAAGATGCAAATCGGCCTGCATGCCGGGCGATATTCGGTTCACCGGTTTGTTCGCTCATTACCGTGTAAAACCGGTCGACCTCTTCCTGGGTCAGCCAGTGTGCAGGATCATTGATTGTATATTTTTCAATGGCTGTTTTTTTGAGAACATCATCCTGATTAATATGAGGATAAGCGTTTTGCAGAAATTCCAGATAAACTTTGAGAATGCGGCTATTGTAAATCGGTGATGCATCGTTCGTTGATATTTCCATACTTGCTATCCGCGTCATTTAATAGAACGATTTATAGAATAAGCAAAAAGGAGATCGCCTTCCGGTATTTATCTGTTCAAATTCGAAGAGAAATCAGATTTCCTTGTTTTCCTTAACACAGTCTGATGAGAAAAAACAAGGATTGTTTTCAGATGGTTATATAAGAGAAGCTTAACCTTGTTCGTTGGGTTGTGTAATAATCTTTGCTCATGGTTGATGAGGAAATTTCTCTGTTTGGATTTTTTTAAAAAAAACAGGTTGAGTTTGATAATTTTGCCTGCTATGGTATTACCACCAGCCAAAAGGAGGGCAAAGAAATTAAAATGATGTTTGAAGGGCTTGAACCATTGAAGGCCGAGAGTTTAAAGGAGGTATGCATCCGCCGTTTTGAAGGGATGATCCTTTCCGGAACCGTGGGGGTGGGGGAAAAGCTGCCGCCGGAGCGGGAATTGGCCAGCCGTCTGGGCGTGAGCCGTCCGGTGGTGCACGAGGCGCTGGTGGATCTGGCTGCCAAGGGTCTGGTGAGCATGACCCCGAGAAAGGGAACGGTGATCAATGATTTCCGGAGGAAGGGTTCGGTGACGCTGCTGACCTCGCTCCTGGAATACCAGGACGGCAGGCTTGACGCCCGGCTGCTCGATGGCCTGCTCAACATGCGGATGCTGGTTGAATCCGAAAATGCGCGTCTGGCCGCCAAAAACCGGACTTCGGCCCAGGTCAATGAATTGAACGGTCTGATCGTTCAGGAGGCTCACACCGACCCTGCCAATGTGGAAACTGTCACTCGCCTGGATTTTGAATTCCATCTGCTGCTTGCCATTGCAACGGATAATTTGCTGTATCCGCTGTTGTTAAACTCATTCAAGCCGGTTTATACCAACCTGTCCGGCCAGTTTTTTAAAGAAACCGCCTTTGTCCGGGTGGTGTTTGATTATCATAAAATGCTTACGGCCGCCATCGCGGACCAGAATGAACACCGGGCCGTGGATATCATGCGCCGCATGTTGTCCCACGGTGAAGACCGGTTGCGGGAGATCGTATCCATCAACGTTTAGGAGGTTGCCATGCCTGTTGCAGCGAGAGAAAAGTCCCATGCCATCAAGGAACCCAAAGGGTTGTCCGACCGGATCAACCGGCTCCGGGGATATTATTTCAAAGGCGTGGAAAGGGCCTGGAATAATGAAACAACATCATGGACCACGGGCGCCTCTTGGGATGTGCAGTTTAATGAAATGACGTTTTATATTGTTCCGGAAACCTATATGCTTATGCAGACCATGCGCAGTTCCTATCGCCAGGCTGCCCGGCCCGTGGCGCTCCCGGACGGTTTCTGGAAAAAGGAACTCCCGGAACGCCGGGCGTGGTTCATTAAGGAAGTCATGGTCAATCAGGTGCCGAAAGAGATTCTGCCCGGCGACCTGATTGCCGGGGGCCGTTTCAATATCTACGCATCCATGTGCCTGACCCAGTCCGAGCAAAAGACCTTTGACCGTCTGACCCTTGGCAAAAACGGGGCGCGGGATGCGGTGAACTGGTTCCACAGCCACGGATACGGCAATGCGGGCGCGACCTGCGGCCATTTGATTCCCGGATACGAACGGGTCCTGACCCTGGGTTGGAGAGGGATTTATGAGGAATTGGAATCAAAATATAACGCTATGACCCCATCCGAGCAGAACCGCCCTCAAGGCGCGCAGGTCAGGGCCATGATGACGGCGGCCACTATGCCCGGTGATCTGGCGGGCCACTATGCCGTTCTCTGCCGCAATCTTGCACAAAAGGAAAAAGACCCGGACCGCAAAACAGAGCTGGCCCAGATGGTCAAAAATCTGGAATTTTCGCTATGGGAGCCGCCCAAAACCTTCTGGCAGGCGGTGCAGACCCTTTGGCTGACCCATATGCTGGTGATGTCGGATGAAAATTATCCCGGACCGGGCGTGTCCTTTGGCCGGATTGATCAGTATCTTTTGCCCTTCTGGGAGTCATCGCTTAAAAGCGGGATGAACCGGGAATTCGGCAAGGAAATTCTGAAATGTTTCTGGATGCACTGCAACACCGCCTATGACGCCATGATCCGCAACGGCAACCAGGGCATCACCGCAGGGTTCGGCCAGCTCATTACCCTTTCCGGCCTGGGTAAAAACGGAAAGGACATGACCAATGATCTGACCTATGCCCTGCTGGAAGTCATTGATGAAATGACACCGATTTTAGAGCCCAAACCCAATGTGCGGCTGCACCGGAAATCCCCGGATGCCCTGCTGGACCGGATGGTGGAAATGATCGCAGGCAGCCAGGGCGCGCCGTTTTTAGTCAATTTTGACGAGCGGTCCATGGCCGGCATGATGCGGGAAGCCCGTATTGCCGGAATCGGACATCTCATTTACAAGGACACTGTTCACGATTACGCGCCGGTGGGATGTCTTGAAAACACCATGGTCGGCAACGACCGTTCCGGAACAGTCGACAATAATTTAAACCTCCTCAAAGCCGTGGAACTGGCCCTGACGAGCGGCAATGATTTGCTCCCTGTGGTGAACCCCATGACCCAGAAAGCGGAAAAGATCAGACAGGACGGCCCCTGGACCGGAAACCCGGCACGATTTCTTGTGTTTGAGGACTTCTGGGAGGCGTATGCGCGCCAGACCCGCTATATTATTAAAAAATGCGTGGACCTGTATGAAAAATCCGAATCCGTCCGGGCGCGGTTTCTGCCCACTCCGTATCTGTCCTGCCTGGTGAAAGGCTGCGCGGAAAAGGGGCTGGATGTCACCCAGGGAGGGGCTGAGATCAGTTTGGTTACTCTGGAGGCGGTGACTTTCGCCACCACTGTGGACGCGCTGCTTGCCATCAAATATCTGGTGTTTGACGAAAAAAAATGCACTATGGAGGAACTCGTCGCGGCCCTGAAAGACAACTGGGAAGGGCACGAGAAGCTTCAGGCCATGGCGAAAAACCGCGCCCCGAAATACGGCCGGGATGATGATGCGGCGGATGCCATGGCGAAAAAAGTCATGGATCTCTGGACAACGGAAACCTGGAAACACCGCACCAAAAGCACGGGCCGCCAGTTCCGGCCGGGCATGCTGAGCTGGAATTACTGGGCCGGAGACGGCTATGTGATGGCCGCCAGCGCGGATGGGCGCAAAAAAGGCCAGTTCCTCTCAAACGCCATTTGCCCGTCCAATGGCGCGGACATCAACGGCCCCACCGCCAACGCCAATTCCGTGGGCAAGGCCTTGGGCGGCACAGCCGCGAGCGGCCAGGGTGACTGGGGGCCGTATCTGAACAGTCTGCCCAACGGCGCCAGCCATACCATCACGTTTAATCCATCCATGCTGCGGGACCCGGAGCACCGCAACAAGTTCAAGGCGTTTTTAAAAGGATACGCGCAAAACGGCGGCACCTGTCTTCAGGTGAACATGCTGGACCCCGGCATGCTGATCGACGCCCAGAAACACCCGCAGGATTACCGGCATCTGCTGGTGCGAATCACCGGGTACAATGCCTATTTTACGTCGGTGGGCCGGGAACTCCAAAATGAGGTCATCGCTCGGCTGAGTCATCAGAAATTTTAAAAGGGGACAGCACCTTTATACGCGTGTATCATAATTGAACGTTATCAAATGATATCGGAGGGTTTATTATGTTACTGGAGTATGTGCAGGCGGCGCTCCGCCATGCAAAATACGAAATTCTGCCCGATGATGGCAGCTATTATGGTGAAATTTCGGAATGTAATGGTGTTTACGCAAATGCAAACACACTTGAAGACTGCCGGGAGGAACTTAGGGAAGTGTTGGAAGACTGGGTTCTTTTTCGGGTTCATAAAAATCTTCCATTGCCTTTAATCGACGAAATTGAACTCCTTATTAAGGAAGTCGCCTGATGCCTCCTTTTGGTCCGTTGAAAAGGAAAGACCTGCTGAAATGTCTCAGGCAGTTCGGATTCGATGGCCCATACTCCGGTGGCAAGCACCAGTTTATGGCCAAGGGCGATATCACTATACGGATTCCCAATCCTCATCAGGCTGACATCGGCAAAGAACTCTTGGCACGCATTCTCCGTCAAGCGGGAATTAGTCGGGATGAATGGGAAAAATTATAGTCACCCAAACTGATGAGGAAGAAAGAAACAATTGTGAAAGTAATGAATAATGATCCGGATATGCTGGAATCGTATGATTTCAGCAAGGGGGTAAGGGGCAAGTATGCCAAGAGATATGCTGAAGGGACAAATGTCGTCTTAATCGATCCGGATGTAGCGGAGTTTTTTCCTGATCACGATACGGTAAATGATGCGTTCCGATCATTGATTGGAATTATAAAAAAAAGACAAAATCGGTTTACCGAACAAGCAGACGGGCGATAACAGGGGGAGCATCCGTTGACATCCCATCAACCCAAAAATCAAACAAACAACCATCAGGCCACCATCCTTGAGATCGTCCGCATGTCCACCGAGGACGGTCCCGGCATCCGGACCACTGTGTTTTTCAAAGGCTGCCCTCTGCGGTGCGCGTGGTGTCACAACCCTGAAAGCATATCTCTTAAACCCCAGCTGTGGTGGATCGGGAGCCGGTGCATCGGCTGCCGATCCTGTGTCTCAATATGTATACAAAACGCATTGAGTCTGACGGAAGGGGGCATGGAGATTGACCGGACCCGCTGCACCGGATGCTGGGATTGTGTGGAATCATGTCCGGGCACGGCCATGGAACAGGTCGGAAAGACCCGGGGCCTCGAAGAACTGGTGGCAGAGGTCATCAAGGACCGGGCGTATTTTGAGGCGTCCGATGGCGGTGTTACCCTTTCCGGCGGGGAGCCCACGCTCCAGCCCGGGTTCGCGGGGGCATTCTTAAAATCTCTCCGGGAAAAGGGCCTGCATACAGCCCTTGATACCTGCGGGCTTTGCAGCCGGGAGGCCCTGGATCAGACCCTGCCTTATGCCGCCATGGTGCTGTTCGACATTAAACTCATCGATCCCATTGCCCATAAACGGTTAACCGGCCATAACAACCGTCAGATTCTGGATAATCTGGTTCACGTGGCGGATTATATGCGGTCCCATTTGTATCCTTCTGAAATATGGGTCAGAACGCCCCTGATTCCGGGGGCAACGGCAACCAGAGAAAATATCGACGGCATCGGCCGGTTTATCAAAGAGCATCTTTCCGGCATGGTCAGCCGGTGGGAGTTGTGTGCGTTTAATAATCTTTGCAGGGACAAGTACCTGCGGCTGGACGAGCCGTGGGCCTTTGAAAATGAAAATCTGTTGCCGGCATCCCTGGTGAGTGAGCTTGAGGACAAAGCCAAACGTTCGGGGGTGGACCCGGACATCGTGATCGCCACCGGATCAACCCGTCTGGAAACCGAAGAACCCCCTCAGGAGGTGAGCAGTGAATTATGATCTGAAAGAATTTGACGAAAAAACCATTCAGGCATTCCGGCCAGCGGAAAAAATCGGGCTGGTGGCCTCAATAAACCCGGAAGGGTTGCCCCATCTCACCCTGATCACCTCCATCGGGGCGGCCGGACCCCGTCAGGTCACGCTGGGAGAATTCTGCAAGGGAGCCAGCAAATCCCATATCCGGAAAAATCCGAACATCGGGTTTCTGGTCATGACCCTGGACCGCCGGATGTATCGGGGGCATGCGCGGTGGACCCATCTGCGTCAGGAAGGGCCGGAATATGAGAGCTATAATGATCTGCCCATGTTCCGGTATAACGCTTATTTTGGGATCAACACCGTACACTATCTCGACCTGATCGACCTCCGGGGGCCGGACAATCTGCCCCTGCCGCAAATAATCCTGTCCGCGCTCATGACCAAAGCGGCCAAGGGCGGAGTGATTTCCGGGAAAAGCGAGCGGGTTCTCTCCCCGTTCGGCGAGGATTTGTTCAACCGGCTGGATGCCTTGAAGTTTATCGCGTATATCCGCAAAGACGGATACCCGGAAATCATTCCTCTCCTGCAATGCCAGGCCGCAGACAGCGGCCGTCTGGCGTTTTCCACCCTGGCCTATGGCGAAGAACTCCGGAAAATCCCGGAAGGTCAGACCGTGGCGGTCTTCGGAATGACCATGAAAATGGAGGATGTGATGGTGCGGGGAACGTTCCGGCAGGCCGGCCGCTCACGGGGTATTTCCACCGGCGTGGTGGACATCGACTGGGTGTATAATTCCATGCCGCCCTGCCACGGCCAGATCTATCCGCCGGTCAAGCTTGAGCCGGTAAGGGAATTTGCGGATTTTTAAGGGATTGCCCTCAGGTAATGGGATTAATAAGAGAACCAACCCCTTCGATGGTTAATTCCAGAATATCAAAGGGGTTGACCCATTGGCCGTTTTCCATGGCGCACCCTCCGGGCAGGGTCCCGGATGCCACAAATTCGCCGGGAAAAATCTGCTCCTCCAGAGATGCCTGGGCGATGGCCTGCCCCAGACGGTAGCGCATCCCCTGAGTGGAGGTTCTCACCACAACCTTCCCGTTGATCCGCACTTCCCCGGCAAGATGATTGATCCGGGGGAGGACCTCATCAGCCGTCACCACCACACTGGAGATGGCGTTTAAAAAATGCTTGGCTTTGACCGGCCCGAATCCGCTTTTCATTTCATTGAGCTGCACGTCCCTTGCGCTGAAATCGTTGAATACCACAAACCCGCCGATGGCTGCTTCCGCCTGCTCCGGGGTGGCATTTTTAAGGGGCCTGACGATGACCGCCCCCAGTTCCAGCTCATAATCCAGGGCCTTGCTGTAGACGGGAAAGGCCGCCGGATGGCCGTCAGTGACAAAGCTCAGGTGGTTCCCCATATAATAAATGGGCTGACGGTACCAGAGGGGGTGGGGCCGGAAGGCCGGAAATGTCCGTTTGAACATCCGTTCATAGAGGGCGGCGGCTTTATATGCCATTGGCATGAACCGTTTGGCATATCCCCTGGCGGCGTTGACGGCATGGGCTTCAAAGAGCATGAAATCCCGGTAGGACAATGGCTGGAACGGCAGAATCGGGGTTTCGTCCATGGGCGGGACCGGTCCGGAAAAATCATCGGCGGCGTCTTGCCAGTTCTGCCGGTCGACCGGCCCGGCCTGAAGGGCGGAAATGATATCCAAAGGGGTTTGGGCGTCATTGTTCAGGGTCTTATGGACCAGTTCCACCGGCACCCACCGGTCCCTGCTGAGGATTGCCACGAGCGGGGAGCGAGTGTTCTTGAATCGGACGAGTTTCAGTTTCATGATACCCCCGGAATTTGATGGTTAGGGGTTGCCCGTCTGTTTTTTATATCCCGCGGGAATGGTGAAAATCCCGGCCGGGGCCGTTCCTTCCTTAAATTCCAGCAGTTCGGTGGTGGATTTGTGGGGCTGGTTCATCATGGTGAAGGTGGAGATGGTCATCACCTGAACCCCTTTGATTTTTTCCATTTCCTTTTTCATGGACTCCATTGAAGACTGAAGTCCGGGCATGGATGCGAGCATGCGGGTCGCGAGCTGTTCATAGACTTTCTTATTCACTTTCAGGTCTTCCGTGGCCCATATCTCGCTGGTGATGGGGCCCATTGCGCTGTTGATTGTCAAAATATATTTGCGGCATTTCCAATGGTTGATGGTTTTTTTGTCGGCGGTTTCCTGAACCGAGGCATCCATTTGCATCATTTTCTGCATCATCTGGTTCATCATCGCTTTTTCTTCAGGACTTTTGTCCTTGGACATTTCCGCCATCATTTCGTTCATGTTCAATGGGTGTTCCGCATAGGTTTTGGCGGCGTGATCAAGGATAATCATTTTTTGCTCTTTTCCCAGCATAATGGTGGAATTTGCGGGATCATCGCTGCGGAAACCTTTTTCGGTAACCCATATTTCCGCAATTAAATCGTTGGCGGGCTGGGTCATGCCCATCATCTGGACGGCATCCGTATGCACTTTCTGTTTCATGTAGATATCGGCAGAAGATGTGGACGCGAGGGTCAGGACAACTGCCATTGACAGAATGACAAGACTTATCCAACGTTTCATTTTATTTTCTCCTTTTTGCTGGTTTTGGGATTTATATGATGGCAATTTGCCGGACATTTTGAGTGAGGGTATCCACAATGCAAAAGCCTGGACTTCCGTCTTTTCCCATAATTTCGCCGGGGTTTAACACCAGGGTATCTCCGATCCGTTTTTCCATATACTGGTGAGAGTGGCCAAAACAGACCAGCTGGTATTTCCCGGTCGCCGCAAGTCCTTCGGCAACGATCCATTCATGGGTAAATGCGATGCTGAACCCGTCGAGATCCAGTTCTCCGATCAGACTGTCTATAGTAATCAGTCCGCTGCTTTGCAGGGCGAAACGGGTCAGCAGGGATTTATCGCCGTCATTGTTGCCGAATACGCAGTGGACCGGGATGCCCGCTTTTTCCAGTTCCCTGAACATAAACGGCGCGACAAAATCCCCGCAGTGGATGATCCGGCCGCAGTTCTCAGCCTTTATGATTTCAAGGGCTTTGCGCAGGTTCCAAATATTGTCATGACTGTCGCTCATGATGGCGATGTTCATGAATTATTGTCCTTGTCAGGTTTTCTTAAAAGAGTGGGCCGCCATCATCCGGGCATCCCTGCCGAGTTTGATGAGGCCGACGATCACCACGATAAATTCCAGCCGTCCCAGAAACATGGCAAGCGTCAGGGACCACATGGCCCCAAGGGGCATCCGGGCCGAGGTGACCCCCACGGATAAACCGGCGTTGCCGATGGCGGATGCAAACTCAAACAGGGATTCCTTGAGACCAAATCCGCTGACGCACAGGGCCATGACGCCCGCCAGATAGATCATGGCATAAAGAAACACAAACACACATACCTGGCGTATCCGGGCATCATCCACAAATACCTTTCCGTTGCTCTCCCAGATGGGACGCTCCACCACCGCGGTGCGGGGCAGAAACGGGCGCATGATTTCCCATACCATGGATTTCCATAAAAGATAAAGCCGGAATTGTTTGATGCCCCCCGCCGTGGAACAGGTGCCGCCGCCGATAAGCATGAGCAGGATCAGAACCATCAGGCCGAAATCGTTCCAGTTGCCGTATCCCACGGTCTGAAACCCGGTGGTGGTCAGGGCGGATATGGTCTCGAATACGGACACCCGGATGGCCTTGGAAAGCCCGGGGTAAATGGACAGACTGGTGAAAAACAGCACCAGGACCGCAGACAGTGGGATCAGTATGGTCATGACACGAATTTCGCTGTTGCGCATAACGAGGCGGAACCGGCCCCGCAACAGGGACCAGGCGGTGACGAAACTGAGATTACCCAAAAGCATCAGCGGGATGGACACACTTTCGATGGCCGGGGAATCCCAGTATCCGAGACTCTCCGCATGGGTGGAGAACCCGCCCGTGGACACGGCGGCAAAGGAATGATTAATGGCGTCAGAAAGAGACATCCCGGCCATCCAATAGGCCAGGGTGCCGGCAACGGCGTAGCCGGTATAAATGATCATCACCAGCCGGGCTGATTGCCGCACCTGGGGGACTAACTGGTCGCCCCTTCCCTCGGCGCTGGATATCCCCATGCCCGTGGGCCCCACAATGGCCGACATCATGATGATGGCAAGCCCCGCCCCACCCGCCAGTGACAGGATGCTTCGCCAGAGCAGGATCATGGGGCCCGCGTGGGGGATGTCCACCACCGTCAGCCCGGTGGTGGTCCATCCGCTCACGGATTCAAAAACAGCCTGGGAAAATGATAGTCCCAGCACGGACATAAAAGGCAATGCTGAAAAAACAATGGCCGCCACCCAGCTGATCAGGACGATGACGCCGCCTTCGCCCAGGGACAGGGTGATTCTTGAAGCAGGATAAAACAGTTTCCGCAAAAAAAAACCGGACAGGCAGAGGACGCATGCGGGTGTGATAAACGCCGGGGCATGCACGGCTTCTTCCGGAAACGCGATGATCAGGAACAGCGGCGTCACCAGCAAACCGCTTGAAATCAGAAGAACCATCCCGACGGATGAAAGGATGGCCGCGTAACGCTCCTTAAGATATTCTTTTCTGCGCAAACCCCTTACCCCTCTATTTCCGCTCGCCCGTAAAGGCCTTCAGCACCGCGCCGTGGTTTTCCGGCAGGGTGATCAGCACCACCCGGTCACCAGCCAGCAGGTCATTGTCGCCCCGGGGGACGATGGGCTGATTGCTGCGGATAACCACGGCAACCAGGGCGTTTTTGGGCAGAATGATATCCTTCAGCAGTTTGCCCGAGACCGGGGAATCCGCGTCAAGAATAATCTCCGTCACATTGACCCGGCCTTCGCCCACCGGCATCAGGTTGATGATCTGCTCCAGAGACGCTCGTTGTTCGATCAGGGAGCCCACGATATGGGTTGTGGAAAATGCGGAAACCCCCAGTTTTTCAAATATTTCGGCATTATCCGGATCATTGGCCAGCGCCAGCACCCGGGGCACATTAAACTGAATGGACGCCAGCTGGCAGATGACCAGATTGTCCTGGTCGTTGGGGGTGATGGCGAGCACCACGTCCGCGTCCATTGCGCCGGCTTCCTTGAGAATCGTGGCGTCGCTGGCGTCTCCGCAGACCACCAGGGCCGAAAGCTGCCGGGCCAGGTGGACGCATTCTTCCCGGTCCCGGTTGATGATAACGACGGTGTACCCCTTGGCGGTAAAGTTCCGGCAAAGAAAATAGAGGGTCTTGCCACGGCCTGCCATCAGCACCTTCATGATTTTACCTCTCCTGCGGCAGCCCGGTGGCTTGCAACCGCCATGAGAAACATCTCGGCGGCCACCGCCGTCGGACAGATGGTTTCGACGCCGAGTTGGTCATATATCTGCTCCCGCCTCGGGTCAAAGACCCTGGCCAGCACATGCGGCACATTGAACAGCTTTCGGGCGACCTGTGCCACCATCAGGTTGACATTGTCCCCGTGGGTGGTGGCGAAAAAAACATCGGCCCGTTTCAACTTGGCCTGTTTCAGCACCGCCATCTGGGTGGCGTCCCCGACGATGCGGAACCCGCTGAAATCCGGCGACAGGTCATTGAACGTTTCCTCATTGGAATCAATCACGACGATGGCGTGCCCCACACGGCTGAGCTGGTTGGCCAGATGGGATCCCAGGCGCCCGCAGCCGACGATGACGATGTAAAGGCTATTCCTCATGATCATCCCCTTTGGGGCTTGGATTATCACCGTCCGCATCCCTTGGAGCCAGTCCGAAATCAATCCTGCCGATCTTGTTCCAGGACGTGGCGCGGTCAAGGTTTGCCTGGGCCGGTTTAAATGATGGATCGATGTCCAGGGCCGCGCGATAGAACTTCTGGGACGCGGGTTCGTCACCCTTGATTTCAAAGAGCGCGCCCAGAAGGTTATATGCCTCCGGCTGGGCCGGGTCCGCAGCAATGGCCTTTTGGGCGGTTTCACGCGCGGCGGCGAAACGGCGGTCCGAAATGTGACGATTGCACAGCTCGATGAGTGAAGGGTAATCAACCACGCTCTCTTCGTCCAGGGTTTCCCGGCCCAGCACCTGTGTCGCCAGTTCCCGGATTTCACCGGGGCTGAAGGGCTTCTGAATAAAATCCACCGAACCGATCTTCATGGCTTCCACCGCGGACCCAATCGTCCCATGGGCGGTGATGATGATTACCCGTGTTTTCGGCCAGTTGTTCTTGATTTCCCGCAAAACATCCATCCCGTCCATGCCCGGCATTTTCAGATCCAGAAACACCAGCCCGAAGGGTTCCTCGCGAAGTTTCTGCAGCGCTTCTTCGCCGTTTACGGCTGTCTGGACCGGTATTCCCATCGGTTCCAAAGACTGGGACATGGTCAGGCGGATATTCTTTTCATCATCCACAATCAGAATCGGTTGCGTTTTCATGGTTCCTCCTATCGGGCCACCGGCAGGGTGAAGGTAAAGGTGCTGCCCTGAGCGGGAGATGATTCCACCCAGATCGCGCCGCCGTGAGCGCGCACGATCTCCTTGCAGATGGCGAGCCCCAGACCCGTGCCGCCCGCCTCCCGCCCCTTCACCTGGACAAATTTCTGAAAAATCCGGGATTGATATTCCGGGGGAATTCCCGGTCCATTGTCTCGCACGGACAAGTGTATGTTCGGCCCGATCTGTTGGGCCATGAGCGCTATATGGCAGTCCCTGCCCGAATACCGGAGGGCATTGGAGATCAGGTTGGTGAGCACCCAGGTGATCTTGTTGGCGTCCGCGCGGACCCTTGGCAGATATCCGGCAAGCTCTGTTGTCAGACTGGCCGCCTTCATGTCCATCTGGTTTTTGAAAACCGCCTGTACGTGGTTAAAGAGGGTCGGCACCGGCACCTTTTCAAACTCCATTTCGATTCTGCCCGACTCGATCTTGGACAAATCCAGCAAATCATTGATCAACGCCTTCATCCGGTGGACTTCCTCATGAGCGGCCTGCAAAAGCTCCCGGTCCTTTTCGGCAAGCCCCTGGGCCGCGTGTTCCAGAAGCAGATCAACACTCATTCCCAGACTGGTGAGCGGGGTCCGCAGCTCGTGAGAGGCGGCCATCACGAATTCATTCTTGAGCCGCTCCACTTCTTTCAGGCGGGTGACGTCCCTGAGCAGCAGCACGATGCCGGAAAGTTTTTTGTCCCGTCCATGAATGGCCGTTACGGAAAACAGATAGTGGCGGGATTGTTCCCCCGCCGGAATCGTGATGATCCGCTGTTCGTCGGGAAGACTGGGCTGTGTCCCCGTCTCGACGGTTCTGCGAATCAGATTGCACACATTGGGGTCCGCGAAAAAGTCCGCACACTGCAATGAGGCGATTTCCCTCAATTCCATGCCCATCATCCGCCGGGCGGCAGGGTTGATACCCGTCACCTTAAGTTTCGTATCGAAAACCACCAGGCCATCCTCAATGCTTGCCAGAATCGCCTCCCCCTTGTTTTTTTCCGAGATGATCTGCTCGATATTCATTTCATTATAGCGGCAGATCTGCGTGGCCATCCGGTTGAACTCATCGGCCAGATGGCCCAGCTCGTCGCCGGTTTCCACGGGCACCTGGACGGCATAATCCCCTGAAGAAATCTTTTTGGATGCCTCCATGAAACGCCGGATGGGCCGGACGATCCGCTCGGCGAGAAACAGGCTGAAGATCAGGGCCATGATCAGCGCCGCCCCTGCCACGAGGATTGTGGACCAGAAGGCGCGCCGGGCCACATTGCCAGCCCTTACGCTGGCGGCATACATGGTTTCCTCGTTGAGATTGCGAAGATTGATGCATCCTTCGCGCACCTTGGCGAAAATGGGGTAAATCGTTTCCTTATAATGCGCGAGCCGCAAAGGCGGTTTGGCGCTGTCGCGCCAATCGGTTAGCGCGGAAAACCGATGCCGGTATGTTGTGTACCCGGCGTCAATGGACTCAAGCAGTTTCGCTTCTCCGGGGATGGTGATGTTGTCCCTGGCCCGGGACAGCCACGACAGAAATTCTCCCTCGTTTTCCCGGAACTGCGCAATGCCGTTTGATGCGTCGCCCAGAAACAGGAGAAGGATGCCGCTGTCCTGACGCTCCAGCGCATCCACCATATTTTCGGCGGCGATGATGCTCCGGTAGTTTTCGCTCAAAATGGCGTCGGTCGCCCTGCCCAGGGACACCAGATTCGTAACCGCCCACGCGATCACAAGGCCCATGAGGACAAGGGAGACACCATACCCGGTCAGTATTTTCTTTTTTAACGTCATAAAACCAGTTCCTTTATTGGTTTACCGCAAAATACAGAATGCAATAGCCATGCCGTTTTTTATTAAATTAAAAATCAAGATATTATGATATCCGGAGACGAATTGATATTGAAAATTGAAAGGAGATGGTGAATGTGGCATTGCATTATGCAATGCGCGTACAGGTGCAGTGAAAATCAGATGCCGTAAGCCTTCCTCCTGCGCCAGAGGGTTGCCTGGTCGATACCCAGAACATCCGCGGCTTCCTGGAGCGAGGCGGTATTGGCCATGATTTTCCGGATGTGCAGTTCCTCAATGGCGGATAAGGCCACCTTGTCGCCGATGGCCGGGATGACGGAAGCGGGTGCAATCTGGTCGGGAAGGTCGGTTTTTTCGATCCGCTCACCGCTTCCTAAAATCACGGCGCGTTCGATGGTATTGCAAAGCTCCCGAACATTTCCGGGCCACGCATGGTTCATCATGGCGTTTTCGGCCTCTGCGGTGAAGCCAAGGATGGTTTTGTGGTTGGTGCGGCAGAAATGGGCAAGGAAATTGACGGCCAGGGGCATGATGTCCTCCTTCCGGTTCCGGAGCGGGGGGATCGTCAGACTGATCACGTTGAGCCGGTGAAACAAGTCTTCCCGGAACCGGCCTTCCGCTACCCGCTTTTCGAGGTGGGCGTTGGTGGCTGCAATAAACCGCACATCCGCCTGTCTTGGGGTCGATTCCCCGACGCGCTCATATTCCCTGTCCTGGATAAAACGCAATACTTTGGCCTGTACCGAAGGGGCCATATCGCCGATTTCATCCAGAAACAGCGTGCCGCCCTCGCAGGCCGCGATGCGCCCCGGATTATCCCGCACCGCCCCCGTGAATGCGCCCTTGACGTGTCCGAACAATTCACTCTCAAAAAGATCCGAAGGAACCGCCGGGCATGACACCACCGCCATGGGTTTTGGAGCCCTCGGGCTCCAGTGGTGGATGGCCTTTGCAAACACGGATTTTCCCGTGCCGCTTTCCCCGCAAAGCAACACCGTGGCCTCCGACGGCGCGACCTTTTTCGCCATTTCAATGATCCGCTGCATGCCGGGATTTTTGCTCTCCAGCCGGTTTTCCGGACCCAGCCGCTGCATGTCTTCCCGGAGGGCGGCGACCTCGGTTTCCAGTTCCCGAATCCTGACGATCCGCCGGGTGAGGAGCCTGACCTGATCCGGGGTGAAGGGTTTGGCGATATAATCGACAGCCCCCTTTTTCATGGCGTTCACGGCGCTCTCGACAGATGCGTGGGCCGTGATCACCACGATTTTGGTCCAGGGGGATTCCGACAGCAGGACGGGGATCAGTTCCATGCCGTCTTCCCCGCCCAGCCGGAGGTCCAGAAAAGCCAGATCAAAGGATCGCCTCCGGGTTTCCCGGATGGCGTCGGCAGGGTTGCTCACCGCCATAACCGCATGCCCTTCGGCCGTCAGGCAGTAGGAGAGGGTTTTGCGGATATTGGTTTCATCGTCGATGACCAGTATCTGAAGCATCGTGTGAATGGATTTCCTTCCGTGATCGCGGTCATCATTTATAATCGTTTTTGAAGTGGTCAACGATGGCCGGTATGGGTTGTTTTTTTGTGGCGGCGCGCTTATGATACCCGGCATTGGTGAAAAAAGAAAAGTATTTTTCAAAACATCACCGGTTTCGGATGTCAATCATTGTTAAGAATTCTAAGGATGCGGGAAAATTGAATGTGAAGCGGGCGGACAGGCAACACTCAGTTATTCAATCCAATACATCTGCTGTTGGCCGGCTGCCCCGGAAAGCAGTGGTGTGGCTGGGGTGCCTGGCGATCCTTCTTGCTGAAATATGCTTTTATATTTCAACCATCTATATCCGGTGGGCCAGGATGGAAGTGGATGTTGACCCGGCATTTTTCGTTTTTTTCCGGTTTGTGCTGGGGTTTCTCGTTGTGTGCGGTGTGCTGCTGATCAAACGCCGGGATCTGAAACCCCGGCGGTATGACCTGCTGGCGGGCCGGGCAATATTTAACTGCATGGCGGTGTTTTGTTTCTACAAGGCTGTGGCTGTGACGTCTCTGGCGGAAGGCAATATCCTGAACATGACCTATCCGGTTTTTCTAGCCGTGGCTTCGTGGTTTGTGCTGAAAGAACAGCGGGACGGGGTGGCCATCGCCATGGTGGCGGTGGCTGTTGCCGGTATCTGGATGATTCTGGCGCCGGAACAGATGACCCCGAACATCAACAATTTGTGGGGGCTGGCCTCCGGCATCACGGCGGCTTTCGCGATTCTCTGTTTAAACATCAGCCGCAGGTTCCATGACACGGAAACCATTTTATTTTACATGTTCGGGCTGGGAAGCGTCATCATGTTCGGCCTGTTCCATAACCGGATTTTCTGGCCGAATCCTGCGGAATTTTACTATCTGTTCTGGTGCGGGGGCTTCGGCGTCGTCGGCCAGTATCTGCTGACCCTGGGATACCGGTATGTCACGGCGGTTGAGGGCGGGGTCCTGTCGTCGTCCCGGATTCTCATGGCCGCTGTTTTAGGCCCCTGGATCGCTCTGGACCCGCCCCTGACCGTCACCGGCTGGATCGGGGCCGGGTTGATACTGACGGCCAATGTGGTGCTGGCGGTGCGCAAGTCCCGCAAGCTTACATCATAAAAAACGGGTCCACATCAATCCCCACCCTGACGGCGTTGCCGGACAAGTGCAGGTTGTTTTCAAAAACCAGGCGGCGGGCGAACTGATGAAGCAGGGTTGCGTTGGGGGATTTGAGGATGATCTGCCAGCGAAAGCGGCCCGCGATCCGTGACAGGGGCGCTTCAATGGGACCCAAAACTTCAATCCATTGGTTAAAATCCGGGTTTTCACGTTTAAGCGCATCGCACATGCCGCCCATGGCTGTGGCCTCATGCCGGGTCTTTTTCATGTCCGCACCGGAAATTTTGAGCTGGATCATGCGTGAAAACGGCGGGTAGTTAAATGTTTTTCGAAAGCTGATTTCCTGGTTGTAAAACGCCATGAAATCCTGATCCGTGGCTGCCGTGATGCTGAAATGCTCGGGGCTGTAAGTTTGCAGGATCACCCGGCCGGGCCGCTCTCCCCTGCCTGCCCTTCCCGCCACCTGGGCCAGCACCTGAAATGTGAGTTCCCCGGCCCGGAAATCCGGAAAACTCAAAGACAGGTCCGCACAGATGATTCCCACCAGCGTGATGTTCGGGAAATCATGGCCCTTGGCCACCATCTGGGTGCCGATGAGAATGTCGATTTCCTGATGGCGAAGGCCTTTCAGTATTTTGAGCAGCGCTCCTTTCCGGACCGTGGTGTCCCGGTCCATGCGCGCCACCCGGGCTTCCGGGAAAAGGCCCCGGACCGCCGCCTCAATTTTTTCCGTGCCCATTCCCATCAGCTTGATGCTCCTGGACCCGCAGGCCGTGCAGGCGGCGCTGGCAGGCAGGGAAAACCCGCACAGATGGCATTTGTAGGAGCTGGCGGCCTGGTGAAGGGTGAGGGTGATGTCGCAGTGCCGGCATTTTAACGGCTCCCCGCACTGGGCGCAAACGGGATAACTGGCGAATCCCCGGCGGTTTAAAAAAAGCAGCACCTGCTCCCCCCGGTCCAGGGTTTCCTTCATGGCCTGCTGGAGGTCGATGGTGATAAACCGGCGGGTTCCCCGATCATCCTTGCGCTGTTTCAGGTCCACCACGGAAATATCCGGCAGGGTCTGGGAAAACACCCGTTTTTGCAGGTTCAGTTCGGAAAATTTCCGGGTCCCCACGTTATAGACCGACTGGATGGATGGCGTGGCGGAACCCAGGACCACCACGGCTTCCGCCATCCGGGCCCGGATGACGGCCATGTCCCTGGCATTATAGCGGAACCGGCTTTCCTGTTTGTACGATGTGTCATGTTCCTCATCCACAATAATCAGGCCGATGCCGGTCAGGGGCGCGAAAATGGCGGACCGTGCCCCGATAACGATGGGGCATTGCCGGTTGCTGACCCGGACCCATTGATCCAGCCGTTCCCCGGCAGACAGGCCGCTGTGCAGCACGGCCACGCATTCTCCGAACCGGGCCCGGAACCGCCGCTCAATCTCGGAGATCAGGGCGATTTCCGGAACCAGCACCAGCACGGACAATCCTTTTTTTAATGCTTCCGCCGCCGCATGCATATACACCTCGGTTTTGCCGCTGCCTGTGACCCCTGCCAGCAGAAATGTTTCAAATCCCCTGCCCAATGGATTAACGATGCCGGAGACCACATGCTGCTGGTCCAGGGTGAGTTTGGGTGGCGTGTCCCGCGGCACGGTGTCGCCGAAAGGGTCCCGGTATACCGGCTGGCTGAAGATGGAGACGTATCCTTTTTGTTCCAGAGCCTTAAGATGCGCGGGCCCGGTGGGCAGGATCTTTTTAACGTCTGAAACAGCGATTTCCCCATGTTCCGCCACCAGGCGAAAAACCCGTTGTCTGGCCTCGGACAGGGCTTCCGGCGGCAGGACGCAATCAGCATTCAGACAAACACAGCGTTCGGTTTTCTGCCGGGTAGAGGCGTTTGATATTTCCCGTTTGCGAACCAGTAAGCCATCGCGAATCATTTTGGAGATCACGGAAGCGGAGACTTCCCGGCCCAGTTTTCCGTTCACATCGGAAAGCCGGCAGGAAGCGGTTTCCAGCAGGCACAGGATATCGTTTTCCGGGCAACCGGCTGTTTTTGTTTTTAAGCGGTCCCGTCCCTGCGGGGTGATTTCCAGGGCAACACAATCATTGACGTTGATGCCGCCGGGCAGGGCCTCTTTGATGACTTCCCCCAGCGGGTGGATATAATAGTCCGCCATCCATTTAAACAGGGGAATCATGGATGCCGGAAACAGCGGAATTTCATCCAGAATTTCAATGACCGGCTTGATGCCGTCGATCCTGTCAATCTCCGCCGGACCCAGGACATAGCCGGTGATCCGGCGGTTTCCGAACGGAACCAGGACCCGCTTCCCGGCGGCGATCATTGGACGCAGGGGTTCCGGAACGCTGTAGGTATAGGTTTGATACAGCGGCAGGGAAACCGCCACGTCGATGTAAGTGAAATCCTCCATAAGCCTTTTCAATTAATCCATCCGGCCGAAACATTCAACTTTAATCCCGGTTTAAAATGATAAAGCCGCCGGAATGGAAGATGCAAAATCGGTTGAGGATTTATAAAATTTCAGAATCAGGTTTCAGTGGAGACATATGTCTCCACTGAAAATCATGCACCGATCCCGGCGTCGTCTATCACAATTTCCGGAGACAGTGTTCCGGTCATGGGCGTATCCTTATTATATAGGGAGACGGGTGGATGAAACGAGGAATGGAAAAGCGACTCTTGATTTCAGGTAGTTTTGCCAGACGGCGGATTCCGGTACACGGACAATGCATCAATATGAAATTATTCCGGGATGTTTCAAAAAAACATGGTTTTTGAATCGGGATAATGTTATAAACCGCCGTCATGGCGTTGTTTTCTTGTGATGACGATGAATCGAATCCGGCGCAACCAGAGTCCTCATACTTTCAATGGGGATGATCAATAGCCGGAAGCACGTTCCCTTAATCCCTCCATTTGGTATATACAGTCTGTATATACCGGGAAAGGTGTTTGATCATAAAATGCTTATAATATTGATATGTTAATATTTATTTCAAAAACAACCAATCTTGAAGACTTTTTTAGATAGACTGTAAACCGTTTGTTTTTACAGATTTATACAGACTGTACATACACCGTTGGGCAAAAAAAATTCAGAGGCATCTACGCATTATGTCATTATTGGGCAAATTAATACCGTGGACAACAAGACAGCCAGCGATAAATAAAATTCCCCCGTATCGCAAAAAGCTTCTTTATATCTCTTACGACAAACCTCGTGGGCACGGTTTTGGTTTGCAGTTCACAGTCTCTATCTCTGATCGTGGTAATGTCGACCTCAACCAGGAAGTGCCAGATGATCCGAGCACCATCTATTCAACGCTGCCAGCCAGAGATCCATCTTCACCAGAAAACGTTCCAAAGCTTTCATATTTCCCTTCTTACAGTGAAATGACCCCAGAGCAGAGGGGGCTGTATTTGCGATGGCTATGCGACGTGACGAAACCAATAGATATCGGCTATGTATTTGTTTATTACTATGGTCTTGAGCGTCATCTATTGTACGGTGATTTTGATGAAGCAATTAATGAAATAATGTTATTGAGAAAGCATCACGACAATGGTTCGTTTCAAAGTTATAGTTCGTCAGCAATAGTCCATTCATGTCTATTAAGAAAGAGAGTTGATAAATTACAACAGATATATGCAGATGGTTTTGATTATTTCGATAACTCTAGTTTACTTATACTTTATTATAATAAATTAGACATAACTCATGACATGATGTTTCAACTAGCTAATTGTTTGCCTGGCGTAAACCGCCGGTACGTTAAGTTAAAGCCTGAACTTTATATGCAGAAAATCTCAGATGTGCTGACCGAAAAATTTGGAAACCCAGCCTATCCATTGTCATCTCAATTTTCACTGAAAAAGGTCGAGGGCATACCCTATCCTATATTTGCAAACATCTCATTTTCTCCTGAAGTTCGTACTCCATGCTTCCCAAATCTTCTCCGGCATTCTCCGTTTAAAAATGAAATGAGTGCCATTTTTAAAGAAGTTCACGAAGCTGTAAAAATCGAATCCAAAAGGTCAAAAGAAAAAAAATAATATCAAATAATCTGGTAAAGACACGACATGAAGAAAGCCAAAATTGATTCACAAAAAGCATTTGAGCTTATATATGAACTGTTTAAAGCGAAGCCTTGGTTAAATTCGGCTGGTGTTCTGACATCTGACGACCATCACTTTGAAGATGAAGCCCTTGCTTTTTTACTTACTCTTGAACGGGCTGATGGCTGGGGAATGTGTTCAGAGCCTGCTTGCCGTGTGGCCAATTCCCTATTGCTGGATTTTATTGCCAAGCTACATGGTCCATTATCTCAAGAAACATGGTTCGTGCCTGATAGTCTTCCGCCATGGCGGCAAGCTGCAAAGATAATTTGCGCTGAAATTCACAAAAGTCATCCACATTTATCAAAACCTAACTGAGAATAACGGGTTTCTATTTATAGGAGGAAAACAACCATTCATGTATACGGGATAAACTTGTTGTATTAATTTAACTTATTGAAAATTATTAAAATATCTGTCAAATTGGGGCTGCTTGAGGTCTTGGGGGTTGCCTTTCCGGCATTAAAAATCGGCAATGGGCTGAGGAGATTTTGAAAAACAGTTTAATAATGGAATCCGCCTCTTTCGCGCTTGATGCGCCATCCAATCCTCAAAAGAGCAGATAAGACATGGCGGGATTTTGCTGAAGCCCACTGGCTCACAGCGACCGAAAAGACATTTGACATTTCAGGAACAATCTCCCCATGTTCGATCCGATCCGCCAAAACCCTCAACGCAAGGGCTTTGGCAAGCGCAATGGCCTCGTCACGGGATTGCCCGTAAACCAGGGCTCCCGGCAGGCCGGGAATTTCGGCTATGATCCGCCCATCCTCTTCTTGTTCAATTTCAATGATAAAATTCATTTTAATATTCCTTATTCAGACATGCGTTTCCTTCCCACGTACAATCATACGTAACACATATCTTGCTGTCAAAATTTATCTTTTCAGTGCCTTGGCCCGGTCATGGCCACAAAAAAAGGAATGCTTTTTTACATCCATGGCGATTGTGTTGTGGTTCCGTAACAAGTTTGATAGGTTGGCCACAAGACGATTTCTGTTTAACACGGTACCTGCATACGGATGGCCGACATGAAAAAATCAGCGGTATCAATCGCATTATTAATGTTGGTATTATCATTATTTTTAAATGGCTGTGCCGTATTTAAAACAGCCGCCCCGGATGCGAACGCCCGGATTGTGGCGGACCTGGAATCACGTGCCCGCACCATCCGTTCCTATGCGCTGGATCAAACCATCATGGGGAAAGTGGCCAAGCGCATGTATTTTCAATTCGAGCGAGACGGCAAGCCGTTTTTCCGGTTCCGCTCCGACTTTATCCGGTCCGGAAAACGCTATGTGTATATTTACAATGCCGACGGCAGCCATGATTATCATTATTTCCCGGATGAGCGCATTGCCTACCGCTGTCCCACGGACGGGAGATGGAATGCGGACAATTACGGCAAGGCGCGGGAAGCGCATTTCAATTATCAGGGCGCGGTTGTGGACGGGGAAGATGTTGTTGAGGGCCGGGCGTGTTATGTGCTGAAATTCCGGAACCACTGGCTTGCGGTGTGGAAGGAAAAAGGCATTGCGCTGGCGGCCATGAACCTTCCGGATAATAAAGAAGATGCGGTTTATTATGAGAATATCGAATTTGATCTTCCCGACGACCGGTTCGCGGTGCCCGCCGGGGTGACCATCATCGATCGCAAGGACGGATTTTTTGAATAAACGTTTTTACAAGGAGACCTCATGCCCGAAGAACTGTACCCTAATCTCTATCGCATCAAAATTCCCCTGCCGGAAAGCCCGTTAAAATATCTCAATTCCTATGTCATCAAAGGCGGCGACCGGAACCTGATCATCGACACCGGACTTAACCGGAAAGAGTGTAAAGACGCCATGATGAAAGGGCTGGCCGAGCTTGACATCACCCTGGATACGGCGGATATTTTTATCACGCACTTGCATGCGGACCATTTCGGACTCCTGGGCGAGCTGGTCACGGAAACCACAAAAGTATATTTTAACCGGCCGGATTCGGAACTGATTGAACACTGGGAGGGTTTCGAGCCCATGATTGCCTATGCCGGGAAAAACGGGTTTCCGGAATCCTGGCTGCGCAAAGCCCTGAACCAGCATCCGGGATTCAAATACGGCACTTCATGGATTCCATCTTTAAGTATTTTAAACGATAACGATACGCTATCTATCGGGGACTATACGTTGACCTGCATTCAGACCCCCGGCCATACCCAGGGCCATACCTGCCTGTATGACCCGGAAAACCGGTTTTTCATTGCCGGTGACCATATTCTCGGCACCATTTCGCCGAATATCCAGTGCTGGATGGAGGACAGCGATCCGCTGCGGGAATACCTGGAAAGCCTAGACAAGGTGTATGACCTGCCGGTGGACCGGGTGCTGCCCGGTCACCGGCGGCTGTTTGACAATTTCAGGGGCCGGATTGATGAGCTGAAGAACCATCACCATCTCCGGCTTCAGGAGGTCCGGGATATCCTGACGCGCCAGTCGCCCCTGTCGGCGTTTGACGTGGCATCAAAAATGACCTGGGATCTGGTGGCGGATTCATGGGATGATTTTCCGGTGGCGCAAAAGTGGTTCGCCACCGGAGAAGCCATTTCCCATCTGCGGTATCTGGAAAACAGGGGAAAAATCCACCGTCATACCGAAACCCCAGTGGTGACTTACCGACCCTTGTAAGAAGTCAGCCGAAGTTGGTTCAACATTAGAATTAATATATCTGCATAGCAGTTTTTATCCCGGCAATTGGGATTCGGGATAAAAATTATTCCGCGCAGAGACGCAAAGGCGCAGAGGATAATTCCTTCGAAGGATACCCCCTCTGCGTCCCGGCGTCTCTGCGGGAGATCTTTTTTCCTCGGAAATCCCTTAGAAAGTTCGCATTATTCCAAACGTTTGGATAAGGGAACATAGGGAGTTACGGTTTCCCCCATGTAAATCTGCCGGGGCCGGATGATTTTCTGTTCCGGGTCGTCGTTGTTTTCCTTCCACTGGGCGATCCAGCCCGGCAGCCGTCCGATGGCGAACATTACCGTGAACATGTTGGTGGGAATCCCAATGGCCCGGAGCAGGATGCCGCTGTAAAAATCCACGTTGGGATACAGATTTTTGTCGATAAAATAGGAATCACTCAGGGCGGCTTCCTCCAGCTGTTTGGCGATATCCAGGAGGGGGTCGTCAACTTTGAGTTTGGGCAGCACCTTGTCACAGACTTTTTTCATGATTTTGGCCCTGGGATCATAGGTTTTATACACCCGGTGCCCGAAGCCCATGAGCCGGACAGGGTTGTCCTTTCTTTTCGCCCGTTCCACGACATCCTTGATTGAAGCCCCTGAATTGTGAATTTCAGTAAGCATTTCAATGACTTTCTGGTTGGCGCCCCCGTGCAGGGTGCCCCAGAGCGCAGAAATGCCCGCAGAAATGGACGCGTAAATATTGGCTTTGGCGGAACCCACGGTCTTCACCGCCATGGTGGAGCAGTTCTGCTCGTGGTCGGCATGGAGAATCCAGAATGTATTGAGCGCCGCGACCACATCATCATCCGGATTATAGGGGTTGACCGGGCTGTCGAACATCATGTTCAAAAAATTGGCGCAGTAGGTATAGTCGGCCCTCGGGTAAATCACCTTGTGGCCCCGCGAAATCTTGTAGGACATGGCGGCCATGGTTCGGACCTTGGACAGGAGCCGGATGGCGACTTTTTGGAAATCCTCGTCGGTTTGCATGAGTTCCGGATAAAAGCTGCGCAGGGCGTTCACCATGGCGGACAAAATGCCCATGGGATGGGAAAGCCTGGGGAAATTCTGATAAAAAATCTGCATGTCTTCGTGGACCATGGACTGGTCGTTGAGCAGGATGCTGTTGGTTATGAGTTCCTGGCGGCTCGGCAGTTTGCCGTTGATGATGAGGTAAGCGGTTTCCACAAAGGTGGACTGTTCCGCCAGTTCCTCGATGGGAATGCCCCGGTGCCGCAGGATGCCTTTTTCGCCGTCCATGAAGGTGATATCGCTTTTGCATGATCCGGTGTTGCCGAACCCCGGATCATACGTGATGAATCCGGTTGTCTGCCGCAGGCTCCGGATGTCAATGGCTTTTTCGCCTTCCGTCCCTGTGATCACCGGCAGTTGCAGTTCTTTTCCATCAATGATTAATTTGGCGTATTCTGTTGCCATAATGTTTTCCTTATTAATTGAATCTGTTGTGTTGTCATCTCAAAATCAGAAGCATCATCTGAATTTCAGATCTCATGTTCCCCGCTTTCAGTGCGGGCCGCTTAGTCATTTTTGCAAAAAAAGTACTTGAATTCCGCATTTGCGTCAAGGATTTAAAATGACAAATATTTCATAATGTTATAGAAAACATTCGCTTCGATGGCGTGTCTCGTTATCCTGCCTTGCATTATTTTACCCGGCGGTTTATAGTTTACCCGTAAATAAAATCAAGAAAAATCAGAAAGTTTAAAAAATAAACAGTTAGAGGCCGCTTAATGGAAAAACAGACGGCGTTTAAACCGCCGCATAAAGGAGGATCTATTGGCAAAACCCAATTATAAATTCGCGAAACGGCAGAAAGAAATAGCCAAACAAAAAAAGAAGGAAGAAAAAAAACAGCGCAAAATGGAAAATACGGATTCCGGCGGGGGCGAGAACCCGGAACAAGAGACAGACGGGGATGAAGCAGAGGAACCGGAATAGGCGGTTTTTACGGGATAGTGTTTTCAATCAGGGCGGTTTTGGGCTGGTATCGTCTGAGTGTTCGCCGGGGAAATTATAAAAGGACAAGATCATGACAGACGGAAAAACGGAAAAACTGGCGGTGCTCATTGATGCGGACAACGCGCAACCCTCCATTGTGGAAGGGCTTTTGGCGGAAATCGCCAAATACGGGACCGCCAATGTCAAACGCATATACGGCGACTGGACGGCGCCGGGCCTGAAAGGCTGGAAAGAGGTGTTGCTGCGCTATTCCATTCAGCCCATCCAGCAATTCGGGTATACCACCGGAAAAAACGCCACTGACAGCGCCATGATTATTGATGCCATGGACCTGCTGTACACCGGCAAGTTTGACGGGTTCTGCATTGTATCCAGCGACAGTGATTTCACCAAGCTGGCCTCACGGATCAGGGAAGCCGGTCTTTTTGTGTACGGGTTCGGCGAGAAAAAAACGCCGGAACCGTTTGTGTCGGCTTGCGATAAGTTTATTTTTACTGAAGTTCTCCGGTTCAAGGACGATGATGACGAAGATGCGGAAAAGATCCATCGGAAAACGCCTTCTGACCTGAAACGGGACACCAAGCTTGTGAGTTTGCTGCGGAATGCGGTGGAAGCATCTTCCGACGACAGCGGCTGGGCCCACTTGGCCGCCGTGGGCAATAACATCGCCAAACAGTCACCGGAGTTTGATCCCAGAAATTACGGATACAAAAAACTGGGCGGGCTGGTGGCGGCAACCAAGCTCTTCCAGATTGAGGAACGGGCTGTGGGTGACGGCCCTTCAAAGTCGGTGTATTTAAAAGATCCCCGGAAAAAATAGCTGCTTTTTCTGTTTTGCTCTGCGCGTTACCCGGTGAACCCCAAAAAAAATAATAAATAAAGGTGAAAAATAATGAATAAACCATTCAGTGGAGAAACGTCGGCAAAACTGGGAACCAAAAAAAAGCCTGCGGTGGTGCATGTGCAGACGGAAGAACGATTAAAGGAAGTGTCCGCCATATTTGAGGAAAACGGCTGGAATTTTACAATTAAACTGGAAGCGGATAAACCGGAAAACATCACGGATCTGGAAATATTGCAGAATCCTCCCAAAACCGTGACCGTTGAAAAGACGGTCGGGCGCAATGAACCCTGTCCCTGCGGGAGCGGCAAAAAATACAAAAAATGCTGCGGATAAATATAAATAAGGAATAGCGGCCGAAGGCTGAGGCCATTTTTAGTGTTCTCCCGCAAAGGCGCTGGGACGCAGAGGGGGAGCGCTCTTTCAGTGCATTATCCTCTGCGCCGTTGCGTCTCTGCGGGAAATAAAATCGATGATGGCTGCGCTTTGTTGCGACCCGGCAGATTGATGGTGAGAAGGATGACCCCCAGGGCAATGGCGATGAGCAGGATGTCGCCGAAGGCCAGCATCCCGTTCCTTTTGGGGATATATTCATTCACCGGTAAAATACAGCCGCTGAAATGAACAAAATAACCAATATATTCATTGTTCTGCCCCATTTTTTTCACAAAAATTATTACCCGTTCATTTTTAAACAGGTCTCCCTGCCTGCCTGTTTGAATCGCTGGGTATTCTTCCGATTTTATGGATAATCTGTCAATACCGAAGGGTCTGAAGGCGGGGATGCCAACTTTTAACAGGAATCAATAAATGAGATACGAAGGACAGATTTTCAGGCCATTTTCCGAGGCGAACAGTTATCTGCTTCAGTGCACCATCGGGTGTTCCCACAACCAGTGCACGTTTTGCGGCATGTACAAGGACCGGAAATACCGGGTCCGCTCTCTTGCGGAAATAAAAGAAGATATCCGGATGGCCAAAGCCCATTACGGGGACCTGGAAAAAGTGTTTTTGTGCGACGGGGACGCGGTGGCCATGGAAACCGCCATCCTGCTGGAGATTTTAGATGAATTGTACCGGATATTTCCGTCCCTGCGGCATGTGGGCACCTATGTGGGGCCGCAGAGCACCCTGTCGAAATCCATGCCTGAACTGAGCGCTTTGCGCGCCGCAGGGCTGACCAAAGCCTATTTGGGCGTTGAAACCGGTGATGACCGGCTGCTTAAGGAAATCAAAAAAGGGGTGACCGCCGCCGAGATGCTCCAGGCCGGGCAAAATCTGGTGAACGCCAACATCAATCTGTCATCCATGGTGCTTCTGGGAATCGCAGGCAAAGGAGCGCGCGCCAGAGAACACGCCATTGCAACAGCGGAAATCACCAATCAGATGAAACCCCAATATCTGGCGGCCCTGACCACCACCCCGGTGCCGGGCACGGTATTGTTCCACAAGGTGCAAAAAGGGGAATTTGAGCTGCCCGATCCCTTTGAAACCCTTGAGGAAATGAAGCTGATGTTTGAACACATCACCATCGACAATCTGAAATTTGTCGGGGTCCATGCCTCCAATTACCTGCCGGTCAGCGGCACCCTCCAGAGGGACAAGGAAAAAATGCTGGCCGCAGTGAATACGGTTCTGGAAACACGGGACAAGGGCGCGCTACGGTCCGAACGGTTGCGGGGGTTATAATCCCATCAGTGGTTATGATTTATCGTCTCAAGGAACTTTTTTTTCAATGAGGAAAAAAAGATCAATGAAGCCGGGGAAAAGTAAATACTTCAGGAGGTCAATAAAAATGATTCCAAAAAGAATTATGGACAGGCTGAGGGAAGAGACAAAAGAATACCATTCCAAGCTGGAATCATTGCCTTATTTTGGGGCGCTGATCCATCACACCCTGCCGCTGGAATGCTATGTGAGCCAGCTCAGGGCGCTGGCTGTCGTCCACGGCGTGATGGAAACCGCGATTGCCGCCTCAACCGATGAGCGGGTGCTGGCTGTATGGGATGACGGATTGAAAAAGTCCCCGCTTCTGGAACAGGATCTGGCGTTTTTTGCGCATCGGGTTGCGCCGGCCGCCGCCACATCCATTGATGCGGCCCTTGCCATGGCCGGGAAAATCAGGCTCCGGCAGGCGGAAAACCCGGTCACGCTCCTGGGCTATCTCTATGTCTTCGAGGGCTCGACCCTGGGCAACAGCATGCATCGGCCGGATATTTCGGCAACATTTCACTTAAATAACCTTGAGGGCTGCCGGTATTATGCCAGTTACCGGGACCAGGTCCAAAACAGTTGGCAACGGTTTATGGAAAAAATGAATCGTGCTTTGGATGATTCTTCAGTGCATGACGCTCTTATTGAAGCTGCTCATGAAGCGTTTTCCGGATTGGAAAAACTTTATAACGCCTTGTATCCTTTATCCAAAAAACAAAAATCTGTTCATGTGGCCCAGATCAATCCCGAAGCCGGAAACCATCCAATGCCTGAAGATGCGCGGGAGATTGAAGCCGCGCTTTTGGCCAGCAGCCGTGCCTGGGCTTCATTCCCTTATTATGAGCAGCGCTTCGGAGAGCGGGGCAAGCGGTTTTCAGACAGCGACGCCTGCTGGCTGGTCACTTTGACTCATCTTGATCCGGAGGCCATGCAACAGCAGATTGACTGGATCGGCCGGGTCCTTGCAACCCGTGGCATGCCGACCCTGATGCTGGAGCAGACATTGCGAATCCTGTATGAGGAACTGGTGCGTGTGGTACCCGAAAATGGGAAAAATTATGAAAAACTTTTACAATCAGCCGATATCCTGGCGGCGGCAAGGGAAAACGCCCTTCCGGAAATGATCACCGGGAAACTGGTGGATGAATTTGACCGGACAGCCGGGGCGGATTTGGTCAAAACGTTTCAAAACGCCGGGAAATTAATGGTTGCTGCTGTTGCCGATGAAAAAAACGGGACCCTCGGCGCTGTGGCTGCATTGAAGAATTGGCTGATGGACCCTGCCCGCTTTCCGGATCAATGGATTGCCGCAGCCAACCGCATCATCCAAAAAGCGAGACAGGAGGCCGGATCATGATTGAAGAAAGCCTTTACCAGCGGTATTTTAACGCGCTTCTGGCCGGCCGGCGGCCTGAATGTCATGAGACGGTTCAGAATCTGGTCGACGCCAACATTGACATCAAGGCCCTTTACGGCGATCTTTTCCAGCGCAGCATGTACCAAGTCGGTGAGCTGTGGGAAAACAACCGGATTACGGTCGCCAATGAACACCTGGCCACCTCCATCACTGAAAGCCTGCTGAATTTATCCTATCCGCTGGTTTTCGCCGTCCCCCGCAAGTCCCGGAAAGCGCTTATCTCATGCAGTCCCAACGAGTATCATCAGGTCGGCGGAAAAATGGTGGCCGATATTTTTGAACTCAATGGCTGGGACGGGCATTTTATCGGCGCGAATGCCCCTGCTGAAGATATGGTCCAATATATTCAGGAAATTAAACCGGACGTGGTGGGGCTTTCTTTAGCGATTCTGTCCAACATCGATCAGTTGAAGCACGGTATTGAAGTGATCCGGGCTGATTTTCCGAACATGGACCTTCTTATAGGAGGCCAGGCTTTCCGGTGGGGAGGCATTGACATGATCAAATCCTATCCCGGCGCCGATTATGTTTCTTCACTGGACGCGCTTGAAAAAATGATCCGGCTTTGATTATCTTTTCGGGTATAACTGATGATGAATGAATAATATTTTACTTGTAGGAGCGGGCCGCGCCCGCGATTGCGGAAATGATCGCGGGCATGGCCCGCTCCTGCGGACCAAAGGATGATCCAGTCTGGGTTCAGGAGATGTGACATGGCTGCCGATGCCGCAGTTCTTCATGAAGTTTGCGCCTATTTTGATGAAAAAGCCCCGGTTTTGTTTTTTAAGCTTTCACCCAGCGGCGTCATTCTTGAGGCAAACGCCCATGCCACAGCCTTGGCCGGTCGTCCTTTAGCCGGGGAACAATTTCAGAATCTGATTGTTAATTTTACAGGGGAATTGGATATATCAGCATTTTCAGAGGCTTCCGGCCCGGAACGTCTGTTCCACATCCACACCCGGTCCGGCTTGCCCCAGAGTTTTTATTTTTCCTTTAAGCCGGTTTCTGATTATATTCTGGTTTTTGGCCGTCTCGATACCCAGGAAATTGAAGCCATGCGCAAGGAAGTGGTGTCCTTAAACCAGGAACTGAATAACCTGATGCGGCAGCTTCATCAGAAAAACGCGCAACTTTCGCGGCTCAATCAGGAAAAAAACCAGTTTCTGGGCATGGCGGCCCATGATTTGCGAAAACCCATCGGGCTGATTATCGCCTATTCCGAATTTCTCATTGAAGAGGCTGCCGGACTTTTGGGCAAGGAGCATCAGGGGTTTTTAAACACCATTAACAGTTCCTGCACCTTTATGAAACGGCTGGTGGATGATTTTCTGGATGTCTCCGCCATTGAGGCCGGACGGTTTGATCTGGATTTGCAGCCAACCGAAATTATGGACGTCCTGGAACAAAGCCTGACACTGAATCATCTTCAGTCGGTTAAAAAAGGGATTTCGCTGGAAGTCCAGGCCCAGGAGGATATCCCCCGCGCTTTTTTGGACGCATCCAAGATCGAACAGGTCATCACGAACCTGGTTTCAAACGCCATCGAGCATACCCGGCCGGGAACGGCTGTCTTCATCCGCCTGTCTTGCGATAACGAGGCGATTTTGTTTTCGGTACAGGACCAGGGGCCGGGGATTGCCCCCGAAGAGATGGACAAGCTGTTCAAACCATTCGAAAAAACCAGCGCCAAAAAAACCGGCGGTGAAAAAAGCACGGGACTCGGCATGCTGATCACCCGGAAAATCATCGAATCCCACGGCGGCCGCATATGGGTGGACAGCCCGCCGGGGGAGGGCGCCACCGTATCGTTTATACTTCCCCATCAAAGGAGATAAAATTGAATCAGGATATGAAAATTTTGATAGTGGATGATGACCCGGACGCGCTGTTTGCCGCATCACGGGTGCTTGGCGCCGAAGGATACCAGGTGCTGAAAGCGGGGTCTGCGGCCCAGTGCCTGGCGATGATCAAAGAAACCCGTCCGGATCTGATCCTGCTGGATGTGGTGCTGCCGGACCGGGATGGGTCTGATTTGTGCAGGGAAATCAAGTCTGATCCGGAATTGGCCGGAATTTACATCGTTCTGCTTTCGGGTTTAAAAATCTCTTCCATTGAACAGGCCGAAGGCCTGGATATCGGGGCGGACGGCTATATTGTGCGCCCCATATCGAACCAGGAACTGAAAGCCCGGGTAAAGGCCATGGTGCGCATTCTGACGGCCGAGCGGGAGCGGGACCGCTTGATCGCCGAACTCAAAGACGCGCTGGCAAAGGTCAGGCAGTTGAGCGGGCTCCTGCCCATTTGCGCCCATTGCAAAAACATCCGGGATGACAAGGGCTACTGGAAAAAGATCGAATCCTACATTTGCGATCATTCGGAGGTGGATTTCAGCCACAGCATCTGCCCGGATTGCGCAAAAATATATTATCCGGATTTAAATATTTATGATGAACCAACTGAGGGGAAACAGCCATGAATGCTGCCCAAAATTTGCTCCGGCCCGACAAAGTGATGGTGGCAGATGATGATCCGGGGGAATTGTTCGCCGTATCCCGGGTTCTGAAAAAAGCCGGATATGTGGTGGAAGAAGCCCGGTCCGGCCCGGACGCCATTGCAGCGGCCCGAACGTTTATGCCGGATATTCTGCTGCTGGACGTGGTCATGCCGGGCATGGATGGCATCGAGGCATGCCGGCGGATAAAAGCCGATCCGGAGCTGAAACATATTTTTGTGGTGCTGATGTCCAGCATCAACACCACCCCCGAGTATCAGGCCAGAGGGCTCGATGCCGGGGCGGACGGGTTTATTGCCCGGCCGTTTGATACGGCTGAGTTTCTGTCGCGCATCCGGTCCATACTCCGCATCAAAAATGAAAAAAATCACGCCGAAAAAGGCCGCGCCCAGGCGGTGAGGAACTGGGACGCCATGTTCAACGCCATCGGCCAGATGACGTTTATACTTGATCCCCATCATGGCATCGAAGATGTCAACGATGCCGCGCTTATAAAAACCGGTTTGTCCCGTGAGGAACTGATCGGGAAAAAGTGTTTTGAACTGGTTCATGGAACCCGCCAGCCGCCGGATGATTGTCCGATGGTGAAGTTGCTGCGGTCCGGACACCAGGAGACGGCCCCAATGGTCATTGAAGAATTCGGGGGTGACTTTCTGATTTCCTGCACACCGATCCTGGATGCCGCCGGGAAGGTCGAAAGAGTGATTCATGTCGCAACGGATATCAGCGTCCTTAAAAAGACCGAGAATGATTTGAAAGAAAATGAAGAAAAATACCGCATGCTGTTTAAATCTGCATCAGACGCCATCTTTCTGGTGGATGTGGAAACAATGGCACTCCTTGACGCCAATGAGGCGGCTTCAAGACTGTATGGATACGGTCATGAAGAATTTTTAAAGATGAAAGCAACGGATGTGTCCGCGGAAACGGAAAAAACCATCCGTGTGATTCAAGTGGATGCGGCCACCGAAATCCCGGTCCGCTATCATCGGAAAAAGGACGGCGCTGTTTTTCCCGTTGAAATTACTGCCAATTATTTCACGTTCAATGGACGGAAAACCAATATCAGCTCGATCCGGGATATCAGCAGCCGATTGAAAATCGAGAAAGAAAAGCGCGAATTTGATGCGCATCTGCGTCAAATGCAAAAACTGGAAGCCATCGGCACCCTGGCCGGCGGCATTGCCCATGATTTCAATAATATTTTATCTTCAATTATAGGGTTTACCGAACTGTCCCTGGATGCCGTTTCAAAAGACACGGAACTGGCAAATTATCTTCAGGAGGTTTTTGCAGCCGGGAACCGGGCAAAAGATCTGGTGAAACAGATTCTGACCTTTGCCCGGAAGACAGATGACAATATCACGCCTTTACAGATCGGACGAATCGTCAAAGAGGCGGCCAAATTCTTAAGAGCTTCTATTCCCGCAACCATTGATATCGTGACCCATATCGAGTGTGACGCCCTGGTGATGGCGGACCCTGTCAGAATTCATCAGGTGCTGATGAACCTGTGCACCAATGCCGCCCATGCCATGGACGATGCCGGCGGGAAGTTAGAAATCGGTTTGAGTCTGACTGAGCTTGATGAATCCCATGTCCGGTTGGACCCGGAATTGAAAGCCGGTGAATATGTCAAACTGACGGTATCGGATACAGGATCCGGTATCCCGGCGGAAATCATGGGTTCTATTTTTGAGCCGTATTTTACCACCAAGCCTCCCGGAGAAGGGACAGGACTTGGACTGGCCATGGTCCACGGCATCGTTAAAAGCTGTGGCGGACACATCCGCGTCGAGAGCGAGGCCGGCAAAGGGACCCTGTTCACCCTGTTCTTTCCGGCAACGGCGCAGACTCCGGTGGATAAACGCTATATCGCGGAAGCGCTGCCGGGCGGAAATGAACGCATTCTACTGGTGGATGATGAACTGCCTATTACCCGAATCTCCACCCAGATGCTGGAAGGTCTGGGATACCATGTGACCGCGCTGACCAGCAGTGTTGAGGCATTGGCGCTGTTTGCCTCAAGCCCGGATGATTTCGATTTGATCATTACGGATATGACCATGCCGGAGATGACCGGCGACAAACTGGCCATGGAATTATTAAAAATTGATCCGGATATTCCCATTATTGCTTGTACTGGGCACAGCAAAAAGATAACGGATGAACAGGCGGCGCAAATCGGCATCAAGGCCCTGGCTTTCAAACCGATTGTCAGGACAGTGCTGGCCAGAACGGTGCGGAAGGTTCTGGATGAAGGGAAGAAAGGGAAATAGATGAGAAGTCAGAATTCAGAAGTCAGGAGACAGAATGAGGGAACCGGCAAAGCGGTTTGAAGATTTGGTGGTGTGGCAGAAGGCTCATCAATTTGTGCTTGCTGTTTATCGTTTGACGCAATCCATCCCGCGTTCTGAAGTCTATGGCCTGTCTTCTCAATTTCGCCGGGCAGCTGTATCCATTGCAGCGAACATCGCTGAAGGATTCAGAAAGCGTGGACGTGCGGACAAGGTTCGTTTTCTCAATATTGCCCAAGGCTCCCTTGAAGAATCGAGGTATTATTTGATACTGGCCAATGATCTTGAATATGGTGATGTTTCTGAATCAACCCGGTTGATTGAGGAAGTGAGTAAATTACCGGGAGGTTATATGCAGGCCATTCAGAATTCTGACTCCTGAATTCTGAATTCTGACTCCTGAAGTTTAAACCATTCAACAGCATGGAGAAAATGATGGACAAGAACTGGGAACAACATCGAACGCATCAGCGGGTATTTTTTTCCCACAAAGCGGGCCTGACGGCGATATTGGCCCTGCCCGGCATCCGGAGTGCGATTCCGGTAAAAATTCTGGATATCAGCCTCGGGGGAATGGGTTGCACTTTGCAGCGACATCCAAATCTGGTGTTTCATGAGAAGGATTTCCTGACGCTGGCGGAATTTTATAATCTGGAACGCAAGCGGATCATATCCACTATATCCATGGAAATCAGATGGGTGCTCGATGCGGAAAATTTCGCAAACATCGGTTTGGGGTTCCGGTTCATCGATCTGAACGATGAGATGAAACACCAGTTTGAGAATTTTATTGATCAGGGTATTAATGCCCAAAAGCTTCTGATTCAAAAGACGGACTCTCAGGAGTTTGTCAAAAAGCGGATTAAAACATAACAGCGGAATTATTTTTGCGGTGAAATAATGAACAAGCCTTCCTACGATGAACTGGAACAAAGAATCTCGCTGCTGGAAACGCAGATGGCCATCCGCAGTAAAGATGGAAACACGCTATTATCCAAAGAGCTGCGAGCCATTACCCGTATTTTCCAGATGATGATGCAGTATAACTTGGATGACCGGAATGTGGAAGCCGATGTGCTGGATGCCTGTCTTGAGTGCACGGACAGCGTTTACGGCATGGTAGGAACAATAAACAAGGAAGGAAAGTTCGACACGACCAGTTATAACAGCCGGACCCTTTCTGACTGCGCATTCCCCGGCGGGCTGACCTGGCAGTTAACCACCGGAATGGACATCCGTGGTGTGTGGGGAATGCCCATGATCAATAATGAGCCGCTGATATGCAACGATATTGCATCTCATCCGGAAAGGACCGGCTTTCCTGAAGGCCATGTTCCGCTCACCCGTTTTCTCGGTGTTCCCCTTCAACGTGGTGGCCTTGCCATTGGCATGGTGGCGGTGGCTAATAAAAACACCGATTATTCCAATGAAGACAAAAACACCCTCGTTCGACTTGCAGCTCTCATATCCCTGGGTTCGGAATTGCGGCAGCAGATTATTCAGCTAAAGGAAATGGATGCATCGTTGCGGTGCAGTGAAGACCGTTTTCGCAAGGCATTTGAAAACGCCAATGAAGGTGTATGCTTGATCAATATCCATGGCGAATTTATCAAAGTGAATCATCGGATGGGCGAAATTTTCGGCTATACCGCCAGCGAACTGGCACAAAAAACGGTATATGATATCTCCCATCCGGATGATCCGGTTGTCATTCCTGATTTGATCCAACAATATCTTTCCGGCGGCGGCGGGCGGAATGTTTTTGAAAAACGCTATATTCATAAGAACGGGTCTGTCATATGGGGAAGGGTGTCGAGCTCGCTGATACAGGATAATGACGGGCAACAGATGTCCTTTATCTCACATTTTCAAGATATTACAAAAAAGAAACAGGCGGATGCCGATCTGGAAAAAGGGAATCAGGTGCAAAAGGAAATGAATTCCGCCTTAGAGGTATTATTGAAAAAAAGAGAAGAAGACAAATCGGAACTTGAGGAGAAAATGTTGCATAATACGCATACGTTAATTCTGCCGTATTTGCAAAAGTTGAAGCAAATCACCCATGATGATCAGCAGCAAACATACCTTCGACTTATTGAAGCAAATGTCAAAGAAATCTTGTCTCCTCTGGCGTTTAGATTGTCCTCCAAGTTTCACGGGTTGACGCCAACCGAAATAAAAATTTCCAGTTTAATTAAAAACGGCGAAAGCAATAAAGAAATCGCTCAGATTTTGAACACTTCAGTTAAGACCGTTGAATTCCACCGGGATAATCTGCGAAAAAAACTTGGAATCAAAAATCAAAAAGTCAATTTGCGCACATACCTTTTATCACTTCCATAATACGGGTTTTTACCTGGCAATTCGCCCATATTATTTTAGGTGAAGCTTCCTTCCGGAAGTAAGATATAGATACCCAAATTTCTCTCCACCCTTATCCCCTGCAAAGAAGAGAACAACCGTGAAAACAGAAAATACAAAAGTTCTTATTGTGGATGACAGCGACGTGATCATCCACACCCTGCAAGTTTGTTTGAAACCTTACCAGTCCCAGTTTGAGCCGGTCTTTGCCCGAAACGGCCTGGAGGCCATGTCGATGCTTGAAGCGCATCCAATTTCCCTGGTGGTCACAGACATCCAGATGCCCGTTGTCGACGGCCTGGTTCTGCTCGCGTTTATTCGGGAACGGTTTCCCAACATGCCATGCATTGTCATGACATCCTATGGAGATCAGGAATTAAAGGATCTGGTGGCGCATGATATCTTCCGGTTTCTTGAAAAGCCGGTTCAAACCAAACAGCTCGTGGACGCCATCCTTGCCGCATTAAGCGCCTCATTAAACAAGAAAATACCGCCCAAAACCAAAAGAATACCGATCCGCGAATTTTTTAACCTGATTGCGGTAAAAAAGAAAACATGCGTTTTTAAGCTTATTCCCGATGATGGGCCTTCCTGTTTTTGTTATTTTTATGAAGGGGACATCCAGAATGCGGTGTGCGGCGGCAAGAAGGGGGAGGAAGCAATTACAACAATTCTGGGTTTTGGAAAAGCCAGAATTGTTTTTTCAAAGCCGCCGGCCGCCAAAGGCGCAAAAAGCTTGCAGATCGACTCGAAAGAATTGCTTCAATTGGCAAAAAACTCGAAGCTGACCCTTGAAGTTGAAAACATTGAAAAAAAATAATTGCTTGTAATAAACTGGGGGCGGTTGACACATGGCAGAAACGGCAAAACGCATCTTCGGAATTGATCTTGGAACCACCTATTCATCCATCGCATATGTGGATGAGTTCGGGAAGGCCGTCATGATTCCGAATGCTGAAAACGAGCGTGTGACACCTTCCGTTGTTTTTTTTGACGAGGACGCCGTCATTGTCGGCGAAGTTGCCAAGGAAAGCGCAAAACTTTATCCCGGTGATGTGGTCAGTTTTATAAAACGGTCCATGGGCGAACCCAATTTTCTTTTTTTGCATAATGGTGAATCGATACGGGCTGAGGAAATCTCCGCCTATATCTTGAGAAAGCTGGTGAAAGACGCAGAACACTTCCTGAGCGAAAAGGTCACGGATGTCGTTATCACCTGTCCGGCCTATTTCGGGATCAATGAACGGGAAGCCACACGCAAGGCCGGAGAAATTGCGGGACTTACCGTCAGACAGATTATCAATGAGCCGACAGCCGCAGCAATTGCCTATGATGAATTTGCAAAATCTGACAATGGTGTGGTTCTGGTGTATGACCTTGGCGGCGGCACATTTGATATTACCATGATCGATATCCGGAAAGATTCCGTTGAAGTTATCTGTACGGGTGGAGACCATCATCTCGGCGGAAAAGACTGGGACGACCGGATCTCCTCATACCTGGTCGATGTCTTCCAGAATGAAACCGGAACCAATGAAGACATTCTGGAAGACCCGGACACCTTGCAGGATATTATTCTTTCAGTGGAAAGGGCGAAAAAAAATCTGAGCCAGCGTCAAAATACCCCCATTTCCATCACCCATGCCGGAGAACGGATCAAAACGCTCCTGGGCCGGGAAAAATTTGAGGAACTTACGGCTGATTTGCTGGACCGGACCATTGACTTTACTCACCGGATGCTGGAAGAAGCAAAAGAAAAAGGGTATCCGTCTTTTGATGAATTTATTCTTGTGGGCGGGGCGACCCGCATGCCAATGGTTCAGGAACGGATTCAGAAGGAGTTTTCCATTGTTCCCAAGGTTTTTGACCCGGATGAAGCCGTCGCAAAGGGCGCTGCCATATTCGGTTGGAAACTGATGCTCAGTAATGAGTTCAGTGGGCGGCTGGCTGAAAAAATCAACAAGCCCATTAATCAGCTTTCAAATATTTCCGATTTGATTAAAAATAAGGAAATCTGCCTACAGGACGTTAAGGATGCCAAACAGCAGGTGAGTGAAGCGACCGGCTGTTCGTTTCTAAAAATTGAAACCGCCTTAATGCGGGTGAAAAACGTCACCAGCAAAAGTTTTGGAATTGTCGCATACAATGATAACGACCAAATTATCGTCTTTAACCTTGTCCTGAAAAATACCGGGATACCGGTTGTTAAAAAACAAAAATTTTATACGACATCCGACAATCAGCATTCTATTTTGATCCGGATTATGGAAAGCGACACCAGTCAGGTAGAGATCCCATTGGGTCTTGCGGTTGATATCCGGACCGCCACACTGAGTCTCCCTCCCCTGATTCCGGCAGATTCGGCCATTGAAGTAACGTTTGTTCTGAATGAAGAGGGGCGGCTTCAGATCTCCGCCGTAGAAACCGGCGAAGGGCATAAGATAGACATTCTGGTTGATACTGCATCCGTTATCCAGGATGAGGACTTTGAGAAAGCCAAATCCAGGTCCCAGTGCCTTGTTGTTCATTAACTCCAAGCCCTCAAACCAACGCAAAAGGAGACCGCCTTGCGCATCCTGATCGCCGAAGATGATTGCACAACCCGGAAAACCCTGGCGGGAGTGCTCAAAAAGAACGGGCATGAAGTGCTGGAAGCTGTGAACGGCGCCGAGGCCTTGCAGTCGATGCAACCGCCTGATGCCCCTGATCTGGCGATTGTCGACTGGATCATGCCGGAAATGGAGGGGCTGGAGGTCTTGCGCCGGGTCCGCGCCATCCAAACGGACCGGCCGATTTATATTATCATGCTGACCATCAAGGGCGATAAGGCGGATATTATCGCCGGGCTGGAAGCCGGGGCCGACGACTATCTGCCCAAACCCTTCGACCACGGTGAACTCAGCGCGCGGGTGGAGGTGGGCCGCCGCTTGCTTGAGATGCAGGGAAAGCTTATCGAGGCCCGGAACGCCCTGGCGCACGAAGCCACCCATGATCCGTTGACGGGTATGCTCAACCGCCGGGCCATTTTAAACCATCTGCACAAAGAACTCAGCCGGGCGAGACGCCACGGGGGTTTACTCGGCATCGGGATGTGCGACATAGATCATTTCAAACGAGTCAACGACACGTATGGCCACCAGACCGGAGATGAAGTCCTCTGCGGGCTGACGCATATATTGAGTGAAAGTATCCGGGAGTACGATTCTTTGGGGCGTATGGGAGGGGAGGAATTTCTGGTGATAACCCCGATGAAGGCAGGAACAGACCCCGCATCCGTATTTGACCGGTTGTGCACACAGGTCGCCGAAAGTCCGATAACCACACGATCGGGTGCGCTCTCCGTTACGCTTAGCATCGGCGCAGCCTATGCGACTGCTGAAAGCACAGTGGATGAGCTGCTGGAAGCAGCCGATGCCGCATTGTATCGGGCCAAGAAAGAGGGCCGCAACCGCGCTTGTCTTTCTGAAGAAAGGGTTAGACGGTGAGAAGGATTGCGCATCCCAAATTCTGACTACTGTTTTTTTTTATTTCAAAAAGAATGTCTTTAATGTTCCTGATCCATATGTTATTTAATCCTACGGATTTGTTGAACCTGATGCATCCTGTGAACCTGCCCAGTGTCTATCCGCAAATTTCCTATACTACAGGACGCTCTCTTTTTTTATATTTTCCCGCCTGATCCGGACCTGTACACATGTTCCAAAAGAGGTGAAGATGAATACCGCGAGTATTATGGGATTGATCAACAATGCGGCTTTGCTGCTGGCATTGGGACTGCTCTACGACACGATGCGGTTTGATGACCATAGCGGGAATTTTTCCATCAAACAATTCTTAACAGGTGTGTTTATCGGGTTCCTTGGCATGGCGGTCATGATGACAAGGTGGGAACTGATGCCCGGGCTGGTGTTTGATACCCGTTCGGTGCTGCTCAGCGTTTCCGGGTTGTTTTTTGGGGCGGTTCCAACCGGGGTCGCCATTGTCATGACGGCGGCATTCCGTATGTATTCGGGCGGAATCGGCATGTGGACAGGGGTTGCCGTGATCGCCACATCCGGGGGAATGGGTCTGGCATGGCGGCATCTGCGCCGGAAAGATCTGAGTGAAGTTTCCGTTCAGGAACTTTACCTCCTTGGCGTTTTTGTGCATATCGCCATGCTGCTGTGGATGTTTTTGATGCCCTTACAAGAAGCCTTAACTGCTGTTTCCAGAATTGGCGTACCGGTCATGCTGATATTTCCGGTGGCCACCGTGCTGCTGGGCAGGCTGCTGGCTCTCCGGCATGCGCGCAAGAAAGTGAAAGATGCGCTTCTGGAGAGTGAATCCCGTTTTAAGGCCCTGCACAATGCGTCTTTTGGCGGTATCGCAATCCACGATAAAGGTGTCATTTTAGAATGCAATCAGGGGATGTCAACAATGACCGGCTATTCTCTCGAAGAACTGATTGGAATGGACGGTTTATTGCTGATTGCGGAAAAATCAAGAGATTTAGTTAGGGATAAGATTCGTTCCGGTGACGAAAAACCCTATGAGGCATTCGGGCTTCGTAAGAACGGGGAAGAATACCCGATGAGCCTGGAGGCCCGAAACATACCCTACAAAGGGAAACATGTAAGAACAGTTGAATTCAGGGACATCACGGAACACCATCGCGCCGCAGAAGAAATCCGCAAGCTGAATCAGGAGCTTGAATTGCGTGTCCGCCAGCGCACCGCCCAGCTTGAAGAGACCAACAAAGAGCTGGAAGATTTCGTGTATTCGGTATCCCACGACCTGCGCGCCCCCTTGCGCTCCATCTCCGGGTTTGCCGAAATCATCGATCGCAGGCATAAAGCATCTTTAAACGAAGAAGGCCGGCACTATTTTGAGAATATCATCAAGGCCAGCCGCCAGATGGGGGGCTTGATCGATGACCTGCTGAATTTTTCCCGGCTGGGCCGAAAAGCCATCACATCCGAGGCGGTGCCCCTTGGACAGGTATTTAAAACAGTGACAGAAACCCTTTCAAATGCTATAAAAACAACTGCGGCCCGGATCACCATTGCCGAAAACCTGCCGGCTGTTCAGGGGGATATCTCTCTGACCACCCATCTTTTTATCAATCTGCTGGAAAATGCCATCAAATACCGCCAGCCGGATGCGCCGCCGAAGATTGATGTCGGATGTGAAGTGGAAGGGTCATGGGTGACGGTGACGGTGGCCGACAACGGCATCGGTATCGATCCGGCCTATCATGAAAAGATATTTAATATATTCCAGCGCCTGCACACACAGGAGGATTATCCGGGAACCGGCATCGGGCTGGCCGCCGTAAAAAAAGCGGCCCAGCTCATGGGCGGCCAGGTTTCGTTGATGTCTTCGCCGGGCAAGGGCAGTGTGTTTAAGATCAAACTTTTAAAGGCAGGCTCTGCCTCAACGCCATTCATTTAAACAAGAATTTATTACTGAATGGATGATATCGCCACTCATCCGAATACGTAAATTGATCCTGCTTGATATCAAGCAGGATGCCATGAAAGGACACAGCAGTGACAAGACCCGCATCCATACTTCTGGTTGAGGATAACCCAATGGACGTTGAACTGATTATCGATGCGTTTAAGGAAGCGCGCCTGACAAATAAAATCCAGGTAGCCCGGAATGGAAATGAAGCGCTGGGATTCCTGTTTGGTGAAGGGAAATATACCGACCGGAACCAATACCCTTTGCCGGATATTGTGCTGCTGGACCTGAAAATGCCGGGCATTGACGGCCATGAAGTCTTGAGAAAAATCAAAACTACTGAGATACTCAAGCGTCTGCCGGTCATCATCCTCACTTCTTCCAATGAGGAAGGTGACAGAGCCATGAGCTATGATCGTGGCGCCAACAGTTATCTGGTAAAGCCGGTCTCTTTTGATGATTTTTTAAAAGTCGTCAAACAAGTCTCCGACTACTGGCTCAGCTTAAATGTCGAACCGCCTATGGATTAATCCGGATAGGAAGGAATACACCACAATGAACGGCAAAATAAGAATACTGTATATCGATGATTATGAACTGGACCGTGAACTGGTCAAAGACGCTCTTGAAAAAGAGCATGGCGGATTCGAAGTCATGGAAGCCTCTGACAGGCAATCGTTTGAGAGGATGTTGAAAACCCATATCTTTGACCTTGTTTTAACCGATTTCAACATTGCCGGGTTTGAAGGCCTTCAGGTCCTTGAGGCCGTCCAGGCACATGATCCCCGGTTGCCCGTCATTATTGTTACCGGAACCGGCTCTGAAGAAATCGCAGTAATGGCACTCAAGCAGGGCGTGTCCGATTATGTCATCAAGCGGCCCGCGCATATCCGGAAATTGCCGCAGACCATTTTTGCCGCCATTGAAAAACAGGCTTTAAAAGACCAGCGGGACGCAGATGAACTCTCTTTAAAGGAAAGCGAGGAAAAATACAGAAGCATATTGGAGAATGTATTGGTGGGGGTTTATCAGGCCACCGTTGAAGGTAAAGTTCTGTTCGCCAACCGGAAAATGACGGAAATGTTCGGCTATTCCGCTTCTTCTGAGGAGCTGAAATCCATCGGCAGCATTGCGGAACTCTACGCCCGGCCGGAAGAAAGAGGGCCTGTTGTCGAGGAAGTCCTTAACAGGGGATTTGTGCACGGCGAATATGAATTCAGGCGCAGGGATGGCGGGCGGATATGGGTTCGGCTGCATATCCGGAAAACGAAAAATAAAAAAGGGGAGATTCTGTTAGAAGGACTGATGGAGGATATCACCGAATTCAGGGAAATGGAAACCCGTCTCCAGCAGTCGCAGCGGCTGGAGGCCATCGGCACACTGGCCGGGGGCATTGCGCATGATTTCAACAATATTCTGTCCGCAGTGATCGGGTTTGCCGAGCTGTCATTAGACGATGTGGAACCCGGTTCCCTTCTGCATGCCAACCTTTTCGAAATTCTTAACGCAGGCAACCGGGCCAAGGACCTGGTCAGGCAGATTATGACCTTCAGCAGAAAAGGCGAACAGGAGAAGAAGCCCATTCAATTGAATCCTCTGGTTCTGGAAGCTGTCCGGATGCTCCGGTCAACCATCCCGTCAACTATTGAAATCAAGGAACAGGCCGGCTGCGAGATGCTGACGATCAATGCCAATCCGTCCCAAATCAATCAGATTTTGCTAAATCTTGCCACCAATGCCGCTCATGCCGTTGGCGACAACGGGATTATCGAAATCGGCATGCAAAAGGTAATACTTGATGAATCCAGCGCCGGCCAATACCCGGATCTTTCGCCGGGGAGTTATGCGAAAATTTTTGTCAGTGATAACGGATGCGGCATTGCGCAGGAAAATCTCGATCTGATTTTTGATCCCTATTTCACCACCAAGGGTCCGGACAAGGGAACCGGTTTGGGGCTTGCCGTGGTTCACGGCATCGTGAAAATCCACGGCGGTCATGTTACTGTTTACAGCGAAGCCGGCAAAGGAACGACATTCCATATTTACCTGCCGCTTTACGGACAGCGGGCGCCCGCCGTAACCATCCGGCAGCCGGAGGCATTGCCGGTGGGAACCGAACGTATTCTGCTGGTGGACGATGAACCGGCCATCGTTAAAATGCAGAAACAGACCCTGGAACGGTTGGGCTATACCGTGGCAGCCAGAACAAGCAGCACGGAAGCCCTGGAAGCTTTCAGAAAAACTCCCGGCTCCTTTGATCTGATCATTACGGACATGACGATGCCGGGCGTGACCGGCGACAAACTGGCGGAGTCGGCCAAGGAGATCCGGCCGGGCATTCCCGTGATCCTGTGTACGGGTTTCAGTGAAAAGGTCAATGTGAAAACCGCAAAGGATATCATGATTGAGGGGTTTCTCATGAAGCCGGTGGATAAGTCGAAAATGGCCAAAATGATCAGGAATGTCCTGGATGCCGCCAAAAACGCGCCAGGACCTCTTAGCGGAAACAGCCATTGACATAAACGTTGGTGCCCCGATTTTTTTCCTGATTTTCTCATCAGAGAAATAGCGATTCCGTTCCTTTCGTTCTGAATTTCGACTTAAGAGTCCGACCGGTTAACATCCATTAGGAGACAAAAGACACATGAAACCCTTTATGTCGCCCAAAAGATTATTCATTTATACAACGTTTTTTTTCTTTATCGCTGAAATCATCATTATGGTCATCCTTTATATTTTACCGCCATTACCCTCCCCATTTGCCGTGATATTCATTGATGCAACCCTTTTGACTTTATTTGGGGTTCCGGCGCTGTATTATTTTTTGTTCATGCCGATGCACATCCATATTGCTGAGCGCGAAGACGCTGAGGAAAAGTTGCATTCCGCCTATGATCAAATGGAAATAAAGGTAGCCCAACGGACTGCTCAGTTAACGGAAACCACTGAAAAATTAAAAACGGAAATTAAGGAGCGTCAGGAGGCGATCGCAATAATGACCGAAAGCGAGGAGCGATATCGCGGACTTGTAGAGTCACTAAATGATGCCCTGGTGGTCATCAATACAAATAGAGAGATAGTTTTGTGGAACACGGCAGCGGCAAAGACGTTTGGATATACGGAGAATGAGGCGTTTGGTCAAAATATTGAGATCATTATACCGGAAGCCTTCAGAGAGAAACACAATGCACACATTAGTCAGTTCCTGACCCAAGGACAAACCAGGATGGCCGGTGGAATAATGGAGGTGGAGGGATTAAAAAAAGACGGCACCTCCTTGCCGGTCGAGCTTTCCCTGTCAGCAGTCCGTCGCGGGGGAACATATGAAATTACAGGAATCATGAGGGATATTTCCCAGCGAAAACAGGCTGAAACGGAGATCCGGCGAGGTTATGACACTCAGTCCGTGATCAACACCCTGCTCGGCCTGTCCCTTAAAAATATACCGCTTGACGAACTTCTTGAACAAGCCCTTGATCTGATACTTTCCATTCCTTGGCTTACCATTGAATCAAAGGGAGGGATATTTATTGTTAAAAGTGATCCCACCGTTCTGATATTAAGCGCACAACGCGGATTTGAACAAAGGCTTCAGGAAATGTGTGGCAGAATTTCTATTGGGTCATGCCTTTGCGGCCGGGCGGCGATTTTGAAAGAAACGGTATTCGCCTCCCGGATAGACGAGCGCCATGATATCCATTTTGAAGGGATGGCCAATCATGGCCATTATTGTGTGCCGATCCTGGCGGCCGGGCGCACCCTTGGCGTATTAAATGTTTATTTAAAGAAAGGGCATATTCGCAATCAGCATGAAGAAGAATTTTTAGCTGCCATTGCCAATACGCTGGCCGGCATCCTCATCCGCCGGCAGACCGAGGAAGAGAAAATTAAAATAGAGAATCAGCTCCGGCAATCCCAGAAAATGGAAGCGGTCGGTACACTGGCGGGTGGCATTGCTCATGATTTTAATAATATCCTGACATCGGTCATGGGATACACGGAGCTTGCGCTGGATGATGTTGAAAAAGGCTCTTTGCTGGAAGACAATTTAAATGAAGTTTACATAGCAGCCCAACGCGCTAGAGATTTGGTCAAACAGATTCTGGCATATGCCCGGCAGACAGACAACGAACCAAAACCGACCCAGGTCGGTATTATCGTGAAAGAAACATTGAAATTGCTCAAATCCTCCCTGCCCTCAACCATCGACATCCGGCAGGACATCCGGAGTGAATCTTTGGTAATGGCAGATCCTTCTCAAATCCATCAAATCATCATGAATCTTTGTACCAATGCGGCCCATGCGATGGCGGATTCGGATTCCGGAACCTTGGAAGTCGGGTTGTTCGATGCCTTTTCCGATGAACCGGTTTTCGAACAATATCCTGAACTTCCGGAAGGGCATTTCCTGAAACTGACCGTTTCGGACACCGGAGTCGGGATAGCGCCGGATATTTTGCCGTCCATCTTTGAGCCCTATTTTACGACAAAGGAAGCCGGGGAAGGCACCGGTCTGGGACTTGCGGTTATTCACGGGATTATCAAAAGCTATGGCGGAGAAATCATGGTTGAGAGCGTTCCCGGAAAAGGATCGGTTTTTACGGTATATCTGCCCATTTTGAAACAGCGGACCGGAGTTGCGCCCCCTGTCACCGAACCCTTGCCAACCGGCAATGAACGGATTCTCGTGATTGATGATGAAACGGCAATTGTAAACATGCAATCCAGGCAGCTTGCGAAGCTTGGGTATACTGTAACCACCCGGACATCCGGGATTGAGGCATTAGAGCTCTTTAAGAATAAGCCGGATGCCTTTGACCTGGTGATAACGGACATGACCATGCCCCGGATGACCGGAAACACTCTGGCGATCGAACTCATTAAAATAAGGTCGGATATTCCCGTGATTCTTTGCACCGGTTACAGCCGGAAAATATCGGATGAGGAGGCCGCTAAAATCGGGATCAATGCTTATTTACTAAAACCAATAATCCTCCAGCAGCTTGCCGAGACGGTGCGCAGGGTGCTGGATGGAGTCGGCGAACTGAAATTTAGGAAGGAATAACGGAAAAAATAGGCCCGGCCTCGGCCCCATTCCCCAAATATCCCTGTTCTTTGGGGATTCCACTCGGCCATGCACCAGCGCGATATATGTTTTTTGGATTGTCCGGTCATTGAACTGCCGGGAAAAAAACCGGAAACATTCCGGGTCGGCAGCCAGCAGGATCACGCCGCTGGTTTCACTGTCCAGGCGGTGAACCGGATGGACGTCTTGCAAGGGGTTGATGCCGATTCGGTCCTGGAGTTCCGCCTCATCCCCGATCCCTTGCGATACAATCGCGCACAGGTCTTCTCCCGGCGCGTTGTGAACGCTCATGCCTGAAGGTTTATCCACCGCCAGCCAGCCCCGGCCTGCGGCAAGAACTGGTATCTGAATGTCATTTTTTTCTATGATCATGCGGGTCTGGTTCCCGGTTTTGGATAACTATGGGTTGGCAAGACAGGTGAGGGGAGCTGTTTTTTGGGCTCTGGTTCGAACGCCTTTATTCGGGGTTGAACCAGAGCTTAATACATTGTTAAAATTATAGAATTACCTGATTTTGGTCTTATCTTGTTCAGATGAAGACTTTTTAGACGCTATTTTGATTCCGCAGGGCGCACTGTAATCGCTGTCGCTTCGGTATATCTTACTATGACTTCATCCCCCTTCTTGACGTTATCGAAATTCTTAACGGTTTCATTAACCACTACGGTTTTGAGATTCCCATAAGGGCCACGAATATCAACGGTTCGGTTTGCATAATCAATATTTTCCACTGTGGCCTTGACCTCAAGCACGTTATAAGCAACGCCCTCGGGTTTTTGCCCTTTTGGCGCCCTTACCATGCCGCTGCCTGTTACCGCTGATGGCTGCTCACCGGTGGATTTCTGCAGGTAAAGCGCAACTGACTGGAGATATGTTATATCCACCAGGTCCCCGATCACTACCTGATCAAAATTATACGCATCTTCACCCACCGATATTTCCGTAAGATTGCCATCAGGGCCTTTTAATGTCACATGGCGGGTTTTATAATCGATTGCAACGACCGTCGCCGTGGTGGAAATCTCATTGCCGGCTGCGAATTCCGGTTTAGGGCCTTCATTAAAAAGACCGCAGCCCATGGTTAAGCCCAGCAACATGACGCACGCGAATGATAAAAATTTTGATCGCATTTACTTCTCTCCTTATTCCGGTTGATTAAAATAAATATAAATACAGGAACTAACCTTTGAATCAAAAAATTTGGAAATTTTTCTGAAAACCATATAGGAATGTCCGCCTGCTAAAGATCATCACCCCGGATATCGATAAACAGAAATCCCAGCGCGAGATCCAGTACCTCCACAGGATCAACGCCAATGTCGAAACCAATGATGAGCGGATGAACCGATACCTCAAATTCCGTATTCGAATAATTCGGCCCGAAATTCCCCCCAGCAGTGGCGTCCGCCAGGCTCACACCCACCCCGGCGTAATTTTCCAAACCAATGGGCCACTTGACGACAGGCGCAAGCCGTGGCCCCGGAAGACCAGCATAAATCGAAGAATATCCGCCAACAAATGCCGAAAGCAGCTTGGTTGCGCGCACCCCAACCGCAAATCCGGGGCCGACCCGCACACGAAGCCGCATAAAATCAAACACATCCAAAATACGATTGGGAATGTAAAAAAGGAGCTTGTGCCCGAAGCCGTGCGACGGCTCACTGACGGTTTCCGGTGGCGGGGTTTCCTCCGAAGCGACGGCTGTCTTTCCCTCGTCAGAAGTTGCGGGTGTTTCAGGCTCCGCCGCCCATGCTGACCCCGCCGTCAGCATCAAAAGACTCAACGCGATAATCATGATTTTTGTCTTCACTTTCTTTCCTCCCTGTCATTTAGATGCTCAATGAGAATCCGCCGGACTTCTTCAATTACGTCCGGTTCCATCTGGCAACTATGACCATGCCGCACCACCAGCTCGGATTCGACGCCGTCAATATGGGCGCTTTTGTAAGCGACCACGCCGTCATCCCCTTCCGGAGGGTTTTCATCCCCATCGATGGCGATGATCGAATGACCTTTCACACCGGGTGGAAACGGAAGGGCCGCTATTACGGGAAGCGTTGGATTATCCGGCGACATGCTGTCAATGCTCGTATGCGCCATTTTCCATTTCAATCTGCCGGCAGATGAAAATCTTTCGGTAACTTTTAAAAGTTCAGTTCCGGCCTGAACAACCGTTTTCGGCAAGGCGATTAATCGATCCGCAAGATTGCGGACAAAAGAGCTGACCAGCAGACTCCCCCGGTGCGGCGTGGAAATGAAAACAACCCGTCGCACCTCCGGCAACGGTTGAACAACGGCATACCGATTGATAACTTCCAGTTCCTCCGGCGAAAAGTCCAAGTCTTTAAGCGGTTTTCCAAAAAGAGCCTTGATGATTGCATCGCCTGTATCAATGGCGGTATATCTTGTAAGCATCCCGCCCTGGCTGTGCCCGGCCACCACCATATTTTTTAAAGCCGGATCTTTACCTGATGGGTCGCATTTTTTTATCCTCTGCGCTATCGACTCCCGCAAATGAGTCGCAGAAAATACAACCGGTTTCCCGCTGTCGTATAGATAAAGCCATATCTGAAAATGGTTGCGGATCTGTGGGTCGCTTCTTAATGTGTTGAGCATTTCCGCCCACCAGACCGGGCTGCTCATGGTGCCGTGCACCAGCACAAGGGGAATCTTGCCGGCTTCATAGGGCTGAATCGGATAAATACCCGGTTCAAAAAGCGACCGCCCCATGCGGAATAAATTAAGGCCGAGACTCCAGAGAATCGGATCATTAAATGTATAGGCGATGGGAGCAGTCAAATCGGTTTCAAGGGGAATTTTTTTACCATTCACCATGATGTCGCTTTCGGACATGGTGGAATGAATGCTGGCCTCCGCAACACAATGGCCGGTTTCTATATCTTTGATGCCCCCCTTGATTTTTACAAAAACAGTCGCCGGAACAGCGGCGGCAGTCGGCCTTCCCGGTCCCTTTTTCCGGACCGCAAGAATCGGGGCCCCCATCCCCGGCACCCGATTACGAACGCTTAATCCATGAACCGCAAATGCATCAGCCGGATAGACATGGTCCAATTCCTTAACATCCCAGGGAACTTCAAGGGTTTTGATGGTCAGATGAAGACTCCCGACGGGCATCGGCAGTATTTTATCTCCAAGGTTAACCTTGCCGTCAGTGAAAACCATAAAATTCGCAATGCTTCGGTTGTACAGATCACAGGACAAACGGAAGCGCCGGTCAAACGCTCCGGGCGGCGGGTCGTCCCCCGGACCCATTAGGAATAGATATGCATAAACCGCCGATCCCAGAAAAAAATCTTTTGGATCGACCGGTTTAGGGGTGGAAAAGATGGTTTCCGATGGAGTGGGGGAATAAAAGAATTCACGGTTATCGATGGGTTGCATTTCCTGATCGGCCTTGGCCTTTTTGGCTGTCAGAAAGCATAATTCAGACAAAGACAACAGCAGATCCCGGCGGTCATCATTGGTGGCGATTTCATGCAGATTGCGGATGAATTTCGCCGGGTCATCCAGGAAATCCTCTTCTTTTAATCCATGACGATGAAGAACAACAGCGGTGTAGCTGCTGTATGAATTTGTCGTCAGCGCGCTGCTGTCAATCTGCTTATAAACCGCCGTTTCACCCATCCGGGAGACACCCACCGGAGTGGCGCATCCGGAAAGGATGGCCATGGCCGACACAAAAATTCCAAGCAACATCCAAGGAAGCAGGTTTTTTCTTTTAAAAATCAGCATTTGCATTTTATTCTCCTTTTCCGGGCACATCATCCATTCCTGGCATTCCCTGGCGGATTAGTTTTGAAAAATCGGCGGAATTACCTGCCGCTATGGCGCGTTCATTGATGAGGCTTGCCTTTTTAAGTTCATCAAAGGGCAGCGAAGTGTCGATGCCCCCGTTTTCATATGCATGGCGGTCGGCAAATCCATTAAGGACGATGGACCAGTGCCATTTTCCACGACCGGGTGCCGCATTCTGCCGGGCGATACGAAACGCGCTGGTCATGCAGTTTTGGGTGAGTGCGTTATACCATTCCGCGTTTTCATGAAGCTGATTGATCCGGTTGATATACCCCATCAGAAAACCGCGGAGATTTTTTTGAGATACTCCCCGTAACCGATACAAATACACATCTTCCCCTTTCCGGAAATTCGTGCGCAGGCGAACCAGATCCCGTTCATCTCCGACGATATACAATAGTTCATATTGCCGGAAAAATCCTTTAATTGCCGAATATTCCTCGCCGACCTCCTTGCGCATCTCAATGGAAAAGCAAAGATACTGGTCTCCCTCAAACCCGAAACTGACCATGGCGTGGGCGACATATTTCAAGCCCCAGTCAACAAGCATCCAATCGACGCTGCGCAATTTGGATAAATCATACGTCCGAGTCTCAAAATGCGGCACAAAATCCGTTTCGGTTTTGTAGTCGCAATTTCTGACATTATGGAGAATGAGCGTGTCGCCGTTTATCTCTGCATAGGGTATCGATACGGCATCGGGCTGCCAGTTCCGGTCATTGGACGGCTGCATGAGAAAAAACGATGCCAGCGGAATCAGAAACACCAGAAAACAAAGCAGGAGTATCCATTGCCGGGATGCGATGAAGATAACCGCAATATTTAAAAAAGAATATAAGACGGCCAGGGTCACACAAACCCAATGGGGCCAGCTTCCCCACCAGAACGCGAAAAAACCCCACAAAAAAAAAGGAAACAGAAGAATCAAAAATAGCAAACGTAGAAGCACCTCGCTGATAAATCCATTGGGTTTGCTTTTTACCCGCCGGTTCATTTTACACTGGTCGCCTGTTTTCATGAATCTGTTTCCTTTAATAAATCAGGGTTAATAGGAACGTTATAAAATGATTAAAAGCGGAATACAGTTTTTCTTCATCTCTGATTATGTTTAATGCGGTGAATGTTCCTTTAAAAAATCCACCCGCTTTTGGGTGATTGTGTCTATGGAATCCGTTATCGCCATGACATGAAAACCACCGGGCACAAGAAATAGCTCGGACCCGGGAATTTGACTTGCGGAGAATTCAGCATCCGCCACAGACACATCGGCATCCTTTGTTCCGTGGATAATCAAGGTGGGCGTCTTAATGTCCTTTAAGGGAAGGTCTTTTACTTTTTCAAGCTGCTCAACATCATTTTTCATGCCTGCCTCGCGGAGATCGCCGGGGCTCATGCTTTTCATCATTCCGGTAAGCACCTTCACCCGTTCCGGGTCTTTCATGATATTATCCATCAGCTTTTCGGTTTCCGCCTTATCCAGGGAGCTTTCCATTTCAATGGTGGACATGCCGATCATCCGGGGAGCATGGGTGCCCACAACATCAGAGGTCCAGAGAAAAGGATCCTGATACATCAGATACCCGAAATAAATATTTTCCTCGATATTCTCTTTTTTAATTACCCATTTTCTTGACACGGCGCATTCAAGAATCAGGGCCCAGGTGCGGCCGGGATATCGGGATGAAAAATAGATGGCCGGCGGTCCCCCTGCCGAGTAACCGAGGACGGCCACCCGGTCGATGTGCAGGGCATCCAGAAGCGCTATTGCCGCATCCGCCTGATCTTCAAAGGTTTTCGCCACTTCCAGAGGGGTGCGGATATACCCCGGCCGGGACCAGCTCAAAACTCGGAAGCCTTTGTCAAACATGTCGCTGAACAAAGCCGCTGTTTGATCATACCCGCCGGGGCCACCGTGCATGACCATCAGGTAAGGGCCGCTGTCTCCTTGAATGGCATATTCGATGGGCCCTTTTTTCGTATCAATCATCTTGCTGCCGGCATAAAGCTCTTTGATGAGCCCTTCCTTCCACTGGATATAGGGGCCATGCGCTTCTCTTGCCCTTGCAAGCAGCCGCCATTTGGGCAGCTCTTTTTCACCGGATGCCGATTGATACATTTCTTTTTCCGTTATGCACGACGGGACGGACAGCAATATGCCAATAAAAAGCATGATACCGAAAAACACCTGTTTGTTCTTCATTCCTTTAACCATTTCTGAAATCTCCGGCAACTGTTTTACAGCGTTTGAAAAACACTAAAGAGTGTACATCACAATTTAATTACAGTCCATTGCCCCAACGGCACTGCCAGGCAATTCCGTACAAGTCGTAATCGCTCCCGGTGCGGGTGGAAATGCCGCTGCTGGCGTAAAGCTTAATCGAGTTATTCCGGTTTATGGGTAGGCCCAATGTCGCCCCCGTCCGCCAGTTACTCTGCAGATCATCACTCCGCACGCCATTAATTGTCGTCCGCCCGCCGTAATCATACGTTCCGCTCACGGCAGCCCATATCCCTCTGCCAAAGTTATAGATGGCATGCAGTTGCGTGGTTGAAACCTCATTCTGCTCCAGTTCTTTGCCGCCAAAGAAGTCATCATTGTCTGTAAAGAAAAATACGCCGGTGGAAAACTCCAGCGCAAACCCTCCCCACGCCTTGGATATTCCAATATCGGGCTTAATGAACCAGCGGTTATTGCCAAGATTCACCAGTTTGTCCGGATCATATTGCCCGGTGGGCGCAGAAACCTGAATGCTGGCCCCGATAAGCAGATCCTGCTGCCAGTCGGAGAATTCCTGAACCGACAGCACGGGTGCCCCATAGAAATTGACCGAGAAGCGAAACCGGGAATCGTGAAAACCGGTAACATCACGTTCCCGAAGTTCCTCCCCGACCACTGCTCTGCCGGACAAACCGGAATACGGCAGTATGATATCAAACTTTCCCGGTTTGCCCCACACCTCCACTGACCGCGCATAGGCCAAAATACCGGAGTTCATACGCAGCTCTGCATCTTTTAGCGGCGACGAACCGTCGGTTGCCAAGCCTCCTGAAGAATAGGCGTAACCCGCTATCAGAAAATTGACTCCGACCGGCGTGTTGCCGTAAGCTCTGGGCTCAATCTCGCCGGCACAGGCTTGCCTGGGCGCGAACAAGAGCGCTAAAATGACTGGCAGTATACCTGCGTATGCCGTCAGACGGCGAAAAATTCTTTCAAGAGATAACTCCACAGACAATTTCCTTTAAAACCAGTATTTAAGTTTTGTATTGCGATTAAGCCCACAACCCCAAGATCCGCATTACTGAAGAATAAATCAGGGAGGAAAGGGCATCGCTTCCTTTCCTCCCTGATGATGATGATGATGATGATATGCTGTTAATCCGACATCGCTTTTTTATGGGCAGCTTCCACCCTGGCCTTGTCCGCTTCCGCCTTGACAGCAGCACCAATGGGTTTCACGTCCACGGTTACTTTAAAAATCTTACCCGTGAAAGCATTGTCTTGCTCCTTATAGTCAGCCGTGACCGGTGTGGCGTCATCCTTGCCGACCCCCGCCGTCTCATCGGCAGAGAAAATCATCGCTTGCGTCCGTTCGATCCGGCCGCTGGCAACCTGACTGCCGTTGACCAGAAGCGTGGCTATACCGCCCTTGCCGACCCCGCCGCCGTCATAGTCGAAGTCCATGCGGATGGTGGCCTTGCCGGGTGCGAGCGCATTAGAGGCAGCCACTTTGTACTCCTCAAGCCCGATGAAGTTATAGCAGTAGGTCGGTTTGCCGTCCTTGAGATACAGGCTCCAGCCGCCGAAACGACCGCCCTGAGCCAGGATCACGCCACTCGCTCCACCTTCCGGAATCTCCATATCTGCAGTTATGGAGAGCGACCGGTTCTTGATGTTGATGAACACGTTCTCGCTCATCGAGTCCATACCCGGCGCGAGTGTGAGCGAGGTGCGGCCTGCCATCAAATCAGGTCGGCCCGCCAGCGCTGCATTGACGCGTTCAACAACCCGATCATCAATGGGCAGCGCACGATACTTGATGGCCTCTTTGATGAAGAGGTCCTGCATCTCCTTAAGCTTTTTCGGATTGGTCTTGGCCAGATCATTCACGAGGCTGAAGTCATTGCTTGTGTCATAAAGCTCCCAAATGTCGTCCAACAAGGGTCTCCGGGGCTTCATTTCCCATGGTGCACGGTGGAGGGTGCCGGCAAGCCAGCCGTCCTGATAGATGGCGCGGTTGCCGAACATTTCGAAATACTGGGTCGTGTGTGTGCTCTTGGCTCGCGCATTGTCAAAGGTGTACAGCATACTCACGCCTTCGATCGGCTCCTGGACTGTGCCGTTGACGCTCTTGGGTTCGGGCAGGTTCGCAGCTTCCAGCACGGTGGGAGCCACGTCAATGACGTGGTGCCACTGTGAGCGGATCTCGTTGGCAGTTTTGATGCGCTTGGGCCACGAGACGATCATCCCATTTCGGGTTCCGCCGTAGTTGGAGGCAATTTGTTTTGTCCACATAAAAGGTGTGTCGCCCGCGACAGCCCAACCTGCGGCCATGTGCGGATAGGTGTTGGGACCGCCCCAATCGTCGTAATGTTTGAGCATGTCCTGAACCGTCTCTTGAACACCATTGAAATAGGTCATCTCGCTGAACATGCCGTTCATGCCGCCCTCTGCACTGGTTCCGTTATCGCCGAGGATGTAGAAGACCAGCGTATTTTCTGACTGACCAGCCTCACCGATGGCATCGAACATCCGGCCGATCTCATGGTCGCAGTATTCGCCAAAACCGGCATACACTTCCATCTGGCGGGCAAATAGCTTCTTCTCGTCGGGTGTCAGTTTGTCCCAGTCTTTGATGGCCTCGGGCTTGTTCGCCAGTTTCGTGCCCGGCGGCACCACGCCCAGGGCGATCTGGCGTTTCAGTGTTTCTTCGCGCAGCTTGTCCCAGCCATCGTCGAACTTGCCCTTGTATTTGGCAATCCATTCCTTGGGCACATGGTGGGGCGCGTGGGTGGCGCCCGGGGCGAAATAAATGAAGAAGGGTTTGTCCGGTGTCAGCGACTTCTGGAACTTCATCCACCCGATGGCCTGGTCGGTCATGTCCGTCATGAAGTTGTATCCCTCATAGTGTGGTGTGGGAACCCGGGTCATCCCGTCATAGATCGTGGGCGCCCACTGGTCGGTTTCACCACCAAAGAAACCGTAGAACTTGTCAAAACCCGAACGTGTCGGCCAACGGTCAGTCGGTCCGGAGGGGCTGACTTCCCAGGGCGCGGTCTCGTGGTTCTTGCCGAAGAAGCCGGTGGAGTAACCGTTCAGGCGCAGCATCTCGGCAAGGGGAGCGACATTGTTGGGCCGCTGTCCCGTATTGCCTGGAAACGCCGTGGCTGTTTCAGTGATGCCGCCCATGTTGTTCATGTGGTGATTGCGGCCGGAGAGCAGGGCGGTCCGCGTCGGCGAGCAGACGGCTGTGGTATGGAACTGATTGTAGCGCAGCCCCTGACTGGCAAGACGGTCGGCTGATGGCATGTGCACCGGCCCGCCAAATGCGCTCGGCATACCGAACCCCATGTCATCCACAAGAACGATGACCACGTTCGGTGCGCCGACCGGCGCCTTGACTTCAAATCGGGGCGGCGGTGTGGCGTTACGCGCGTCGAGCACGGTGCTGTGGGGATAGTTCGGTTCAGGGATCGGCAGGGTTGTGCGATCCGGTTCTGCCGCCATTGTCGCTGTTGCGACGCATACCATACCGAGCACCATGCTGAATATGCTTAATACGGTTTTCCTTTTCATGTCCTGTCTCCCTTTTGTTCGCGTTTTATGTTTCTTGAAAAAAATTGCAAGTAACTGATAGAAGATAGTAGAAAAAAACATACCGAACTTCTGCCTGTTTATACCTGATGCCAATGTTGAAATCAATTGCCATGAATGGTGTCCATGAAAAACCGGAGCCTTTTCGCCCAGAAACCAAATGCTTCATGGGCGGCCCCCTCTGCTGAAACACAGGAATCCGGAGATTCGCTATAGTTATCTATTGCTGCGGCGATGCGTTGATTCGTCATCGAATCCAGCATCTCCACCTCAATACTTGCGCTGCCCGCACCAATATCCTCTCCTGTGATGGCTTTTTTGGCTTCTCCCACGGTAAGCCGGATCGGGAGAAGGGCCATTGCCGCCCCGCACACCACGGGCCGGCCGGGGTTTAAAGTGGTCACCGCGATGCGTAATTTCATAACATCCGGGGCTGGCGCATCCACAATGGGATACGCCACCAGCGGATATTCCTTTTCCAGTTCATTTTTCAGGGCCGAATGGAAAGAATCTTCCAGTTTCTTGAGCTCGTCCGCTTCAACCCCTTTAAATTTCGCGTCCGGATTCGTAAAGAAAATAATATGATCCAGCATCATCTTGTTGTATTTTTTAAAATCCACCCCTTCTTTGAGATACACAAGGTCAACGCCCCCTTTTTGACCCGGCTGAAATTCCGGATAATCCTCAAGGAACCCGGAGTAATGCGGTTTTTTGGAAGCGCATCCGGCAGCAAGCAGAAAAATGGGCACAAAAAACAACCAAAAAATAGTCAGAGTGGGTTTTTTCATAATTATCCTTTTTATTTATAGATTTTGAATATTAATTGCTCTGTTTCAATCGAAACAGCCCCAGAGATTTGGTGATGGCTAGCAGCACGGTCCCTGTGTTGACAACCGGCTCATTAATGATGCGGGCTCGGGACAAGTTGATTGCCGTTCAGTGCAATGTATCTGGATATGCCGATAGAAGAAGGCGTGGACATGGGCTCATTCACTTTGCGATCAGTATAGTTGATAATAATCATCCTGTCTTGAATCGCAATAGTATGGGGGCTGATCCTGTCGCCAAGGAAGATCGCATGGGTACCCGAAAACGAGCCATGCATGTTAAGCGCGGCAGCTACATAATAAAAAGTGCCGCTGCCGCCGGAACTTTGAGTCAGAAACATCACCGCATCCTTGCTGCCGTTTCCATCCAGATCGCCAAAAACAGGTTCGCCGAAAATCGCGGTCTTGATTTTTGAAGCTGAATCCGAGGCGGCCGCAACCTCAAACTGACCGTTATTCAGGCAAACTGCCTGTTTCTCGATAAAATAGCAGGCATTGTCCGGGTTTTTTGCAGAAGAACGTTCCGGCTTAATTTCGTCCGATACAGGAATTCTGATTTCTCCGGCGTTGATGAATTTCACACCATTGCGGGGGATCAGGGCAAGTGCCATGGCCACCTTGTCTTCGATGGGCTTGGCGGACCGGGTTTCCATTGTCAGGACCTCTGCCGTGCTTTCCCTGAGCGTGCATTTTATAATGGAGATTTGGTTGTAGAAATTTATGTTACGGACAAACACGATTAAATGGGTGGTAAAATCGACTTCCGGCATTTCTTCACCGGGTTTAAAAATTTGCCACACACCACTGAATGTCTTTTTATCAATGATATAGCCGACTGGCGAGTTGTGCTGGCCTTCCGGCAGGCTGCCCAGACGTTCAACCGGGTAGTCGCCGCTCCATTGAAAAACAACCAAAGGCGTTCCTTCCTTTGTGGCAGGGGATGCGGCGAAGGTCAGACAAGCAGTTGCCAGACTGAACCATGTCATGCAGATAAGAAAAGCCGCCGGTTTTTTCATTAAATTCATATGCCATTCCTTAAAAAATCATCTGAAGCCGGAGTCCCAGCACCGTGGCCGTATCAATTTCTTCTTTTGTCAAAAGGCCGGTGCGTTTGTATTCCTGGGCGCCCTTGATGACCTGAATGTCGGGCGTGAGCTGCATCCACGGGGTGATGCCGATATTGTAATATGCCTCAATCCCCTGCTCATCCCTCAAAACAGAACGGGTCATCAGGGGACCGGTGAACTTTGGTGAGTTGATATCCAGATAATAATAGCCGATGCCAAACCCGTCATTGGGTCTCTGGGATAAGAAGCCCTTTCCACCAAAACCGATGCTGTAGAAATATTCCATGGGGTTCGGATTACCGTCTGAAACGCCCACCCGTCCGAAAATGCCCATGCCTTTGCCGGAACCTTTTTGCTCCTCGAAAATATACTGGTCGAAATTATAATAAACAGCCCAGGCATCCTCTTTTTGTTCAATTCCCTGATTCTCGATAATAAACCGTAAATTTTGATCAATGGATGTAAAGGTTTTGGTTGAATAAACCCCGCCAATGAGCTGGTGCCCGGTTTTCCCGAAAAAGTCGGTTCTCACCCTGCCTTCACCGGCATATACGTTGTTTCCATTACCCAGGTCGTCAAATCCGTCTGTGGTGGGCTGCCCGTCTCCGGAAAGCGCGGAAAAAGAAATAACTGCGGCATCGGGATTTGCTTTGACCGGCAAGATGATCGCGCCGGCCCCCAATGTTGAATAGGGGCATGATATGAGAAGCGTCGGATTAACATTAAATGCCAGATTCAGGAACTGGGCATCTCCTTTCCCATGCGCAAATTCATTCATATCTCCTGTCGTGGTGTCCAGCTTGCCCATGACAATACCGAAATGTTCGGAAAGAAACTGCATATACGATACATTGGGTATGGCAAACTCGCCATCTCCCGGCAGCGGATAGAGATGGCTGCTGTTGACCGGCATGAGCGCCCCGGTTTTTGGATTAACGGCATTTTCCCAATTCCCCTCGGCTTCCACAGTAAAAAAGCCTCCGGGCCAGAGTCCCAGTTTTTGGGTGTCCAGATTGAGCGTGAAAAGACCTCTTCCTTCATATTCCCATTCTTTATTTTTGCCTCCCCTGGTGACCCCTTGTTCAACCTGGGTGACGCTCAGATCAAAAGTAACGCCTTTGGAAGCCAGTTCATTGCGCATGCCGCCCCAGTCACCGGTCATCGTCGACCGGGACAACAGATCTCCTGAATATGTGTTTTCATCAGAGGCATCCGCAATGCCGGCTGATACTGTTAATAAAATAAATAAAAACGTTATTAAAATAGATGATCGTTTCATTTCCCTTCCTCCTTTTTGGGTTGGGTTTATAAACACAGCTTCCCGCAAATTTATTTCATCCTCTCAAATTCGACGTCAAATCGCTGCTGCATCACCGCCTGAAAATAGATGCCTTTCAGCCGGTCGTTTTTGGTGTCATACGCCAGTTTATAGGTTGATCCGGGATAATTGGCATCACGCAGTTCGACAAAAATTCCCAGGATGCCCTCCTCCACCATCCATTCAGCGCGCGCCACATTGATCGGACGCGGGTTGAAATATTCGGCTTTCAATTTTCCGTCCGTACCAATGTCGCTGAGCTGCAGCACATAGCCGCCGTCGGGACGCACCCATTGACCGGCCATTGTCACCGGATCTGCGGTCTGATACTGCCGATGCCAGGCCCGGTAACCAAAGGCGGCTAACGCAACAGCGATAAGGACCAACCCGGATGCGCCCCACATCCTGACTCGGGAGCCAGCGGGTTTAGGCTTCGATGTTTTTTGCTTTTGTTTGTTCATTCGTCCCCTTACCCGGAAAAATTCGTTTCCAGTCCATTTTTATCTTTATTGGCTCTTGATAAATGACAGCATTTCATGACCGATGCTCTGGTCCGGATGTTTTTCGATCATCTGTTCCACGACAGGTCCAGCTTCTTCCCACTGGCTTCGTTTCATGTAAAAATCCGCCAGCGCATACAAAAAATCAAAATTTTCAGGTTCCATCGCAAGAGCAACTTTTAAAGAGACCCCGGCGGCCAGTTCTTTTCCCGTCTGCTGCTGCAGAAGTCCGAGATTGTATCTGATCCGGGCATTTTCCGGCAACCCGTCAGCGGCTTTTTGAAGATACGATTCAGCTTCCGTGTATTTTTTCTCCTCTGCCAGCAATAAACCCAGGGAATAATTAACTTCGTACAGATTCGGATGGGAGGTCAAGGCCTCCTTCAACAGTGTTTCCGCCTCAGCATTTTTGCCCATCTGGTTATACACCATGGCCAGGTTGACTTTCGCCGGATAGAATTCCCGGTCGATTTCAATCGCCTTGCGGTAATTCTCCACCGATTTGTCAATCTGCCCAAGATTGGCGTAAATGATGCCAAGATTGTGGCGCGATGACGGAAAATCCGCCGTATGCTCCATGGCCTGCTCGTATTCAGCCAGCACTGTCTGGTATTTTTCCCTTAATTCATCCGGCATCATACCCGTCGGCAGGCTGGTCAGCCCCCTGGCCGCATCGATGCGGACCGCCTTAATGGGATCATAAAGTAATGGGCCCAGCAGCGTGAGGCGTTTGACCGGGTCGGTTTCGGTTAAATTTCGTGCCGATGCCAGACGAATCAGGCTATCTTCATCAGTGAGCCCCTGTTCAATCGCACGGACGCATTTTTCACTGGCATACGATGCCATCAATTCCAGGGCCGTGGCGCGGGCAATAGGGGGATAAAGCCGGTCGCCGGCGAGTTTTACCAGATCGTCTATTGCGACTTCTAGCTGCTTTCTTCCGGCATCCAGAATTGTCCCGTAATGCGGTGTTTTCCGTTCGCCATACCATTTGCGTATATTTTCAACGGACCATTGAACTGTTTTGTCGGCATGGCAGCGATTACAGCTATTGGGCGTTCCGATGGCCGCGCTCAGGTCCGGCCTGGGAATCCGCATGCTATGGTCCGGGCGATAGTCCACCCCCATATAATAGCGCCCCGGCATGTGGCATTGCTCGCATTTCGCCCCGGTTCCGACGTCAAACAGGACGTCTCCGTTTGCCGCCTTGACGGGATCACCCTTTTCCCCCGGCTTTTTATGAAAATGGTGGTCTTTGGTATCGTAAATCGCCGACTTGTGGCACTGAAGACAAAGATCATTGCCCTCCTTTACCCGCTTGATGCTGTGCACGTCATGACAGTTGCTGCAGCGGACATTCATGGCGTACATTTTGCTTTGCGTGAACGATCCGTATACGTATACTTCCTCAAGAATCTGTCCGTCGGCATAATAATACCCTTCTTCCAGAACCTGGGGAATGGCATAATCCAGAAAATCGACCAGATGGTGCGGATTATCACCCAAAGAACTCCGTCTGGAATGGCAAGGGGCGCAAAGCTCGACCTGCTGCCGCGAACTTAATGCGTTTGTTCTGACCACCAGACCATAATTCTCCACCTGGGGCCGGGCCATATCCGGCATCCGGGCCCATTTCACATGCTGCGACCCCGGTCCGTGACAGGCTTCGCACCCCACGCTGATTTCAGACCATGTGGTATGATATGTGTCCGCGCTGACATCATATCCTTTGATCAAATTCGTGGAATGGCATTCGGCGCACATGCCGTTCCAGTTCTGGGCGCTGTTGGTCCAGTAGAGCCAGTCCGACGGATCGACGGGCTTTTCCGGCGACAGGTGATACCATGTTTTTTTTTTCACGTCCCAGGCGATTTGCAGGCATTGCATGCGGCCGCCGGGAAAGGGAACCAGGTATTGCTGAAGGGGATACCAGCCAAAGGTGTGGGTGATTTCAAACTCCCCCATTTTCCCGTCAGGGCCTGCCGTGTGCACAAAAAACCGCCCGTCTTTCCGGTAAAATCTGGACTTTACGCCGAAATACGAAAACTCGGCATTGTCAAAATCACCGAGCACGCTTTCATCGGTTGCCGCTGCCATGGCCATGCGGTGATGGGACGTTTTCCACTTGTCATATTCCTGACGGTGGCAATCCTTGCAGCTGTCGCTTCCGGTAAATTCAGCCGTGACTTCAGGTGCCCGTTCTCCGGTTTGTTCTCTGACCTGTTGTGTTTTCAGGGCATAGATAGGTATCAGCGCAATAATAATCAGAGTGGCGATAATGCCGGTGATTTTCCAGCCCGTCATACCGCTATGCCTTACTCCCGGGGGCAGTTGAATAAACGGCCTGTTCTTTGCGAAACTCCGAGCGTTTAATCATCTGCCCGGTGTCCACATAGACCGTCTGGTTTTCGATATAAACCTTGAATATATCCAGCGCCCGGGACGCCGGTGATTTGACCGCATTGCCGAAGATATCAAACGCCGATGCATGACAGGGGCAGATAAATAATTTTTCTTTTTCCTCCCAGGGAATGGTGCACCCCAGGTGGGTGCACTGACGTGAAACGGCCAGAAACCCGCCGTCATCCAGCCGGGATAGATAGAACCGGCCCCGGGGAAACGCGGTCACCGTGTTATTCGTAAAACTGCTTACCGGGCCGGCAGTGATGGCGCCGCCGAAATCCCCCTGGTGGATTTTCCGTTTTCGCGGCTTTAAAAATGAGGTGATGAGCCACGCCGCTTCTCCAAGCGCCACTGCGCCAAGGACCATCCAAATCGTGTTTAAAAAGCTGCGCCTTTCGGATTGAACCGGTGGATGTTCTGTCGATTGTTTTTTCACCATAAGTGTCACCACGGCAGTGAAAGCGCCATATCCTTGCCCCTGAAAACCGCACCGACTATGGTCAGCACAATTAATGCGGTCATGATAAATACAAAAACCGACTGAACGGCTTCGTTATTTGTCGCGGAAAACCGGGATTTCATCAGCCGGTAAAAGAGTCCCATACCGATCATCAGAATAAAAGTCGGAAGTGCGCCCTGACTGATTTCCGGTGGGATTGAATTCAGAATTTTTATCCCGGTGGCCGCATAGTCATCGATAAGAATCAGAACCAACGTCAGCAGAACGGACAAAACTCCTGAAATAATGGCCATCCGGCGGCCTTTGGGGGAAACAAACCATACGCCTTCGGAATTGTCGTCAAAGTTGATATAGGGCGCCAGCATCAGAAAAAGAGTGATTGCCAGGGGAATCACAAAAACGGAAAACGCCGGGTGGATATGCAGGAGCAGTTCCTGGAATCCGGCAAAATACCAGGGCGCTTTGGTGGGATTCGGGCTGAGTCCGGGATTGGCCGGATCACCCAGGGTTGCGTTAAAAAATACGGAAAACGCCAGAATGCCCGCAATGAGCACCAGTGCCGTAACCGTCTCACGCATGAGAAGATTGGGCAGCACCGGTACGCGGACCTGATTATTATCGGATATTTCCGCAAGCGATGCCCTGGGAACCACAACACCGCCGGCCTTGCGTACCCGCCAGAAATGAAACCCCGCAAGTATCAGCACAATGACCGGTAAAAGGGCTGTATGGAAGGCAAAAAATATTCGCATGGTTGCCGGACCGACATCCGCACCACCCAGAAAAAATGACTGCAGCGTGGGCCCGATAACCGGAATATATCCCAGCATACCGGTTGAAACCATCACCGCCCAGTAAGCAAGCTGGTCATAGGGGAGCAGATAGCCGGTAAAATTTGCCGCCAGCACACAGGCAAAAATCGCCCACCCGATAATCCAGTTAAACTGGCGAGGGGAATGAAACGCCCCGGTAAAATACACGCGCAGCATGTGAAGAAAAATAATCATCACCAGCAGACTGGCGCTCCAGTGATGGAGGTTGCGGATGAGCTGGCCGAAAGGCGTTTTGGTCTGAAGTGACTGGATCGACGCATAAGCGGTCATTGGGGTTGGCTCAAACGCAAATTTCAGCAAAATGCCGGTCCCAAATTGTATCAGGATAAGAACCAGCGCCATGCCGCCAAGGCCGAACGTATGGGTGAAGCGGAGAACGGTTTCGGGCACAGTCGGCGGATGAATGTGAAGGGCAAAAAAATTGATGACAGCCGACTTGCGTTCTTTGTCGGTGCGCGGAATTATCGGTCCCGGTGAAATGGAACGCCGGAATCTTGAGATAAAATGTTTCTGATCGTTTTCAGTATGGGTATTCACTTTGCCGAATTTTTCCTGAAAAATTTAAAACAAAGCAGATGACTACATCAAACCATTTTGCGCATCCTCCAAATCATTGCCGGGCGGGGTGATTCCCCGCCCGGCCGACCGCATGTCGAATACGTCATCAAATTACCGAACCTGAATACTAAGCCGGCCGTTCTTTTCATCGGCCAGTCTTATTTCCTTTTCACCTTTTGAAAAATACTCAAAGGCAATTTCTTATTTCTCCATAAATAAACTGCGACTTTATTATTTCTTTTTATTTAAGACTTTTTCCAGCGCCAGACAGTTCTTCCAGTCGTGTTTCAATCCGCTCGGCCCAGAAATCACAGGCCTCTTTTGTATCGTTCCATTTTTCCCACTTGTCAAATTTACCGGTATATTTTGCACCCGCACGACCATCCACTGCAGCAGCCAGCCTTTTCCCGGTGGTTGAATCCAACAGCTCCATTTCACCGGTTGCGGAACCTACAGACAGACTGTTTCCGGTGGCAACCACTGAGATCATATTAAAGGCAATACCAAAAGGAACGATTGAAGACAGTGTGTCCAGCACCACCTTTGATCCGGCCATATCCGTCAAAGCCACCCGCAATCTCATGGTTTGAGGACCGGGTTCGGTGACAATGGTATATTTTTTAGACAAATTCTCATTCAGTGCGGCATAAAAATAATTAGCAATGGCCTGACGATCCTCTGTTGAAATTTTGGCCATATCACTGTCTTCAGTGGCCACCAGGCGGACCGGGTCGATGATAACTTTACTGTATTGATTAAATTGAACGCCCGTATCGATATAAACCATCAGCGCCTGATCATCCGTGCCTTCCTTTAACTGGGAATAATCATTCAAAAAACCGGATGTTTTGACCGAACGTTCCTGGTGGGTTGTTGCACAGGACACACAAAGCATTGCCAAAAAAATAAATAAAAATAATCGGTTAAAAACATGTTGGATCTTCATGAGGTTCTCCTTATTTAATGTATCAGGTTTAATCGGATGTTCATTTTTCATATTGAGTATCAAAAAAATAACACGATGTCCCTAAAATTCCTACCGGATGCTACATGCCAAAAAGAATCAATAAAAATAATGGTTTTAACACTCACTTATCTCGGGAACAAAAACGTCAACTGCGCCCGGTAGCCCCATCCTTCAGGTCCGTTGTCGGGCGCTTCAGCCCAGTAGCGTGTACCCACCAGAATTTGTAATATCTGTGGACCGATCTTTAATAACTGAGCTACCGTGACGTTCACCGGAACGGACCACTGGTTGGTTTCCCAGTTATATGTGGATTCCGTATTCAGACCCAGCGTGGTTTTGGTCTTTGTAATGTAGGCCAAAAAAGGCTGGACAAAGGTTGAACTGATATCCCCCCGGTCTTCATCGCCTGCGATGGACCATACATGGTTGGCTAGTCCGCCGAACGTCCATGGCCCTGTCTGCTTCAAGACAACAGCCGTTGGACCCAGGCCCCACTTTTCGTTGCCGAGCATTTTGTCGGATGCCGTCGGCAGGAGTTCGACCGGGCCTACTCCCCAGATCCAGCCCCGAGAGGTCGGATCCTTGGGAGAGAAAAACTGACTGGCAGTGGTGTCTCCGAGTCCCGATTCGTCCTGATCCTTAACAGGAATGCCATTTTGATCAATCAGCGGGACAATGGTTCGGGTGATCAAATTCCACTCATTATTCAGCGTGATGGGAATGACCGGCTGAATGTTCAGTTTGCTGACGGAACCAATGTCGTCCGGACCATAATTCCCGTCATAGTTGTATTGCAGCGGCACACTGATGAGAGAGGCCACCGGGTTGGCCAGTTTTTTGGCCAGTTCTTCATTGCTTTCCGCTTTTACATAATCAATACGAATGGTTATGCTCAGAATAAAACTCGCCATTACCATTAAAATCAGTTTGATCTTCATTGGGTTCGTTTCTATAGTTTATGTCTGATTATTGATTAAATGGGAATGTCCGTTATGGAACATTGCCGGGAAATCGGGCTGAACCTTGAACTATTGTTTATACTCAATTTGTATGCCACATCAGGCGACTTGCTTCAGCGACCACTATTAATACAGTTCTTACTAAACATCCGCTTGCACAAGGCGCGATTTGTGTCCATAATGACGATGCATGGAAATCATCGAACCGGTTCCGGAATTACAAAAAAAGTAGAATTCTGTGTCTCTGCCTTAAACATTTTTGTATCAAAATATAAAAAATGAGACAACGAAATATCTCAAGCTCATCTGCTGGAGAGGGCGCTATGAAAAAAAATCTTTTATGCATTCTGATTCTGGCAGGCATTGCCATGGGTTTTCCTAAAATTTCAGATTGTTCCGTTCAGAAAGACCCGATGTCAGTTATGCCCCCAATGAATTTGCCATCTTCCGGCGGCCAAGCCTCTGAATCCGAAAGCGCTCCTGCAATAATTATGTTTAATAACCATGCCATCGCCGTTTTCCGAGGTAAACTTTTTGGTTATTCTCCTTCGGCCCGTGCCGAGTATACGAATCAACGTCTGAATCGAATTATTTCTAATAATTACAAAAAAGAGATAACCACAAAAGAACTGCCTGAAGGGACGGTTGTTTTTATCGGAGAGGAACCGGCATTTACCATTACAAAAGACGATCTTGCCCCGGCTTTCGGGGAAGACAAAAAAACCGTCATCGACCGTGCGATTAAAAGTCTGACAATCATCCAAAAAGAAGTGGCAGAGTCAAAAGACATTAAATACCTTTTCCTTGCAGCCGGATACTGTATTGTGGCGACACTGGTCTTTGTGTTCATCCTGTTTATCTTCAACCGGATTTACGGATTTCTGATGCGCCGTTTTGAAGCCATCGAAGCCCGGTTTGCCGAAAAAATCAAAATCGTCGGAATTAATATTTTTCAGCAGATTGTTCCCATTACCCGATGGATCTTTCGCCTTGCCAGTTGGATCGTTGTTCTGGTTACAACACACCTCTGGCTGACTTTTTGCCTGCGTCAGTTTCCCCAAACCCGGACCTGGGGTGAAAGCCTGGGCGGATATCTGATGGGTATCCTCAACCAGTTCGGCGCTGGATTTCTTGCCGCTATTCCGGATTTTTTTGCCATTGCCATTATCATTTTAGTGTTTCGCATCCTGTCCCAGTGGCTCGACTCTTTTTTCAGCAATGTCGAAACCGGACGGGTGGGTCTGTCATGGCTTCATCCGGAAGTGGTGCGGCCGACAAGCCGCATCGCCCGAGGGGTTTTATGGGTTTTTGCCTTTATCATGGCCTATCCGTATCTGCCGGGAAGCGGTACGGAAGCATTCAAAGGCGTGAGCGTTCTGGTGGGCGTCATTCTGTCACTGGGGTCGACGAGTGTCGTCAATCAGGCAGCGGCCGGAATGGTTCTCATGTATTCCCGCGCGTTTCGGGCCGGTGACTTCATAAAATTCGGTGATATGGAAGGCCTGGTCCTGTCACTGGGGGTTTTATCGACCAAACTCCGGACCGCCAGCCGCGAGGAAGTCACTATCCCCAATGCGGTGTTGAGCAACGCCACGCTTAAAAATTATTCGCGGTTTGACGGCGGCACTGGTGCTATCCTCGCAACCAGCATTACCATCGGATATTCCACGCCATGGCGAAAGGTCCATGAACTTCTCCTGCTCGCGGCCCGAAAAACCCCCGGCCTTGCGAAAAAACCGGAACCGATTGTCCGGCAGCGCTCGCTTTCCGATTTTTATGTCGAATACCTGTTTTCCGCCATTGTTGAAAATCCTAAGGCGCGCAGCACCGTGCTGTCCAATCTGCATGCCAATATCCAGGATGTATTTAACGAATCCGGTGAGCAGATCATGTCGCCCCACTATGTTGCGGATCCGCCGGAAAAAGTCTGGGTACCCAAAGAAAAATGGTTTGAGGCGATCGCGGGGTTGGAGGGCAAGGATTCAGAATCCGGGAAGAAATAAAGCAGGGGCCTTCCCTGGAAATCAGCCGTTAAAATTTGAAAAAGCCGGTCTTTGAAGGGCCGGTTTTTTTATATCGAGAATGCAATCTTAATGGCTTTTCGCAATAGGAATGATTTTGTCGCCGGTCTGAATTGCGCTGACTCCGCTTTTTGAAACCACCACCATCGACATGGCGGCCTTGTCTTCAAGAGGATTTGCGGACATGGTTTCCATAGCCAGTAATTGGGCCACGCCGTTTTTCACATCCACTTTTCCGATTGAAATGCGGTTAAAAAACTGGGTGTTGCGGGCAAAAAGGACGAGGTTGGCATTAAAATCGATTACCGGAACGCCCTCACCTGGTTTCAAGGCTTTCCAGACATCCGTGAAGGTTTGGGCACTATCGATAAAACCGGCGGGCGACTGGCGCTGTCCCTCCGGCAGCAGATGGAGCTGATTTAACGGGAAGTCTCCTTGCCAGGATTTGAGAATTTCAGCCTCGACACTTAACGGGCGCAGACCGATAGCCAGTGTCCGGGCCTCGGATTCGCAGTCCTGTGAAGGTCTCAGGCCTTTGTCCCGGGCAGCTGCATATTCCTCTTTGGCAGCTTCAAGATCTGCACGGAACGCGGGATCGGCATGCAACCGGGCAACAGTCGCTGCTCCCATGAAACGTCCCTCCGCCACATCAGAATTCCAATGGACATTGCAGACGATGCGGCTTTCACCATATGCCCGGCCTCTGGCGAGAAGTTCATCCGCCCGGTCCGGGGCAATTTCCGTGAGAATAAGGGCCCAGGCCCAGCCCGCAGCGGTGTGCCCGGAAGGATACGATCCGTTTTTGATCAGGAAGGGTTCCTCATCCGGCGTACAGATCGGCTGCTGGTTGATTTGAAACGGTCGCTTTCGCTGGTAATGCTTCTTGGCCTTGGATGTTGAAAGGCCGGCATCGGTGAGGGTGCGGCGTAAAATCATATAAAGGTGCGGGGTGTCCTGTTCTGTAATCGGGATGCCCAGTGCGCAGGAGAACGTACCTGCGGCCTCCGGGAACATCAGCTCGGCATCTTCGCCAGCCATGGTCCAGCGCGGGGTGTCCCGCAACGCCAAACCATTCCGGCTGATCTCTTCATCGCAGGCCAGGGCGGCGGAGCCTTCAGACGGCGGCGGCGGAAGCAGCGCCAGGCTGTCGGGCAGCGCTTCGGGCTGAAGATATCCCGCAAGTACTCCCGGCCGTATTTCCGGAACTGCTGCAGGCTTTGTTTGTTTTTCAGCGGGTGAACAACAACCGGCGGCGACAGCAACGCACATCAGAACAAATAAGATTTTGTATCGTTTAATAATATGAATGGGGTTCATCATTATTTATGTCTCTCCTTTGTTAAAGATACAAAACTTGTATTTTTAGTGTATAAAAAACCGGAATGCTGTTTTGGCCTTTCACCTTTTTCATTGCAAAACGGGCCAGCCATGAGGTAAACAAATGGTTCTGAATTTAACCCCATTGCCATAGGTGATATTTTGAAAAAACGTCCCATAACAATGAGTTATATATTTTTTTATATTCTGTTTTTACCTGATTCATGGCGAATCCTGATGGGGATCATTTTCTCCGGCTTGCTGACGCCCCTGATTTTTACGCCCGACATCGATTTTTCCGGCCGGGTGGTCATATGTATAATGATGGCGTTCATCGGATATTCCGCCACCGGCGTTCCCGCCCGCTGGATCACCGAGCAATTCAAAAAACTGATTCTGGGAGATAAAAAGCGCCGGTAAACCCGCCACCAGCAGGAAAACCCGGATTTTTTATCTTGTCGTGGTCGCAAGTTTCAATGCCAGCCCCACAAATACCGTGCCTGCCACGCGGTTCATAAACGTCTGGGCTTTTTCGTTCCGGATGAGCCATTGCCCCAGGCTGCCCGCCATCCATGCAATGCCCCCGAATACGACCACGGTCGCCAGGATAAATATCCCGCCGAGTAAAATGAGCTGCAGGGGCAGGGAACCCCGGGAGGGATCCGCGAACTGTGGCAGAAACGCCAGAAAGAAAATAGACACCTTGGGGTTGGTGACATTCATGATGATGCCCCGCTGATAGAGCTTGCCGAAAGTCAGCCGCCCGTTTGGCCCCGCCTTTATGGCTGCCGCCGAAGCGCGGAAGGCCTGCCATGCAAGGTACAGCAGGTAGGCGGCACCGGCTAGTTTCAACGCCGTGAACGCCAGGGCGGAAGCCTGAAAAATGACGGCCACGCCAAAGGCTACGGCGGTGGTGTGAACGATCAGGCCCGTGCACAGCCCGAGGGTGACGATCAGACCGGAGGCTTTGCCGTGCATGGCGGACTGGGTCAACACGAAAATATTGTCCGGACCGGGGGCCAGGGCCAGCAATACGGATGCCATGCCGAATGCCAGGAGGGTTTCAAGAGAGAGGGGGAACATGATGCTTTCTTCCTATTATATGAAAACGTAAAAGATAATAAATCCCTCTGCGCCCCCGCGTCTCTGCGGGAGAAAAAACAGAACTCGCGCTGAGCCGCTGAGTCGCAGAGAAAAATTGGTTAAGTCGTTGATCCGGGATTGTATATCTGTCCGCCGGATGCCGCATATTCCTTCAGGACCAAAGCCGCCGCATCCCGCATCACATTCCGTTTCACCTCAATGCCCCGGTTTTTCAGGGCCGCCACCCAGCCAGACGGTTTGGGGCCTTCATCAAACCCGATAGCTTCGGCATCTGCGCTCCGTGCCCCACAAACCAGAATCCGGATGCCCGACCAGGGAATTGCCCCGAAACACATGGCGCAGGGTTCGGTGGAAGCAATCAGCTCGAAACTGAATTTCCCGCCGTCGCTAATATCATATCGTTCAAGGGTTTGCTGGGCCAGGGCAATGGCCATGATTTCCGCATGCAGAATGGAGCAGTTGGATGTTATCACGGTGTTGACGCCCGGTGCGATAAGCCCTCCGTTCATGTCAAATACTGCTGCGGCAAACGGTCCGCCGGTTTGACGGCGGATATTTTGCCGCGACAGTTCAACCACAAAGCCCATGCGGTCTTCGATAGCCGGAAATGTTTTCGGCGACCGTTCAATCCATGGGCCGACCCACTCGGGCAGACGGATAACAACTTCAGGCAGTTTCATGGGGGGCTCTGTTTAATGATGCGGTCAATGGAACAACACCCTTTCCTCTCCCACCGGCAGGGTGTTCACGATAAATGACGATTTTGAAGCGGCCATGGTGGTCCAGAATTCATTTAAGTTCACCCCGATGAGCGGGGTAACCTCTTTGCTGACCGGTCCGAACAGATCGTCAAAATGAATGGGGATGACGGTCGCCGGATGCAGGGGGGTGATAACATGGTCTATAAGGGAGCCGGTGTCTTTGCGCCCCCCGATGCTTAAAAACACCACATCCGCTGTCATACCTTCAAAAATACCCGGTTTGACGCCCGGACTTCCATAGTGCAGAAACGTTCCTTTAGGGTGTTTCACGAAAAGGGCATATGCGCCGCCTTCCCGGTAGGCGGATGCCGGCGCGGGCGGGGTCAGGGGCTGCTCAATCTTTCCCGGCCAGGGAATTTTGCCGAACAGGGCAGGGCTGTGAACGCTTTGAATAAATGTGATTTCAAAATTTCCGATATTGACCGTGTCCCTGTCCCTTATGGTTTTAATCCGGTTGTTGGGGATTCCGGCCCCCAGAGCAACATTCGCCGTGCTTTGGGACCCCACAATCGTCGCCCCGGTCTTTTCAGCAAACCAGGGAGCGTCCAGAACATGGTCATAATGCGAATGGGAGACCAGGATCGCGGCGGCGTTTTGCCCGCCGGTCAGTGTGATCCATTCGTCGATGAGCGGGTGCTGCGGTTTTAACGAAAACCCGGCACCGACCTTAAGCAGGCCGTAACGGCTCACGAACGGATCAATATAGATTCCGGTTTCCCCGTCAGACACATAAAGACCGGCGGTTCCCATCCATGTCACCCGAACGGAATGCTTCGCCGGTTCAGTCTGTTTTAAAAAATTTGTCCTGTACATATCTGAATGGGAACAGGCGCTGATTGCCATGGTTATCATCAGGACGAAAAGGAATTTCATTCACAGAAACTTCCATTGGAAGCAGTTTAAAATAGACCCTAATTGATTTTATCCAGAAGCTTTTTCTTTTCCGCCTGATATTCCGGCTCAGTGATCAGGCCGCTCTCGTACAGTTCTTTTAAGTATTGGAGTTTATTTTTAATGTCTTGCTGATTGGTTTCCTGGGGCACGGCTCCGGCCGGCGCTGGGGGAGCGGCGGTTGCCGGTTTCGGCTCCATTACCGGTTTGGGCGCTGGCGTGACGGGCGGCGATGTCTGGATGAAGGGCGCGATAATCGGCTTTTCGGGTGCTATGACGACAGGGGCCGGCGCCGGTTTCGGGGCGGACGCCACCGCCTCCTTAAGCTTTCCGGCATCCGCCACCACCCACATGGGGGCCGGTTTGCCGTTATCGAATTGCTTGATGTCCGTATAGGAAGCATTGGGGATAAGGACGGTATCCGAAAACCTGACTTTCAATGGATCCGAATTGGTATACATCTGTGGGGAATCCTGGCTTTCGGCCGTCACCACATCCTCGTTGATCAGGTTAAAGGCGAGATTGATCCGGTCTTTCGGTTCCACAAACAGGACACCTTCGGTTTTTCTGGTATTTTTAAACAGCAGACCGCCCCCTTTGTTGAAGGAGGTGAACTGGATCCGCTGGTCGGGAGAAGCCTTGGTCAGGGCATCTGTCAGGGCCGGGGCAAGTGTTGCGATTTCTATGGCCTGAAAAACCGGTGTTTCATTCTGCCGGCCGAGCAGGACGGCTTTTTCATTATAGGCCAGATCCCCGAGGAGTTTTCCCACATCCTGCAGAGGCATTTTGTAAGGGTGATTATAATGCTGAGGGGTGATCTGGTCCTTTTCCACCCGGTGTTCCAGGTTGACAGTCGTTCGTGAGCCTTCCAGAAGCGGGGTGCGCACCCAGCGGGCGGCTCCGCAAGCGCTTAACAAACCGGCCATGGCGATGATGGTGAACAGGGCGGCAGTTTTTTTCATGGTGGTGGTGTCCTCCAAACCTGATGGGTCATAATTGATGATCTTTACCTTGATTCTTCTATTTCCCGCATTCTATCCGTAAACACAATGTTATTTTTTGTTGTCTGTTGATGTCAATTGCTTTTCTCGATGATTTTCAGGGCGGCCCGGATGCCGTCCACGCCGCTGGATATAATGCCGCCGGAATGTCCGCTGCCTTCACCCACAATATAGAGATTGTCAAAACCCGGACAAAGACGGTTTTCATCGCGCAGGGCCTGGATCGGGGAGGAGGTTTTGCTCTCGAGTCCCATAATAATGCCGGTTTCAAACCCCCGTATTTTCCGGCTGAAGTTTTTCAGCCCCTCCCGGATGGCATGGCTGATGTCCGTTGGCAGCAGTTCCCACAGGCGGGCGGGTTTTAATCCCAGTGGATAGCTGGATTCAAAAGCTACGGCAGGTTCGGTTTTGGCGATAAAGTCCCGGATGCTGCAAGCGGGGGCCTGAAAACCTTCTGAGAACCGGTAGAATTTCTCTTCAAGGGTTCCCAGCCAGCCTAAAATTTGGAGCGGCCCGGCTTTTTTGCCGATTAACTGGTCCGGATTTACGGCAGCCACGCAGGCGGCATTGGCGAATTTTCCATCGCGTCGGTAATGGCTCATGCCGTTGACAATGTTGGCATTCGGAAATGCGGTCGCCGGAACAATGACCCCGCCCGGGCACATACAGAAGGTGTATACCGGAAGCGTCGCAGGATCGCGGAATGTCAGGCGGTATTCCGCCGCTGCAACTCCGGGAATCTCTTCGCGGCCCCACTGGGCCCTGTTGATCAGTTCCTGGGGATGTTCCACCCGGCAGCCGATGGCAAAGCTTTTGGCCTGGAACACCACGCCTTTTTGAATAAGCATGCGGGCCGTGTCATGGGCCGAGTTTCCCGGAGCCACCAGAAAATAGTCCCCCGGCTCGGTGCCTGTGAGCGTGACGGCGTCAGTGACGGTATTTATGGTTCGTGCGTTTTTGACCGTCAGATTCTGGAGCTGTGTTTCAAAGAGAATACTCCCGCCGATTTGGAGATACTCTTTTCGTAGATTGACGACAATTTTTTTCAGGATGTTGCTGCCGAGATGGGGATGGGCCAGATACCGGATCTCTTCCGGAGCGCCCGCCTTTATGTAGCTTGCCAGAATAAACTGTTTTTCAAGTGATATGCGTTTGGTGCGGCTGGTGAGTTTGCCGTCGGAAAATGTGCCGGCCCCGCCCTCGCCAAAAGCATAATTGCTGTTCGGGCTGAACGCGCCGGTGCTTTCAAAGCGTTTGATTCCGTCGGCCCGACGGGCGACATCCGTCCCCCGTTCGATGATGGTGGTTTCAAATCCGGCTTTTTGAAGAACATAGGCGGAAAAGAATCCGGCCGGACCACTGCCGACGACGATCACGCGTTTGTTCCGCTTCTGATATGGGATGATGAGTTCCGGCGCAGGTTCCGGTTCCGGTCCTTGGATGTGTTCGGACACCACCCCCACCTTCACCAGCCAGTGGATATGGCTTTTTTTGCGGGCGTCGAGGCTTTTGCTCTCAATCTGGTAGGAAAATTCCCGGATGCCCAGGGTTTTCTCAATCATGTGCTTCAGCTCATCCGGCTGGAAACCGGGAGGCATCTGAAGGGTGATTTCTTTATATCCCATTTATTTATATATCTTTATAAAGCTTTGATCGTATTCAATAAACGTTTATGCTAAAGTAAGCGAAAGCGGAGTGACCGTTTGGACTCCTGTCTGTGCCAGAATGATATCATAAAGGAATTGAAAATGATAACAATTGATCGGGAAAAGAAAATTCATGACCGCACCATTGAGATCAGCACCTATGTTCATGGATCGGATGCCGTTGCGGTGGAAGGCCGGTTAACGGACAACCGGCTGCGGCAGACCTGGTATCTGAGCGGCGAGTCCCGTCCGCCCGGCATTGTTCATGATATGGTGATCCGGATGGTTGTCAAAGGGCCGGGCCTGCGAATCGAAGCCCTTGATGTGGAAATGCTTACGGTGCCCAAAGAGGAATGCCGTGAAATCGTGGCTGCATTGCAGCAGGTGGTGGGCATGAAAATCCGGGCCGGGTTTACGGAAAAAATCAAGTCCACGCTTGGCGGCGCAAAGGGATGTTCCCATCTGGTGGCGCTCTTGCTGGCCATGGCCCCGGCCGCTGTTCAGGGCGCGTGGGCGGCGGTGGCGCAGAATCCGGTGGACCGGGCAGCGGTTTCGGGCGCGGCCCTGAAGTTTCTGGAAAATACCTGCCATGTCTGGCGGTCGGATGGGCCGGCGATGAAGGGGTTGAAGGAAACACTGGGGGTAAGTAGGTTGTCGTGGGCCGGATTAGCGCGGCAGCCATAAAAGGTGGCGATGGTTCAACGCCCCATAAGCGTGTAATCCGGCAGTGGTTCAGTCTTGCCAAATTGGGCAGGGAGACTGTTTCCGAGATTGGCTGGTCCCCCTCCTTGAATAGATTATATAAATATTTCTTGTATTTAGTTATAAAAATAGTATTATTTAGCCATAAAAAAACTCCCCAAAAGAAGAATTATAATGAAGGACCGGTAAATGATCAAAAAAGTCGTTAAAATTTCTAATTTAAGTGATAGAGAGCTGATTTCTGATAACTTGAAATACTGGCTGAGCAAATCGCCGGAAGAAAGAGTGGGTGCAGTTGAGTTTCTGAGGAGACAATATCATGGAAGTACAGAAAGACTTCAAAGAGTTGCTCGAGTTATTCAACGTCCATCACGTTGACTATTTGATTGTCGGCGGGTACGCCTTGGCCCTTCATGGTTCTCCACGATATACCGGTGATATTGATCTACTGATTAAGCCGGATCAGAAAAACGCTGAACGCATTTTGAAATCGCTTGATGCTTTTGGATTTGGATCAATCGGGTTACGAGAAGAAGATTTAACAACACCGGAAAAAGTTATTCAGCTTGGCTACCCGCCGGTGCGCATTGATATCATGACTTCTTTGTCCGGTGTTTCCTGGGAAGAGGCTTATAATGGTCGTGTTTCAGGCCGTTACGGTGATATTCAAATTTTTTATATTGGCCGGGAACAACTCATTTTAAACAAGAAAACAACTTCCCGAAAAAAGGACCTTGCAGATCTGGAGGCGTTAGGGGAAGAATAAGTGATATAATGTCGCACTTTAATGGGCGACCCCGAGCGATTAAACGCTATGGGGGACGAATTCGCGGGAAGGCAAGAATCTGTTTTTAAAACAAAAAAAGATAATTGATAAGAATTGAGTATCATGTCCCCCGAATTCCGGCATACAATGTGGATGCATTCCGGGAGTTCATCCTAAACAGCAGTTTTTTGCAGCGCTATAAAATCGAGGCGGGGCTGCGCATGCGCATCAAATCCGATGATGTGGCGGTGTTTAAGCTGGGCATGGCCTGGATCAAAATGTTTTTGTTTGGGGTTAAAACACCTGAAATTAAACCCAAGTGATGATTTTTTCTGCGAGTATTTCCCTATAATCCGTTTGATTTCTCATTTTATTCAATGAGGTAACTTGAAATGGTAACCGGAGATCTAATATGAAAAAAATATTGAGAAGCACTGATTCCTTCCTATTATTTTCTGTTATTTTCTTATGTGCGCTTCTTTTTATGCTTCCAGAAAAAGCCTTTTCTTCGAATAGTAATGAAAAATATTTCTATCCAAATAAATTTGCAACAATGAATGGAGCATATACGGTTGGAATTAAAATATCGTCACCAATTATTGATCGAGAGGAAGAACAAAAAATCTATATTAATGTCTCTGGAAATGGCCTTATAAATTCTTCAAAATTAGCTTTTTTTGCACCTAATAATTTAATTGACCCTGATAAAGAAGCAAAATTTTGTTATAATTATGAATTCGGTACATTACAAAATAATTATACCATAAAATCAACGTCCGAAACAGTCTTCATCGACGGCCGATTTTATGATTGTTTAGATAATAATGATAAAGAAGTACCTAAGAAAACTGAAGATATTGATTTTAGGTCAGGCCGTATTCGATTCGAAACAAGCAATAAACCCGAAGAAAGTAAGCCTGATGTTACTGTGCAAGAAAAAATTAGAACTTATTTCAATAAAATATTTCCTCCGAAGAAAGATGAACTGTCTCAAGTCGCGCCAATAATATTATCGTTTTATATAGATAAAGATGCAAGACCTGGCCCTCATTCAATTCAATTTATATATACATATTTCAACGGAGAAAATTGGGTTAGTGACTCAAAAAATGCTGAATTTATCGTTACTTCATTTTATGAGCAACATGCCACTTTAATTAATGTAATTTTGTTTATTATTGGTATATTATCTATCAAAGATCAGATTGGGAATGTAAAAAACAGGTATATTGATTTTTATAGAAATCAAAAAATCTATATAAAAATTATTTTATTTTTTATTTTGATTATTTTGGCTCTTTGGTTTTTTTATTTGTATTTGTATCAACATAAAGATTTTTTGTGGCCGTTCTGCTTAATGGTTTTTATAATTATATTAAATATTTACCATCAAATAAAAATTTGGTGTTGTGAAAGAAAACCTTCAACGCACTGTTGACCAAAAGTGGGAATTCATGGGCCGCCTTTAACATTAATGGCAGGGAACGGGGAAGAAGGAAACGTCTTTAGCCATAATCAGTTGTGCGTCCAAACGCAAACGGATTGAGATTTAAACCTCAACGCTATCCCCCGACAGCTCCCTGTCATTTTTACTTTTCTTGATGGGCAAGAAAAGTAACAAAAGAACCCAGCCCGCGCGCTGCGGAAAACTCCCTGCCCCTTCGGTTTCCGTGGCGTGGGCAAAAACTCGCTGTTACAGTGGAATGCCGGGGGCTTGTTATTCCGATAACGTTTATCGGAACCGGTAGGTTCATTGGCCTTTATCCGCTCAAACAGTTTGCCCCCGTGATCCACGGAAACCATCGGGTCAGGGCCGCATCGCAATGGGCAAAAATCCCGCCGAAGGAATTTTTCCCTTTTTTATCAAGATTGAAAAACAGATCACAATGTCCGCTTGAAATTTTTCTCAAGGAAGGAAAGCGGCCAGCGGATGGACGTGGGGCGTCCGTGGGGGCAATGATGGGGATTGTCGCATCTGTCGAGCTGGATCAGGAGTTCCTTCATTTCTCTGGGAGACAGTGGCTGACGGGCCCGGATGGCGCTGTGGCACGCCATGAGAATGAGGCACTGGTCAAGGGCGTCTTCCAGGCCGGGTGAATACCCATAGGCGGTCATGGCCTCACTGATTTCAACGATCAGGGGCTTGATCTCCCGGTCTGCAAGGAGCGCGGGAACGGATTTAACCACAAAGGTGTTGCCGCCGAAATGCTCGATTTCAAGGCCGATGGCATTCAGGTCCCCAAGCATTTGCAAGATAACGGCGGTTTCCCGGTACCCCAGGTCAAAGGTCTCGGGCATCATGAGCTTCTGCATGGGGGACTGATGGGTGAAGCGTGCGGCTTTCAGCCGTTCAAAAGCAATACGCTCATGGGCCGCGTGCTGATCCACAAGGATCAGTTCGCCGTCTCCCTCGCACAAAATATAGGTGTTGTTGAACTGTCCGATGACTGTGGCGTCCGCGAATTTTTTTGCCGCCCACAATCCGGTTTGCTGGGCTTTAGGGAACTTTGAGGGCAATGGTTCGGGCAGCGTCCATTCGGTTGGCATGGGTTGGGCCGAGGCCGGTTCGATAGGTTCCGGTGCTGACGAGAATCCGGAAAGGCTTCTTTCGGTTTCCTGCGGGTGAGGGTTTATTGTATCCGGATTCGGGCGGGGGGGGATGGGGAATCTTTCCGGATCCGGCCCAGAAGGACTCCCGTATGCAAAATTCAGGGGTTCCTGAACTGCCGGGGCAGTTCTTTCCGCAGGGGTCTGGGCATCCGGCCATGGCAGAGCAGAGGACGGTTTTGGGGAAGCTTGCGGCGGGGTTTTCCAGATGCCGGATACCGCCGTCCGGACGGATTCATAAACCTGCTGCTGGCTGGCAAATCGGACTTCATTTTTGGCGGGATGCACATTGACATCCACCTGATCCGGCGCGAGGGTTACAAACAACACAGCCACCGGAAACCGGCCTTTCAAGATCCGGCCCCGGTATCCTTCAAACAGGGCGTACTGAAGTCCCCGGTCGTGAATAAGCCGTCCGTTCACGAACAGGTGGATTTTCTGGGACGTGCCCCGGGTCACGGACGGGTCCGACGTCCAGCCGGACAGGGTCAGGGTGTCATTTTGGAAATCAAGCGGATAGAGCGAGGATTCAAGATCAGATCCCAGCACATGGGCCACCCGAAGGATGGGGGTCTGCACGGCCGGCCAGTTGAGAACCTCTTTGCCGTTATGGGTCAGCCGGAAGTGAACGTCCGGACGCGATAACGCCTGGCAGGACACCACATCCGCAATATGCCCCATTTCCGTGGTGACGGTTTTAAGGAATTTTCTCCGGGCCGGGGTGTTGAAAAACAGGTGGTCCACGGTGATCATGGTTCCCTGGGATGCACCCGTGTCGGACACTTTTTTAATCCGGCCCCCTTCGATGTAAATTTCGGTCCCGGCCAGGGAATCCCGGTCTTTGGTGACCAGGGTGAATTTGGACACGGACGCGATGCTGGGCAGGGCTTCGCCGCGAAACCCCAGCGTTTTGATGGCGTAAAGGTCGTCTTCCGTGAGGATTTTGCTGGTGGCGTAGCGCTCTATGGAAAGCAGGGCCTCATCGTGGGACATGCCTGATCCGTTATCGGAAATCCGGATCAGGGACCGGCCGCCCTGATTGATGTCAACGGTGATTTTTGTGGAGCCTGCGTCAATGGCGTTTTCCACAAGTTCCTTGACCACGGACGCGGGCCGCTCCACCACTTCACCGGCGGCAATTTTATTGGAAAGAATTTCCGGAAGAATTTTGATGCGGGACATGATGGGCGGATCAGGGCTTATTCACAGCTTTTGAATTTTTCGTCATAACACCGCATGAGAAACTCCTGGTCTGCGGGTTTAAGGTCAAACCGCAGGGAGGCTTCGTCAATCAGGGTCATTTTGGATTTTTGTGCGCCGCTCAAGACCATTTCCGATATCCATTTCACCGCATTGCGAAGATCGTCCCCTTCGGGAATGATGGTGGTCATGGGATGTGCGTCTCCTATGATGCTTTAAGAATTTCAGGGCGTTTTGTGTGAAACCCGGTGGCCTGTTCAAAGGCATATGCGGTGTTTAAGAGGGTCTGTTCGTCAAAATAATTTCCCATCAGCTGAAGGCCGACAGGCAGTCCGTCCTTTGAAAACCCGCAGGGCACCGACAGACCGGGGATGCCGGCCAGGTTCGCCGACAGGGTGAAAATGTCCGACAGATACATGGTCAGGGGATCATCCGTGTTTTCGCCGATTTTAAAGGCCGGTGTGGGGGTGACCGGGGATAAAATGACATCACACACGTCAAACGCTTTCACGAAATCGGCCTTGATCAGGGTCCGGATCTGGGACGCTTTTTTGTAGTAAGCGTCATAATACCCGGCGGACAGCGCGTAGGTGCCCAGCAAAATCCGGCGCTGCACCTCAGGGCCGAACCCTTTGGACCGGGTCTGGCGGTACATATCCAGCAGGGTGCCCGCATCCATATCCCGCTGCCCGTATTTCACCCCGTCGTAACGGGCCAGATTGGAGCTGGCTTCCGCAGGCGCGATCAGGTAATAGGCAGCTACCGCATAGGGCGCATGGGGCAGGGAAATATCCACCAGCGTTGCCCCGGCGTCTTTATAAAAGGCCATGGCGTTTTGAACCGCTGCCGTCACATCCGGAGAGACCCCTTCGGAGGTACGATATTCTTTCGGGATGCCGATGCGCAGGCCTTTTACACTATTGGACAGACCGGCAAGATAATCCGGAACCGGCCGGTTGACGGACGTGGAATCTTTGGAATCATAGCCGGAGATGGCGGTCAGGAGAATGGCGGCGTCCGTGACATCCTTGGCCAGCGGTCCGATCTGGTCCAGCGATGAGGCAAAGGCCACCAGCCCGAACCGGGAGACCCGGCCATAGGTGGGTTTGACCCCCACCACGCCGCAATGGGCCGCCGGCTGACGGATGGAGCCGCCGGTATCGGAGCCCAGCGATCCCAGGCACATGTCTGCGGCCACGGCTGCGGCTGAACCGCCGCTGGAACCGCCGGGAACGTGGGCCGAATTCCAGGGGTTTTTCGTGAGTTTTATTCCGGAATTTTCCGTGGATGATCCCATGGCGAATTCATCCATGTTGACTTTGCCCACCATGACCGCGCCGGTCTGGTGCAGTTTCCCCATGACTGTGGCATCATATGGGGGGATGAAGTTTTCCAGAATTTTTGACGCGCAGGTGGTCCGTATGCCTTTGGTGCAGATCAGGTCTTTAATGGCAAGGGGGATGCCGGTGAGGGATTGGATGTCTCCGGCCAGAATTTGTTTGTCGGCCATGTCGGCCTGGGCCAGTGCCGCGTCTCCGGTGATGGTGATGTAGGCGTCCACCGCCGGTTCGGCATCGCTAATCCGCGCCAGAACATCAGCCGTGAGTTCCCGGGCGGAAATTTCTTTGTTTTTTAACAAATCGTGGGCCTGGTGTATGGTCAGTTCGTGCAGGTTCATCAGTGTCGTTTCCTGTCATTCAATCACTTTGGGGACGATAAAATGGCCGTCTTCGCTTTCAGGCGCATTGGCGAAAGCATCATTCGGGTCCAGATGAATGCCCGGCGCATCTTTCCGAAATACATTGGAAATGTCCACGGCATGGAAGGTCGGCGGGACATGGGCCGTATCCAGGCGGTCCAGGGCCGCCGCATATTCGAGAACAGCCCCAAGCTGTTCGGCAAACGGGTCAATGGACGATTCAGGGAGATTCAGGCGGGCCAGCGCGGCCACATGAAGTACGTCCTCTCGGGTCAGTTTCATGGGAGTTCCTTTTTCTCCGGTTATTTTTCACCAATAGACAGCATCAGGCAGTCCACACCGGCTTGTTTCAAACGGTTTTGATCCTTGCCCGCCGTTTCCTGATCCGGGTAAGGGCCGACACGGACCCGATGCCAGGTCTGGCCGTTCAGATTCGAGCTCTGGAAGAAGGCCGGATATCCTTTTTCCTTGAATTTGTTCATCAGCATCTGGGCCTGGTTAAGATCTTTTAATGAGGCCACCTGAATGGCGAACTTGCCGGCGATTTTCGGTTCCGGCGGTTCATTGATGGCAATTTCCGTTGGTGCGGCTTCCGGTTGTGGTTTTATTTCAGCCGCTGGTTCGATCGGAACAGCCGGTTCCATGTCCGGCGGGGAGTCTTCATCCGTGTCGATGGACGCCATTTCCATCTCTTCGGCCAGTGATTCTTCATCCACCGCTTCCTGAGTTCCATCCGGTCCGGTCTCTTCCGCTGCCAGTTGCTTTTCTTTGGGCGGCGGTGTTTTCGGATATTTCGGCGTCAACAGCGGCGGTACATATTGTTCATACATTTCAGGCTGTTTTCCCTTGTCTCGCAGCTTAAAGAGAATATCGCCATCATCATGCGATGACCGCTGCCCGGACCCGGCGGCAAGGCGCATCCTTTCTTTGGCTTCCTTTTCTGCTTTTACCGCAGCATCCCTGTGTTGCAGTTTTTCAAGCTGCACCTCTATGCTGTCCACGTCAAATCGAATCGGCGCGGTGTTTCTGCCGACCAGCACGCCCAGGGAAAACATAAACCCGCAGATAATAAAGCCGGGAATGATCCAGGCCATAATACTGGACGAACTGACAGGCTTAGGCGCTGCCGGTTTTCGCGGAGCGGGCATTTTTTGTTTTTCGGAAGTCTCTTTTTCCATAGAACCGTCACATTGAATCCGGCGCAGAAACGCCAAGAAGGGTTAAGCCGTTGCGAATGACCTTTTGCACTGCGAAGATCAAATAAATTCGTCCGGCGGTGAGGGCAGCGTCTTCAGTGAGCACCCGGTGTTTATTGTAATAGGCATGAAAATTCCCTGCCAGTTCCATGAGGTAAAACGCCACGCGGTGGGGTTCCATAAGTTCTGCGGCCTGGCGGATGATTTCCGGGTACCGGGCAAGATGCTTGATGATCTGGATTTCTTCGGGCTCCCGGATCAGTTCAAGGATGTCTGCCAGCGCCGGATCATTGACACCCATGACCGTTTGAATGCTTTCTTCTTTGGCTTTTTTAAGAATGCTGGATATCCGGGCGTGCACATATTGCACATAAAATACCGGATTTTCATTGGTTTTTTGTTTTGCGACTTCCAGGTCAAAATCCAGGGGGCTGTCGTAATTCCGGGTCAGAAAGATAAACCGCACCGCATCCCGGCCCACTTCATCGATGACTTCCTTCAGGGTGATGAACTGTCCGGAGCGCTTGCCCATGGATACCGGAACCCCCTGCCGCAAAAGGTTGACGAGCTGGGTCAGGATGACGGTAAACTGCTTTTTATCCTTTCCGGAGGCTTCAATGGCTGCCCGGATTCTGGGAATGTATCCGTGATGGTCTGCGCCCCAGACATCGACTATCCGGTCAAATCCCCGATCCAGCTTGTCCTGGTGATACGCGATGTCCGAGGCGAAATAGGTGGCCTGACCATTGTTGCGCACCACTACCCGGTCTTTTTCATCCCCGAAATCCGTGGTGTTAAACCAGAGGGCCCCGTCTTTTTCATAGATGACGTTCTGGCTTTTAAATTTTTCGATGGCGGATTCGACTTTACCGGAGTCGATCATGGCCTGTTCACTGTACCAGTTGTCAAAGGTGATACCCAACGAATCAAGCACGTCCCGTATCCGTATGATCATCCGGTCCGCTGCGAATCGGGAACAGAAGGCAACGGCTTCTGCCTCAGGGAGGGTTAAGATCCATCCCTCTTTTTCCCTGCGAAGTTCATCGGCGATATCCTTGATGTAATCTCCCTGGTAGCATTCTTCAGGAAATTCAACCGCCTGCCCGGCAAGTTCACGGCAGCGCAGGAGTACGGAAAGGCCCAGCGTCTGGATTTGCCGGCCGGCATCATTAATATAATATTCCCGGTACACCTCATACCCACAGGCGGAAAGAAGGGCTGCCGCACTATCGCCCACGATTGCGCCCCGCCCATGCCCCACGTGAAGGGGCCCTGTGGGATTGGCGCTGACAAATTCCACCTGGACTTTTTGGCCGTGGCCGATGGTTGAACATCCGTAGCCTGCTTCTTTTTCATGGATTTCCATCAGCACAGGGTGCCAGGCCGAGGGGCGGATGAAAAAATTGATAAAACCGGGCCCTGCGATTTCGGTTTTTTCGATCAAGGGGTGGTTGTCACCGATAAGGCGCAGGAGTGTCTCCGCAATTTTTCGCGGCGGCATTTTCAGGGCTTTAGCGGACACCATCGCAAAATTGGTGGACAGATCCCCATGAGCGTCGGCCTTGGGTTCTTCGATGGTGAATGCGGGAACATCATCAGAGATGAATTCTTTATTTTCAAATGCAGTGCTGGCTGCATCAAGTATCAATTGTCTGAGTATTTCTTTCATGAGCTGTCGGGCAGTCTTCTGTTAAAAAAGATTATAAAATACGGGAACAGGCGAGGTCGTATAAAATTCAAAGTTTTATATTTATAAAATTTTTGAAGATGAAGTCAAGAAACAAAAAAGAAAGGATGGCTTATGAGTATCTATATGCGGTTGATCCGCTATAGACGTATTGGGGAAAAGTTGCAGATGAGTGATGGCCTCAGTCCGGCGCTTACATCCGGATGGCGCGGATGGCGGTGAGGATGGGCTGAATCTTTTCCCGATGTTCGGGCGGAACCAGCAGGGCGCTTAACGGCGCGTTGCGGATCAGGTGAAGGGGATTTGACCCGGCGTTTATTCCGGTCCATACTTCCGCCAGCATATCGGATAAATTGCCAAAATATCCGTTGATATCTATATGTTCAATGGTCTGAAGAAACACATGGTTAATGGTTAACGTGAATTCATCAATGTCTGCCGCGCCGGTATCCGAACATTTTTGGACGGAGGTCATGCATCGGCAGCCGAAGGGCCGGTCATCATAGATGGTGCAGGCGTTATCGTCAAGCAGCGGGCAGGCGCCCCATGCCGGATCCATGTCCTCATCCGGGGGGTCTTCGCCTTTCACGCAGATGTCCGCAAGCTGGTTGATGGTTAGTTTGGGAATAAATCGCGGGCGTTCCAACTGGTTTTTCAATTTTTCCCGAATCGTCTGTTTGGCATTATCGTCCAATGCAGCAATGATTCTATGGGCTTCAAGGCTGGTCAGGGTGACGTTGCAGGTGCAGCAGACGGCGCAGAATTTTTTGCATGCCACCTCTCGGGCGTCTGTCAGCCGGTCATAGACCGCATACAGTTGGTCGAGCGCATGAATGCGCGGGTCGGAAAATATCATTTTTTGCTATCATTCAAATAGGTTAACCTGGGAGGGGGATTCGAATGTTTGCGGCTACTGGCTTTGATAGAAGCTGTAATAACTTAACACTTTTTCCACATAATCTTCGGTTTCGCGAAAAGGCGGGATGCAGTTGTATCTTTCCACCGCACCGGGACCGGCATTGTAGGCGGCCAGGCACAGGGACACGCTGCCGTATCGCTGCATCAATTCTTTCAAATAGCGGGTGCCGCCCATGACATTCTCACGCGGATTAAAGGGATCGCTGACGCCAAGGTCGTTTGATGTCCCCGGCATGAGCTGCATGAGCCCCATGGCCCCTTTTGGTGAAACGGCGTTGGGATTGAAGGCGGACTCCGCCTGGATCACAGCCTTGATAAGGCCGGAACTGATGCCGTGGGTTGTTGCGGCTTCCTTGATAATACCGTCATAATCCTTGGGGTTGCCGACAGGGTAATACTGTTTCGGAGACCTGTAAACAATCATTCTTTTATTGTCCGGGATCTTTTCCGGTGAAAAATACTTGTATCTGGATGACGACGTGGGGGCATTGCTGAAGTGAACCACGCCGTTTCTGTCCACATAAGAGTAAATATCTGCGGAAAGGTTGGGTGGAAAAGAAAACAGGCAGGTCAGGAAAAATCCTGTTATCAAAGCCGCTAAACGTGATGGTTGAATCCGGAGCATGGGCAGTACAGGGTCTTTTACTTTAGGTTGTCGTCAGCGCCAAATAATCGATTGGCCCCATAATGTACAGACGGTATCAGCCTCTATTTTAAAATTCCGATGCTTATATTATCAACCCGCCAAAGTGAATGTCAAACAGTTTTATCTTTAGAGATTTTCCGGAGTAAAGGCCACCACCTCGTCAATGAGCTCAGCGCCTGCAAACAGCATGACCAGCCGGTCGATGCCCAGAGCATTGCCCGCGGCCGGCGGCATGAGATGCAGATCATCCAGAAATTTTTCCGGCATGGGGAGTGGCGGCAGATGGTTTTGTTTCCGGTTTTTCAGTTCTGCTTCAAAATGCTTCCGCTGGGCAACCGGGTCGGTTAGTTCCGTAAACCCGTTGCACAGTTCCAGGCTACCGATGTAGAGTTCAAATCTCTGAATCAATTCTGTATTTTCGGGCTTTGGGGCAGCCAGCATACAGGTGGGTGCGGGGTAATCATATAAAAAAACCGGGTGGGATGTCCCTAAATTGGGCTCGATGTCAAATGCGATGGTTTCATCAAATCGGCCGGTTTGCATGGCGGTATCCATTGAAATGGACGCATGCCGGCGGAAAGCTTCGGCTACGGACAGTTTTTCCCATGGGTGCGACATGTCAATGGTTTGTCCTTTGTAAAGCATGTTTTCAGGTAGTTCCAGATGTGCGCGGATAAAGTTGAACAGTTCCTCACACTGGTCCATCAGATCCCGGTAGGTGGCGCCGGTCTGGTACCATTCCAGCATGGTGAACTCTTCCAAATGCCGATGCCCCCGCTCTTCCCGCCGAAAGCATTTGCATATTTGAAATATCTTCGGGAAACCGGCGGCCAGGAGTCGTTTCATGCAGAGTTCCGGCGATGTCTGAAGATACCAGCCCCCGGAAGGTTGGGGGGAGATATAGGGCTCCGGAGCCGGGGCGGGAATCCGGATGGGGGTGTCGACTTCCAGAAAATCCTGATGGGTGAAAAAATTGCGAATCAGTTGAATGATCTTTGCGCGAAGGGTCAGATTTAAAGCAATGCGCGGCTGCCGGTGAATCATTGTGCGGTCCGTTATTTTGCGGTAAGGGATTACTTTTTTTTGCGGACCTGATACGTATCATCAACCCGGTTCTGCAGAAAGACCGCATCATAGCTGCCGGCAGAGTCAAACCATTCAAAGCCCTGTTCCTGACATGCGCGGCAGGCTTTTCTGGGAATATGCACCGCCAGAATATGACTGCCGGTATCGGCGGTGGAGTCGATTCTTAATGCCCCGGCGCACTCGTTGCAGATGCGGATGGTTTCGTTCTGGGTTTCATAGATGCCGTCAGTGTCATACATGATATCCCGCCGGCGTTTGTCAAAGGTTTTTCCGCCTTTCATCCGGTTTTGGATGAGTTGCCGGGCCCGCCAGTTGGACATGACCGTATCGCAGATTTTTTCAACGTTCTGGGTGATCTGGGGTGACTGCCGAAGGTTTTCCGGATTGTAATCCGGCTCCCTCACATTGCTGTAGTCAACACCGGCCATTGCCAGAATGATCCCCACATTGACATACGGCAGCGCTCCTTCGATGGAATAACCGCCTTCCAGGACCGCGATATCCGGCTTTAACATCCGGGTCAAATCCGCGTACCCCTGGGCTGAAAAATTCATGTTGGTCAGGGGGTCGGTGAAATGATTGTCCTGTCCCGCGGAGTTGACGATAATATCGGGCTTGAATTCGTCGAGAATCGGCAGCACCAGCTCCTTGATTACATGGAGAAATCCTTCCGCAGACGTATAGGGCGGGAGGGGAACGTTTAATGTGCTTCCGGCTGCCATGGGGCCTCCCATCTCTTCGGGAAAACCGGAGCCCGGATAAAGGGTCCGGCCGTCCTGATGGATGGAAATAAACAGGGTGTCCGGGTCATGCCAGTAAATGTCCTGGGTGCCGTCCCCGTGGTGACAGTCCGTGTCGATGATGGCGACCCGGTCTACCTTGTAGGCTGCCCGCAGATATTCGACCATGACCGCTTCATTGTTGATATTGCAGAATCCCCTGCCCCCGTGAACCACCCGCATGGCATGGTGTCCGGGGGGGCGGACCAGGGCGAAACCCCGGTCGATTTTTTTTTTCATTACCGCGTCGGCAATGGTTTTGGCCCCGCCCGCACTGATGAAGTGGGATTTCGTCATCACGGATTGCTCGTCCGGTACGCAAAAATGGACGCGCTGCACATCTTTAACATCCACTAAACCGGCTTTGAATTCAGTGATGCCGTCAATATCCAGCAGGCCTTCTTCAAAAACCTGGTCCTGGGTATAGAGGAGCCGCTCTTCCCGTTCCGGGTGGGTCGGACTGATGGCCCAGTCAAATGCCGGGAAAAACACCAGACCGGTTTTATGTTTTGCAGTGATCATGTGATACTCCCGAGAAACGGGTGAAAGGTTTATCTCTTAATCCTTCACATGGCGGAAATCTTGTCTGTAATTGTTTGATGGTTATGAATCAAACCGGGTTTGACCTGCAGTTTGACGCGAATATTTTTTCCGGTGAACCGGAAGCCCCTGACCATGTTGAATTCGAGTTCTTCCAGGACATCCACATCCAGGTCCTTTATATCGGCGCCGTTTTGCAGCGCTTTTTGCGTGAGCAGCTCATGGCCCAAGGCCAGAGCGTCTTTTTTGGTGAAGGAGGACGGAATGGATGTTGAAAAAGATTCTTCCGGCGCCATGGCGATCCCTTTCTGGGTATCGGCAAACAGGGTCAGTTCGCAGGTGGTGCGGGACAGGGCCGTGCCGATGGCGTTGGCGACCGACCATTGGGGCACCTTCAGAGCGGTGAATTCCGATATCTGTTCCATGTGTTCGGCGAAATACGGGGCCGGGCCGCCGATTACCATAATATGCCGGGGCGATATCTGATAGTTGTCGAGTGCTTCCTTGATGGTATACACCGGCTTGCTGTTGATCCGCCCGATCATTTCCCTGGCTGCGGTTAAAATGTCCTGGCAGGCCAGATCAAAGATTTCAAATGCCGCGGCTTCAACGGAAAGCCCCAGTTTTTGCGCGATGGGCGTGAGTCCCTGTATCGACTTTTCGCGGTCGCCGCCATCACCCTTGCCCAGAACAAAGAGCGCGTCCGTTGGGGTGGGCGTTGAACCGCCATAGGCCATGGCCCGTCCCAAGCGGTCGGGTCCGATTTTTAAGGCAGTTCCTTCCAGCCGGACCTCGCTGTCGCCGCCGATGCCGATGGAATGGCTGTTGAGCGCCCGGATCAGGGTTTTGTATTTGCCGATTTCAATGCCCAGAGGGCAGAGCAGCGGCGTCTGGTTGATGAGGATCGCCAGATCCGTGGTGCTTCCGCCGATGTCCATGACAATGATTTCTTTATCCGCTGGTGCAAACGCCACGGACCCCATGACACTCGCGGATGGGCCGGATAGGATGGATTGCCCCGGAAAATCGATGGATGCGTCAAAATGCATGGTGCCGCCATCGGCTTTTAAAATATAGATGGGAACGGACAATCCTTTTTCTTGCAGAGATGCTTTCACGGCTTCAAAGAACTCTTTGTGAATCGGATACACGGAAGCGTTTAAAAAAGTCGTGTGGATCCGGCGGGGAAAATTGAGGTGCCCGGAGATGCGATGGCCTAGAAATATTTTGTCAAAATAAGGGGCTAAAATGTCATTGATCTGGAGTTCGTGGTCCGGGTTTCTGGCGGAGAATTTCCCCACCACGCCCACATGCCGGATGCCATCGGATTGCATCCGTCTGGCGATGTCGGTAATCTGGGTTTGGTCAATGGGTTCGATTTCCTTGCCGCTGTGGTCAATGGAACCGGAAACAGTGAAGTAGTGATCATTGGTGCGGAACAATTCGGGGTCAATCCCAGGTCCGCCGGAGATAATCATCCCTACGGGAGAGAGTTTGTTCTGGACAATGGCGTTGGTGGTCAGAGTGGTGCTGAGAACCGCGTGCCGGATTTTCTCAGGCGGGATATCCTGGGTGATTTTTTCGATACCGGTTAACACGGTTTGGAAAAGCGCTGCAGTGTCCGTCGGAACCTTGATTTTCCTTTCAAGGCCGTTATCTCCGACAAGGACGATATCCGTATGGGTGCCGCCTACATCCAGTCCAATGATCATGTCGTTTCCTTGCAGATGATGCGCTAAGGATGGGTGTGCTGACTGTTTATATAAATGATAGTGTCCGAATCGCTCATACGAAAAAATACTCTTTGCTTTTAAGCATTAAACAAAAAGGCGGTTCTTGTCAATGCCCGTCTGAAAGCGATGTGTTTTATCTGATGACCGTAATTGATACTTTACAAATCCGCTGCGTCTTGATACCTGTTTTATGAAAAAGTTTATATTATTGGCTGGTTATGTGAAAATGAGGGCGGGATGGCTGATATAAAGTTTATGGAGCAGGCCCTGAAACAGGCGGAATACGCCTTTGCATCTGGTGAGTTCCCGGTGGGATGCGTGATTGCCAATGAAACGGATATTCTGGCTGTTGGCGGTCGTCAGGGCACTTCCGGCGGGAAGGCGAACGAGACCGACCACGCCGAGATGGTGGCCTTGCGGCGCTTATTTGATTGCGGTATGCATGAAAATAAGGGCCCATTATCGGTTTACTGCACGATGGAGCCCTGCCTGATGTGTTTTGGTGCGATTTTGATCAGCGGCATCCATCGCATTGTTTATGCCTATGAAGACGTGATGGGCGGCGGAACGCGCTGTGATTTGTCGCGCCTTCCGGTCCTCTATAGCGGTGTCCCGGTCGAGATTGTTCCCCACGTTTTGCGCGGGCCCAGCCTGGAATTATTTAAAGACTTTTTTTCACGGCCGGACAACCATTACTGGAAGGACAGTGAGCTTGCAGCATATACTCTGGCCCAGGCATTGTAGCAAACCCTAATCGTTTTTGGATGGATACCCGGTATATTGAATTTATCGAACATACGTCCTGTTCATTCAGTGGATACGCTGCCGCCGGCAAATGTGACCGCCCTCAATGAGATATGGGCGAACTTCGCCGAGGCTTGCGGAACAAAGTTTCCGGATATTTTTAAGAATCCGGAAACGGTCGAAGCCGCCGGAAAAGTATTTCTGTTCAGCCGGTTTGTGGCCGGACGATGTGCACAGGATCCGGGGATGCTGGCAGATCTTATGACAACCGGCGATTTAATTCGGACCTACGATTCGGCGGAGATGGCCCAAAAGATCGCAGCCGCATGTCAACAGGCAGAAGATATGGGCGAATTGTCCCTGGTTTTAAGGAAAATCCGGACCCGGGAACTGGTGCGCATCGCGTTCCGGGATCTGGCCGGATGGTGTGCTCTCCTGGAAACCATGAGTGATCTTTCCGCTCTGGCAGATGCCTGCCTGGAAGGAGCGCTGGCTGTTTTGTATCCGTGGATGACCTCAGATTACGGCACTCCAATGGGGAAAAACGGGAATCCCCAGCATCTTGTGGTGATCGGATTCGGAAAACTCGGGGGGCGGGAACTGAATTTTTCGTCTGACGTGGATCTGATGTTTGTTTTTCCTGAAATTGGTCAGACCTCTGGCGGGGGGGTGTCTGTTTCCAATCAGGAGTTTTTCGCCCGTCTGTGCCATCGGTTGATTGATGTGATCGGCAAGAACATGACCGAAGGCTTTGTCTTCCGAGTGGATGCCCGGCTTCGGCCCTATGGGGATGCCGGGCCCATTGCCATGAGTTTTGAGGCCCTGGAATCCTATTATCAGGAACAGGGCCGCGAATGGGAGCGGTATGCGCTCATCAAGGCCAGGGTCGTGGCCGGAGATTACAAGGAAGGCCGCCGTCTGCTGGATCATTTGAATCCGTTTGTTTATCGCCGGTACCTGGATTACGGCACCTTTGATTCGCTTCGGGAAATGAAACAGAAAATTGAGCGGGAGGTCGCCCGCAAAGGCATGCGGGAAAACATCAAACTGGGTCCGGGCGGCATTCGGGAAGTGGAGTTTTTCGGGCAGATTTTTCAACTGATCCGGGGAGGGGTCAATATTGATTACCAGTCGCCCGGGATTTTAAAAATTTTACAGGTTCTGGTTGATGACAATAATGTTCCCGAACAGGTGAGCGATGAACTCGCCGCAGCGTATGTTTTTTTACGAAATGTTGAAAACCGCCTGCAGATGGCGGATGACCGGCAAACCCACAGCCTGCCTGCGAGCGTCTCGGATCAAAACCTTCTGGCCCTGTCCATGGGGTTTGACGACTGGCAGGCGTTTTCAACAGAACTGGACGGGCATATGGGCCGGGTCCATCGTCATTTTCATGCCCTGCTGGTCAAAGATGAGGAAAATGGCGTCATTGATGATCACATGCAGGCCATTCATAACGTGTGGAGTAATTTGTCGGATGACGAGGCCAATCTGAAGCTGCTTGCGGCAATCGGATTTCAGCAACCAGAGGAGTCCCTGGCAGTCCTGAAACGGTTTCTTGAGATGCTGAAATCGCCTGATGTCAGTCTTCAGGGCAGAAAGCGCATTGACTGTTTGGTGCCGATTATCGTCAAACTGGCGGCCGCATCGGACAATTCCCTGCTGGTGCTGCAACGGATTTTTGAACTGGTCCGGTCGATTCGGGGCCGCTCATGCTATGTTTCTCTATTAATTGAAAATACGGACGCCTTGCGCCACCTGGTACGGCTGGCAGGAACAAGTCCCTGGATTATCACGTTTATATCACGGCACCCCCTGCTGCTGGACGAGTTGCTGGATTCAAGGACGCTCTACGCACCGTTTCAAAAAGAAGAGTTGAAAAACGAGCTGGCCCATCGGGTGGCCCGGCTGCCGGAGGCAGATCTGGAATCGCGGCTGGATAATTTAAGAATTTTCAAGCAGATTAATACCCTTCGCATTTGCGCGGCGGATGTGGACGGCCTGTTGCCGCTCATGAAGGTCAGCGACCGGCTGACCTATCTCGCAGAATCCATCCTGGACGAGGCGCTGGATATGTCATGGGAGATGCTGGTTCAAAAATACGGCCTTCCGTCGGGACCTCCCGGTTCAGGCCAAAAAGGATTTGGCATCATCGCCTATGGCAAGCTGGGTGGTTTTGAGCTGGGATACGGGTCGGACATCGACCTGGTATTTCTGCATACCGGAGAAAAGGGTGACACCGCCGGCGGCGAGATGCCGCCCCTGGATAACGCCCAGTTCTATGTGCGTCTGGGGCAGCGGATTATTCATTTTTTGACGGCCATGACCAATACCGGAAAACTCTATGAAACGGATATGCGGCTGCGGCCCAGCGGCAGCTCCGGTGTGCTGGTCACCCACATTCATTCTTTTGAAGACTATCAATTATATCATGCCTGGCCATGGGAACATCAGGCCCTGATCAAGGCCCGGGCCGTCAGCGGAGACACGGATGTGGGGCAGCGGTTTTCCCTCATTCGGGAACGGATTTTGTCAATTCCCAGGGAGGCTTCAGGGTTGCGGGACGCGATTTCCGGCATGCGCGAACGTATGCGAAAAGAGCGGAAAAATCCTGGAACTCCCGGTTTTGACCTGAAGAATGATCCGGGCGGCATGATTGATATTGAATTTTTGGTCCAGTTCCTCATCCTGTTGAACGCCCATCGGCATCCGGCCCTCGTTAAGTGGACGGACGCTGTAAGGCAGTTAAACAGCCTGGCCCTGGCCGGCATCATTGATGACCGGACCGCCTATAAGCTCAAGCAGGCCTATCTGGTTTTCCGGTTTTACATTCACCGGCTGACCTTGCAGGAAAAACCGGCAGTGCTGCCAAATCATCAGTTTCAGGAGTTGCGGGATGAAGTACGGGGGGTCTGGGACTGGTATCTAAAAATGGGGAACAGTTTTAATTGAAGAGATAAAAGCCGAGAACGCTGTCGTGATTCTGCGGGGAAGTGTATTCAAGACCGGCGGTCAGGCCCTTCATGTTTTTGACGACCACTTTTTTTTTGACCTGGGACCGGTTGGCGTCGTCCAGCCGGAATTCAATCCAGAGCGTGTCTCCGACCTTGAATCGGGGCATCAACTGCAGTTTGATCCGGAGCCCGGTATAAGACATGTCCTTAACGAACATCGTTCCGGTGTATTCCTGGGTGGAGGTATCTTCCGGAATATATTTATAGGTGCCGGGGAGGTCGGTGGTTTTTCTGAATTTTTTTCTTTTTTCCAGGAATACCTCATAGGAATGGCCGCAGGTGCATTTTGCTTTTAGCCGCGGGATGATATTCAGGGCTGCATATTTAGTGACATCCTTTACGCTTGTTTTCTGGCATTCCGGACATATGAACACGGCTGTGTTGTCTTCATTGATATAAATTTTTACCATTATGACCCGTCGCCTGAGCAGAAATAAAAATTTAAAAACCGCCGGTGTGAGTATCTATTATTCTCATTGAGAATCATTTGACAATCATATGGACAGATGTGGTTAATGTTGATATATTTTTTAAAATTTTGATTTTTTACGGGACCATCCAGTTTGTGTTTGAAAAACATAGGGTATTCGTTTAAATACTTCATCTGAATTTTAGTATAGTGAATTATTAAGAAAATCAAAGTAATATGTCAAGAAAATAATTAGCCGGAGCGTTTTTTGCCTGTTTTGACGCCAAAAACGTGATCCTTGGTAAGTTTTTTTTGCCCGTAGTTTGCGATAAACGGGTAGTGAATCCATTTATAAAAATATTTTTTACGAAAAAAGGCGGGTGTATGAAAAAAATTGAAGCAGTAATTAAACCGTTTAAGCTCGATGACGTCAAAGAGGCGCTAAATGATATCGGAATTCATGGCATGACGGTTTCGGAAGTCAAGGGATATGGACGGCAGAAAGGGCACACCGAGATTTACCGGGGCGCTGAATACGCAGTGGATTTCATTCCCAAGCTGAAAATCGAGATCATCGTTGACGACAATCGGTTATCAGAGGTCATTGAGGTTATCCAGAAGGCTGCATCAACCGGTAAAATCGGAGACGGTAAAATTTTTATCCTTCCCGTGGAAGAAGTTATCCGGGTGCGGACAGGGGAAAAAGGTTCCGACGCACTCTAATTTTTAATTTTGGTACTGCCGGGGGTCCACTCCGTATTTGGCGGCCTTGTAAGAAAATTTCCGCACGGTGGTGTTTAAAGACGCCGCGGCTTGGGTGATATTTCCCCGTGTGTATTTTAAGGCGTCGATAATCATTTCCCGCTCTAACTGCCCGATGGCTTTTTCAAGAGAGACTTTCGGCAGGGTATCGGATTCCTGGCCGGTCTGGAGCGTGGGTGGAAGATGATAGCTGTGGATGGACTGGTCTTCACAGAGCAGAACCGCCCGTTCAATGCAATTTTCCAGCTCACGGACATTGCCCGGCCAGTGGTAGGCCATCAGCATGTCAATGGCCGGTGTGGATAAGCGGAGGATTTGTTTATTGTTCTCCATCGCGTATTTTTCCAGAAAATAATCCGCAAGAACCAGGACATCGGTTCTTCTTTCCCTGAGCGGCGGGATATAAATGGGGAACACATTGATCCGGTAATAGAGATCATTTCGAAAAAGCCCTTCTGTCACCGCATTTTCAAGGTTTCTGTTGGTGGCTGCGATGATGCGGACATCCACCCGGATGGTTTTGTTCCCCCCCACCCGTTCCAGTTCTTTTTCCTGCAATACCCGCAGGAGCTTGGCCTGAACGTCCGGTTCAATGGAGCCGATTTCATCCAGAAACAGGGTGCCTTTGTCCGCGAGTTCAAATTTGCCGGTTTTCTGGTGAATCGCACCGGTAAAAGCCCCTTTTTCGTGGCCGAATAGTTCGCTTTCAATGAGATTGGCCGGAAGGGCCGCACAGTTGATTTTAACAAACGGGTTTTTGGCCCGGAGGCTGTTATAATGGAGGGCATTGGCCACCAGTTCCTTGCCGGTGCCGCTTTCTCCCCGGATAAGGACCGTGGCATTGCTGGCCGCTACCTGGGAGATCATTTGATAGACTTCCCGCATTTTATTGCTGTTGCCGACAATGTTTTTGATGCGGTATTTTTTCTGGAGTTCCCCCTGTAGACGGTCATTTTCCGCCGCCAGCTTTTCTTTTTCGATCCGGGTTCTTTCTAAAAATATCACCTGGGTGGCGATCATGGCCGCCAGAACGGACAGGAATTTTTCTCCATCCTCCAGCGAATAGGATTCGTCATAGGGCCGGTCCACGGAGAGGGCGCCGATTACCAGTTTGTCTTTTTTAATCGGCACACAAATAAAGGAGATTTCCTGGTCTCTCAGTTTGTTGCGAACGTCCGTCCGGTTAAGGAATCGGCTGTCCTGGCTGATTTTGGCCAGGGTGACGGGCCGGCCGCTCTGAATAACCTGGCCGGTAATCCCTTCGCCGAGTTTGTATTTGCCTTTTTGAAGTGCGCTTTTGGAAATGCCGTGTGCCACCTCAATGCTGATTTCATCACTGAACGGGTCTAAAATGGTAATGGTGCCGCGAACCATGGAAAGCGAATTGGACAGCAGTTCCAGGACGCTGTATAGGGATTGCTTGAAATCAGATGCGTTATTGATAATCTGAGTGATCTGGTAAAGCAGGGAAAGCTGGTCTGTCTTGTCTGTGAACATGGGATGCGCGGATTATATTAATGGTTGATTTAACATTTTGTTTTAATGTCTGTTTCCCTATTTTGTCAGCGGGAATAAGTCAAGTTAAATATAACGTCCAAACCGTCAACGATGGCGGGTGTGGATGGATTCAACGGCAGTCTGATAAAATCGTTCCTTGTCCGCATACATGCGCTGATCCGCCAGTTTCATAACCTTGTCCGGCCCTGTTTCATCGGATCCGGCAAGCCCGAGGCTGAACCGAACCGGAATGGCGGCCTGTGCGCCATCCGGCTGGCGGCAGGTCAGAACCAGCCGGTTTTCCTGCTCCCGTATTCTCAGGACAACAGCGGCTGCCTGAACGCTGGTAATCGCAGGCAATAGGATGATAAATTCATCGCCTCCCATTCGGCACAATGTATCTGTTTCACGACAGATGACCGCCAGGGTCCGGGCGACCATTTGAATCATTTCATCGCCTTTATCGTGACCGAAATTGTCATTGATTCGTTTTAACCCATTAATATCGATAATCAAAATAGAAAAATTGATTTCCGGAAACAGGGTTGAATTTCTTATGGCTTTTTCCAGTTCCTTATCAAGGAACGACCGGTTGGCCACCCCGGTCAACCCGTCAGTATGTGCTGAGGTTTCAAGCTTTTGCATTAATGCCTTATTGTGGACGGAGGCTGAAACCTGGGCCAGAAAGATGGAAATCACCCGGCTGGAAATCTGATCCAGCTGGGGACCTTTAATGATGATTTTTCCGATAATATGATTATTCCGGATCTGCATCGGCTGGATGGTCCAGCAGGAGAGGCGATTTGCCGGTGCTGCATCTGAAGATATGGGGTCTTCATTAATTATTTGATTGATATTTGCTTCAGTCAAATATTGATGGTTTTTCAGAATAGCATTTTTTTCTTTTTCCGATATGCCGATGAACGCACCGCTTTCAAGAATTTCAGCGCGCTCTCCATGATGAATAATGCCGAATCCCAGATGAGGAAACAGCAAACGGAGTTGATTGAGGGTGAACGCGAACAGTTCATGCATCTCTTCTATTTCATGAATGCTGGTGCTGGTTTCAAAAAGCGTCAGAAACATATGGTTCTGTTTTTTAATGGTGGCGTTGTTTACGGAGATTTTTTGATTATTTTCTTTTACTTTTTTTAATGCTTCAAATAAATCCCGCGTCCGCTTTTCCACTTTTCGTTCAAGTTCTTCAAGAAGATTCGCTTTTTCGATGACAGGCCCCAAAACAACGCCGATATGCGCCAATATGTTTTTTTCCGGCTTTGAATAGGAACGGTCATTGTGCCGGTTGCCGATGAGCAGGAGCCCGATCATGCGATGCCGGGAAAAAACCGGTATGATGATAGCGGCCAGAAGGAAGCTGTCGTCCGGATCCAGCGGGAATTTATGTTCACTGGTCCATTGGTCGATGGTTTCACGGTTGATGAGGCCGGGCCGGGTTTCGATGATCAGTTTCAGGATCGGATGATTGGCGTCAATGGAAAGAGGGGTCTCACCGGCGGATGTTTCCGGCGGTGATTTGAAGAAACCGGAAAAAGGCTCGCTATTCCAGGTATTCCAGCCCGTGAAAACGTTGTTTTCGCGGTTCTCGAAAATCATCGCACACCGGGAGTTGATAAAAATCCGGAACAGCCACCTGCACATTTCCCGGTGAATATCTGCTAAGCGATGCAGTTCGGACAGTCTGGAGGTGAGGGTATACAGTTCTTTTTGAAGAACCGTGTCTGACCGCTTAATCAACAGGTTTAACAATGCGTCCCAGAGCCGGAAAACCGGATGATATAGCAGCATTGCCATCAGGATGCCCAGAGCCGGTTTCCACTGGATCGCATGGCGGGGAAGCAAACGGGTGGATGCAAATGCAATGCCTGCAACCATTGAAAGATGCCCGACAACAAAAATCACCGTTCTCAGCTGCTGAAGGGCAATCCTTAAATTATATTTAAACAATCCATACGCCAGCAGAAACAGGGAAATAAAGGTAAAGGTCCCCAGTGGATATACTTCATGTCCATACATGGCGGGTGTATTGGTGAGGCTCAGGGCGGCGCTGCAGACAAATCCGAGAAGAATGAATTTAATGGTGTCTTTTTTATGGATATCTGCTGATTCACGGTATGAAAATGACAGAATGACGATGCCGTAAATGGTTCCGACAAGCCAGAGCATGCTCATCACGTCATACAAAATGGCCTTTTTAGCGAAAAACCCCCAATAATAGGTGTATACGCCTTGAAAATACAAATTTGTCGGCGTAAACAACGCCATGATCACCCCGGCCCCGTAAGCGCCGTAGACGATCCACCAGGCGTTTTTTTTTTCGCACACCAGATAAGCCAGATGCAGGTTGGCCCCCAGTTGAACCAGGGCCAGCATGAAGTGGTCCATTCGGGAGATGATGAGCGCGGTATGCGGATCGCGGATGATGCCCAGCAAAAAAATGTCCAGATTCAACCCCGCAAACACCAGGCAGATGATGGAAAACAGGAGGGTTTCGGTGCGGGTCTGCTCCAGGCTCAGCACAAAAAGCGATAAAAAAGCGGCGCTCAACAGAGTCAGCAGCGGGGGAATGCCGTAGGGAACGATGCGGTCAAAAAGATAGCCGGGGGAAAAGTCGTTGCATAGCCAGATGCTCCCGGCTGTTGCCGATAGATAGACCACCATCAGGGCGAATCGCAAAATCCCGGCAATGGTCCGTTTATTTTTTAATGTAGTGATGGATAAGCTCATTTATTTCATATTATTGGAGGGTTGTGCATGGTTATACCAATAATTGGTGGTGTTGTAAAAGGATATCTTATTCCTTCGTGTTTCCTTATGGATTAGCAGTTGCACGGAAATTAATTTGATGGATCGACAATTCAGTTGATATGTTGGTGATGAACGGCTATCATACGAACCATTGTTTTAAACATCAATGTTAAGCAGGGCTAAAAAAAGAAAGGATTAGATTATGAAAAAAATGGGGTTTTTTGTTCTTTTGATCAGTATTTGCATGCTTGTCGGTTGCGCTGCTCCCTATACACAAGGGATGATCTTCTCAAACATGGATAGACCGGCGTGCAGTCCGGATGACGCCACTGGGTTGCAGGTAGGTTCAAAGGCCGGATCTTCTCAAATGGTTAACTATCTCGGCCTGATTGCTATTGGCGATGCCAGTATCAAAACAGCAGCCAGAAATGCGGGAATTAGCAAAGTCAAAACAGTAGATGTTCATTATGACAGTGTTTTAGGTGTTGTAAATACGACAACTACGAATGTTACCGGTGAATAACGCAAATTAAAATTTTGCCCTGCTTTCAGTGGTAAAAGGAGCTATTGCATTATTTTATTGTGATAGCTCCTTTTATTGTTTCATATATGTCTGGCTAAAATGTCAGACAGCCGGTGGGTGTGCCCGAAATAGAAATGGTCCGTCCCGGCAATGATCTCAAATGCAGCGGCCGGATTCCAGGTGACTGCCAATGCTTTTACCCTGTCCACGGGCGCAAAATCATCCCGGCTTCCTGTGACCGTCAGTTTTAAATTCGGCATGGATGCTGCCTCAAACGGCATCATGCCCACCGGTGGAGACACCAGGATGATTTTTTCCGCCGGTATTTTGTCAGTCGCTTTTGCGATGACCCACGCGCCGAAGGAATATCCCGCCAAATCAACGGAACTCAATCCTTTTTCCCTTAAAAATTGAAATGCGGCCACAAGGTCGGCCTGTTCTCCAATCCCGTCGTCATAGTCACCCGTGCTTGCGCCAACCCCCCGGAAGTTGAACCGGAGCGTGGAATGGCCTTTTTTCTGATAAGCGCCGGCAATGACTTCCACCACGTTGTTTGTCATGTCCCCGCCATACAGGGGATGCGGATGGGCCACCACCACACCTCGTCCGGTGGTTCCGCAGCCCAGCAACCCTTCAAGCAGAATTCCGTTTGGGCCTGGGATTTCGACTTTCTGTTCGTTCATGACTTTTCTCCGTAACGGATTTTTTCAGGGGCTTGGGCTATGCTTTGCGCAAAAGCGAGGTGATTTCAGGTCCCAGTTCTTTTCTCTGCCAGTTTTTAAGAGTGATGATTCCATTCAACGCCTCCGCATTTTCAGGATGCGATTCGGCAATGGCTTTTAAGGCAGCGTTGTTAATGAGAACGCCGGCATCCATGCCCAGTTCATTTGCTTTTTGTTCCCGCCATGTTTTGAGTGTTTTGAATTTTTCGGAAACGTCACTGCTGGTGCGCGGCATGCGGGTATAAGGATATTTCGGGAGGAGGCTGTCCGGAATCTCCAGCGCGGCTTGAACGATGTCCAGCAGCGCGTGGCCGTACATATGGGTCTGTTTATCGCTTAATGCTCTGATATCGCATAGTTTGTTCATGGTTTGGGGCTTTCCCTGGGCAATGGCCAGGAGGGATGTGTTGCCGATCACTTTAAACAATGGCCGGTCTTTCTGCTCCGCCAGGCTCAGCCGGAATTCCAGCAGGGCCTCTAATACGGCAAGACCCCGGCGGTCCAGATCGCCAGCGCCTTTTATTTTGAGAAACAGGGGACGCTCATTCACCATTGAAGCTCTGACAAGGGTCAGGTCATGGCATTCCTCCAAAACCCACTCCAGTCTTCCTTTGCCTTCGAGTTCCTGCCATAGCGTTTCATAAAGCGGAATCAGATAATGAACGTCTTTGGCCGCATAGTTGATCATTTCATGGGGCAGGGGCCGCTGGGACCAGTCTTTTTTCTGGTATTTTTTTTCAAGAACGACGTTGAACCGTTTTTTCAGCACCGCGCCCAGTCCGGTTTCAGTGTTTCCCATAAACCGGCTGGCCAGTTCCGTATCAAACAGATTGTTAATGGCGATGCCATAGTCGCGGTGAAGGCTTCGGATGTCATAATCCGCGCCGTGGAAAATTTTGGTGATGGCTTCATCCGATAATATGCGCGACAGCGGCGACAGATCGGGTATCGGCAGCGGGTCAACGATAAAACAGGCGGTCCGGGTGGCGATCTGGATCAGGCAGATTTTTTCCTTGAAATGAAACATGGAATCCGCCTCAAGATCAAAGGATATGAGTGGTTCCCTGCAAAGTTCGGCAATGACATGATTTAAGCCGGGTGCGGAATCGATATATTGAAGCGGGCCGGGCGTTGCAATGAGGCAATCCTTATGCGTTGACGCGGGTTGAAGCATATTTCTCCTTGATTTGTATGAGCATATTCTCTAAGTTCCAAAATGGCTTCGCAAAAAGGCCAACTCCTGCGTTTAATTTTTAATAACGATTAAATTCTATATAGGTATAGGTCAATGATTAATATCTCTTTTCCGGATGGAAATGTAAAACAATTTGAAAATTTAACGGATGGGGTGGCGATCGCCAAGTCCATTTCCGAGGGATTTGCCCGTAATTGCGTGGCCATGGAAGTGGACGGCAAACTGATGGACCTGAACCGGACCATCGACCGGGATGCCGGGGTTCGTTTTATTACCGCCAAAGATCCTGAAGGGCTGGAAATTCTCCGGCACAGCGCCGCCCATGTCATGGCGGAAGCCATTTTGAAATGCTATCCGGATGCGAAGCTTACCATCGGGCCGACCGTGGAAAACGGATTTTATTATGATATTGATATGTCGCCCATATCGGAGGATGATTTTCCGGCCATTGAGGCGGAAATTAATAAAATTATCAAAGAAAAGCAGCCGATTGTGCGCCGGGAAGTGCCAAAGAGAGAAGCACTGGCGCTTTATGCGAACGAACCATACAAGCTGGAAATGATATCCGCTCTCGAAGATGGAACGATTTCCCTGTATACTCAGGGAATATTTACGGATTTATGCCGGGGGCCGCACTTGCCTCACACGGGTTTTATCAAAGCCATCAAGCTGATGAAAGTGTCAGGCGCCTATTGGCGGGCCGATCCCTCCAACCCGCAGCTTCAGAGAATATACGGAACCGCATTTTTTGACAAAAAGGAACTCGCTGAATATTTAAATTTTCTGGAGGAAGCCCGGAAACGGGACCACCGGAAGATCGGCGCAGCCCTGGATTTATACTCCTTTCATGAGGAAGCGCCGGGCATGCCGTTTTTTCATCCGGGCGGCATGGCCATCTGGAACGCGCTTCTGGAGTACTGGCGGGAAGAGCATCGGAAAGCCGGCTATGTGGAAACCAAAACACCTGTTATCCTCAATCGCAGCCTGTGGGAAACCAGCGGCCACTGGGAAAACTACCGGGATAACATGTATACGGTGGTGATTGATGAAACCGAATCCGCCATCAAACCCATGAATTGTCCGGGCGGCATGCTGCTGTATAAAATGAGCCGGCATTCGTACAAAGATCTGCCGTTAAGGGCCGGGGAGATCGGGCTGGTTCACCGCCACGAGCTGTCCGGTGTGTTGTCCGGCCTGTTCCGGGTCCGGGCGTTTCATCAGGACGATGCCCATATTTTCATGACCCCCGATCAAATTGAAGCAGAGATTCTGGGCGTCCTGCGTCTGGTGGACCGGATGTATTCCGCTTTCGGGCTTGGGTTTCACCTGGAACTGTCCACTCGCCCCGCCAAATCCATCGGTTCGGATGAACAATGGGCGGCTGCAACGGGTGGGCTGACATCCGCCCTGAAGGCCTATGGCGCCGACTTTAAAGTCAACGAAGGCGACGGCGCGTTTTACGGTCCGAAAATTGATATCCATATCAAGGACGCCATTGGCCGGACCTGGCAGTGCGGCACCATTCAACTGGACATGTCTCTGCCGGAACGGTTCGACCTGTCCTATGTGGGCGCGGACAACGACAAACACCGGCCGGTCATGATTCACCGGGTGATTTACGGGTCCATCGAGCGGTTTTTAGGGATTCTGGTGGAACATTTTTCCGGCAAATTTCCCTTGTGGCTGGCTCCGGTTCAGGTGGTGGTTTTGCCCATCAATGACGATTTGGCGCCCTTCGCCCGCGAGCTGCATCAGCAGTTTGAAAAAGCGGGGCTCAGGTCTTCGGTGGATGTACGGTCGGAAAGTCTGAAGAAAAAAATCCGCGAAGCCCAGCTTAACCAGATCCCCCTGATTATTACCGCCGGTGAAAAAGAACGGGACCAGAATACCCTTTCGGTCAGGACCCTGGACGGCAAGGTGAGGTTCGGGGTAGCCATCGACACGTTTATCAGGGATGCGCAGGAAAATATTAAAGCACGGAAACTGGCGCTGGATATTTTTTCCGAATAAGCTTTTATTTGGAATGGCCATGAAAAACCCGGTAATCCCTTCATCAGGAATTACCGGGTTAAAATAACCAATGACTCATTGGATCATTACATCCGCTCCCGAATTGTGGTGCTGGTTATTTTCCCCCAAGCGCCTTGACGCCCATGGTTTCGATCAGCCGGTTGATGTCCGTGGTCTTGAGATTCATGCCCCCTTCCGACACCGGCAGCAGGATGATGCGTTTCCCCTGAAGCGCTTCCGCGATCTGAAGTTTGACGATGGTTTCGCCGCCGGACCCGGCCAGGGCGTTGTTCATTTCTAAAATCCCTTTGGCTTCGGCAATCCCTTCCGCAGTGATGGCTTCGGCCAGCAGTTTTTGTTTCTCATAATATACATCTGCTTCGATCTGGGCCTTCAAATATTCCCCATCCGCATCCGCCACCATCTTGTTGACCTCACCTTTGGTCTCTTCCAGTTTGCGTTTGTATTCCTCGGTGGCCGCGTGCTGGGCGGACTTGTTCTTTTCCACCTGCTGGTCCGCCACCTTTTTGTCCTCAATGGCTTTCTGGTATTCCGGGTTAAACCGGTAGTCATTGGTCAGCACCTTTTCCACCACAATACCCATGGGCCCCAGAATGCTTTGCAGAATGTCCTTGGCTTTGGCAGCCTGGGCTTCGCGGGATTCAGCCACGTAAAATGCTTCGGTCTTCAGTTCGCCGAAAATATCCCTGGGTTTGCTCCGGGCCACGGTCCGGACGATTTTATCCCGCAGGGTCACATCGTTTTCGGCCACGTTCTGGAGAATATACGGTGCTTTGGCTGCGTCAATGCGGTAGGCAATGATCACATCCAAGCTGATATCGTTGCCGTCGGTGGTTTTAAACACCAGGTCATCCTGATTCCTCCGGTCCCCCCGCTGACGCGAATACGTCATTTCAAGATTTTGCAGTTTGGTGTCAAACACATTCCAGTCATTGATAAACGGTAGAAAAAAATACGTGGCTCCCGGCGCATAGGCGCGGTCTTCCACGCCCTTTGGTCCCAAAAACGCCAGTTTGCGGGTCCGGACCCCCACTTCCGTTTCTCCGGTGGTATGGGGAACGCACCCACTCTGTGCCAGCACCGTCACCATTAAACTGACCGCAATCAATAGGCGCTTCATTTTTCACCCCCTTTCCCATCCGCTTTGCGGACGTCAAAGAGTTTCAGGGCGTTGTCCAGATTCAGCGGGTTGACACCGTTCGGGCCGTCGCTGGGGAGGATGATGATATCCAGTCCTTTGTAGGCGTCAGCCATTTTCAGCCCCACCATGCGCTCGGACCCGATGCCTTTTAACGCATCATTCTTCAGGCGCACCCGCTCCGCTTCCGCCAGCTTCACCAGCAGGTTGGCTTCGGCTTTTTTCCGGCGGACATAGAGGTCTTTTTCGGCGATTTTGCGTGTGACATAGGCATTGCCTTTTTCCATTTCTACCGCCGTGATGACCATGCCTTCCTGAATGATTTTCTTGAGTTCCGCTTCTTCCGTCGCGGCCCGGGCGGCCGCCCGGTTCGTAAACACCATCTGGTCTTTCAACTTTTTTTCCTCGATGTTTTTCTGGATCTCCGTGCTGTATTTGAAATAGCGCACCAGCACCTGTAATACTTCAATGCCTTTGGGATTCAATTCGCTATTGAGCCGGTCCCTGGCTTCTTCCGATTTTTTCACCCGCAACTGACTGTTGTAGAACTCTTCGGTGGTCAGCTTGCCGAGGGTTTCTTTTAAGGCAGGCTCGGCCTTGGGAATGATGCCGTTGTCCTCAAACAGATTGCCGGGACCGATGGTGGTGAACATCAGATAGGGGTCCTTGATATGGTAAAGAATGGAGACATCCACATCCACGAAAAAACCGTCCGAGGTCTGGATATGGGCAGCTCGGTCTTTTCTGGCCGCATTCGAGGCGGTATCCGGAAAGTTGGTGAGTTCCAGCACCTGGATTTCTCTGGGAATCCGGTACATCTGCTGCAACCCGAATGGCAGGAGAAAGTTCAGGCCTGCGGTATACACCTCTTTCTGAACCCCCCGGTTCATGCCTACCCGGACCACCTTGATGCCGTATTCATAAGGCCGGACATACACGAAAAAGAGATTGAAGAAAAAAAACACTCCCACTGCAATGATGATCAGGATGTTCCACCTTCTCGACTGGGGGAGGGTAATCTTCGGGAATCGAAACCGGAGGTTGGTCTTTTTTTCAAATAAGGACGTCACATTGGTCGGATTGTCGGGCATTGCAAGTGCTCCTTTCAAAAAATAAATATCAAAGCCGGGTCAATCGTGTAAATCCTTTCGGATAAGACAGCATCGTCTGTGCGATGTTGAGGGGTGAATGATTGGAAATGATGGGTGAAATCGTAGCAAATAAAATGAGAACGGTAAACCGGAAATATCAGGAAAAATCAGGCCGGAAATGTCAAAGGGCTCAACTGATTCATTCCGGGATGCGGTGCATATGTCTTGCGGCTCTGAAAATGGGTCATGTTGCGGATCAGGAAAAAGTTTTCTCTTCCACAGCTTCCAGCTATTTCATTGATCCGCCTGAAACAAAACAGGGAACACCGAATGCTCGGTGTCCCCTGTTCATATACTTTTTTTAAACTGTTTAAATAAATTATGCTTCAGATTCCGGATGAAAAACATCCACGTCCTTTAAATCGTCACCCAGATATTCCCGTTCATTGGGTCCGAGGATGCCCATGGAAAGACAAATCAGCGTCCACAGATGGGTGGTCTGCCAGGGATGGTGTCGTACTTCACTCAAGTCATGAACCTGGGCATGGCAGTTATGGCAGGGGGTGATACAGTAGGCCGCGCCGGTAGCCAGAATCTGGTCGGCTTTGATTTTACCGTAATCCCTGCGGGCATCCTGGTATCCGGACTGAAGGAACCCGCCGCCGCCGCCGCAGCAGAAGTTGTTGGATCGGTTAGGCGTCATGTCGATGAAGTTCTCTTCACCCACCACGGATTTAACCACATACCGGAGATCATCGGCCACGGGATCGCCAAAGGATTTACGAACCAGCTGGCAGGGATCCTGGACCGTGAATTTTATTTTCCGGTCCTTGTTCCAGTCGGAGCTGACTTTCAGCTTTCCTTCCCGGATCCACTGGGCGTAATATTGAATGATGCTTTTGATTTCGAAATTAAAAGGGATCTTGAATTTTTGCGCTCCGAACCGGACCGCGAAGAGTTCGTGCCCTCACTCCGTATTGAGCCAGACCTTGCATTTAAGGTCCTCCACGGCCTTCACCTTCAATCGGACAATTTTTTCCCAGTTCTCATTATCTGCCATGAACAGGCAGTAGTTTTCAGCGGCCCAGCCTTTTGTGCTGTATGTCCAGTCCGCGCCCACCGAATGAAGAATTTTCCATAGGGGCAGCATTTCATCGGGTTCGGTGACCGGTTCCCTGGAGTTTTGATTTAAGAAAAATTCAGCCCCTTCACGGTTGATATCCGCGCGCATGTCCTTGAATTCCGGTTGGGCTTCCTGGTATTCCGCAAGGATGTCCTCGACCACAAACTGAAAATCTTCTTCAGTTGCACCCATGGCGCTGCATGTGTCGTTTCGGAGCGCCATATCGCAGGACCCGAGAATCCCTTTGGGCCGGGTTTCCCTCGGCCAGCTCTGCCGGGCGTGGTACACGAGTTGCGGAATGTTGATTTTCATGGGACAGACATACATGCACCGGGTACACATGGAACACATCCAGACCCAGGGGGTGCTGGTGATTTCTTCATCCATTCCCAGGGCCGCCATCCGCAGAAACTTTCGGGGATCCATGCCTTCCAGTCCGGTCGCCGGACAACCCGAGGAACAGGCCCCGCAGGTCAGGCAGAGATTTAAATTCCCCCCTTCAGGGAGAATTTCCTTGACCTTATCGATAAATGTGCTTTTTCGTTTTCCACCAAGCTTGATAGCAGGTTCACCCATATTTTACGATCCTCCGTTTCTATGTCCCAAAAATCCCGGCGCATCTTTTTCAGGCCGGAATTTTGAGAATTCATATCATCATCACAGTTAAAAGCAGAGTTATTTTTGACTGATTCTTTTTTCCATGTCAATAACAATTCTGGCGAAGTCGCTGGCCATGTTGGACGCCAGGGTCGCAAATTCCAGCCGATTTTTTGGTATGCCGATTTGTTCCAGTTTCCGGTAAGCGTCATTGATTCGCCATTTGGCGTAAGTGTTGCCGGATTCGGATTTACAGTTGCCGGTGTGGCAGGCCATGACAATCACGCCATCCGCGCCTTCCACCAGAGCGTTCAGGATATAATTAATATCCACTTTGCCGGCGCAGGGGATTTTGATGATCTGCAGTCCTGCCGGAAGATCATAATGAAAGAGTCCGGCTGCGGTTCCTGCTTCAAACGCCGAATTCTGGCAGCAGAAAGCAATGATTTTCGGTGCAGCGGCTTTTGTCTCTGCGGCCGCCGCTTCCCTGATCCGGGATGTCATTTCCGTATCCGTGAAATCCGTTAGCTGAATGGCGTCCATGGGACATTCACTGGCGCATATGCCGCATCCTTGACAAGCCGCCGGGGAGATCACGGCTTTATCATCCCAGTAAATGGCGGCGTGCGGGCAGCAGCGGTAGCAGGTCAGGCAAATGGTGCATTTTTCACGATCAACCACGGCCTTTGCCGCCACGGTCTTCTCGCCGCCGCCGATGAGCTGTCTGACCTGGAGCAGCATATTATCCACGTCAGCCAAAGATTTGGACAATCCCTGAATCTCCCGGCCGCCCCCGACCACAAAAATGCCTTCACGGTTGGTGTTGACCGGCAGCCGGTGAACATTTTCCTTTTGCAGAAAACCTGCAGGTCCGAGATCGATTCTTAAAATTTCGGCAAGAGAAATATTTTGTTGATCGGCAACCAGACTTTCTTCCACCACCACTATATCCGGTGAGAGTTCAATATTGTTTCGAATCACCGGGTCATAAAAGGTGATGCGTAAGTCACCGTTATTCTGGATGACGGTGGGTGCTGTTTGCAGTTTAAAATAGATCGCGCCATTGTCCCGGCCCTGTTTATAGAGTCTTTCCAGCCCGTCTTCAGCGACTTTCAGGTTGTTGACATAAACATAGGCCGTGCAGCCATCCATCTCAACGATTTTCCGGACGCTTTCCAGAACCCGTTGCATGAGCAGCGGGTTGCCTTCATGGGCGAAACCCACCAAAAAGGCAATGGTTTTCTTTTTATCACCGATCTCTTTTTGACCGGTTTCAGAAGCCAGAAGGGATTCCAGCTCTGAAAGGGAGACGACGCTGGCGCATGGCGTCAGGCCATAGATAAAGGTCAGCGGTGAGGATGAGAGGTCCGTGGCGACAACCACGGCCCCTGCCTTTTTTTCCACGCGCCGGTCTTCGGACATGAACGTCAGGGTGAAGTCTCCCGGAACGCCGACGGCTTCTATTAGTGTAGATTGAGACAGTATGTCGATAGGCCCATTGTCCGCCACTTGGTTTTCAAGGGTTTTCAATCCGTCAAGCCCGGTTAATGAGGTGTCATGCCACGCCCCGTCATTTTCCTGACGGGCCAGAATGACCGGATAACCGTTTTGCGCCAGTGTTTTTGCTGCGGCCATTCCGGTATAACCGCCGCCGATCACGGCGACAGTGGTTTCCAGATGTATTTTTTCCACTTGGTTTTGCTGTTTTGTCGTCATTTGGTCACCCCCAGATATTTCAGAACCCCGCTGGCGGCCTGACCGGCCTGGACCATGGAGGCCGCAATGGTTTTCGGGCCCTGGGCCGTGCCGGCGATAAAAACGCCTTCCGCTGCAGTTGCCGTCCGGTCAAGGCCATCCGCATGTTTGAAAAAACCGTCCGTATCCAGAGAGGCAGCCATTTGCTCCGAAAGTTTCTGGTTGTCCGGGTTCGGCATGATGCCGGTGGAAAGCACCACCAGATCAAAGGATTCCATGGCCGGGGTACCTTCCGATTCATCAAACAAGCGAATGTTCAGGCAGTCATTTTCAATCGGAAAGATATCCACCGGAATGCTCCGGATAAATCGGATATTGTCCTTGCAGGTTTCATAAAACACAGGAAAGCTTTTGCCGGTGTTCTGAATGTCCATATAAAAGACGGTTAAATCCAGGTCGGGATTTTTGTGCTTGACGGAAGCTGCGGTCCGGAGCGCATAAGGGCAGCAGACCTGAGAGCACCACAAATTGCCCAGTTGCTCATCCCGGCTGCCCACGCACTGGATAAAGGCGATTTTTTTGGCGGGCTGGCCGTCCGACGGCCGGGCCAGATATCCGTATTGACGTTTAATCCGTTCCAGGTCCAGGCCGTTGACCACATTGGGAAAACGGGAATATCCGTAGGTGCCTTTTCTTCTTGCGTCAAATGGCGCAAATCCGCTGGCAATGATTACGGCGTCAACGGAGATCTGGCAAAATGAAGGAGCATCAGATATCGATATGGCCCCTTCCGGGCAGACGCTTTTCAGGGCCGCCGCATCATTGTTTAATTTTTCGGGGCAGATGGCATAAAGGGGGAAGTTGTTTTTTGAATATCCCTGGGCGATGATGCCGGTACCCTTGTATTTCTCATAACAGACACCGCAGTTGGTGCATTTGGCCGGGTCAATATACGCGGCGCTTTTTTTTAAGGTAAGGGCATAGCCCCCCGATCGTTCAATGGTTTCAACTTCAGTGGATAAATGAATGGTGATATTGCCGGATTCAATGACATTTTTCAGCATTTTTTCCACGGAACACGCTCCGCATTGCAGGCATTCAGCCGTTGCTTTGCAGGTATACTGGATGGCATGGCCGCCCAGAAAGCCGCTTTTCTCCACCAGATGCACATTCAATCCGGCTTCGGCAAGCTCAAAGGCAGTCGTCATCCCGGCGATTCCACCGCCGATGACTAAGACATTTTTCGTCTCCATTTGTTTGCAAACTCCTTCATATTTATATTGCGGATGCCCCAAGTGATGGGCGCGATCAGGCGATTATACATTCGGTCTCGGAAGCATGTTCGCCCGTTCAGCGATTTCAGGGACTTTATGTTCCCATTCAATCGGCATGAGATGGACACCGGCAATGCCTTTCATTTCCTTGAATTCCGCAATCTGTTCACAGGCCATTTTAATGCCTTCCTCAGCCTGTTTGCCTTTTTCCACGCCTTTCAGACGGTCAATCACATGATCCGGCACATCCATTCCCGGCACCTTGGATTTCATATATCGCGCCATACCAAGACTTTTCATGGGGGTCACGCCGGCCAGAATATAGACTTTTTCGGTCAGGCCCATGTCGTTGGCCCGTTTAACCCATTCCCGCATTTTTTCCATGTTGAAAACACACTGGGTCTGGACGAAATCCGCACCCGCCTGGATTTTTTTGGCCAGCCGGTAAATCCGCCATTCAAAAGGCTCTGCAAACGGATTGGCTGCGGCGCCGATAAAAATTTTAGGCGGCCCGTCGATTTCCTGACCGTTCAGGAACTGGCCTTCATCCCGCATTTTTTTGACCATTTGAATCAACTGGGTGGAATCAATGTCAAACACGCCCTTGGACTGGGGATGGTCGCCGAATTGTTGGTGGTCGCCGGAAAGGCACAGCATATTGCGGATGCCGTGGGCCGACGCCCCAAGGATGTCGCCCTGCATGGCCAGACGGTTCCGGTCCCGGCACACCATCTGGTAGTTCGGCTCCAGTCCCTCGGAAATGGCGAACAGAGACGCCGCCCAGCTGGACATACGGACCACAGCAGTCTGGTTGTCGGTGATATTCACCGCATCCACCATCCCTTTTAACGGCTCGGCCTTTTTTCGGATGGCTTCGATATTCGAACCGCGTGGGGGGCCCAACTCTCCGGTGAAAGCAAAGTGTCCGGCGGTCAAGATTTTTTCAAGTGTGCTTCCTGATTTCATAATATCTTCCTCTTTTTTAAAGTCATATGCTATCGGCAGGATCTAAAACCGGTCGACAAAATAACCAATACTGACAGTATGTTCAAAATAATTGCTATTCAGATGCTTTTCTTTCCTCATACCCCGGCTGGACCAGCGTCTGCGGTTTCTGGTTCCGCCAGTCGTTTGCCGGAAATATCTGCAGAATATTGTCCAGACGCCCCTGCCTTTCGAGCCGGGTGTAAATCATGTGCCACGCACAGGGTTGGTCGGCATTGATTTCGCAGCTTTGCTGGTTGGTGCCGCCGCAGGGCCCGTTAAACAGGCTTTTGGCGCACATGGTGACCGGGCAAATGCCGCCGGTTACTCCCAGAGCGCAGTTTCCGCAGGCTTTGCAGCGTTCTTCGTACCAGCCAACGTCCTTGTTTACACCGATAAACACGGTATTGACGGCGGGCAGAACCGGGATATCCGGGTACCGCTCGGCCATAAACTGGATGCCTGCACCGCAGGCCATGGACAGGATGGCATCGTAATCACCCACCATGTGTTGAATTTCATCCAAAAATTCCATATCGCACTGGCGCTGGACCGTCGCTTCGCCAAAACCGGCCGGCTCCGCTTCAGTTTTCTGGCTGAGTTTGAGTTCGGCGTTTAAGACGCCCACTTCTTTTTCACCACCGGCAAGGCAGACGGCCACACAGGTGCCACAGCCCACGGTCAGAACTCTTTTGTAACCTTTTATTAGCTGCCTGATTTCATCAAAAGGCTTTCTTTCTGCAACAATCATGAGGATTCCCTCCTTTTAGGCGAAACACGCATATCTGCCTCGATATCCATTTTTCCGACATCAAATGCATTCGGGCAAAAAAGCGTTATTTCAAGTGTATGTAATTAATAATATAATAAATATTTTTTTAATTGGCGGCGCCCTCAGGGGCCGGTCAAATTCAAAAACATAAAAAAAATAAAAGGAATTATAAAACATGAAAAAAAAATCAAAGTCAAGAACGTTCCCATCATTTTTAATGAATGTTTATTGAATTGACAGAAAAAATTAACTTGCATAAAATACCCGGATTTTAATGCCGGTTGACACGCGAATGACGCCGCATCCGGTACATCCTGTCACCAACGCTATATATGAGACGCACATTCAGATGAATCAGAGCAGACCCATTCAACACATTCGCAATATCGGGATTATCGCCCACATTGACGCGGGTAAAACCACGGTCACGGAGAGGATTCTTTATTATACCGGGCGGTCCCATAAAATCGGCGAGGTCCATGACGGGGAGGCGACCATGGACTGGATGCCGGATGAGCAGGAGCGGGGCATCACCATAACGTCGGCAGTGACCACCTGCAAGTGGAAGACCAGCGACATCCATATTATCGATACCCCCGGCCATGTGGATTTTACCATTGAAGTGGAACGGTCTTTGAGGGTTCTGGACGGTGCGGTGGGCGTTTTTTGCGCGGTGGGCGGGGTGGAACCCCAGTCTGAAACCGTTTGGCGGCAGGCGGATAAATACCTGGTGCCGAAAATGGCATTTATCAATAAAATGGACCGGGTGGGTGCTGATTTTTTCCGGACCGTCGACATGATCAGGGAACGCCTGAACGCCGAACCCCTCCTTCTTCAGTTGCCGGTGGGGCAGGAAGACAGCTTTAAAGGCGTCATCGACCTGCTGACCATGCGGCAGATGATGTGGGAATCGGATGGTCCCGATGCTGAAATCCGCAGCATGGAGATTGAAGCGCATTTAATGGACCAGGCGGTAAAATACCGGGAAAAGCTGGTGGAACGGGTTGCGGAATCCGATGACGCACTCATGGATGCCTATCTTGAAGAATCGCCCATATCGGTTGATCAACTGACGGCGGCCATCCGGAAAGCGACCCTCCATCTGAAGCTGGTGCCGCTTCTCTGTGGGGCCGCATTAAAAAATAAAGGTATTCAGCCGCTTCTGGACGCCATCGTTACCTATTTGCCGAGTCCGATGGATGTGCCGCCCATTCAGGGACATCATCCGGAATCCGGAGAGCTCATTCAAGTCCCTGTTAAAAAGAACGGCCCGCTGGTGGCCCTGATATTTAAAGTGTCGATGATGGAAGGACGGAAACTCTCTTTTGTCCGGATATACAGCGGCCAGTTGAAATCCGGGGCGGATGTGTATAATCCCTCCCGAAAGAAAAAAGAAAAAATATCCCGGATTATGATGATGCACGCCAATAAACGGGAGCGGATTGAAACAGCGGATGCGGGCAGTATTGTCGGTGTGGTGGGGCTCAAGGATTCTTCCACCGGAGAAACCCTTTGTGACCCGGATTCTCCGGTACTCCTGGAAAAAATGGAATTTCACAAACCGGTGATTTCCATTTCCGTGGAACCCAAAACCCATAGTGACCAGGAAAAACTGGAGCAGGTGCTGGAAAAACTGATGGCTGAAGACCCCACCCTTCAGGTCCGGCAGGATGAGGACACCGGCCAGACCATCCTGTCCGGTATGGGAGAACTGCACCTTGAAGTCATTACCAGCCGCATGCAGCGGGAATTTAACACCAGTGTGAATGTGGGAAAACCCCAGGTCGTTTACCGCGAATCCGTGGGTAAGCCGGCATCCGCTTCTGCCGTGTTTGAGAAGGAAGTGGCCGGACAACGCCATTTCGCTGAAGTGGAACTATCCATCAAGCCCCTTTCAAGGGGTGCCGGTACGCGTTTCCGGTCTGAAATTCCCGCAGGAACCATTCCGGAAATTTATCTGCCCGCCATTGAAAAAGGGGTGAAAGAGGCGATGGAATACGGGCATTTGATGGGGTATCCGGTGGTGGATGTGGAGGCGGTGCTGACCGGAGGCGCGTATAAGGATTCTTTGGGCTCAGACCTGGCCTATACCGTGAGTGCTTCCATGGCCTGCCGTGAGGCCTTTAAAAAAGGAGAGCCCTATCTTCTGGAGCCCATTATGGCGGTGGAGGTGTTTGTGCCGGATGCGTTCATGGGGGAAGTGATCGGTGACCTGAACGCACGGGGCGGAAAAATCGAATCCATTTCTTCCAAGGCGGGCAGTCAGGTAGTTGCCGCTGTGGTGCCATTGTCCAAGATGTTCGGGTATTCAACGGCGCTGCGGTCTTCCTCCCAGGGCCGGGGAAATTTCACCATGCAGTTCTCGCATTTTGACAAGCAGGGGAAAAACTAATAAGGGGGCATCTTCTGTCATTCCCCTTCTTTTTTCTTTTCCGGTCTGCGTTTGCCAAAAAAAGATTCGGATTCATCGATCTCTTTTAAGAATTCCTTGATTTTTTCGATTTGCGCTGGATCTTTTTCATATTCCAGCGCTTTGTTTAAATGGAACCGGGCGCTTTTTAAGTCATCTTTTTTCAGGGAAAACTCTCCCAGATAATAATGGGCGCTGCCCAGTTCATTCATTTTTCCTTTTGCTTCACCCATCAGAAAATAAGCTTCCACATAATCCGGATCATCGCTGATAAGCTGCTTAAAGTTATCCGCGGCATCGCTATACCGCTCAAGCGCCATTTGTGTGCGGCCCAGATACAGGTATTTATCCGGCGTGTTATGGGGGGCGCTGGTCAAGAGTTCCAGCGCCCGCTGATAATCTCCGGCCAGGAAACAGGCCTGTCCCAGATCGGTTTTGAGGTAGGGGTCATCCGGCAGGTGCTGAAGGGCAATGGTTAAATGACTGACGGCGGCTTTTGCGTTGCCGCTTTTTCCCATGACAAGGCCATACCCATAGTGGGCCATGGCATTATCCGGATTCTCATCCAACTGGTTTTTAAAAATCCGGGCAGCCTGGTCCGGGTTTCCATACAATGCCAACATCCGGGTATGGGCCCTTTCAAAGGCCTCATTTTTTACAGTCGGCAGCGCTGGCCGGTTTTCCAGAAGGTTGTCTGCGTTTATGATCCGGTCTTCGGTTGCCGGATGGGTTTTGAGGTAGGTCGGTATTTCATTCGGCCCGAACCAGTCCGTGGCCCGGATTTTTTTCAGCACGGACTGGAGGCCGGATAGCTGGTAACCGGCTTTTTGAAGATAGGTGCGTCCGATCTGGTCGGCCTGCATTTCATTTTCCCGGCTGTAGGCAAGGGCCGCCGATTGACCGGCCGCCATGGATCCGACGGTCAGGGCGCTGCCCGCAGTGCCGGCCCCTCCCAGGCCGATCAAAATGCCGGCCACCACCCCGGCCATGGTTGCCAGGCCTGTTTTTTTTGATTTCTGCATCATGTCTGAAATATGGCGGCACGAAACATGGGCGATTTCATGGGACAGAAGGGCGGCCAGCTCATCTTCAGTATCCAGCGCGATAAACAAGCCGGAAAATATAAAAATATGGCCTCCCGGCCCGGCAAACGCATTGTAGGCGTCCTGCCGCACAGCGTAAAACTGGTAGGGAAACGGCTGTTCCGGCATGCCTGCAACGATCTTATGTCCAACTTTGTTTATATAATGATTGATTACAGGATCTTGTATGACTTCAAGCTCCTGGAACACGGCTTTGAGAAATTCTTTTGACAGCTCGTCTTCTTCCTTGATCGACAGGGATGACGCAGTCTCAGGAGTGATCAATCCGCAGAAAAGAATCGCTGCGCATGTCCACAGGGAAATGATTTTTTTAAATTTACACGCACGCGGATTGAATGTATGACGTTTCATCAGGTCTGTCCGTAATTTGCCGAGGATTATAAATTCATAATAATTGCTTTAACATCAGTGTTGAACATAACCCAAGATTATGACACAGTGTAATCCACTTTTCAAACAGCGTTTTTTATGGTAAGGCTTTCCCCATTATGGCACATACAATCTGTATCGCGAATCAAAAAGGCGGGGTCGGTAAAACCACCACCGCCGTCAATCTTGCCGCGGCTCTGGCGGTTGCAAAAAAGAAAACCCTTCTGGTGGACTGTGATCCCCAGGCCAATGCCACCACCGGGCTGGGCATCGACAAGCGGAAAATTTCCAAAACCCTGTATCACGGGCTGATCGGGCAGGCGGATGCGGCGGATATCATATCGGAAACCGGCATCCCTTATTTGTCGGTCATGCCGTCGCGGACCGAGCTGATCGGGTTTGAAGTCGAAATGATGGCGGATGACGACAGGGAAAAAGCATTAAGCCGGTTGCTTGCCCCCTGTGCCGGGGATTTTGATTTTATTATTATTGACTGCCCGCCGTCACTGAGCCTGCTGACGTTAAACGCCATGACCGCGTCAAACGCGGTGCTCATTACCCTGCAATGCGAGTTTTATGCGCTGGAAGGGCTTGGCCAGCTCATGCAGACCATCAAGCGCATCAAACAGGGACTCAATCCGGGCTTAAATATCGAGGGGATTTTGCTCACCATGTTTGACGCCCGGACCAATCTTTCCAATCAGGTGGCGGAAAACGCGGTCAAATATTTTAAAAATATGGTGTTTAAAACCCGGATTCCGCGCACCGTCCGGATCGGAGAAGCGCCCAGTTACGGCAAGCCGATTATTTTTTATGACCCCTCATCGCCGGGTTCCACAAGCTACCTCGCTCTGGCAAAGGAAGTGCGCAACGGAAAGCAGCGAAAAGAAAAAATTGTTATTCTATAACTCTATCATAATTAAATAAAGGGTCTACGAATGGGGGATGGTAAATCGAAATCAAAGGAAAGCGGTTCCCTGCTGAAAAAGCGGCGGACCACCGGCCTGGGAAAAGGCCTGGATGCGCTTTTTCCGGATATGGGGATCGACCATGAACCTGTGCCGGCCGGAAATTTATTGGAATGTGATATTGATGCGATTATGCCCAACCCCTATCAGCCGCGCCGGGATTTTCCGGAAAATGAAATGGCGGAGCTGACGGATTCGGTGAAGGTTCAGGGCATTCTTCAGCCCCTGCTGGTGAGAGCGGCCCCCCAGGGATATGAGCTGATCGCCGGCGAACGCCGTCTGCGCGCGGCCAAGATGGCCGGGCTGTTTAAGGTTCCTGTGATTATAAAAAATATCGATGATACGGAACTTCTGGAATTGTCGATTATCGAGAATGTCCAGCGCCAGAACCTCAACCCCATGGAAGAGGCGGAAGCCTATCTGCGGCTGATGACGGATTTTCACATGACCCAGGAGAAAGTCGCGGCCCGGGTGAGCAAAAGCCGGTCGGCAGTGGCCAATTTTTTAAGGCTCAATCAACTGCCGGATGAAATCAAGTCGTCCATAAAAGACGGACTGATCAGCATGGGACACGCCAGAGCATTGCTTGCAGCCGACACCCCGGTGCTTCAGCGCCAGGCGTGGAAAACGATCATTCTCAAGGGGCTGTCGGTAAGGGAAACCGAAGCCCTGGTCGGCCGTCTGAACAAGGAGCGGGAGGCGGACCCGAAGCCGGTCAAACGTTCTGATGATATCCATTTTTCAAGCATTGAGGAAAATCTGGCCCGGTATTTCGGCACCAAAGTCATGATCCGGCGGCGGGGGCAAAAAGGCAAAGTGGAAATCGAATTTTACAGCAATGATGACCTGGATCGCCTGCTGGGTCTGTTTCAGGCTGACGGATAGGGCGAACGGGTTCTCATGACCGTTCATATTATTGTTGACGGGTATAATGTGATCCGGCAATCCCCAACTCTATCAGCCCTGGACCGAAGGGATCTGGCGGAAGGCCGGCAGGCGCTGATTGACATGCTGGCGGCATATAAGCGATTAAAAGGGCATCCCATTACCGTTGTGTTTGACGGGTCCGGGGAATTTGCCCTATATGACAGCCGGGATCAGGAAAAAGGCATAAAAATTCGGTTTTCCAGGCAGGGGGAAACTGCGGATGCGGTCATCAAGCGGATGGCCGCCCATGACAAACAAAAAGCCCTGGTGGTGAGTTCGGATCGGGAAGTGGTTGACTATGCTGCCGGACAGGGGGCCGCCACGATCAGCGCTGTGGAATTCGAGGGAAAAATGGCCTTGGCCGCATTTATGGATGTAAAGGGCATGGTCCCCGAATCCGGAGGGGACGAAAGATGGGCCTTGACCACGAAAAAAAAAGGGCCATCAAAGCGGTTGACTAAAAAACAGCGGTTGAATCAGAAAAAACTGAATAAGCTATGAATAAAATTTGTATTATAGACGGTCAGGGCGGCGGCATCGGCGCTTTCATCATCAAAAAGCTCAGGGAAGGGTGTGACGATTCTCTTGAACTGATCGCCCTGGGCACCAACGCCATCGCCACTTCTCAGATGCTCAAAGCAAAAGCCAACCGGGGGGCGACCGGTGAAAACGCGATCGTGCAAACGGTTTCGAAGGTGGACCTGATCATTGGGCCCATCGGAATAGTCATGGCAAACGCCATGATGGGGGAAGTCACCCCGAAAATGGCCGAAGCTGTGGCGTCCAGCCCGGCACAAAAATTCCTTCTGCCCCTGCTTCAGGAAAACGTCATCATTGTCGGAGCCACTGCGATTCCGTTGCCCCATCTTATCGACGAGTTGATGGAAAAACATTTAAAAAGCCGGATAGCCTGAAGGCTATTCGACTTCAGGAGAAAATAAACATGTGTGAAGCCAGTGCATACATTATTGACGGAGAACGTCAGGAATTGATCATGGAAGCCGTGGACAGTGTAGAGCCCGAGGACGGGGGCTATAAACTGGTGAATATTTTTGGCGAGCAGAAGTTTATCAAAGGAACAATTCATTCCCTGTCTCTGGTTGATCATAAAATATATCTCCAAAAATCCGCGTAATTTGACGCCGCGTCCATGAAAATCACCATCGCCAAAACAGCGGGTTTTTGTATGGGTGTCCGCCGGGCCGTTGAACTGGCCCTGGATGCTTCCAACCGGACCCGTGAGCCGATTTGCACCTATGGCCCCCTGATTCATAATCCGCAGGTTCTGGGCATCCTTGAAGAAAAAGGCATCTCCGTTATTTCCAGAATACCGGAAAAAGGTGCCGGCACCGTCCTGATTCGTGCCCACGGGGTGCCGCCGGGCGACCGGGATGCTTTGAAAGACGCCGGATTTACCGTTATAGACGCCACCTGTCCCAAAGTCATTAAAGTCCAGGCCATCATTGCCAAGCACGCCCGGCAGGGCGATGCGGTGATTATCGTTGGCGACCGGGCCCATCCGGAAGTCATCGGACTTCTGGGATATGCCGGAGAACATGGTCATGTGGCCGAAAACATGGCGGATCTTCAGTCGCTGCCGGTCTTTGATAATGCCATCATCGTGGCCCAGACCACCCAGAACAATGATTTTTTTGACGCAGTGGTGAACTGGGCAAAAGAAGCATATCCCCATTACCGGGTTTTCAATACCATCTGTGACTCCACCGAAAGCCGGCAGGAAGATGTGAAAAGTCTGGCGGCACGGGTTGACGCAGTGGTGGTGGTGGGCGGATACGAGAGTGGAAACACCCACCGGCTCTTTGATATCGCCCGGAAAACGGGAAAGCCGTCCATTCATATTGAAACTGAAGCAGAACTGGATCTGAATCAGCTCGGCAATGCCCAACATATCGGGATTACGGCCGGCGCCTCAACGCCCAACTGGATTATCAAGCGTGTATACCGGGAACTTGAAAACCGGCTGGTGCATAAAGGCAGCCGGTTCCGGCGGTGTCAGTTTGCTGTCCACAGGTATCTTCTGCTTTCCAATATTTATCTGGCTGCTGCTGCTGGCAGCCTCACCTATGCCTCGGCCCGGCTGCAGGGCCTCCAGCCTTCGGCGCTCTGCGTCAGCATGGCTGCGTTGTATCTGCTGTGCATGCACACCTTTAATAACCTGTTTGATGTCACTTCGGACCGCTACAACGACCCGGACCGGGCGACGTTTTATCAGAAAAACAGGCGATGGATTTCTGCTTTAACCATCCTGTCCGGTCTGGGGGGGGCGTTTGCCGCTTTTATGATGGGGCCGCTGTTTTTGGTGTTGTTCCTGTGCATGAGCTTTATGGGCATCATTTATATCATCAGCCTGGGACCCCGGCAGATGGCCGAAGGGTTTCAGCCGAGAATCAGGGAGATTCCCGGATCCAAAACCGTATTTGCCGCACTGGCGTGGGGGATCGTCACCGCGATTGTCCCGGCCTTATACGGATTCGGCCAGATCAAATTCATAACCGTCCTGGTTTTTGTCTGGACGACGAGTCTGATATTTGTGCGCACGGCATTTTTCGACATCCTGGACATGCAGGGAAGCCGCATTGTGGGCAAAGAAACCATCCCCATTCTGCTGGGCGAAAAGAAAACCATGGAATTGCTGAAGGTCCTGTCGGGTCTCATGATGGTTCTGATGTGCCTGGCCAGCGTCACTCACCTTGTTTCATCACTGGGATACCTGCTGAGCCTTTGCCCGTTGTCTATCCTGATGTTTTTATCCTCCTATGAGCGTGGGGGAATTTACTCCGGTCTCCGGCAGGGCGTACTGATGGAAGGCCATTTTATTCTGGCGGGATTGCTGGCGCTGCTGTGGTCGATGATATAGCGCCTGTCAGCTTTTTTCTCCCCACATCGGCGGTTCGGTCCCGTCCCGAAGTCTTTTGATGTTTTCCGTGTGCCGAAAAATGATTGCTCCGGAAATGATCAGGGCGCATCCGGCCAGAATAACCGAATGGGTTGTCCAGAAAACACCGAACGGAAGACTGGCGGCAGCAGCTAAAGATCCGGCGGAAACCCGTCTGGAAAGGCCTACGGCTGCGAGAAAGACTAACAGTGATGCCATCAGGGCCGGCGGCGATATGACGGCAAAACACCCGGCTGCTGTGGCGACCCCTTTGCCCCCGGTTTTAAATTTGAGGTATACGGGAAACAAATGGCCGGAAACCGCGCAGATCGCCGTGGCTGCAATCCATATTTCTCCGTTAAAATCCTGAGTGCCGGAGTTCAGCAACCCTGCAACGCCCACGGGTATGGCGCCTTTTAGCACGTCGCAGGCCAAGGTGGCGACTCCTAATCCCCAGCCTCCGGCGCGCCGGGCATTGGTGGCGCCGATATTGCCGCTGCCGATTTTTCTGAGATCAACGGATTTGAAGGTTTTGGCAAGGATCAGGCCAAAGGGGATGGAGCCGAGGAAATAGGCGAAAATACAAAGACTGATGCGCATGATGCCTTCTTTATTTGACAAATGAATAATTGACGGCAAAAAAGTCATGTCCAGTGGTCAACTCAGGACCAGATTAACGGATAAGCCGGCAAGGATCAAGAGTTAGGGATTAGAAGTCAGGAATTGTTGCAGTTTTGTAATGACTCAAGTATTCAGAAGTCGGAATTCTGAATACCTGAGCCCTTACACAGCCTTAAAACCGGTGCAGTCATGGAACCCACGGAAGACCTTCCCATCGATAAAAAAATATTCTCCGCCCTGTTTTTCTCCTTGTTTGCGGCGGTAACCGGCGTGGGCATCGTGGTGCCGCTGCTGCCGGTCTATGCCCACAGTCTGGGAGCCACCGGAATCTATATCGCGCTTATTTTCGGCGGATTTTCTGCGACCCGGACATTATTTCTCCCCTGGTTCGGCAGGTTGTCTGATCAAAAAGGCCGCAAACCATTCATCACCTTTGGCCTTTTCAGCTATTTCCTGATTTCCCTTGCGTTTATTGTTTTCGAGGACATTCACAGCCTGATACTCCTTCGGGCGATCCAGGGCGTGGCTTCCGCCATGATCATGCCCGTGGCCCAGGCTTATATCGGGGAGATTACCCCCAAAGGGAAAGAAGGCATTTCCATGGGGGTGTTTAATATGTCCGTGTTTTCCGGTCTTAGCATTGGGCCGCTTCTGGGGGGCGTGATCAAAGACTATTTCAGCCTTCAGGCCGCGTTCGGGTGTATGGGTGTCCTGGCGTTTGGCGCATTTTGTTTAAGTCTTTTCTTTCTGCCCCCTGTCAGCCGGGAGCAAACCGTTATCAGAGAGTATCGCCCCACGCCCTGGAGGCGCTTGATCCAGGACCGGGAACTGGTGAGCATTTTTTTCTTCCGGATGGCTTATACCACCTGCATTGGCATTATCTGGGGGTTTTTACCGGTCTATGCCGATGCCCGGTTTGGGCTGTCCAGCGCATCCATTGGGTTTTTGGTCGTGACAGGGGTGGCGGTCAGCGGTATTATGAATATCCCCATGGGCGTTGTCTCGGACCGGATGGATAAGCGGATACTGGTGGTGGCCGGCGGAGCCGTCATCCTTTTCGCCATATCTCGGGTAGGGTTCGCCGACGGGTTTTGGGGCCTTTTTATGGCCAACGCGATATTCGGCATCGGGGGCGGGATTTCCATGCCCGCTCTCATGGCCCTGGCAGTCATCAGCGGCAACCGGACGGAATCCATGGGCGCTGTCATGTCCCTGGTAACGGTCGCGCACAGCCTGGGAATGCTGTGCGGGTCACTCATTGCCGGAATTATTATGGATGTGCTGAAGCTGGAATATGCCTTTTACGTGGGCGCGGTGATCATGGGCCTTGGCACCATGGTGTTTGTGCTGGGTTTATGCATCGGTCCCAAAAAGCCAACGGGAGAAAGATGAAGATTGATCCCAAAAAAGAGTATGCCGTGATCACCGGAGATTTTATCGGGTTTTCCGGTCTTCCGGCAGAGGTCCGGCAGCAGATGTATTTTGTTCTGAAAGATTGCGGAAAAGCATTGGAAAGCGCTTTTCCGGGGATTCTGCCGTGTGAGGTGGATGTGTTTCGGGGTGACGGCTGGCAGGCGCTGATCAATGATTCGGCGCTATCGCTTCGGGCCGCACTGTTCATCCGGGCATATATTCGTTTCCATTTGAAGGAAAAAGCAACGGAAAAAGGTTCAGAGACAACAACAGGGGCAGAGAAAGAGATAAAAATCGACACGCGGCTGGCCATCGGGGTCGGGTTCATTGATTATGTGCCGGACAACCGGGTATCTGCCGGAGATGGTCCGGCGTTTCGGGCTTCCGGAAAGCTGCTGGAACGTATGTCCTCCCCCAAATCCGGAACCATGCGGTTTGCGGCGGAAGGGGCTGCTGATATCCGGACTGGAAGGCTTCTGGACGGAATTGTCCGCCTGGCCGGGGAACTGGCCGACCGGTGGACGTCTAAACAGGCGCTGGCCGTTACCGGCGCACTGCAGGGGTGGAGCCATCAGCAAATCACCCGGCTGTGGCCGGGTGGAATCGTCCCTCAGACCGTGGGGAATCATTTGCAAAAAGCCGGATGGAACGCCATCGACCATGGGCTAAGGATATTTGAGGCAGGGTTGGGCGGTATCCGGGAGACCGGTTGAATTCCGGATAAGGCCCGAGCTATTCAATCCTTTTATTTGTTGTCGGAACAAAATTTCAAAATTGTTTTTCTTCTTCCAGTACGGCTCTGATTTTAACGCCCAGATCTCTCATGGAAAACGGTTTCTGAATAAAGTTTACACCGTCTTCCAGCACACCGTGATGAGCGATGATATCGGCCGTATAACCGGACATGAACAGGATCTTGATTTCCGGATATAGCGCATTTATCCGACGGGCCAATTCCCGTCCGTTCATCTCCGGCATGATGACGTCGGTAATGAGCAGGTCAATCCCGCCCGCATGTTTTTCCGCCAGATTCATGGCTTCGTCCGGCATGCTTGCGGCCAGTACCTGGTAACCCAGTTGTTCCAGCATCATCTTGCTCATCTTCATGATCATCGACTCGTCTTCCACCAGTAGCACTGTCTCGCCGCTGCCTTTAGGAATGGCCGCCGCTTTTTTTGCTTCGGTTTTTCCGGCTTCTCCCGCTGTTTGCGGCAGATAAATCTTAAAGGTTGTTCCTTTTCCGGGCTCGCTGTAGACGTTAATGAATCCTTCGTTTTGCTTGACGATGCCATAGACCGTCGCCATCCCCAGGCCGGTGCCCTGTCCCACCCCTTTGGTGGTGAAAAACGGTTCGAAAATTTTATCCTGGGTCTCTCTGTCCATGCCGCAGCCGTCGTCGCTGACCGCCAGCATTACGAAATCACCGGAAACAAAGCCTGGATGCTTGCTGCAGTAGGATTCGTCAAAGGTAACCGAGCCCGTTTCGATGATGATTTTGCCGACATCCGCGATGGCATCCCGGGCGTTGACGCACAGATTGGCCAGAATCTGGTCCACTTGAGAAGGGTCCATTTTAATCAGGCCCAATCCGGTTCCGGGCAGCCAGGCCAGGTCGATGTCCTCGCCGATGAGCCGTCGGAGCATCTTGAGCATTCTTTCTATGGTTTCGTTTAAGTCGAGTATTTTGGGACTGATGGTCTGTTTTCTCGCAAATGTAAGCAATTGCCGGGTAATCTCAGTGGAACGGTTGGCGGCCTTAAGCACTTCTTTGAGATCAGCATACAGGGGGTCATCTGAGGGCACTTTTTCCATGGCCAGTTCCGTGTATCCGAGAATCACGCTGAGCATGTTGTTATAATCGTGGGCCACGCCGCCGGCCAGACGGCCCATGGATTCGATTTTTTGCGCCTGGTTCAACTGTTCCTGCAGATTCTCCCGCTCTTCTTCGGCCTTTTTACGCTCGGTGATGTCGCGCAAGCTGCCAATAATGTTTATCGGGTGACCGTTTACATCATACTGTATTTTTGAGGAAATGGAGCAGGGGAGGTTTGATCCGTCCCGATTTTTAAGCGTAATTTCGTAGTCGGTAACGCTGCCCTGTTGTTGCAATACATCCAGAACGAGTTCCCGCTCTCCGGGATTTGCATAAAAACCGAACAATGACTTGCCGATAACATCCTTCCGGCGGTATTGCCCTTTCGATAGAATTTCAATGGAAGGACTGACATCAAGGATCGTGCCGTCATATGTTACCTCAAAATACACATCCTGAACATTCTCAAAGATGCCCCGGAATTTTTCCTCACTCTTTCGCAGGGCCGCGGTCCGGTTCGCCACTTGTTTGCGCAGGGACCAAGACCACAGGAAAAAAACCGAAAGGAGCAGGAACAGGGGGAGCGTGACCTTTGCCACGTACCGGAGGATGTCTTTAAAATCGGGGGAATCCTCCCCGTAAATTCCCATCCATTTTTTACGGATTCGCCGGTATTCCCCATTCTTTTCGATGACTTTCAGCCCTTCGGTGAACTGGGTCAGAAGGGGTTTGTTTTTGGCAACAGCATAGCAATATTCAGGAGAGAGCAGAGGGCTTTGGCCGACCATCAGGTTCTCCCATCCGTGTTTTTCGATCCAGTAAAGCGCAGTCAGGCGCGATACCAGCGCGCAATCGTAGCGCCCCCGGGCCAATTCTCTCAGGGCGTCCTCCTGTGCATCGACGGGTGACACCTGCGCTCCAAGTCCGTTCTTTAGTGCGAAATCGTGCATGATATCGCCCTTCTGCACCACGATCCGTTTTCCGGCCAACCCTTCAACCTTTGTTGGCGGCGGCCCCTCGCCTTTGCGGACCACGCTGATATATTGGTTCACGGTATGCGGCGGGGTGAAATCAAACATTAAATCGCGTTCCGGAGAATAGAGAATGCCCTGAATGGCGTCGATCTCCCCCCGCTCTAACCCTTTCCGGATCTTGGACCAGGGGCCGAGGCGGATTTCGATGTCCAGGCCCATTGCCTTGGCGATGGCCCGCGTGAGGTCAACATTGTAGCCGGCCGGGCGTCCCTGCTTATCGAGATACTCATAGGGCGGGTAGTTGTGGTCCCCGCCGACGATAATGCGGCGATTCGCCGGCAATTCCAGGGCAGCGAACCATTTGGCGTGCAGGTGCTGGTAGGTGCCGTCCGCCATCACCACCGCCAGCCCTTCATTAAGCAGCGCCAGTGTGTCCCGGTCGCCCTCCTTAACGGCAAAACAAAAATCCTGGCGAAATCCTTCAATCGGTCGATTGACGATCTGGAGGTTCGCAAGTTGAGCTTCCTTGATAAGGCGAAGCGCCACCAGCCGCTGAATGACAACGGCGTCGTGACGGCCTTCGGAAAGTTCCTGAAGCGCCGCATCAAAGGTGGCTGTCGTATGGATTTCGATCCCGCGATCCACACGGCGCAGAAATTCCTCGGCATTGTCTCCCTGCATCACCGCAACATGCCGTCCCTTCAGATCATCCAGATTCCGGATATCCGGGGTGCCTTTTCGGATAACGATGGCGCCGTGAAGGGTCATATAGGGAACGGTGAAGTCAAAAACGGGCTCCCGTTCCGGAGTGCGGCCCACCAGCGGTAATGCTTGCACCTCGCCCTGTTCCAGCCAGCCCCGGACGTCTTTCCAGGGCCCGGTGCGGAAGGTGACTTCCCGGCCCATGGCCTTGAGAGCGGCACGCATCAGCTCAACTGAAAAGCCGTTTGCCCGGCCATCCGAATCGACGATGCAAAATGGCGGATAGTCGATTTCGGAGGCGGAAAGGATGGCCGGGCCACCCGTTGCAATGGTTGTTTCCCCAGCGCCGGTGGAAGCCCCGAACAGAAGCAGAGCGGCCAGGATAAAGAGTATGGCCGCGAATGCGCTGAAATTTTTAAATCCTGAAATTGTTTGGGTATTCATGAAGCCAGTGTCGCCTTGTTGATATAACCTCCGGCATCGTCCTGACGGTGGCGGCCGGAGCTTTTGTCCAATAAGAGAATTTTGTAAGGCAGGGAGCTTAATCTGATTTCAATTACTGTTCTCATAAATAAAGAAGCAAGTCAATCCGATACCGAGCATTGTTCAAAGGCCCCAGCGCATGATTGCGTTCATCCTATGTTTTTGATTTTTCAATCCCACTTGAGTGAGATTTCACACTATGAGGACTTTTTAAAAGAGGCCTTTGGGAAAAAGCAGTAAGGACATTGTTCCGGCGCTTCTTCGCCATAATGAACATGCCCACAGATCTGGCATCGCCACGCAGTGGAATTTTTATCTTCTGTCAGATCCACTTCTGCGGGGTCTTTTTCCCGGTGCAACGGCAGATCGTCTAACGCAGGCATTACTGCCTGATAAGCGTTGAGCACATAACCGGATACAATCATTCGCTGAATTTCGCTGGTTCCTTCATAAATGCGATACAACCGGATGTCGCGATACAGTTTTTCAATGGGATACATCTTGGTGTAGCCGTACCCGCCGAATATCTGAAGGGCCTCATTCACCACCTCCAGCGCCGCCTCGGTGGCGTAAAATTTGGCAATGGAAGCTGAAACAGTCGGGTCCATGCCGTTGTCCGCCTCCCAGGACGCTTTCCAAACCAGCAGGCGGGAAGTTTCGACCTTTTGATACATTTCGGCAAGTTTGAACGAAATGGCTTGGAAATTGGAAATTTTGGTGCCAAACGCCCGCCGTTTCTTGGCGTATTCCAGAGCGTATTCCAGGGCCGAGCGGGCGGCCCCCACCGCAAACGCGCCGATGGCAGACCGGGTGCGGGAAAATGTTTTCATGGCCAGGACAAAACCTTCTCCCGGCGGAGCCAGCACATTTTCTTTGGGAACGCGCACATTGTTGAAGTGGATGCCTGAGGTGTTGGAACATCGCTGGCCGAGCTTCGGGATTGATTTGCCGATGATTACCCCTTCCTGGTTTTTCTCAACCAGAAAGGCGCAGATCCCCTCGTGCTGGGATTTGGGATCGACCGTGGCGAAAATGGAAAAATAATCGGCAATACCTCCGTTGGTTACCCAATACTTGGTTCCATTTAAAATGTAATCCTCCCCGTCTTTTGTGGCCGAGCACCGGATTCCGGAAACATCGGACCCCATCATGGGTTCAGACGTCGCAAAAGCGATCAGTTTGAATTCATTGGCGATTTTGGGGAGGTATTTTTGTTTGGCATGTTCGTTTTCGGAAAGGATCAGCGGTTCCATGCCAAGGGAGTTGTCAAACAGGGACGTTGCGATTCCCGGACAGGCGGCGGCAATTTCTTCCGTAATAATCACGCCTTCGGTGACGCCATAACCTTTACCGCCGTATTCTTTGGGGATCTCACCGTTCGTCAGTCCGGATTCAAACGCTTTTTTCAATACATATAACGGTGTTTCATCAATTTCGTCATAATAGGCCGCAACCGGCAGGACATGTTTTAAAGCAAATTCGCGGGCTTTTAGTTTTAGTTCTGTCTGTTCCGGCGTAAGGGTAAAATCCAGCATGAAAACACCTCCCTGATATGGATTGGTTAAAGTGGTTTTCTCTCAGCATTTTATAAAAATCGCATTTCCCGGATTTTTTAACTGTTTATGAAATTGATGAATTGAATTCTAAACCATTTCTACCTTGTTTCACAATAAAAAGGCAATGGCTCTTTTTTGAGACCCATTGCCTTTTGGCTAAGTGAGACTATAAGTTGATGGAAAATTATTGATTAAGTTTTATTTTATCAGATCCAAAGCAGTTCATCACTGATCAAATCATCTCTCAAATGCTTCAGAACTTCTCTTAACTCAGGCAGAATTTCTGCATATTCTCTAACTTCAATGCATACCTTGTTCATAGTCAGTCCTCCCTGTGTATGGGATTTGGCGTCTTTCAACACATTCGTTTTGAATTGTGCGCTTAAAATTTTAAATTCATTTTAAAGCAAATTCATAAAACGATCTTTTATATTAAGGTAGCAATGAAAACGAGCAGGTCAAGGAAAAATCTGATGTGCTTTTTATTCGTGAATCAATATTTGCTCCTGTTTCCCCTGCCGGATAAAAATACAACCCCCCGTCAGTTGACCGGGAGGTGTATTATCAGCGGGAAAAATTTAGTGAACCAGCCTGTATTGAATAATGTAAGTCGCAATACCCGCAAAATACCCGGCAAGGGCAAGCGGTCCAATGCGGCGGGCATACCAGAAAAATTCGATTTTTTCGAGGCCCATGGCAGCAACGCCCGCGGCCGAACCGATAATCAGGATGGAGCCGCCGGTACCTGCGCAGTATGCCATGAATTCCCAGATAAATGAGTCCGCAGGGAACTGGGCAAGGGGGTACATGCCCATGGAGGCCGCCACTAAGGGAATATTGTCCACGACAGCGGAAACAAGACCGATGATCATGACGATAATCGCCTGGTTGCCGATTTTAACGTCAATCCATCCGGCCAGCGCCGGAAGCATGCCGTTGGCGGAAAGAGTCGCCACGGCAAGCAGGATGCCGATAAAGAATACCACCGACGCCATGTCGATGCGCTTGAGGGCTTTGGCAAGTCTGAGGTTGTCCTTTTCTTCATCTGTTTTGTTGCGATGCAGGATATTGCCCACCAGCCAAAGGATTCCCAGCGCCAGCAAAATACCCAGATATGGGGGAAGGTGGGTGACGGATTTGAATATCGGAACAAAGATCAGGCTGCCCATGCCCATGAAAAACATGAAGGTTTTTTCGAATTCAGAGGTGCGTCCGCTCCCGCTTTCGATCTTGTCGGGCGGCACCACGCTGCCTTTAACAAAGAAAGATGCTATAATCAGCGGGACCAGCAGGTTCATCATGGAAGCAAGCCAGGTTGTTTTCATAATATTGAGGGTTGTGACCTGACCTCCGATCCACAGCATGGTGGTGGTCACGTCGCCGATGGGGCTCCACGCCCCTCCGGCATTGGCGGCGATGACGATAATCCCCGCAAAGAAGAGGCGCTGCTTGTGATCCTTGAGCAGGCGTTTCATCAGGGCGATCATAACGATGGTGGTGGTCATGTTGTCGAGAATCGAGGACAGGTAGAAGGTAATGAAGCCGATAATCCAGAGCAGGTTCACAAGTTTGGCGGCTTTGATGCGGGAAGTGATGACCTCGAAGCCGCCATGGGAGTCGGTCACTTCAACGATGGTCATGGCGCAGATCAGGAAAAATACAATGGCTGCGGTTTCGGCCAGCTTTTCAGTTAATTGTTCGGTAACACCGTGGACGCCTATCGGGCTTGCGATGGAATAAAAGGTCCACATCAGCCCGGCGGCAATCAGGGCGATGGCGGACTTGTTGATTTTAAGCGGATGCTCCAGTGCGATACAGGCATAGGCGACGACAAAGACGACAGCGATCATGGTGGACATAATTGGCCTTCACCCCTATCTATTCGTCAATTGATTTATTTTGACAATTTAATGGTCAGCGATGTGACAAGTCCCCAAACCAGATTGTAAAATATGACAAAAAAAGGGGTGTAAACACCCAGCATCAGACCAAAATATCCTTTTTTGGCCTGAAAGGGAAAGACCACAAGGAGTTGAACGAGGGTGGGGAAAAGGCTCAGGAATGCGCCTTTGGTGATGGGTTTTGAATTGAGCCAGGGAATGGCAAAGAGGATGCCCCATAATCCGCCCCAGACGATGCGCGGATAGAGCCAGGAAGGTGTTAATGCCGGTGCGATGGCGACATGAAACTGGCTTGTAATGCCATGGGTTCCAAAAGCCCATACCGTAAGGCTGTTTGCCAGGGCGCCCAGGCATCCCGCAGCAAAACAGATGAGAAGGTTTTTCATGAATCGTTTCCGCCCGTTTTTTGAGGGTTATGGTTAGAGGAACCGGCGGTGCCGTATGCCATCAGGAAAACGATGCCGGCGATTGCTGAAATAACCGATCCGAAAAGAATTGCAAATTTAGCGTTATTGATTAATTCTGGAGAGGTAAACGAAAGCCCGGCAACAAACAGGGACATGGTAAAGCCTATACCGCCCAGCATGGATGCTCCGAAAATATGGGACCATCGAATACCTTGCGGCAGAACGGCGATGCCGGTCTTTACAGCAAGATAAGAAAAAAGCGTAATGCCGATGGGCTTGCCAAAAAATAATCCCAGGATGATTCCTCTGGTGACCGGATGGCTCACCGCTTCGGAAATATTCAGCTCATGAAGGATCAACCCCGAATTGCCCAGCGCAAAAACCGGTAAAATGAGGAATGCAACCCAGGGGTGCAGGGCGTGCAGCATCCGCTGAAGGGGAGTTTCAACATTATGGCAGTCGAGTTCCAGCCCCTGAACAGCATTTAAATGATCTTCATTTAATAAAATGGAAAACCCGCAACTGGTTTCCGAACACTGGAACGCATTCAGCCGTTCTTTTACTTTTTGAACAAAAAGGTCCGTGTCATATTTGCCTTGCGCAGGAATGAACAGTGATACAACGATTCCGGCGACTGTCGGATGAAGGCCTGAGCCGAGAACCGCGATCCATATCAGTATGCCCAATACCGCATAAACCACGGTCCAGCGTATCCATAAAAAATTGACAAGGCCCAGCAGCAGCACCAGAATACCGCAGATCGCAATATTGGAAAAAACGATTTCTTTGGTGTAGAACAATGCAATGATCAATACGGCCCCCAGGTCATCAGCAATTGCAAAAGCGGCCAGAAAGACCCGCAGGCCCATCGGCAGCTTGTTGCCGAAAATGGCGATGGCGCCCATTGCAAAGGCGATATCGGTTGCCATGGGAATCGCCCATCCTGAGGCGGAGGGCGTGTTATAATTGAACAGGGCATAAATAATGCCCGGCACCAGAATGCCGCCCAGAGCTGCAACAACAGGAAATAATGCTTTTTGAGGAGACGACAGTTCTCCGACAAGCAATTCCCGCTTGATTTCAAGGCCGACGGTAAAGAAAAAAAGCGCCATCAGGCCGTCGTTGATCCAGTGGATCAGGGATTTGGATACGGCCATCGTCCCGAGGCTGAACCCGATGTCGGTGTGCCAGATATGATGGTAGGATGCGAATACGGGGAAATTGGCCCATACCAATGCGATAATCACCGCAGCCAGTAACAGGAGGCTGCTGGCAGCCTCCTTCCTGAAAAACCGCTGGGTGGGTTTGATTATCTGGTCTGAAAAAACGCCATATATGGCTGACCGGTAATTTTGCATAGGTTCCATTTTGTCACTGACACACAGGCCTTGAAAGGAATTTTCCGTATGCGTTGAAAACTTATCCTTTTAATTTGTGTTTCAGGTTTTCGCAGATCAGGTCAACGGCTTCCTGAAGGGAATTTTTCCCCATATCGATGATCAGGTCATAGAGACGGGCATCATTCCAGTCGGCATTAAAATATTCTTTTATATATGCCTTGAGATCATCTTCCTTCGTTTTAATCTTATCCTCGGCGGCTTTGCGGCTTAATTTCTGATGCTCCATCAGGTCCGCGATTTTTAAATCATGGTCTTTTATGAGCTTGACATGGAGCGTGTTCGGCCGGTCCTTTAGGATGCATTGTGAACCCCAGCCCAGAATAATGATATTGTCATTGGTATAGAGTTTCTCAACCAGTTCTTTTGTTTTTTCGTAATAGGCCTTGTCATCCAGGCATCCGTGCCCGCTATCCACTATTTTCTGAACGATCGAACAGGTGTATTTGTCAATCAGTCTGAGCGCGGAAGATTTTGAAGTCTGGAGAAAAGCCCCTACCTCATGTTCCGAAAGATTGAGCTCTTTTGCGATCTGTGCCAGCAGCTCGTCTCCAATATGGTCATATTTAAGCTGCTGCGCCAGTTTGGAAGCAACGAGCTGGCTATGGGTTCCGAATTCCGTGTTGATGGTGATTACTGCCATGAAATCCTCCTGAAAAACATTTAAGTATAATTATCGTTATAAAATTCAAAAACCAAGGCCTGTTTATGCCTTTTTAAAGTTTTGTTTATATCAGCTTCCGGTTGACGGATGTCATCACCAGCCGGAACCCCAGGTAGTTGCTTTTGAAGTCCTGATTAACGGCGGCGCGATAGGTGCAGCGCATTTCATGGGGGGAGTTGCACCAGCTTCCGCCCCGGATAACCCGCCGGGAGCCTTCCTGGCTTGTCAGCGGATTTTTTTTCCGGTGCTTTTTGTAGGCGGTTTCACTGTAGGCGTCTTCGCACCATTCATACACGTTGCCACTCATGTCGCATAATCCCAGCGCATTGGGCTTTTTGACGCCCACCGGCCGCGTGGTCATACCGCTGTTGGCCGAATACCAGGCAATATCGTCCAGGAGATCGGCGCCGGCATATTTTTCTTCTTTTCCACAGCTTCGGGCGGCATATTCCCATTCCGCTTCCGTGGGCAGCCGGAAATGATATTTGTTTTTATTAAGGCTTATCAGCTTTTGGATAAATTCCTGGGCTTCAAACCAGGATATATTTTCAACCGGGTGTTCCAGGCTGACTTTGAAAACGGAAGGGTTGATGCTTAAGGCGCGGACTTTTTGCCAGAAGGCGCCGGCCATGACTTTTTTCCAGTCTCCCTGGGTAATGACATGTTTCCCCATCCAGAATCCGTCGAGACTAACCGTATGGACCGGAAACTCGTCCTTGTTCCCTTCACCGTCCCAGGTTCCGGACCCCATTCGGAATGAGCCTGAGGGGACCCATTTAAATATCGTGCCGGTAACCGGTTCCGTCCAGGTGTCGCCGATTTTATGCATATCAGGCAGTGGGCTGGGAGTGTCGGCCAGATCCTCTGCATCAACGTCTAAAATGGGGGGAGGAGCGGAGATTTTGATTTTTTTCCGGGGCGAAGTCTGGCCGGACAAATTCCCGGAAGCGCTGCCGGATTTGCTTCCGGACGTCCTGGCGGTCAAGGATGGGTCATCGATGATCAGGCGCTTGTCGCCGCTGAGGATTTTTAAGATTTCATCCAGATCCCTGGGCCGGTTGGCCGGGTCGAACTGAAGGCATTTTTCGATCATTCCCTGGACGTAATATGGCATGTCGCTGCGGGTGAAAGGCAGTCCATCGTCTCTGATTCGCCGGGTCCTTTCCGTAAAATCATTTTTATCGTAAGGGAGCCTGCCGAACCAGATAAAATAACAGACCAGGCCGTAGGCATACAGCAGGCTGGGAATTCCTGCGGATGCGCTGTTGATGATCAGTTCCGGTGCGGACCAGTTGGGTGTGAATTGCGCACTGGCGGCAGTTGAAATACTTTGCAGGCGCTGGAGCCCGCCCAGATCCCCGATCAATAATTGATCTTCTTTATTGATCAAGAGGTTGGAGGGCTTTAAGTCTTTGACAATAAATGCGTCTTTTGCCCGGTTCGACAGACGGTTCAGTATTTCCGCCAGTTCGCGCATCCGGTTTTTGGCATGTTCAGGAGGAAGCGGGTAATGGTCGATCACATGGTCGGACAGGTTTTCCGGGCAATATTCCATCAGGATGACCAGATAGGCCTTTGCTTCCTGTTTGGAAATCTGCTTGTCCATGAGGTGAAAGTCATGGATTTCAATGACCCCTTCACCTTTTATTTTTCCGTAATATTCCTGAACTGCGTAAAAATCGTGGGATATTTTGGAATCCAGATCCTGTTCAGTGCGAAAGGAAAGGGAACGCTCCACCATAATGGGGACAACCTTCACCGCCCGTTCCTTCAGGCTGTCTTTTACATGAAAAACCGATCCATAAACGCCTTCACCGATTTTACCCAGCACCTCATAGGTCGGAAGGCATTTTTTAATAAGTGTTTCCATTACTTGCTATTCCTCATAACACGCCGCAGCAATTATACGGATCAATGGATGACCAAAGCGGTCAACAATGGCGATTTTAACGGTCAGTGAATCCTTATGATGACAAAGCTGGTGTTGTCCTTTAATCTCATTTCCCGGACGGCAGTGAATAATTTTTTGCTGTTTTCAATCGGGTCCGGAGCCAAAAGCTGATGCAACTCCTGGTCTGTCATCATGTCGTTTAATCCATCGGAGCAAATCAGGTAGCAGGCGCCGTCTGAAAGTGTCTCTTCATGGATATGAATGTGTAAATGGTTCCAGACGTGGGAAAATAATGGCCCAATCCCGAAATCCACGATATTTTTCATCGGATGGGCCGATGCTGTATCCTGGTGGATAAAGGATTTGTCCACCAGGCCCTGAACCAGAGAATGATCATGGGAAAGACGGTCAAGCCCGGATGGTGAAATTTTGTAAACCCGGCTGTCCCCCGCGTTAAACACGATCACTTGGTGGGAATCTGCCATTAATCCGGCGATGGTTGTACCGGAGTTTTCAGGGAGCAGACGTTGTGCGGATTGTTGAATATCCGCCAGTATGTTTTGAGCGCTGGGAAGACCGGATGCGGTTTCCAGAAACCGGTTGTTTATTTGTTCGCAGACAAACCGGCTGGCCGTATCGCCGTGTGCGTGCCCGCCCAGGCCGTCGCATACACAGGCCAGGAGACGATCGGTATCAATATTTCTTTTCGACATCAGCCGGTCCGCCTGAAAGACAGCCGTGCCGTCAATGATGCAATCTTCCTGCCTGCTCCGGGGGCCAATCAGCATTCCGGAGAATACGGTATATTTCATCAGCGATGCTTTTCTCGTAAATGTCCAAGTGGATCAGTTATTTATCGGAGTCTGACCGGCGGAAATTTCAAACGGTCTTATCCTGACAGAATTAAATGAAATATTCAATATCCATATCGACTATTTATGGAGAGAGCGCGGGGAAGGGGGAGTAACGCGGCAAATTGAGACAGAGGCGGCCCGGTGGACTCCGGGCCGCCTCGATGGTTTTTGTTTATTTCACGATATAAACCGGCATGCCCATGAGGGGCCATAGCACGGAAACGGCAAAGGCCACCACGAGCATCAGCATGATGCTGGCTGGGATTCCGTATTTTAAAAATTCACCGGTGGTGAACATTTTGGAATTATACGCAATGGCATTGGGTGCCGCACCGATGAGCAGTAAGAACGGCATACCCGCCGTCACCAGGGACGCATACAAAATCACATCCGGGGCAACGCCTAAATAAGGCGCGATGACCAGTGCAACCGGCAGGGAGATGGCGATGGCTGCCACGTTCATGATAAAATTGGTCATGAGCATGACAAAAAAGGCGATGCTCATAATGAACACAAAGGCCGGCGCGTTCTGGAACATGACCAGCCAGTTAACGGCCAGCCAGTTGGCTGCTTCGGTTTTCCACAGGCAGAACCCGATGCTCATGGCCCCGGCAAACAGCAGGATGATGTTCCACGGAATTTCTTCAAGGTCTTCGATGGTTAAAATATTGGTAATGAAAAACAGGATGGTGGAAACCAGAATAATGGCGGTTTTGTCAATGGGCCTGAGAAACGGGATAAATGACCGTAGGGCCAGCGTCAGAATGCACGAAAAAATAATGACGGATGCGACGATTTCATTTCTCGTCAGGGGCCCCAGGCCTTCGGACAGTTTTTTGGCTTTTTCGCGAAGCCCCGGGATGGTTTTCTTTTCGGGTTTCAGGACGATCATGAAAAAAACCCATAAAAGTGCGATCATCAGCACACCAACAGGCAGCATGAAATAGGACAATTCAAAAAAACCAATATCCTTGTTGCAGATGCTTTTATAAAAACCGATGGCCACCGCGCCCCGGGCCGCGCCCAGAAGGGTGATGATGCTCCCTGCGCCAGCCACATAGGCCATTCCGATGAACAGGGCCTTGCCGAATTTCGTGGGTTTGTCGCTATCGTCGTAAAACGCGTGAATCGACAGCAGCAGGGGGTAGATGGTGGCGGCCACAGCCGTGTGCGCCATGATGAGCGTCAGCGCGCCGGTAACCACAAAACACCCCAGCATGATCATGCTGGTTTTCTCCCCCACAATGGCCAGCATTTTATAGGCCATCCGCCGGGTGAGTCCGGTTCGGGTAAACACCATGCCGATGACAATGGAGGCCAGAATAAACAATACCGACGGGTCCATGAAATCCTTGAACGCGTCGTTGGCCGAACGGATCAGAAACAAGGTCTGCATCACGCCGATCATGATGCCGGTCACGCCGATGGGCACCACTTCAAATATCCACCAGGTGCTGGCCATTAAAAAAACCGCCAGCGCGCCTTTCCCCTCCCGGGACAGGACGAAATGCTTACCCTCGGGATCAATGGCATCCGGCCATGCCGGAGAGTAATAGACAATAAAAAATAGCCCAAGGCCCAATAATAAAAAAAGAATGCGTTTAATATCGATTTTTTCCAATGCGGATGTCATTTGTTATATTCTCCTGATTTTCTATCCTTTATAACTTGCACGCCTTGATCTGCTCAGAGACTTCCCTGAACACGTCCACGAGCCGCAGAATCCCGACGATATCGCCATTCCGGGTGACCAGCAGCGACTGGTGCTTTCCCATCACCAGCTGGTGGATGGCCTGGTCCAGGGTGGCGTTTTCATCCACGAACTCCCCTGCCACCGGCGCATGCATGATGTTTTTGACAATGATTTTTTGCGCTTTTTTGCAGATATCCCCCATGGGCTCATCCCATAATTGGTACTGGGACAACAGACCTTTCACATACTCAGCGGAAAACCCCAGATCGGAAATGGATTTCATCTCCCCGATGC
>QZKW01000088.1 GCA_003599885.1 Desulfobacteraceae bacterium | reverse complement strand
ATGCAGGTGGTGATTTCCTCCGCCCTGATATCGGCGTTTATCAAAGCCGGGAAAGACGATTATGTGGGCGGTCTTGCCGGTCAGATTTCCGGTCTGATCAAGGAAATCAAACCGGCCGGCCAGTTGCTTGAAGAACTGGTCGAAGAAACCGTGGAAATTCTTTCCCGTCGGCTTCCGGGAGAAGTGGTCGCAAAATAACAACATTCGATTGAGTTCAGCGAAACAGACAAAGCCCCTCATTCCCCTTTCAACGGGATGAGGGGCTTTGTTTGATCCCGCAGAATCAATGGCCCCCGAAGTTTTTCCTGTTCAGGATTTTTTCGAAGGCTCACCGTTTGAATATTCGGAATAATAGGTCTCATAACATTCCGGGCACAACCCGTGGCTCAGCATGGCATCGGTGTGTTCGGAAAGATAAACGTCCAGGCGCTGCCAGGTTTCCTTGTCATCACGGATCTGGTGGCAGTGCATGCAGATGGGAAGGATGCCCTGGAGCTGCTTGACATGAGACAGGGCGTCTTCCAGTTGATGGACCCGGCTGTCAAGTTCCGATTTCAGCCTGACAATGCGCTCCCCGACTCTGATGCGGGCGCGGAATTCTTCAGCGTGAAAGGTCTTGATGATAAAATCATCCGCACCCGCATCCAGAGCCGTCACCAGGTCTTCCTTGTTTTCAAGTGAAGTGAAAATAATAATATAAAGAAGATTTCCATGCGCCAGCTCACGGACTTTTCTGCATAATTCCACACCGTCATATCCCGGCATCAGCCAGTCCAGAATCGCCAGCCGGGGAGAATCCGCGCGTTGCAGTATCTCCCAGGCTTCCTGGCCGTTGGTCGCCATCACCACGTCATATCCCCAGCGCACCAGATAGGTTTCCAGAAGTTTTCGTATGGTCAGGCCGTCATCTGCCACCAGAACGCGCATGTCTCTCCTTATTATATAACAGCGATTTTTTTTTGCTTTTTTTCTTCTATTATGAACCCGGCAAAGTCTCAATCATTATTTTGTGACGGCGACCGATTCAATCCAACGGCTTCGATTTGTTGGTTAAAAATTTTTATTTGCCGATCCGCCGGTTTTGGCATATTGATTATTCAAAGCCTTACATTGTGAACATGCGTTGACAATGTAAGTTTTTTCCATCACCCCTCATAAAAAGCGGATCACAATGGCCCCAAAACCCTACACCCTGTTGTTTATTTTTTGCTTAGCGTGCCTGCTGACGGTGGCTGGCTGTACCGGCATTCCCGAAGGTCTTACGCCGGTGTCCGGGTTTGACATCAACCGGTATATGGGCAAGTGGTATGAAATCGCCCGCCTGGACCACCGTTTTGAACGGGGGCTGAGCCATGTGTCGGCGGACTATTCTTTGCGGGGCGACGGAAGTGTGGATGTCGTCAACAAAGGATACGACAGGCAGACAGGCCAATGGAAGGAAGTATCGGGCCGGGCTTTTTTTGTAGGAAGCGACACCGTCGGCCAGCTCAAGGTGTCGTTTTTCGGCCCGTTTTATGGCGGGTATAATATTATCCTTCTGGATAAGGAACACTATCAATACGCCCTGGTCTGCGGGCCGGACCGTTCCTATTTCTGGATTCTCGCCCGCACCCCCGCCATTCCCGAATCCGTCCTCAGCGGTCTGGTGGCTTCGGCTAAAACCATGGGGTTTGACACGGATCAGCTGATTTTTGTGACGCACGACCCGCAGGGTAATTCAATTAAGACGTTATAATTTCGAAGAAGGGAAATGACGCATGAAAAAAATTTGGTTATCAATGGTCACAGCTGGGACAGTCATAAAACTTCATGTAAATAAAAACGATCCGTTTTTGGGCGCTGGAAATGAGGCTGTCCTTCAAGGGCACCATAGGCGAGCAAAATTAAATAATAAAACAAACCGATTGATTGCTGCTGTATGCCGGGAGATAAACCTCCCGGCGTTGAGGATCTCTGTTGTTGCAATAATGTTCCTTTTAATGCTGCCCGCCCGGAGCGAGTCCGGGCAAACCACGCTTTTTGAGAAGGAAACGCCTTTCCAGTATCTGCGGGTGGTCGACGATGCGGTCAAGGGGGAACGGTATCTCTGCAACAAAGACTGCAATTTTATCCAGGGCGGGATCAGCCTTTCTAAACCGGACACGCTGATCATCGATTATATGAAAAGCGCCATGGCCGGGCTGGCCTATCTTGAGGGCCCGCCCCGGCGAATGCTTTTCATCGGCATGGGCATCGGGGCCATGCCCCGGTATCTGGCCGCCCGGTATCCCGATGCCCGCATGGATATTGTTGAAATCGACCCGGAAGTGCCGACCGTGGCCAAACAATTTTTCCATTTTACTGAAACGCCAAATATGCGCATTGTTATCGACGACGGCGCCCGGTTTGTGGAAACCGGCCAAGAGGCCTATGATGTGATTTTTCTGGACGCCTGTTTCGGCCCGGACATCCCGCCCCAGCTTACGGGCATTCCCTTTTTTGAAAAGGTCCGGGCCCGGCTCACGGAAAACGGCATCCTGACGGCCAACCTGGCCGCGCCGGTCTTGAATCCGGGGTTTAACAACATGATCCGGACGTTGTGCGGGGTGTTTCCCATGATGGAAATTCTCTCGACGCAGAATCCGGCCAACCTGATCGTGGTGGCCGGCAAAAAATCCGCGCCGGACACAGCGATCATCAGCCAAAGAGCCAAAGCCATCACCACCGACCGGCATTTTGAATTTGATCTGGCCCCGCTGGCCGGACAGTTGTTTTTGTATGCGCCCTGCCGAAAATTTCCCTCCCCGTGAATACCCTTTTCAGACAGAAACGGCTTCCTGAAACATACCGCGCCGAAAAATTTTTAGAACCGCTTTTAGAATCCTGTTGCACCCGAGGCCGAAAAGGGATATAGTCTCCTGAAATTCATGCAAATAGGGGGATATTCCATGCGGAAAAATGCATTCTGTCTTTTGGTTCTATTCTGCAGCGCGATTTCCTTATCCGTCAGCGCCATGGCCCAAGCCGGGACGACGGTTATTGAAGTTCGGACCGAAGGAATCGGGGACATCATTAAAGATGCCGGGGAGACGAACTTAAACGGCGCCATGGTCTGGAACGGCACGGAATGGGTAGTCAACGATACTTGGGCGCATATGTTCTTTTTTAATATCGAAACCGGCGAACGGCTTAAAAACTACGACAACCCCCAGAATTATTCCGGCACCAGCCCCACGGGCGTCATCGCCACCTACGGCCCCTACACCATCACCCGGAACATTTACAGCCATACCAAAACGGCAAAAACCGGGCCGGATTTCATCTACCGGGCCGTGGAATACGTCATACATGACAATGTCACCGGCCGGGAAGTCATCCTGCGGTCCCGGGGGACCGGCAACGGCACCGGTCAGCCGTATTTTGACATCTATATCGAGGATGAAATGGCCTCCGGGGTCCAGACCACGGCATTCCGGAATGATCCGGTGTGGTTCACCTATCCGGGGATGACAGCGAGCCAGGCCGTGAACCAGACGGACCCGGCGGCCCACCGGACCGGGCATCTCCCCGGCGCGATGGCCACGCAAAGCACCCGGGCCGGAGACTATTATCTGGACATCGGCGGCGGATCGGACATGGGACCGGCCGGCACCGGCAGATCATTTGAATTTCACACCAGCGAATCAGACCCGGCGGATTCTCCGGCCGAAAACCTCGGGTCAGCCTTTCCCGTGGATTTCAATCTCAAATACATGGATTCCGAGGGGAATCTCCACATGCTGCACTTTGAGCCCGCCATCGTCAGCGAAAGAAGAGCGCCATTGCCCGGGGCCGCCATACCCACCCTGAACCAGTGGGGGATGATTCTTTTCATGGTGCTGACGGGGGCGAGCGCTGTGATTTTCCTGCGGCAAAAGAAGTCAGAGTCCGCCCGCCCGGACCGCTCCTAAAAACAAATTGACATTGCCCGTCCCCGACCCGTATAGATAAAACTGACAGTGTCAAAGCCAAACCGGTCGAAAGGCCGGGACGGAAAGTCACGGATCTTCAGTAAACGAAAAAGACAGCCGGACTGCCATTGAATCATCATCAAGGCGGTCCGGCTTTTTTTATGCCTCACCTCATCCTCCTGTCCGCACCCTCAGTCAGCCGCGCCGGAATCTTTAACCCAATGGGCATCGCTTAACCGCAGTCGGGCCATTCAATCCGGCATATCCCTCCCCGGCATGGCTTTCATCAGGGTGTACCGGATTAATGGCAGGCAACTGCTTCATATGAACATCTTACTTCAGGAGGGCATTTCATGAAAAAACTGTCTATTTTATGTTTAATCGTTTTTGCCTGTTCATTTTTCTCCGTCCCGAACGCGCAAAGCGCGGTGCTGAATTTCACCGACCACCAGCCCATGAGCCTTTCTTCAGAATCCAAAGGGCTAATGCATCAGATGACGGCTCATCAGAAACACATACCGGGCGCCAAATCCAACGGGAAAAACTGGGGCCGGTTCGTCAGCCTGGTTAAATTAAGCGGCAAAATCAATCATTTCGGAATCGACATCACCCAGACACCGCCCGAATACATCGATTACCATGCGACAGTTCCGGGCGTTCAGGTCTGGGTCGCCGAATACCCGTTTACCAAACACATGAACATCCTGACCGATGAAACCGGGTGGTGGACCATTTATGTTTTAAAATACAAGGGGGAGGATCTGGAATTTTCGTTTGTTTATCAAAAGGATGGCTGGGTGACCACCAAATCCAATGTCATCACCGTGACAGACGAAGACAATACGGATATCGCCATTCAATACATCGATCCCCTGTATTATTATTTTGCGATGAAACCCGCGGTGGAGCAGCAGATATCGGCACTTCTGGGATTTCCGTTCACGCTTCAGAATGCCATGGTCGTCACGGTGGGCAAATCATGGGCCAGCATGCATGATGACCGGCTGCCCCATGGGGATCCCGGCGCCACCGTCTCGATGACTCCTGCCCCGGCGTTTCCGGAAACCATCGGGCCGATTTATTTTAACGAAGCAGTCCAGCCCGACCCGACTTACACATCGACATCCGTTGACGGCGGGGTCACGTGGCTCAACATGCCTTTGGGAACGTATGCCGTCACGGCCCAGAAACCGGATGTCGAATATGACACCGTGACGTTCCGTGTCACTGAAACGGATGTCACGAATGGCGTTGAGCTGTATATCGCCTCGCCGCCGGATTCCGTTCAGGGGGATAATGATTCCGGGCCGGGGGAGAATTAAATAAGGATAGGATTACGGAAGAATAGAGAGGGGGCGCTGCGCAGGGTCACGGAATGACCGGCGCTTCGTCCTCTGTCTGTCTGTTTTTGATGGCATACCCGAAAATATAGGTGCAGACAGGGACGCCGAGGATCAGGCCCCATATATGGAACAGCTTGCCGCCAATGGTGAGGATGATCAGAACAATGACCGGATTGATCCGCATATAGGTGCCGTAGATTCTCGGATTCAAAATATAGCTTTCCATCAGATGTATCACCACAATCATGACAATGGCGAGGAGCATTGTATGAAGGCCCGATGTCTGGAGGGCGATGAGGCAGATGGGAATCGAGCTGATAAACACACCGGCCACCGGGATGAAGCTGCAAAACAGCACAATCACGGAAAGAAACGCAACGCTCTGGCCGATGCCCAGCATCAGAATGCCGATGGCCGTTAAAAAGCTGTTAACGATGGCGATGATGAGCTGGGCTTCAAGGGATTTTCCGAGCACATTGGAAAAATTTTTTATGCCTTCAGCGACTTCTATGTAAATAAACCGCAGCTTGGTATTCTGAAGTGCGGTGACCTGCCTCTGAAGGTGGGGCATATCCAGCACAATCAGAAATGAAAACAGCAGGGCAAGCACAAAGGATGATGTCGCCGATGCAATCTTTCCACTTAATCCGCCCAGTTTTTCGATCACCTGATTGACGTTTTTAACACCGGATTCACCTTCGGCCAATCCGGTCAGCTCCTGAAGGAGCCCCATGGTCGGCGATTTGCCAGGACTCAGCGATTCCGGCACACCGGTTTCCATCCATTCCGCCCTGAGTTGGGGCATGATTTCCTTCAGGATGGGATATTTGTCGCCTGCCTCGAAAAGCTCCTGGTCCATTCGGGTGACATATCCCGAAAAACTGGCAATAAAAATTTCTGTCTGTTGTTTAACTTTGGGCACCAGCAATATCAAGGCTGCCGTCAGAATGCCGAGAATGACGAAAGCGGTTACGACAACCCGGATCGTCCTGTTTTTAATCAGCCTTTCAAGCCTGTAAACCCCCCGGAGCTGGATATAGGCAAAGACAAAGGTAAAAAAAACCAGCATGAAAAAGGATCTGAGAATGTAAATCGTGAGAAACAGCGCTCCCCACGCGATCATCCGATTGGCTGCGGAAGCCAAAAAATCCCAGTTCAGCCCGCCTCTTTTCTGAGGGAATGCTGTCTCTTTTTCAGGTCGCCCCATGGCGTCTCTTTTATCCATCCAAACCAACCGATCCGTCAATTATGTGCCGATAAATGTTTTAAAAAAGGAATATCGGACATTTTCCGATTTCACTGTTTCCATACCGTATGCGGAACACATTTGCAAATCTGTTCTTTTCATCAATTTAAATGGGGATTCGTTTTGGGATGGATCCGGTTATTCGTTATTCCGGCCTGAACCTGAATAACGGTGCTGAAATGATGTTTCCATGTTGACAGCATGTAGCCGATTTGTCAGGGTTATCTCAGCGGGAGCACCCGCAGTTTTTTCACCCATCACATCTCGAACGGAAAGAAGCGTCAATCCAGTGGCTGGAAAAGAAATGATACGCTCCGCAGCATCGCGCATGTTCCGCCTGGGAGGACTGGCCGGGCGGGTCGGCATTTCCATGGCCGGAAACACGGTGGCCAACCTGTTTCGGGACACGAGCAGCCGGGAAGCGCACCGGTCCGTGACCCTCATGAAAAACGCCCGCCGGATACAGGAACTCCTGGGCCAGCTCAAAGGAGTTCCCATGAAAATCGGGCAGATGATCAGCCTGCATGAAAAACTCCTGCCCGAGCCCGTGGTCCGGGCGTTGCAATCCCTTCAGCAAAACGCGCCCTCCGTGCCGTTTGAAGATATGCGGGACATGGTGGCCCGTGAACTGGGAGACCGGTTTCGCCTGATCCGGCATATTGACGAAACACCCCTGGCAGCGGCATCCATCGGTCAGGTCCACCGGGCCCGGCTTGTCAATGGCGTACACATCGCCCTGAAGATCCAGTATCCGGGCATGGACGATGTGATCCGGGCGGACCTGAAGAATCTCAAAGGCCTGTTAACGCTTTTGTTTTCCATGTTTTCAAATATGGACATGGAGCCGGTATGGCAGGAAGTGAACGCGCGCATGACGGAAGAGCTGGACTACCAGCGGGAAGCGGACAGCATGAGGCGCACTGCCGCGCTTTTCAAAGATGACGGCCGGATCATTATACCCAAAGTGATCGATGAAGTCACCTCCCGGCGCGTTCTGGGAATGGAACTGGTTGTGGGCATATCGCCGGACAGAGTTTCTGAAAACGACTACCCCCAGACCCTCAAAAACACCTGGGCCGAATCCATGGTCCGGCTGATTTTAAAGGGGCTGTTCAATTTCCGGTTCCTGCATGCGGACCCGAACATGGCCAACTTCGCATTTCTGGATGATGGCCGGGTGATTGTCTATGATTTCGGGTGCATGAAAGAGGTGCCCGAAGTCCTGTGCCGGGGGTATGTCCGTCTCATCCGGGCGATGCTTGACCATGCGTATCCGAAAATGCCCGGCATCCTTCAGGAAATGGGCGTTCACCTGGCCGACGGGCGGCCTGTTTCCTGGCAGATCGTGGCGGATTTTGCGGATGTGTTTCAGGAATTATTCCATCCGGAACAGTATTATACATTTGGAAGTGATGAGGAAATTTACGCGAGGCTGATCGCTCTTGGCAACAAGCACATGAGCGAGTCCATGAACCTGATTTTCCCCAGAGACATTATTTTCATCGACCGGACCTTTGGCGGTCATTTCGGCAACCTGAGTCGTTTAAATGCCCGGTCGGACTGGCGATCCATTCTGCTGGCGCACATGGCAGCCGCGTGTCCGGCAATGGAAGACAGATAAAAAACCCATTCCAAACACCGGATTTGCTGACTTTGCCCGGATCTTGACCATTGTCTTGATAAAAAACGCTGTTCCCTTTCATGTCATGCTGTCATCATCATTATTGACATGCCTTTCTGTTTCTGTAATACATTATTCAAAATAAGCAGATGTTTATACGTTCTTTTATCAATACCCGTCGAAACAGTCATCCGGTAATAACCTCAGAGGAATCATCATGTACGATATCAAAACAGACACAAAAAAAAACAGAATGATCATTACCATCGGCAAACTTGAAGACGAGTCGGAAATAAAGGCCCTGGCGAAAGCTGTCAAAACAGCATGCGGAAAACTCAAAAAAGGATTCACCTGCATCACCGATTTGCGAAAATATGACGTGATGGATGATAAATTTGAAACATATGTTCAGGAAACCCAGGCTGCCATGATCCAGGCCGGATTGTCAGAAGTGGTGAGGGTTCGCCGCGAAATGGGACTGCTGGGGCATTTTCAGTTTGACAACGCATCCAGTACGGTGGGATATCACGCCCAAAATGTCACGACCATGGAAGAAGCGGAAAAAATACTCGACGAAAAAACCAAATAACAGGGATTACCGCCCACCCACTATGTTGTCGGTACACCGATATTCCCGACGGCCGGCGATGGTTTTATTACAAAGCTCAGCCCCTCTGTTCAGGCGTTTTTTGGGAGTCGCTCCCGGCTTTCAGCCTTAAGGCGATTCCGATCAGCATCAGTGACGCCCCAGTCACGCAATTGACCCACAATTGGCCTTTTTCCGGCGACAGCCCGATTTCCAAAACAACCATATGCTGCTCACGGCTGTAGATGCCAATCAGGGACAACCCGCCGTAAATTAATAATCCGAGTCCAGCCAGGGCCATAACGGCGCCGAAAAACCGGAGCCGCTTTAATTCCCGGTGCTGCTTTAATTCCAGGACACCGTTGGAACGCGTAGGTTTCAATGCTGTCTCCAGTATATAATGGTTTTGGTTGAACCGAAACAAGGCTCCGGTCCAGTTTCAGGCTTGAAGTGTCGGCCATGATGATTACTTTATATGAGAAAATGATCACACGCCATTTAACCCGATTGTTTTACGATAGAAAAATCAAACAATCCAAACGGTCCCATCATCAAAAAAGGCGGCAAACATGAAAGTCATTCTTCTTATATTAGGCTTTTTCGGCGTTTATTTTTTCCTTCAGTTATACCTGCTTCCCAAGCTGGGAATTTCAACCTGAATGCGGCCTTCCTGTCAGGCGACAGGAAAGACCGTATCCGAAAACGTCATGATCTCGGATAAAACGCAAAAAAATCCGAAACAGGATCAGTAACCGGCATCAAAAACAGCCGCCTTCATATCCGCATCAGCGGGCGGTTGTTTTTTTTCCGTTTCGCCAGCAGCCCGGCAAACAACAGGACAATAACCAGCGCATTCAGCCCCAAGGCAATGATAAACGTGCGTCTGGGAATCTTGACATATTCGATTTCCTTGACGGGTTCCACAGCCTTTACCTTTGCTTCTGCCGCTGCGGGTGCCGCCTTGACGGCAGGAGTGGGAGCAGGCGCGGGCTGTTTTCGTAAAATTTCCGTGAGGCCCTTGGAAAGCAGAATCCGGGCGTTTTCATCCCGCACTTTTCTGCCGGCGCTCCCCAGTACCACGGCAATCGCCCGGACGTGTTTTTTCTGGGCGGTGGCCGCAATCGAAAAGCCGGCAGCCCCGTAGTAGCCGGTTTTAAAACCGTCACATCCTTCAAAATTCTGAAGCAGATGATTATGGGTGCGCATAATGAACGGCTCAGGGGCATCGGGCCGGAATTCGCGCATCTGGGTGGATGTGTACTTCAAGGTTTCAGGATATTTCAACAGCTCCCGGCACAATTTCGTCATGTCCCTCGCCGTCGTGACATCCGGCTGCTGGTCTTTGGAAGGCGGCAGCCCGTGTACCGAATAAAAGACCGTGTCTTTCATGCCGAGCTCCCCGGCTTTTTTGTTCATCAGTTCCACAAACATTTCAGGGCTTCCCGCGCAATGAATGGCCAGGGCCAGGGCTGCGTCATTGGCCGACTGGACCATCATGGCATAGACCAGCTCTTCCACGGGAAAGACCTCATTTTCTTTTAAATACACCTGGGAACCGCCGATGCGCGACACAGCCGCCGATATGGTAACCGGATCCTCCAGGGCGATATGTCCGGCTTTTATGGTTTCAAGAACGATCAGCAGGTTCATCAGCTTGATCATGCTGGCCGGGTAACCTTTTGCATCAGCCTGGTCTTCGGAAATCACTTCACCAGTGGCGGCATCAACCACGATGGCGCCCAGGTAAGGTTCTTTGGATATGGCCTGTATAGCGTAAGCGGGCCACGCAGCGCAGAGGAGGGAGAAAAGGGAAAGCGCGATCATGGATCGAATGAATGTTTTTTGTTTCATAGCCTGTAAGTGTTCCCCATTTAAGATAGCGGTTGATGATCAGGTGAATAATAATGTGGCCGAGTATATCTGTAATATTTTTATTGTGTCAAGGAGTGGATGATCCCGCGCCGTAAATTTTCACAGAGAACACACCGCTGAATTGTTAAATATTTCAAAAAGCCTTCTTTTAACTTTCTTCTTTCCAAAAACCCGCTGTTTTTAATTTGAAAAAACGCCAGCACCAGCCAAAAAGCCTATCTTTTCCGGACTTTTTAGATTAGTATACAAACGATCTAAGTATGAGTTCCTGAACACTTTTCATATTTCAATAACCTCGGCCCTGGAGACGATAATGCGGCGATGGGTGTTACTTCTGATTCCTGTGTGGATGGTATCAGTAGGAATATGTTTTACCGGTGCGGCTTTCGCCGGCTCTGTACTTCGGGTCGTTCCGGACATCGAGGCTTATGATCTGGCGGCATACGTGTCATCCATGGAAGACGCGGAAGGCCTTCTAACCATTGAGCAGATACTGACGCTTGAAAACAGCCCTCAATGGCGGACAAACGATAAGCCGACGGTCAATGTCGGTTATACCCGCTCTGACTGGTGGTTTCGGCTTGAATTGTTAAACGATCAGGATGCCCCTCAAGACCGGCTCATCGAACTCGACTACCCGGTGCTTGATGAAATCGATGTCTACACCATAACGCCGGATGGCCGCGTCAACCACTTAAAAATGGGGGACAAGCAGCCGTTTCAAGACCGGCCGTTTCAATTTCGTAACTTTATTTTTCCCGTTCATCTGGTTCCGGATTCACCGTTAAAAATCTTTTTGCGGGTGAACTCGGGCAGTTCGATACAGATGCCGCTGACTCTCTGGAACGAAAAAAGCCTGACAGCTAAAAACATGAATGAATCCATGATCCTGGGAATTTGCCTGGGAATTATGCTGATCATGGCGATATACAACCTGTTTGTGTATCTTTCCGTTCGTGAGGTGTCGTATTTCTTTTATGTTTTTTTTCTGCTGTCTATGACCCTTCTGCTGTCCGGCATCCGGGGCATCGGTTTTCAATATTTATGGCCCAACAGCCTGGAATGGAACGATCAGAGCATTGTGGTCGGCCTGGCCGGGGCTATTTTTTTCGGGTCATTTTTTACCCGAAGCTTCACCAATCTGCCCGAGAATCGCCCTTTTTTCAGCAAATTCCTGCTGTGCCTTGCAGCCATTGCGGGTCTTACCATCATCTGTTCCTTTCTGCTGCCTTATATCCTCATGATCCAATGGGTTATTGGCATCGCTCTGATCACCATCCTGGGAGGCACGATTATCGGGATTATCCGGTGGATCGACGGCGATATTCCCGCCAGATATTTTATGCTGGCCTGGTCAGCGATAATGGTCGGCGGCGTGATTCTGGCAGCAAACAAATTCAATCTGATTGCCCGGAACCTGTTTACGGAAAATGCGGTTGTCTACGGCATGGGATTGCAGGCCATTCTGCTCTCTCTTGCACTCGCGGAAAGATTGAACATAGAAAAACAAAACAGTCTGGAAGCACAGATGAAGGCCTATGAACAGGAACGGATTGCGCGCATGGCCCAGGAAAAGGCGCTGGACATTCAGAAACGCGCCAATGAAATGCTGGAGCATCGGGTTCGTGAACGGACCATCGATCTTGAGCGGGCCAATAAAAAGCTGGAATCATTGAGCATTACCGACGGGCTGACCGGGATCAAAAACCGGCGCTTTTTTAATGCCGTATATCCGCGGGAATTTAAACGGGCCATTCGTGAAAAGAGCTCTCTGGCCTGCCTGCTTTTGGATATTGATTATTTTAAAAATTTTAATGATACCTATGGTCATTTAATTGGGGATGACTGTTTAAAAATGGTGGCATCCTTAATTGAGCATGAAATCAAGCGGGTCGGTGATATGGCATTCCGGTACGGGGGGGAGGAATTTGCCGTTCTGCTGCCCAATACGGAGGCAGCAGGGGCTTTGGGCATCGCAGAAAAAATCCGTTCCCGGATTGAGGCCTCTGCGTTCAAATTCGAAGGCCGGGAAATACCCGTCACCATCAGCATCGGTCTGGCGGCCCGTATCCCTGTTAAAGGCATGTCTGAAGCCACATTGCTGGGTTATGCCGACGCGGCGCTTTACCAGTCCAAACAGAACGGCCGCAATCGGGTGACTATATATGCGCCACCGGACAGTCAACAATGATTTTTTTAACAGGGATGCGGACATGAACAAATGGTTGTATGCTGGCATCGTCGGTTTCAGCCTGATACTTCTGCCAGCAGCATGGTTGTGCGCGGATGTCATTATTCTAAAAAACGGCCGGGTGATCAAGGATGTCACTATCAAGGAGGAGGGTGATATCCTGATTTGTGAAACCAGCACCCAGTCCTATTTCATCAGCAAATCCACCGTTGAAAACATCATCCGGACCGGCAAGAAACCTTTATTGACCCAGGCCAGAGAATTCATCCCCACCCTGCCCGGGCGGATCAAAGGCTTTGTCCGCGATTATTTCGCTTTCACCGCCGTGGTGGCTGGCTTTCTGATCCTTCTGATGGGACTTGCGGCGTTTAAATTTATCTGGGTCAATATCCGGGCCGTGATGAGTACGGGCAGCAGGCGGCGGGATATCATCCGGGCAATCCGGAGACTGGACACGGATGAGAAATCGGTGCTAAGGGAGTTTTTTCTTCAGCAGGCCAACACTCTGGAAATGCCAGTGGAAGACAGGGTTGTGTCCGGACTGGTCCAAAAAGGGATTCTCCGGACAACCCGCGACAAAGGGGAGTATACAGTTTGCGGGCTCTTGCTGCCGGTAACCCTGTCCGCTGCGGCCCAGAAGCATATCCGGCCAAAAACCGTCGGCCTGCCCCCGAACATCCATGCTGTTGATGATGAAAAACTCAAAGACGAGTTGGCCAGATCCCGCCCGCAATTCATGTACGACATGGCCGGATTTTACCAGTTGCTGGGGAAAAACAGACCGGACCTCAGGTAACTCAAACTTCAAGCGACATAGATGCCCTGTCTTTCAGAGAGTTCTTCGATAGTGGCGTATTTCTGGATAAAATCGTCCAGCCTGGATATCTGGCTGTCAGTTAATTCGCCGAATTCAATTCCAATATAGCTTTTTATAAAGGTATTGAAAAGACTGCTGCTGTTTGCATGGGTTTCAGAAATTTTTTTAGCAGGCAGATCTTTTAAGTAAAAAACACGGCCTGATACAAAAATATCAATATCGAATAATTCGGGAATCTGCTCCGCATTCGCGACAGTCATCAATGAAACGCCGCCCAATCCGATATTTTTGATTTTACATAAAATTTTTGAGTCGTTTTCAATAAATGCAAAGGACTCATCCCGCACCTTAAACCGTTTATGCATTCGACGATCAATTTGTCGTCCCATGGTTTCTTTCCTCCTTACTCAAATAAATACTGACAGATCCCGTGCCGCCTGCCTGATATGGCAGCAATAGTTTACAAACAAGAGGCTTACGAATCACAGGACAGGCGCGTTTCCCAGCAGTAACGGATGAAAATCGAAGATAGAAGGGGACAGGATTTTGAGTTACAATACCTTATAAAAACACAGAAATCAAGCCTAATCTTAAGAGCGTATTCGTTCTACAGGATAGTTTATTTAAAAAAATAATGATCAGCCAATTGTGGTGGTTAAAAAAACCATAAAATATTTTTTTGTCTCATGCCCGGGCTTCAGGGGGGTCTGACTTCCCGGGCATGCCTTTGCTCTTTTTCTTTCGTATCTGTTGTTTTACGTTGTTTTTAATTCCTGAACCGGCATCTTTTGCCTTGCCCATCACTCCCCTGCCGAATCTCCGGCGGGCTCTGATTCCGGGCCGGTCTGAAAACTATGCCCGGCGGGGGTTCCGGTCATATCGGTTGTTTTTGCTTCCTCCTGATCCTTCAACTTTTGTCTTGCCTCTCCAATCGCTTCTGCGATCTCAGGATATCCGTAATGACTCGCCACACAGAAGGCGGTTCCCATTTTTGTTTCCGCATACACATTTGCGCCACTGGCAATCAGGAAGTTGGCGACTTCCAGATGCCCTGCCTCAGAGGCCAAAAAAAGCGCATCGATATGGGTATCGTCGTCTTTCGCATTCACATCGGCGCCATTTTCAATCAGGAATTCAACCACTTCCGCATGCCCGGCGAAAGCCGCTCCTGAAAGCGCTGTCCATCCTTTCGGCACTGTAATTTTTCCGACGGTATAGGACAAAGTGGAACGCGCATTCACATCCGCCCCATGGGCGATCAACATTTCAACCGCCGACAGACTGCCTGCGGCAGAAGCGGCCATCAGGGCGGTGGTTCCATTTTTATCCGGCAGATTCACATCCACCCCGGAATCGATCAAGAATTGAAGATTTTTTGCGTCACCCGCGCCTGCAGCAGCGATTAAGGGAGAAACATTGCTGCCTGTGGCCGCCTTTATGTCTGCGCCGTTCTCAATCAGGACCGCCGCATTTTCGGCTTTCTTGTTCGACAGGGCCAAAATCAACGCCGTGGTTCCCGAGAATACGGTTTCCCTGCCTTTGGCGACGATATCAACCGTGGTTGCGGCATTCACATTCGCCCCTTTTTTGATACATGCCGCCACTGTCTCAGGACTGCATTTGGACGCAGCCAACATCAGCGGGGTCAATCCGTTTTCATCAGAAGCACTGACTTCTGCGCCGTTCTGCATTAAAATGTCTGCAATTTTGCCATGCCCGCCGGCCAGGGCCGCCATTAGGGGAGTGGCCCCTTTGGCGAGCACCCCGTCTTCAAACTGAAAGGGCTTTAAGATGGCGGTATTGAGATCAGCGCCTTTGTCAATCAGGCGGGTGGCGACATCCTCATGCCCATTTGTGGCTGCCATGAACAATGGCGTCACACCCGCTCTATTGGAGGTGTCTACAGGCACTCCCTCAGCAATCAGTTGGTCCACTTTATCGATTTCTCCCGTTTCAGCCGCTTTGATTATCGGCGGCTTCAATATGGAAGAACACGCAGGCAACCCCACGCACATCATCACAACAATAAACACCAGCAAACAACTCGGTCTTAATTTCATTATCCCCACCTCTTACGTGTTTGGAAGTGAACCAGCCATAAAAACGCATCCACCGATGCGATTGTGCATTATATCAAGGCATCTTTGCGCGAAAAAACATAAAAACAGGAACAAATGTTTTTTATTAGCATAAAAATAAAACAACCAAAAGAAATAATCGTTCAGACAGGCGATCGGGGTTCATGTTCGCCTAATCTGAAACGCCGGGATCAAAATCCGGGAACTCCGGCTCCCGTTTTTCTAAAAACGCAGCCACCCCGTAAAAATATTCTCCGGAAGCGATCAGGGAAACGGCTTTTTCAAACTCCAGATCCAAGGTTTGTTCGGATGTCAGGTTCCGGCTTTGACGGAGGAGCGACAGGGTATAGCTCACAGCTCTGGGGCTGTTGGCCGCGATCATGTTCGCCAGAGCCACAGCATCTTCAAGGCACTCGCCCGGCCGGCTGATCCGGGTTCACCAGCCCGAGATTAATGGCTTCGCCTGCCTGCACCCTGCGGGCCGTGAGCAGCATATCCGCTGCCCGCGACGGACCGATAAGGTGCGCCAGCGCCGCCCCGCCGCCCCAGTCGGGCATTAATCCCAGCCTGACTTCCGAAAAACAGATCACAGCAGCAGGCTCCATGACCCGCAGATCGCACCGGACCGACAACTCGGCCCCGCCGCCATAGGCCAGGCCGTTGATGGCCGCAATGATGGGCACCGGCAACGCCACAAACCCGTCCACAAGCTTGCGGATATAAAGAATCAGCTCCCGGGCAGGCCCCTGATGCTTCTTGTCCACGGCGTCAATCAAACCGGATGACAATGGGTTGTCCGGCTGAATATCAAACCCGGCGCAAAAGGCCTTATCTCCGGCGCCAGTGATCACAATCGCCCTGGGCAGATGTGCTTTCAATTCCCGGGTGACCCTTTCCAGAGATTCAAACATGCGGTCATTAAACGTGTTCTGACGGCGGGGCCGGTCCAGCGTTAAAACCGCGACCGCCCCCCGCCTTTCCAGATGGATATCTTCCTTGGACATATTGGTTTAGCCTCCCGGTCAAAAAGTATTCCTGGCTGATAAAACTTACCGCAAAAGCCTATCAAGTTTTAAAACCGACATCAATATGCTATTTCACCCAAAAAAAGCAACTGCTCCGGACACTGAACTGCTGATAAAATCGCTTGTATGAAAAGTATAACCGGATTAAATTAATAATCTGCCGGGATTCGGCTGATTTTAGATATAAAACCGTGAAGCATAAGGCGACCCTATGAAAAAAACAAAAATTATTGCCACCATATCCAATAAACAATGCGATATTCCGCTGCTGACCCAGATGTACCAGGCAGGAGTCAATGTGGTGAGGCTCAATACCGCTCACCAGACGCCGGAGGAAGCCCTGGCGGTAATCGAAAATGTGCGGGCGGTTTCCGACCGCATCGCCCTGATGATCGACACCAAAGGCCCTGAAATCCGCACCACGTTTTCTGCTGAAGACATATCGGTGAAATCCGGCGATATCATATCAGTCAGAGGGGACAAGAATGAAGACACCAGCTCGGCCTGCGTGTATGTCAACTATGACCAGTTTGTGGACGACATGTCTGAAGGCGACAGGATCTTAATTGATGACGGGGATATTGAACTGAATGTGGTTGCGAAAAACAGCCAATCCCTGACCTGCGAAGTCAGAAATGACGGATTGATCCGGGGCAGAAAAAGCGTGAACCTGCCGTCCGTCAAAATCAAAAACCTGCCGTCTTTAAGCGAAAAAGACAAGGCGTTTATCGAATTCGCCGCCGACCAGGAAATTGATTTTATCGCCCATTCATTTGTCAGACGGAAAGAAGACATTCTCGCCATCCAGGAAATTCTGGATGCGAAAAAAAGCCCCATTAAAATCATCGCCAAAATTGAAAATCAGGAAGGTGTCGATAATATTGATGAAATTTTAGATCACGCCTATGGGGCCATGATCGCCAGAGGTGACCTGGCGGTGGAGATTCCGGCGGAACGCATCCCGATTATTCAGAAAAAACTCGTCAGAAAATGCATTGAACGTCGCAAACCCGTTATTATCGCCACCCAGATGCTTCAGTCCATGATTCACTCACCCCGCCCCACCCGGGCCGAGGTGTCGGATGTGGCCAATGCCTGCCTGGACCATACGGACGCCGTCATGCTGTCCGGTGAAACCGCCAACGGGAAATATCCTCTGGAATCTGTGAAAATGATGGCAAAAATCGCCCTGGAAGTGGAATCCAGCCTCAGCACCTTTATCGACACCACCTATGAAACCAATAATGATGTGTCCAGTTATCTGGCCAAGGCCGCCGTCAAGGCGTCCCTGCGCCTTAACACCAAAGGACTGATTGCCGACACCATCAGCGGAAGAACAATCCGGAGCCTGGCCGCCTACCGTGGTGAAAACCGGATTTACGCGTTTTGCTACAGCAAACGGGTCATGAGGGAGATGGCCCTGTCTTTTGGCGTGAGCGCCCATTACATGCAGGCCGATCTCACGACCCATGAATTTCTGGAAACCGCATTAAACAGATTGCTCGAAGAAAACCGCATCACCAAGGACAGCCTGATCACGGTTCTGGCCGGCAATTTCGGCTCGGACAATGGGGCCTCCTATGTAGAAATCAGCACCGCTAAAAATCTCTTCAAACGGAAATAAGTTCGATGCGACCTAAACATCCTGAAAAGCTTTCCTCTTGTAAAATCATTCCACACCCGAATGGCGGCATAAGGCGCCGCCCTGCATCACACCCATGACGGTAAGGCTCATCCTGTTTATCGTCATCGTCCAGACGCTGGTTTTCGGCATGCATTATGCCTTTTTCCGGAGCGTCATCAGCTTTTTTCAGATCGCCAATCCTGTTTTCCGGGCGGTTCTTTACGCGGTCATGGCAATAACAGCGGTTTCCTTTATCAGCGCATTTCTATTGCTCCGCCTTCATGGGTCGGAGGGAACCATTCTCTATTACCGCCTCGCCGCCACCTGGATGGGATTTCTGGTTCACTTTCTGACGGCAATTGCCGCCATCTGGGCCGTCATCCTTGTTTCAAAATATACGGGCCTTTCAGCGAACCGTTCCCTGAATCATCCCCTGAACCATCAAATGATCGCCGGAATTCTGCTGACGGCTGCGGCCGGATTTTCGATGTACGGCATCTGGAATGCATTTCACCCCAGAATCAGTGAAATCTCCGTCCCGGTCCGGCATGTTCCGGAACTGTGGATAAACAGCCGCATCGTTCAGCTTTCGGATATCCATCTGGGTCACATGCACGGAAAAGCCTTTGCCGAACGCCTGGTCAGCCGGGTCAATAAACTGGCCCCGGACCTGGTTTTAATCACCGGCGACCTGCTCGACGGAGTGAACGGATCGTATGCTGAAATCATTCAACCCATCCGCCAGATTCGCGCCCGGCGCGGCGTTTTCTTTGTCACCGGCAATCACGAACACTACGTGGGCATCCGGAAAGCGTTGGATATTATAAAAAAAACACAAATCCGGGTGTTAGACAACGAATGCATCGATATTGACGGGCTGGAGCTTATCGGCATCAGCTATCCGGGGATTGAAGACCTGTTGGAAATCAAAAATCTAACCGCAGACAAGGCATCCGGTCATGCCCGGATTCTGATGTTCCACACCCCCACTTCGGTCCAAAAGCAGACCGGGGACCGCGCCCGGCGGCATACCCGCACCTACTGGAAGCCGGACACGTCGTTTGCTCTCAACAAACAATTAAACGCCGATCTGCAACTTTCCGGCCATACCCACCACGGACAGATTTTCCCTTTCAACTGGATCACCCGCCTGTTGTTTAACGGTTATGATTACGGTCTGCAAAAAGACGGCGGCTTTCAGATATACACCACCTGCGGGACCGGCACATGGGGACCGCCCATGCGCACGGCCGGGAAATCGGAAATCGCGCTGATTCGACTGGTATCCGGGCATTAAAAAAACGGATTCGGTCCGGATGGTTTATTTCACCCCGTGCCGGGCGGCTATTTTCTCAAACATGTGCACAAACCCTGCCACCAGGGTATACAGAGAATCAATATCCAGGTTGTCGGCAGCGGTGGCGTCAAAAAACAGATTCAACGTGGATTCCAGTCCTTCATCGGGCTTCCAGTAGCACACCAGCATCGGCACCAGCGGCAAAAATTGCAGAACAATCGAAATATCGGAATCAAACAAATTATCCACCTGCCTGCCGTCAAAAATATCCAGCAGATCTTTAAAAAAATCCGTATATTCATCAGCCAGATGTTTTAAGGGTTTTTCACACCGCTGCTGAAACAGCGGATTTCTGATCATACCGCCCTTCAATTCCCGGAAAGGTGCCCACTGCCCGGAAGCCGGCGTGCCGCCCCCTTCGACAATATAATAAAGAACCGGAATCATTAACCAGGGATTGACATGTATTTCAGTATAAAAACGGCCAGCGGGATCCACGCCGAATTCCTTGCCAAAAATACGAAAATTCAGTCTGCCTTCGGAAAACCGGCCGCCCAGCCGAAAAGCAGCTTCGGACAAGTCAATGGATTGGATTTTTTCTTTTAACGCCACCACTTTGTCCGCCATGTCCTCTTCAATGGACTGTGCTTTTTGGATATTTCCGGTATACTTTTCAATGATCGATGGATCCAGACGGGGACATTCCGCCAATTGTCTTTTACCCTTGAACACACCGGCGGCAAACGCCAGGCATGCCTTTTCACCGCATTCCCGGCAATTGGAATGATCAAGAAGCTTGTAAATATCCATGGTTGTTTTCAATTTCGTCATTATACCCCTTCCTCTGTCAATGATTAACGCGGTTCCAGAGTCAACTCACCGGACGCCGTGTTGACATCCATCCGGAAACGGTTCAAATAGTTCAATCCCAGCAGCCCCAGACCGGATTGGTCCGGCAGATCAATGACGTAGGCCGTCACATCATATTCAATCCAGCCGTCAAACTCAACGGCGTCCAAAAGCACTTCCGGCGCTTCAATCATCCCGCCGGCCGTGGTAATCCGGCGACGCGGGGCGGAGCGGACGTCAAGCCCCATGGCTTTTGCCGCAGCCGATGGAATCGTCACCATTGACGCGCCGGTGTCCACCACAAAATTCTGGAACAGCCGGTTATTCAGGATGCCTCTGGCCCGGATTTGATCCGAATCCGGGGAAAACCGGATAATTACTTTATCTTTTTCACTTTTCTGAATTTTTTCATTAAGCGCGTTCCGAAATTCCTGGAGATGGCGGATTTCATCTTCATTTAGCCCCTGGGACGCCATCAGAATATCATCGATGACATCTGCGGTTTTTTCCGGCCCCGCCGCCTGACCCATGATTGTCAGCACATCCAGCATAAGCTTGATATCGCCGGTCCCTGCCAGGGCCGGACCGTCAAAAACATCCGGAATCGATGCACTTTCTCCTCTTTCAATAATTTTGGACATAACAAGCCGCATTTCATTAATCAACGCGCCGGTCCTGAGATGAGAGGGCGTTTTCTCAGCCAAAAGCGTCGGGGCAAGACGAAATCCATCGGCAAATGCTGCCAAAGCCTGAAGCGGATGGGCATCGTCCATGCCATAGGCGATGGTCATCTGCTCTTCTCTGCCGCCTTCAAATGTCAGCCGGTAAAAGTCCTCTACACCCAATTCCATCACCAGGTTGTTTTCATCCGGTCCTTTCCAGAGGAAGCCCCCTTCCACCAATTCGCCAAACGTCCACCCCACCATCCTGCCGTCCTGAATAAAAACGCCGGGCCCATCAAAAGTCGAGGGCAGCGACAGATGAATCACATTCATCTGCTCGGATTGAATCATCAGTCTGGAAAGGGTAACGCTGCGATCTGAAACCAGCGAAATCCAGACCAAAGGGGCATCCAACCGGGCGGCGGAAAGAGGCGGGCCGGAAAAAGGACGGCCGTTTTCAATCTGCCAGAGTCCCATGCTATCCGAATCCCCCATAATCCCGCCGGTGATTTCCAATGCAGCGCCATCTGCGGTCTGAAAAACCCATTCGCGCGCGCCCACACATGCCTGGGACGGGATAGCGACCCAGCCGCCCCCAGATACCGCCGCCGTTATCCTTGCGATGGGATTGCCCGTGATATCTGAAAGCAACACCTGTCCGGCAGTTACCGGCATGACGGACGTGCCTGTTTTCAAGAAGGGGAACAGGGTTGGGGTGAAATGAAGTCGATCATTGGATGGGATTGGCGCCTGGGCGGTATCGGATGAATCTGCATGCGAAGAAAACAAGGGAAATCCACGCCACCCCGTCCGCTGTATGTGCCAATAGCCCAAACTTAAGCATATCGCAACCGTAAGAACGGCTGTTACCACAAGAGGGCCGAATCGCCGGGGCCGGTTCCTGAGGTCGGCCCCGCAATTCGGACAAAACGTGTAATACGGCTTCAATAGAATTCCACAGTTTTCGCATTTCATCGTCGGATGGCCTCTGGCCTTTCATTGGTTATAATGAACCGGCATTATATCCAATGATAAACATAAAAAAAAGCTTTTCTGGTAATTCTCCACGCATCATCCGCTATTTACTGAGAACAGCAAACAGGAGCCGGTCCGATGGGTTCGGGATATGGCGTACAAACTGACTTCTTCAAAATCAACTTATGCGGTGAAAGACTTTAAACGACTCCACCCCCCGGAAAAATAGACTGATATGGTATTTATAGTTGATTTGCGCTGCTGTGTTTTGCTACTATCCCTATTAAGCCTAATACCTGAAAAAATACATCTACCCTGAGGCCATATGACCGGAATGGAGCATCTTTTCGTCTCGTGCAGCGACCCGGGCAGAGTCCGGCAGCAGAATGAGGATTTTGCCGGACATGCCATCAATGAATCCGTTGGCGCGGAGTTATTCTGCGTGGCCGACGGTATGGGCGGTTATGGATCGGGGGATCTCGCCAGCCGGGCGGCGGTCGATGCCCTGATTCAGGAATTCACTTCTGTTGCAAGCTGCGACCCTGCCGCTGCCGCCTCAATCGTTTCCGGATTTTTTTCCAATTCCCAGTTGGCCTTGCGCGCCGTCAAGGGGACAAACCGGATTTCCTCCATGTTCGGCACCACGCTGTCGGCCTTGATCCTGCTTGAAAGCGACGTGATTTACGCCAACGTCGGAGACACCCGCATCTATTGCTTCGATGGAGAAAATCTGACCCAGAAAAGCCATGATCAAACCATTGTCAATGGTCTGCTTGAGAAAAACCAGATATCTATTGATGAGGCACGGGCGCATCCGCAAAAACATGTATTGACCCAGGCCATCACCGGAGACGAAATCCCGCTTGAACCATTTATCCGGATGGAGCCTCTGAACAGGAACCACATCTTTCTGATCTGCAGTGATGGCCTATATAATATGGTGGATGAGGAATTCATCCGCACGGTGCTGAAACAATCCTCCATTTTTAAGGCCAGGGATTATCTGCTGAAACAGGCATATGCCAACGGCGCCACGGACAACATCACATTCCAGATCATCAAACCTTTTGATGACGATATGACGGTTTCATGATCGTTTTTAAAATTAAACCGTTAAAATTATTTAAAAGGCCATTGGCCGAACAGTCGAGCCGGGGGGCGATCTCCGTGGAATACGCCCTGTGCATGGTGTTGACGGCGATCCTGATGATAGGGGTGGAACGGCTGTTCCGCAACATGGCCATAGACGTTCTCCACTTGTTTATTGATATGGTTTTACAATTTCCGAATATTTAAAAATTTTGCACATCAGGCATCAGGCGCCAAGGGATCCGCGCCGGGTGCAGCAGCCCGGTGGGTCCCATAGGATTAAGACAGTATAACGATTCAATGGCTTCAAAGGAGGAAAAAATGATTAAAAATTTTAACGACTGGATGTTAAAAACCTATGTTGGCAAGCGGGAAAATTTCAGACAAAGCATTGATCAGGTGCTGGGAAACGAACGGGGCGCGGGCGCGGTTGAATATGGCCTCATCATAGCGGTTGTCGTTGCGATGGTCGTTGCCGCAGCCACGGTAATGAGTGACCCTCTTAAAAAATTTTTTGAGGCAGCGGTTAAACAGATTATGTCGTTTATGGGCTCGAAAAAATACTAAAAGGCCATCAACATGTTTTCATCGGTTGACAACCGTTTTGCTGCCTCAGGCATGTCTTGACTGCCTGAGGCAGCGCCTCACGATATGTTATTTGGACAATGGCCTTAGTGAAAATTAAAAAAAAATACATCAATATCCCCGGACTTGACCAAGAAACCGGAGCGGCCACCGTGGAGTTCGCCTTTGCCATGATCGCCCTGTTTGGGTTTTTCGCCATTTACATGCAGTTTGTCCAGATTTTTATCGCTTCTGAACGGCTGGCGTTCGCCGGATTTGCGGCGTCACGGACCTGCGCCGTCAAGGGCGAGGGACCGGCCATAGCGGTTGCGGTTGAAATCGATCCCGAGGCGGCCATTGCATTCAAGCCGGGCGAAATTGAAATGACGCGGCACGTCCCGATTCCTGAAGGCATAGACCGGTTTTTGACCCGGGGACAGGGCCGGTTTACCGTCATCCACCAGTCTCCGCTGTTTATTGAACCTGCGCCGGAAGATGACAACCCTGCGCCTTTTTGAAAAAATTGAACCCAAAAAATGATCATGCCACTGGCTCAGCGTATAAAATTACCATCCGTCCTTCAGGGAGAAAAAGGGTCCATCGCCGTTTTGATCGCCTTTCTGATGCCGGTGATGCTGCTCATGCTCGTCATGCTCGTCAACATCAACCATCTCGTGTTTACCAAACTCATGCTCCAAAACACGGTGGACGCCTGCGCACTTTCCGCGGCCGCGGTCCAGGCGGCGGGGCTCAATGAAATCGCCGATCTCAATCGGGAAATGACAAAGGAAAATAAAAAAATCCGGAAAATCCTGTCCAGCGGCATCTGGTATGACTACCGCCAGGCCAACAACGCCCAAAAGTTTTTTTATAACGGCAAAACCGGGGTGATTGACTGGATTCAAAAATATCAGAAAAATGCCAATACGTATTTTGCGGTGCAATCCGAGGCGGCGGCCCAGCAGGTCAAAAGATGGAATTTCCCCCAGACACGGCTGACCGCCAGGCATGACAAGAAACGCCTGACCGGGTTGAAGGGCCATGATCAAACGGCAACCTTCGTCTATTATACGGTCACCCCCCCAAAGGGCTCCCCGGTGCCCACATTGAACTGGTTTGATCCGGATGATCCCCAATTTGAGGGAGATCACGACGGAACGCTCGACATCCCCATGCTCAGAACGGTCCCGTTGCCCGGAGAGTTCAAAATCATTGAAAAAATGGAAAAAACGTCCCCCACTTATGCGGACTACGAAATAACGCTGCCCCGGCATCCCTTTATTCTGGGTGACGCCATTTTCAAAGACGTGCCCGTTCTGAAAGCCAGAGCATCCGCCCGGCCCGCCGGCGGCGATATCTACCGGGGCAAACCGGAATACAAGGCGGTCCTTTTCCGATAATGAGCATAATATTAAAAAAATTCCATCACCTGCTGCGCCCTGGCCGCGATTTCCAAAAGAACCAGAACGGGCAGGCGGTCATCGAACTGGCCCTCATGATGACGTTTCTGGCAATGATTCTGCTGGCGCTGATGATCATTCATGAGCTGCAATACAAAAACATTCTGACGATAGAAGCGCTAAGGAATGAAATGCGTATCTCCATGGACCGGAACGCCCCGGGCCCATTCACTAAAAACATCAAGCAGAAAGACGTTTTTGTGGAGGTTCCGGGACGCATGAAAGAGGTTTTCGGAGCGCCGTTTCTTTCCCAGCCGCATCGAATTGAATATTACGAAGGTTCCTACCAGGGTGCCGGCGACAGTTATTATAAACAACGAGAGCTTTACCGGAAAATACTCATACAGAATTGAGGTGAAATGATGTCAAATACCAAAGCGTTACTGATTTCTCTGCTGGTTGCCATGTTTGCGGTGCTGATGCTTTTTTCCTACCTCTCCAGCAGGGAGAACGCGTTGCTGGAGATGGCGACACCCATCCAGGTGCTGGTGGCCAACCGGGACATACCCGAAGGCATGCGGCTTGATGCGGATATGCTGGAAACCGTCAAAATCCCCCAGAAATTTGTCCAGCCCGGATCTTTCAATGAACCCAAGCAGGTCATCAACCGCAGCATCAATGTGCCGGTTCTCAAAGGCACCCAAATTATCGAATCCATGTTCATCTCCTCGGAAGCGGAAAGCATTGCCTCCAAAATCCCTGCGGATAAACGGGCGTTCAGCATTTTTGTGACGGATGTAACGGCTGTGGGCGAATTGATTCAGCCCGGCGACATGGTGGACGTAATGGTGACCGTAGAGGCGGGATCTTTTCAGAATGGGCGCGGAGTCAGCGAAGAAATCATCACCCGGACGGTTCTGGAAAATGTGCTGGTTCTGGCGGTAAACCACCAGTCCAGCAAACGCCGGTCCCTCACAGCCGGCGATGCCGGCCAGGAGTCGGCGGGCAGTGTTTACAAAACCGACCAGGATCGGGCGGACCAGAAAAGAGAACCCTTCAAAACCCTGACCGTGTCGCTGTCGCCCCGCGATGTCCAGATACTCAACCTGTCTCAGGAAATCGGCACTTTGTCCGCCGCCTTGAGATCGAGCTTTGATAGCGGCAAAATCGAAAATTTGCCGCCCCTGTCCGCTCAGGAGTTTCTGGGAATCAATAAAAGCATTATCCCCAGGGGCAATCCCGCTTGGATTGAAATGCGGGACACGGAATCCTATGGCAGATAAAAAACTTCATAAATCAAGATGAGGAGAGTTGATCCATGAAACGGCCCCTATGCAGATTCTTTTTTTTATGCCTTTGCGCGACCCTTATATTGTTCTGGCCGGGCGGCTCCCTTCATGCCCAGTTGCCTGAAAAAATAGAAATTGCAGCAGGTGAAAGCCGGGCGCTGAAAGTTGATTTCACCATCGAAAAGATCGCGGTGAGCGACCTGGAAATCTGCACCAGCTATATATCCGAAGATCAGGAATTTCTCATCAACGCCAAAAAACCCGGGCAAACCAATGTGTTTATTCTGGGATCAGATGGTAATAAGGCGGAAATCCAGGTGATCGTCAAAAGCCGGGAGGCGTCGCTCTCCGCAGACGAGCTTCGGGAAGTCATAAAGGATATTGAGGGCGTGTCCGTACGTGTGGTCGGCAGCCGCATCTTTGTCGAAGGCGAAGTCTTCACGAATAACGACATGAAACGGATCGAGAAAGTCATCGAAGGGATGCCCAATGTGGTGAATCTCGTGGAATTCAGTCCGGTGATGAAAGATATCGTCAAATCTGAAATCGAAAAAGCCCTTGCCGCCCAGGGAATGAAAAACGTCCATGTAACCGTCGCCAAAAACAATTTCATGTTGACCGGAAAAGTCGGCAGTGAAGCGGAATCCGAACGCGCCCAGCGAATCGCCGAAGCCTTTTCTCCGGAAATCGTCAATGCCATCGGCATCCACCAGGTTGCGCCGAAATCCGTAACACGGGCGAGGACCGAATACAGGTCAGCACCGCCGGTTCAGTACGCTCAGCCTGCCCCATCTCCGCCTCCGGCCCCTGCCGCACCGCCGCCGAAATCCGTTTTAATTGAAATGTCTCTAAATATCATGGAAATTGAGAAATCGGCATTGAGGGATTTTGCCATTAACTGGAATCCCGGCGGCTCTCTGGGCGCGGGGGGGTCTTACTCCGGCGCATCCGGCCAATCCCCCGGCCTGGCCGGTTCCCTGGCCGGAACGATCTCCAATCTTTTCCCCAAAATGAGAAAAATCCAGGATTCCGGGCGTGGCCGGTCATTGATGCAACAAACCCTGATTACCAAGAACGGGGACGCGGCCCAGTTTTTTGCGGGTTCCGAAATTCCCATTCCGGTGGCTCAGTCCGGCGGCACCATGTCCGTGGAATATAAAAAGGTGGGCGTCACGCTTAATTTTCAGCCGGAAATTGACTATTACAAAAACATTGTCAGCACGATCAACGTGGAATCCAGTTCGGTAACCGGTTCCGGACCGGGCGGAGTTCCCATCATCAGCAACACCAATCTCAACACCGTACTCAGTGTTCCCAGCGGCTCCAGCATCGCCCTGGGCGGTCTGGTGGGCCAACGGGAACTCGAAGCCTCCTCATCTTCCCCCCCCGGCGGCGAATCGTCTCTGTATCAGGCCAACACGGGGTCGCGGTCGGAAACCGGCACACGGGAAGTGGTGATCTTTGTCACCCCCAGGGTTCTGGGAAACGAGCCGCCCCCGCCGGCAGTCCAGAAGAAAATTGAATCGGATTTTAAACAACAGGAACTCGAACGCCTCCGTCAGAAAGCGGAATAGAAAAAACGCCCGGTAAACCTTCAACAGAAATGATTATCTGAACATGACAGGTCATATCTTTACAATCTATAGCTCCAAAGGCGGGGTCGGCAAAAGTTTTATCGCCGCAAATCTGGCGGTCGACTTGCACCTGGATACCAAGGAACGGGTGCTGCTCATTGATTTTGGAAGACCTTTCTCAAATGATATCGGATATTTATTAAATATTAGCGACATCAAGCGACTGGATGGCCTGCTGCCCATGGCGGACAAACTGCATCCCAATATGCTCAAAGGCTATGCCACCCCCCATGGATCAGGGATATCGGTCATGAATCTGTCCGACGGCCTCCGGGATCTGGACAGCAGCCTGCTGAGTCCCGCTGCCATCTCCCAGATAGTGAGATGCCTGCAATCCATTTATGATTATATTATCATCGACATCGGCACGAAGTTCGATCCTGTTGTTGAGGCCATTTTTGAAAAATCCAGCATGATCCTGCTGCCCATAGCCCCTGACACCTTGTCCCTGCAGCAGACAATTGCAGACCTGCGGCTTCTTCGCAGCCATAATTTCCCAAAGGAACGCATCCGGGTCATTGTCAACCGGATGGAAAAAAACAGCCCCCTGAGTTGTGAAATCATCAGCAGGCAAACGGATAAAAAAATGGAAGTGGTCATTCCCTTTGATACGGAGGCTGACGCCAATCTGGCCCAGGGCACCTATCCGGAAAAATTCCCCCGCCATCCCGTGACCCAGGCCATTGACCGCCTGGTCTATACCCTGGTCCAGGAAAAGCAGCGCATGGTCGTCCCCGGCAGCGACAAAGAGCTTCCTGCCGATGCGCCCCTGGATCTGGATGCCCTGAAAAGAACGGTACACGAAAAGCTGCTGGAATCCATCGATTTCAAAAAGCTCGATACGGAAGTCGGCCAGGACAATGAAAAAGCAGACGCCCTGAAAAGGACCGTATCTCAGAAAATATCCGAAATTCTCGACCAGGAATCCGGGGTCCAGGACCGGCTCCTGCGCAGCCAGATCGTTAAGGAGGTATTGCAGGAAGCCCTGGGGCTGGGTCCACTGGAAGACCTTCTGGTTGACGGGAGCATCTCCGAAATCATGGTGAACAGCTGGAATGAAATTTTTGTGGAACGAAAAGGACGGCTTACGCGGATTGATAAGAAATTTTTTTCCGAACAGCACCTTATTACGATTATTTCCCGCATCACCGCCCCCCTGGGCCGCAAGATCGACACCAGCACCCCGATGGTGGACGCCCGCCTCAAGGACGGCTCAAGGGTCAATGCCATCATTCCCCCCCTCGCGGTCAAAGGGGCCTGCCTGACCATCCGGAAATTTCCTGAAGACCAGATCGGGGTGGCGGAGCTCGTAAAATTTGGCGCATTGAACATGCAGATGGTGGAATTTCTGAAAACAGCCGTGCTGGCCAAGCTCAACATTCTGATTTCCGGCGGCACCGGGTCCGGTAAAACCACGCTCCTCAATATCTTGTCAAGTTTTATTCCGGAGGGTGATCGCATCATTACCATTGAGGATTCGGCAGAATTAAAACTTCGCCAGCCCCATGTGGTCACGCTGGAAAGCCGGCCAGCGAATATTGAAGGCAAAGGCGAAATCTTCATCCGGGATCTGGTCAAGAACAGCCTACGCATGCGGCCCGACCGGATTATCATCGGCGAATGCCGGGGGGCCGAAGCGCTGGATATGCTTCAGGCCATGAACACTGGCCATGACGGATCGCTTACCACCATTCACTCCAATTCCAGCCGCGAAGCCCTGTCCCGGCTGGAAACCCTGGTGATGTACGCAGGGTTTGAGCTGCCGATCAAAGCCATCAAGGACCAGATTGTTGGCGCCATTGACCTGATTGTTCAGGTCAGCCGGTTCAAGGACGGGTCCCGAAAAGTCATCCAGATATCGGAAGTGGACGGCATGCAGGGCGATGTCATCTCGTTAGGAGATGTATTCGTATACAAACAGCGCGGGGAAGAAAAAGAACGGGTCATGGGCGAATTTGCCGCAACCGGCTACGTGCCCCGATGCATTGAACGTTTCAGCGAAAGAGGGCTTCATATTCCACGGGAAGTCTTCTGGACCAGCAACTGATAACAGTCACAGGATAGACCATGAAAATCATATTACTGACAACGTTCCTGATGGTGTTCTGGGGAGGCATCTACTGGTGGCTCAGGAACCGGGAATTATCCGGCGGGAAGACAACCTACATCCAATGGATTCAAGCGTCTCTGGCGGACATGTTTTATACGGTCGATGGAAAATTGGTTTTCCGCATCCTTGTGGCCCTTGCGGCAACCGGCGCGTTAATTGGCTTTTTTATTCCCGGCAAAGTTTCCCAGGTGGACCAGAAACGAACCATTGAACAGGCCGTGAAATACAACCAGCAGGGGGAATTTGCCCAGGCCGCCCTGATCCTGGAGGAAATAAAAGACACCGATTCTCCGCTGCTCTATAATGAACTGGGCGTTGCCTACCTTGGAATGAGGAATTTCGACCGGGCGGAAAAAGCCCTGAAGCGGTCGGCAGCGCTGCTGCCCCATTACAGTAAAGCCCATCAAAACCTGGCTACCCTGTATCTGAAAATGGACCGTTTTAAGGACGCCGAATTTGAAGAGACCCGGGCCCGTGAATCTGCGAACTATGCCATCCCCTCCGGCCGGATTTACAACCTTTCTGACAACTTAATGGATCAACTGGGCATCCGGATTTTTCTGGGAGCGCTTCTGGCGCTGGGGGGCTACCAGTTGCCGCGGCTGATTGTTTTATATCTTAAGCAGCGGCGCAGAAAAAAATTCGATGAGCAACTGGCGGACGGCCTAGTGATGATCGCCAACGGCCTGCGGGCGGGCTTAAGCCTGCTCCAGGCCGTTGAGATGGTGGTCAAGGAAGCCAAGCCCCCAATCAATCAGGAATTTGAGATGGTGGTAAGAGAGCATCAGCTGGGCTCCAGCCTGGGGGATGCCTTAAAGCATCTGGCCGAGAGAATGACCGGAACAGACACCAAAATCATGGTTAATGCCACGCTGATTCTCATGGAATCCGGAGGCAACCTGCCCGAGCGCTTTGACTCGCTGGCCCAGACCATTCAGGAAAGAAAACGGCTGCTGCTGAAAGTAAAATCCATGACCGCTGAAGGTGAAACCCAGGCATGGATTCTGGCAGGGCTCCCCCTGGTGCTCGGGTTTATTTTAAACTTCATGAACCATGAGGTATTTTCACTGATGTACACCACCGCTCTTGGATGGATGATTCTCATTCTGATTTTTCTCATGGAGGCAGTGGGTTTGTTTTGGATGCTCAAGATCGTCAAGGTGAAAATTTAAACTCGTATTTTTTAAGTTGTTAAGTAATTGGATATTTATTTACAGCCAGACAAAAAAATTTAAACCCCAAAGAGGTACCTAATGAAAACAATACCTTTGAGGTCTGTAATTGCCGGTCTGTTCTTTTTCTGGAGCGCTTTCTTATCTGCTCCATTCGTTCACGCCGCAACGAACTGGGAGGACATCATCCTTTCTCCCAACCCACAAATGGATCTGCGCCAGGTGATCCAGGTCGGTTTGCCGGATATAGAAAGCCAGATACAACAGTTATTAAAAGACAATATGGAAAAAATAAAACAAATCTCCAAGGAAATGGAAGATAAAACCGGTGTCAAGGTCGGCATGACCTATGAGGTCACTGTTGCCGACATCGATGGCAAAGGAAAGGTCTCTCTGGAATTTGATATGCTGGATCTGGCGGGATGGGACCACAAAAGCAAAATTCCGGTTAAAGTGAAAATTGAAAAGGAAAACGTCGGAGCGATTGAGGTTCAGTATGACCCTGCTGCTCCTATCGGGATCAAGGAAATTAAAGTTGAAAAAAAAATGCCGGGCGGTGTTTCACAATCCGGGACCATCGCGGTTGAAGGCACATGGGAAAAACCGGAAGTAAAAGTTACATATGGCCAGAAGGCGGAAACGCCGACTGCCGGCGGATTTAAAGGTGAAGTGGAGCAAACCATCGGGCTGGACACCAGCCGGTCCGCAGATGATTTATATGACCCGGAATGGAACCCCCGAAGTGAATGGGCAATTGTTCGCGGCATTGAAGACATTATCGCCATGACCAACTGGGGGGTCAAATTTTCAGGAAAGCATGAACGGGAAACCGGCCCGGGTGAAAAAATCACCACCGGTGTCGACCTTACCGTCAATACCGACCGGGTCCGCTCATGGTGGACAGACTGGCTCTTCAGCGACATGAATGAAGCCTTCGACAGGCTGGATGAACAACTTGACCGGGAAGCCCAGTGGCGGCGGGATAAGATTACCGCCGAAGCGACCCGGCTGGGAATCGATACCAATGGAAAAACCAACCAGCAGATCATCAACGAAATCAAGACGGTATGGAATGCACACCCGGAGCAGCAGCGCCCCATATTCCGCAACCCCGGCCCCAGAGTTGGCGCGGTAAACGTGATGCCCGGCGGCGGAACCAAAACAGGCGCCGGCAACGATCAACAGCCGGGGGTGGCCTTGGGTCCCCAGCCGGGCAGTGGTCAAACCCGATCGACCAATCAGCAGTCGCCGGGATGGAAAAACCCCTACAAGGACTACGCCAATCCATACGGCGATTATAAAAATCCATACGGCGAGTATGTAAACCCCTACAAATAAGGTTCATGAAATGGTAAAAATCATTAAATCAGCCCTTATGATAGTCATTTCGGCGGTTTTATTGTCGGCTTGCGCCGGCGGCGGGCCATTCGGCTTTGGGTCATCTTCCCCGGAGTCTCCCCTTTTGCCGGTCAATCACCAGACCTTTGCCGATGAGATCACGTCCTATGAAGGCGCAGCCATTGTTTTGTTTTACAATACCCAATACTGGCAGTCCCTTGACATGAAGCGCCGCCTGGAATGGCTGGCGGATAAATACCCGGAAAAAGCGAAATTCGCCATGTTTCACTGGCAGGTGACCGACGATACCTCCCGGTTCAACCTGGAAATGCTGCCCACCGTGATTCTTTATCGGAACGGTGCGGAAGTCGACCGCATCAAAGGCATTCCGCCGAGCGAAAATGAACGGGCCAAATGGAACGACGATCTCGAACTGTGGTTTCTGAAAAACGCCATGGATCTGGAAAAATCCGAGTATTCCGGAGACTACACCTATTTTTTCAGAAACGGGTATAAACTGAATGTCGGCAACTATTAAGGGGTATTCTGTTTGAACCGCGACGGCATTGTAGCATTCAACAAAAAACTGTTCAAAGCCTTTCAGGTCCGGGGGATCACCATCGGCGCGGTGCCGGATCTTGAGCAGCGGCTGATATCGGATTACCTGATTGAACAGGGACTTGCGGAACCGGCCCTGGTCAATTCGGTGCTTGAAGAAATCACCGGCGTTCAGGCCCTTGACCCGTCCTTTGTCTCATTTGATCCGGTTTTTATCGAGCATATCACCCTTCTGCTGCCTTCGGTCGTTGCCCGGGAAGAAACCGTGTTTCCGGTAAAACATGAAAACGACTTTGTCCATGTGGTTATGGCCATGCCCCAGGATGAAACCAGCCTGCGTCACCTCGAAGCGGTGACCGGATCACGGATCAGGCCCTATTGCTCTAATGGAACAGCCATTCGGAGCGCCATCGAGCGATATTATGCGGGCCGGACGGACATTGCCGAACCCATGGAAGAAAAAGCCGAACGGCTGACTGAGCTGGCCCTTCAATCGCTCAACCGGCTCAAAACCAGCCGGGCCGAGCCCCTTGCCCTGATCAATGACGCCCATCTGGTCCGGCTCCTGCAATACGTCATGAACTCCCTTGTAAAGAGCGGGGCCAGCGATCTGCATATGGAACCGCGGGAACATGATTTTCGCATCCGGTTTCGCAAAGACGGGGTCATGCAGACCGCCTTTACCTGGCCGCCGGTGTTTAAAGACGCGATCATTCCGAGGCTGAAAATGATCGCCCGAATGGACATGAATGAACGGTCCCTGCCCCAGGACGGGAGCATCAATTTCGGGCTGATTAAAAACCGGGTCGTGGATATCCGCGTGTCATCGCTGCCCGCCTTGTATGGCGAGAAAATCGTCATGCGCATTCTGGAACGGGACAAAAAACAACTGACATTTAAAAACTTAGGTCTGGAAACCAGGGACGAGCGGCTGCTGGAAGACACGATCCGCCATCCCACCGGCCTGCTTCTGGTCACCGGTCCCACAGGCAGCGGGAAATCCTCCACCCTGTATGCCGTGCTCAACCAGTTGAACGCGGACACCGTCAACATCGTCACGGCCGAGGACCCGGTGGAATACAAACTCAACGGTCTGACCCAGGTCAGTTGCTCAGCAGACAACGGGCTCACCTTTAATGAGGCGCTGCGGTCTTTTTTACGGCAGGATCCGGACATTATCATGGTCGGTGAAATCCGTGACGCGGAAACCGCCGATATTGCGCTGAAGGCCGCCATGACCGGTCATCTGGTACTCTCAACCCTGCATACCAACGACGCCGCCGGGGCGATCAACCGGCTCGTCAATATGGGGATCCCGCCTTACCTGGTAGCTTCAGCCCAGGTGACGGTCATTGCACAGCGCCTCATGCGGCGGTTATGCGAAACCTGTAAACAGGCAAGTGAACCGGAAATCGAGGTCATGAAAGTTTTGGGCATAAAGCCCGGCGAAACAGGGATTTTTAAGGCTGTGGGCTGTCCGGAATGTTCCGGCACCGGTTACAACGGCCGCATGGGGATTTATGAACTGCTCCAGGTGAATGACCGGATCGTTGATTTGATTCTTAAGGACCAACCGGCAAGGGTATTGAAAGCTGCGGCTGTGGAAGACGGAATGACGACCTTGCGGGATGCAGCGCTTCACAAACTGGCCGCAGGCGTCACAACCATTGAAGAAGTATTGCGCGTTACCATGGAGAGTTGAACAGTTGCAACAAATCTTAATACAGAGAGAATGGTCATGATGAGTTTCATCAACCCATTGGGTTATTTATTGTTTTTCTGTGGGGTGGGGTATCTGATTTATACCCTGGTATCCGGAAGTATCCGTCCGGACGCAACGGGAAAACAGAAAACCGCTGAATTCGACGCGACGGAAGATTCGGGTTTCATTCTTATTTTCCAGCCATTTTACCGGATATTGACACCCTTTGTCCATCGGCTGCCTGTTCCCGGCTATAAACGCCGGGTGCAGAGCTATGTGATCACCGCAGGGCTTGAAAACCAGGTGACCGGCGATGATATAATCGGGTTTCAGATCACGGTCATGCTCCTTTTCGGAATCGTTGGGATGGTATTATCAGACAGCACGGTCACCATCACCCTGTCTGCGGCGTTTGGGCTGGTCTATCCCTATCTGTGGCTCCGCGAAAAAAAAACCCAACGCCAGGAAAGAATCAAACTGAGCATGCCGGATGTGGTGGACATGCTGTCCCTTTCCGTAGAGGCGGGCCTGTCGTTTAATGCGGCAGTCCAGAAAGTTTGCGATATTTACCGGCACGATAAGGACCCCTTTGTTGTGGAGTTGTACCTCATGGACCAGAACATCAAACTGGGCCGGTCCCGGGTGGAAGCGCTCAAGGTCATGGCGGACCGGGTCGACCTGATGGAACTGGATTCCTTTGCCTCCATTCTGATCCAGGCCAATAAAATGGGGTCCAGCATTGCCGATGTTTTAAAATCCCAGGCGGATCGGATGCGCTCGGAGCGGTTTTTGAAAGCGGAAAAAATCGGGGCACAGGCATCTCAAAAACTGCTGATCCCCATGATGGTGTTTATTTTTCCCATCATTTTTATTGTGATATTCGGTCCTTATCTGGTTAAATGGATCACCGGGTGATTGGCATGAGCAGGGATATTCAAATTTTTCAAGACGGAAAATTGCGGGAAACCCGCTCTCTGGCGGACGGGACATATCGGCTGGGCCGGGACCCGTCATCGGATATTCTTCTGGCGGATGCGGCCGTATCCAAAACCCATGCCACATTAACCATCGAGCAGGGTACCTTTATAATAAAAGACGCGGGCAGCGCCAACGGAATTTTCCACCAGGGGAAAAAAATTGCGGAACAAACGTTTCAAAACACCTTAGACATCGAAATTAAGCCGTTCACGCTCAGAATCACGGATGCCTCCCGGCCGAAACCGGAAAAGGGAAATCAAGCCGGAGGTTTTTTAAATAGAATCCAAATCATTTCTCTCGCGAATATTAAAGCCAGCTCTTTTGCGCTCGTTTTCGCTATCATGCTGTTCACCCTTATCGCCGGATACCTCCCCCTCAAAAAACAGGCCACAGGCTTTCAGCGAGAGGAAGTTTTAAAAACAGGCATCCTGCTGGCACGCTATCTGGGAGAAATTAACCGGCCATTTTTAGCTGACAGAACCAGCGCTATGGTGCGGGTCACTCCGGTAAACGCAGAAGACGGGGTCATCTATGCGGTGGTTGTTGACGCCGATGGCCGGATCATCGCCCCCAAGGAAAAACAGGGCGATTTTTTCGACTGGGAAGCCCTGGCCCAGGCATTTAAGGAAGGAAAACTGACCATTGGAGAAGGCGCTCAAAACGAAAAGATCATTTTTTATCCGGTGCGCCAGCAGACCCAGACGCTTGGCGCAGCGATTGTCGGTTTTGCAGGCCTCCCGGCGGCGGGAGAAACGATTGGCATGGGCGGAATGGGCTATTTTCTGTTGACAATCCTTTTTTGTCTTAGCATTCTGGTGTCCTACCTGATGACCAAAGCCTTCCTGAATCCCCTGATTGCGCTGAATGAACACGTGGAAGTCGCCATCAAGGAAGGCCGCGCTGCGCTGGACTTTAAAGCGCCATACAAAGAACTGGACCATCTGAAACGGGCCTTTGACCGCCTGCTGATGCGAAAACCGCCATCCGCACCCATTCCAGAGGAAAACAATCATCCCTCGACGGAAAGGATACCTGCTTCAGCATCACCGGCACCGGATATGGGTTTACATCAAAAGAGCGAATCAATCGGATCATCCCCGCCACAGATGAATGAACTAAAATCCCCCTGGTGCGTGATCGACCGGGAAACCTATACCCTGCGCCGGATTTCAGACAATTTTGGCCAATTGCCGGGTTCGCCCGATCGCAAAGCAGGCATGCACTTGATCGAAGCCTTTGATGCGGACATGATTCAGGCGGTTTCCCAGCTTATGGAAGCGAAGAACGAAGAGATGCTGACGGTTGTTCAGGGAGAAAAAACCTATACCCTGCGGCGCATCGAGAATCCGGCTGAAAAAAATAATGTAACACTGGTTTTTGAGGACAACATATCATGAGTACAAAAGAAACCCCGAATACAGCGGGACTTTGCAAGCTCATCGTTTTGCAGGGCCCTGACCGGGGAAAAGAATTTCACATAGACGCAGACTGTGAATACGTGATCGGGCGGGCTGAAGAATGCCGCATCCGTATGGATGCTTCCGACAAAACCGTTTCCCGCCAGCATGCGCGACTGACAACAACCGCCGGAAACATCCGGATCGAAAACTTAAGCGCTGCCAACCCGGTCCAGATAAAGGACAAGCCCATTCAAGCGGCTGCGTTGAAGCATAAAGGTCAATTCCGGATCGGCGAGACGCTGTTTGCCGTTGAACAAACAGGCGGGGCGGGAGCCTCCGCCAGTTCTCTGACGAGCAAAAAGATTCTCATTTTCGGGGGTCTGGGCTTTGTATGCCTGATGCTGATCCTGGTGATTTTCTCAGGCGGCAATGACAGTTCTCCGCAAAAAGAGACCGGCACGATGCCAGCCAATACGGAAACAGATCCTCCCGGGATTCAAACCACCGAACCCGGTCCCGAAGAAATCCCTTCGGCCTTGCCTGCATCCGGTTCCGGCCTGACGATTTCTTCCGAAGATATAAAAACCGCAGACGCGCATTTCCGCCAGGGCATGTTTTTTTATGACACCGGCAACCTTTCCAAGGCAGTGGATGAATGGAACCAGGCGGTTGTCCTGTATCCCGATCATCCGGACGCCCGGGTATGGTTTTTACGCGCTGAAAAAGAGCTGGAAACGCAGGCAAAGACGCACTACCAGAACGCCATGATGCATTACAAATACATGCGCTATGACGACGCAGCCCATGAATTCCGGCTGGTGATTGAACTCTCAAAAGACAAAACCGGGGACCAATACCTCAATGCCCTGAAAACCCTCAATGAACTGGAAGGACGATAAACGATTGCTGAAACTCAAAGTTTTTGAAAACGCCCAATCCTTTTTTGAGCGGCAGTTTGCAACCGACGTTGACATCAAAGTGGGCCGTGCGGAGCATTGCGACCTGTTGCTGAGAAGCAAACGGATATCCCGGGAGCACTGCCATATTTTTTTCCGGGATGGCCAGTGGCGGATCGAGGATTTGAAAAGCCAGAACGGCATTCATCTCAACGGTGTCAAAGTCCTGACGGGAAACATACGAAACGGCGATGTGTTGCAAGTCGGGGATTTTAAAATTGAGGTTATCTGGGAGTCGGCTTCTGATACTGAAACGGCTGACATAGAAGATGACCGCACCATCCTGCTGAGCAGTGAGCCGGCATCTGACCGAACCATTGTCAGCCAGAGAGCTCCCATTCCGGCAGACAATTCGGACAGCCCTGTTTCCCGGATCATTCAGCCATTTTTAAAAAACAAACTGCTGATGGGGGTGGGGATCGGGATTTGCTGCATTCTCTTTGTGGTCATCATCCTGTCCCTGTCAGGAAACGAACCGGATGCGCCTGAAAAAAGTCTCCTGCCCGCAGAGCAGAAAAAAGAAGAAGTCATGACGGACCTGGAGACCAAACACCAACTGGAGTCCTACCTGCTGAGCGGCAGGGAACAATTTGACAAAGGAAATTTCAACGAAGCCCTGGTCCGTTTTCAGGCGGCCGTCACCATCGACCCGCAAAATGCAGCTGCTCTGGACTATATTCGCCTGAGCCGCGATAAAATAAGAGCGCTTGAAGAGCAACGAAGACTGGCCGCAGATGAGGAACGGCAGCGGCTGGAAAGGCTGAACGCGCTTCTGTCAAAAATCCGGCAGGCCGCCAGCCAGAAAGACTATGCCAAAGCGCAGGAAATGCTTGCCGAGGCCGATTTTCTGGCACCGGAAGACCCGTCGGTAAAACAGATAAAAGAAGAAGTCGAAAAAGCACAAGCGGAAGAAAAACTCCGGGAAGCCGACACCCTTCGCCAGAAAGAGGAAGTCCTGACACAATTGAAACACCATTTTGATCAGGGCCAGCAAGCTTTTGACGGGAAAAAATACCACGATGCCTTGCGGGAATGGGAAGCGCTCCTGGCCCTGAATATTGAGTGCCCGGAAACCGCCCATGTGCGTCAGGCCATTCCGCTTATCCAGAAACAGCTGGAGGGGGAGATCGGGATCGATTATGAAAAAGGCGTAAAAGCTTATGAAGCCAAGGATTACACCGAGACCCTGACTTTTTTGCAAAAAGTGGCGCTTGTGAACCCGGACTATAAAGATACGAAAAACCTTCTGGCCCAGGCGTCAAAGTCCCTGGAAACCCAGGCCCGTAAACTTTTTCAGGAAGGTCTGGTGTACGAAGGCCTCGGACAAATCGAGAAGGCCGAGGAACGCTGGCGTGAGGTGATTCGTTTGCAACCCCTGGAAACCAATGAATACCATCAGAGAGCATTGGAAAAACTCAAGTAGGACCGATTATTATAATGGACGACAGTCAAACCCGCATCCAGTCGGCGCTGGGTGATAAATATGAAATCAAAAGCCTGATTCAGTCCGGCGGTATGGGAAAAATTTTCCTGGGCGTTCATAAAACCCTGGATAAAAAAGTTGCCATCAAGATCGTTCATCAGGAACTTGTGAAAAATGAGAGCATCCGCTCCCGTTTTCATCGCGAAGCCAAGCTGTCGGCCAGCCTGGACCATTCCGGCATTATAGATATTTATGATTTCGGCTCCAGCCAGGATTTCGATTATATCATCATGCCCTTTATCGACGGCGAAAACCTGCAGGAAAGAATCAAAAAACAGGGGGCAATCGAACCTGCCGACGGCATCCGCATCATGATCGAAATTGCGGAAGCACTGCATTACGCCCACACCCACAATGTGGTGCACCGAGACATCAAACCCTCAAATATCATGTTCGACAGCCAGGACAAAATTATTATCGCGGATTTCGGCATTTCAAAAGATATGGGTGACTCTGATATCACCGCTCCCAACACGGTCCTGGGATCCCCCAAGTATATGAGCCCCGAACAGATACGGGGGACCGGAGTGGATGCCCGCAGCGATCTTTACAGCCTGGGCCTGGTCTTCTATGAAATGCTGACCGGAAACCATCCGTTTAAAGGCAGGGACACCACGGCGGTATATTACGCCCAGGCCCATGAAATCCCCCCCCGGCCGGAGACGCTGAGGCCCGAAGTGCCAAGGGCGCTGGGCGGCATCATCATGAAACTCCTGGAAAAAAACCCCGACAACCGGTATGCCGACGGCGCCGCTTTACTGAAAGACCTCCACGATTACCAAAACGGAAAACGCCTTGCCGCCGCCGGCGATGATGACGCGACCTTGATTGGCGATGCGACCCTCATAGATGTCATAGATGATGCCACCCTTGTGGACCCGCTGCCAGCCGCTGCCATAAACCCTATAACTGATGAGGCACCGGCTCCGGACAGGACCATGGTGTCCCCACCGGTGGCGGCGGCACCCGGCTTTTTCCGGAAACACACCAAAGCTCTGGCGGGCGGGGGGCTGGCATTTCTGGTCATTCTATCCGCCATTTTTCTGTTCTCCGGCGGATCTTCGGATGAGAAACCAGCCGGGCAACCGTCTGCAACCATTCAGGAACCGCTCAGCTCTCCGGCAGAGTCAGTCCCATCTTCAGATGGCATAACGCCGACCGAGTCATCGCAGGCCGCAACCACCGGTCAGACGATGCCTGAAAACCCGGCACAGCCGTCTCAATCATTGCCGGCTCAGGCAGCGAACCCGTCATCATCGCTTCTGGAAGCATTTTCAACCATCAGCGAAAAAACGGCCGGTGGTTTTTCCCTGTGGACCGATCACGACACCTACCGTATCGGCGAAACCATGAGTTTTCATTTCAAATCCCAGCAGCCCTGTTATGCCGTCATTCTGGCATACACCACCCAGAAAGATCTGGTGCAGATATATCCCAATCACTATATGTCCGGACAGTTTATTCAGGCGAATCGGGAATATTCCATCCCCGAAAAAGACATGGATTTTGACCTTCAGGTATTCGGACCCGCAGGCGAAGAAACCCTGATCGCCCTGATTTCCGATAAACCATTTCAATTATTTGATATGCCGTTTACCGCAGAGCAGCCCTTTCTGTCCCTGAATGAAAAGGATCCGGCCCGGACAGCACAATTTTTTAGCGCCCTCTCGGCCATCAAAACCCGTGAATTTTCCCAGCAGCGGCTGGCGTATCGCATTACCGACTGACCGGGCCGCAAAGGAGATCATCATATGAAAAAAATGGTATTCATAACAATTATCGCCGCGTTATGGACAGGCTTCTTTGTTTTGTCTTGTCACGCTACACCTACAAAAATACTCGTCAATGTGGTTGAAGAAGGGGGCGGTTCAAGTGACGCCATGATCAAAAGCAGTGAAATGATGATCGCCCGGGAGCTGACGAGCGGCAGCTTTGAAGTTCTGACTTCCGACGACCTGTCGGCAGGCAACGGGCTTTCCAGCAGCGACTTGAAGTCCGCTCGCTCCGGCAGTGCGCCGGGACTTCGGAAGGCAGCCGCAACTCACGGCGCGGCCTTTATCCTGAGCGCCAAAGCCAGGACCAAAATCAGCGAAGAGGACGTCCTGAATATGAAAATGAACAAGGCCGCAACCTCTTTTTCCTATAAAATCATCAACGCAGCCACCGGGAAAACCGTTGACATGGACAGCCTGACGGTTTCAGGGGCCAGCCGGTCTCCGGAAGCAGCTGCTCAGGCTTCCTTCCAGAAGCTGTCGACAGACATCGCCGGGCGCATCGCCAAAAAGGTTCCGCTGAAATTGTCCGCCACTGAATCCAAACAACTGGCAAGCTATAAAACATCGTTGAAACCCAAACCAGCCCCAAAGCCGAAACCTCAGCCCCAGCCGGTGGCTCAGGAACCTGCCATGACCGTGGCCCAGGCCCAGGCCCCGGCAAATATGACCCAAACCCAGACAAACGCACCACTGCCGGAAACCGCCCCGGAAAGTGCTGCTCCTCAGAAACCCAAGGACGGCCCGGAAATCGTAATCCTGAATCCGCCGCCCACCCGCGGGTTTATGCCGGTTTCCAAGAAAAAGGAATTAACGATTGAAGGCCTGGCCGTTGATCCGGCCGGCATTTCAGAAGTCCGCATCAACGGCGAAAAGGTGGGCCACGATAAAGAAGGCCGGTTTATGCTTCCGGTGGCGCTCAGCCCCGGCGAAAACCGGTTTCTGGTGATGGCGGTCAATACCAAAGGCCAGATGGTGTCCAAAGAAGTCGGCGTCAATCAGGACCAGGACTCGGCGCCTCCTGAAATTGTGCTGCTTCAGCCCAGCGTCACCCGGGGGTTTCAGGTGATGCTCAAACCGGAAGCAAAAAAAACCGTGATTGAAGGAATGGTAAAGGATGAAAGCAATCTCCTGTTTGTCAGGATCAACAGCGAAAACGTGCCCATTGGTGAAAACGGTCATTTTATTCATGAAATGCCGGTATCGGATGCAACAACCGACATCGCCATTGAGGCTGCGGATGTGAATGGAAACGTGGCGCGGAAATCCCTGTCCATGGCTCGTGGAGATAAGGCATGGGCCGAATCGTCAGCCAATCCGACTTCCGTTTCTGCGGGCCCGGCTGTAAAACCGGTATTTTGGGGACTTGCCATCGGCGTTTCCAAATACAGCAGCACCGCCATCAATCTCAAATACGCGGATAAAGATGCGCTGGAACTGGAAAAATTCTTTAATGCCCAGGCCGGAAAATCTTTTTCCGAAGTGCATTTCAAGACACTCGTTAATGATCAGGTCTCACGCGATACCATTATTGAATCCATTACCCAGCATCTGGGAATGGCGGCCCCTGAAGACATTATCTTCCTTTTTGTGGCAGGGCACGGCATCAAGCACCGCCAGTCCGGGTCCTACTATTTCATGCCGGCTGATGCGGATTTCGACACCGTTCTTTCCAAGGGTCTGAGGATGTCGGACTTTGAGGAATCCATTAAAATTCTTTCCCAGAATGTCAATAAAATCATTGTGGCCATGGACACCTGTCATTCCGGCGCTATGGAAGTGGGAATGCGGGGCGGCGGCGACAGCGAGGACCTTGCGGCTGCCATGAACGCCGCCAGCGGGCTCTATATTCTCTCGGCCTCCAAGGCCGGGGAAGTCTCGATGGAATCCGATGATTTTAAGCTGAATTCAACATCCGGCGGTCATGGCGCATTTACCTTTACCCTGGTGGAAGCCATGCAGGGAAAGGCGGATTACGACAAGGACGGCAATGTGTCCTTAAACGAAGTCTTTCAGTTTGTTTCCCGCCAGGTTCCCCGGCTGACCAACGGGCAGCAGCATCCGTATTTCCGGATGCAGGGAACGGATCTGCCTCTGGTTAATCTGAATTGATCGTGACGGTATCGTCCATAAAGTTCATTTAGTTATTGGATACACATTAAAGGATCGGAATTTATTATGAGAATCAGACTTTCTATCATGCGGCTGGGGATTCTTCTTCTGTTTTGCGGACTTTATGCTTTCGGTTGCGCCGGGAGCCACGGCCCGACACCGGATGGGGCTTCATTTACAGGCCTTCAGAATGCGTCCATCGACTGGACCCGAGTCCCTCCCCCGCCCGCAAAAAAGACCCTTGTGGCGGTTGCGGGATTTGAAAACAAAAGCACCTATTCCGCAGACAAACTCTGGGACACGTCCGGCAAATTTTTGTCATCCCATCTGCTGCGCACCGGTTATTTCCGCGTCGTGGAATGGGAGGAAATGAAACGCCTGTTCGACTGGGACACCCTGAGCCAGGTGGATATCGTCAAAAGCCCCGAAAAAATGCAGCAGGCCCAGCGGATTTTGTTATGTGAATATTTTATTTCCGGCGCAGTCACCCGGTTCAACGTCAACACCACGGCCCAGACCAGCGCCCTGTCAAAAGGAAAAATCATCGACACCACCGTTCGCGTGGATCTGATTCTGCAGAACGCCCAGACCGGTGAATATCTGGCCACCGGAAAAGGCGAACACACCAACCGCCAGACTTTCGACAGCGGACAGGTGGGTTCCTGGGACAGCAGCGCCGGGGATGATGCTCTTGACGTCGCCATCGGCAAGGCCTTGTTTGAGCTGATTTCCACCTATGGCGGAACTGCCGCTGATCAGCCGGTCAGACAACCCAAAACCTCCGAGCCGGCGATCAAACAGGATGCGAGCGGCGTCCGGTTGAAATGATAAAAAAGTGAAAAAAACGTTTAAGGAGGATTGATGGAGATCAAAAAACACCTATTGACAATGTCCTGTTTGCTTGTGTTCTTTTTTTCAGCCGCCGGATGGCTTTTTGGGGCTGAAAAGCAGGATGAGGAACTCTGGGAACTCCATCCTGATTACAATAAATACTGCCCGAACGTTATCGCCGTGCTTCCCATGGATAACCTGTCTCTCGAACCGGACATGGAAATCCACCTTTACAACAGCGTATATGAACAGCTCCAGACCAAAGGCTACCGCCGCGTCTCCGTTGACAAAGTACGCCGGGTGATGCAGGATATGGGCATTCAGACGTCCGGGCAGTTGCAGGGGATCAGTATGGAGCGGCTCGCCGCCACCCTGAACACCGATGCCGTATTGATGGGCCAGGTGGACCAGTCGGCCTCCATCCACAAGGGAGTTTATGACGCCATCGTGGTTTCCTGCTCCCTTCGACTCATCGACTGCCGGACCAAAACCGTTCTCTGGCACAGTGAACAATGGCGGACCGCCCACCGCCAGTGGCAGGCAGATCCCTTCAACGCCCTGCTGAACCTGGCGGCCCATGGGTCATCCTCCAAGCCCGACCGGATCGCCTGGCTGGTCCAGGAGATGCTGAAGACCCTGCCTGCAGGAAAAATCGCGATTGAAACAGACAACCTGCTCAATCAGGCAGTGGAAATTCCCTGTGTTGAAGGCGGGAAGGACCCTGACTAATAATTAAATATTATATATAGAATCAGATAGTTGTAATCAATTTAACCATTTTACATTCAAACGGAGGCAACGATGCAACAATTTAAGGCAAAGTCTCGAATCCAACCGAATCAGGGCAAACCAGGGGCCAGTGTTTTTATTAATTCCTCGCTGATTATTCTGCTTATGGTTTCAGCGTTTTTCGCGGCAACGGCCAGCGCCGCCACCACCGCAATGAAACATACCCCGCCGGAATATTTTGTCGCTGATCAGCGCATTCAACTGGAGACGGAAGTCAAGGATATCCAAGGCGTTAAGATAGTGCGGTGTTATTTTAAAGCAGCAGGTGAGGCGGACTTCGTGTTTGTGCCCATGGTTGCCACCGGAAACAATGACTATTCCGGAATCCTGCCCGCGCCGTCAGCCGCCACGACCCAGATCGAATACCTTTTTCTTGCGGTAAACCAGGCCAATCAGGTCGTCCGCAGCCAGAATTTCGCCATGTATAAAGACGCAAATCAAAAAACACCTGCCTGGCAGAACATTCCCAAGGAAGGCGAAATCCGGGTCAGCATTGAACTCGACAAGGCCCCCACCCAGTTGATGGGTTTCAGCGATAACGTAGCCATTGATGTCGTGGAATCCGGCGCCCGGTTCGGCGTGGTGGCCCTCCTGTATCATTCTGCCACGGATTCATCGTCAAAAAGCGCCGTGGCGGCGGCCAGTTCATCCTCCGGCACCTCATCCGCCGGTACCATCACAGCCGATGCTGCTGGATGGTCAACGGCGACCATCGTTGGCGTTGGCGTTGGCGTTGCTGCCGTCGCAGGCGGCGTGGCCCTGTCAGCCGGTGGTGGCGGCGGTGGGGGTGGTGATGGTGATGGCGATGGCGGCGGCGGAGAACCGGAAGCATTAACGCCGACAACCATTTTAGGGCGCTGGAATTTTGAGGGGGAACGAAGGGATGGCGTTCGAAGATCGGGAAATATTACCTTTCGTGACGATGGAACTCAGGATTTTACCGTCAGGGATGCGGATGGCCAGTCCAACGGAAGCGGCACAGGAACCTGGACGCTGTCCGCAACCCGTCTGACAATTACTTTTCCTCAAACAATATCAACATTGATCGGCAGTGTCTCCGGAGATTCCAAGAAGTTTGTTCTGGACACCAGCTCCGGATCAAACCACGGCATATATGACTTTAACCGCTAATAGCCACAAACAAACCTAAAAAAGGAAATAAGGATGCAGCATCCCAAACCCCTTAAAAACAAATCTGGACGTGATGTCAACAAGTCAGCGTTTGACAATTTTTTTAATTTCCGGTTGATTATTCTCTTGCTGGTTTCAACATTTTTCACAGTAAGCGCCAGCGCCGCCACCACCACAATGAAACACACCCCGCCAGACTATTTTGTCGCTGATCAGCGCATTCAACTGGAAACGCAGGTCAAGGATGATCAGGGCGTCAAACTGGTAAGGTGTTATTTTAAAGCAGCAGGCGAGGCGGACCTCGTGTTTGTGCCCATGGTTGCCACCGGATCAGACGCCTACACGGGGATTCTGCCTGCGCCTTCGACCGCCACGACCCAGATCGAATACCTGTTTCTGGCCGTGAACCAGTCCAATCAGGTCGTCCGCAGCCAGAATTTCTTCATTTATAAAGACGCGAATCAAAAAACACCTGCCTGGCAGAACATTCCCAAGGAAGGCGAAATCCGGGTCAGCATCGAACTCGACAAGGCCCCCACCCAATTGATGGGTTTCAGCGATAACGTCACCATTGACGTCGTGGAATCCAGCGCCCGGTTCGGCGTGGTGGCCCTCCTCTATCATGCCGTAACAGATTCGAATGACAAGAGCGCTGGCCTTGGCGCTTCATCCGAATCCGTCGCATCAGCTGCATCAACAACCTCTGTGGCATCGGCTGCATCCGCAACCGGCGCTACATCCGCAGGTGTCATCACTGCCGGCGCTCTCGGGTGGTCCACTGCCGCTATCGTGGGTGTGGGCATTGGGGTCGCTGCCGTCGCAGGCGGCACAGCGGCAGCGGTTAGCGGCGGGGGGGGAGGAGGCGGTGGCGGCGGCAACGATGGCGAGCCTCAGGATTTAACGGAAAAAACCATTGAAGGGGACTGGAACGTGAATGGCTCCTCTATCTATAACTGGACAACATTCGGGAATATCACATTTAATGGAAATGGGACATATTCCTATAGCCTGAGAGACAAGGCGCCGGACCAGCCCCCCAGCGATTCCAGCGGAACGGGAACCTGGACCCTGGTCGGATCAAACCTGACGCTTACTTTTGATGCGGGCGCGGTCTACAACGGAACGGCCACCGGCGATTCCAATTCGTTTAGAATGGTGAGCGACAATGGCTGGACCTTGAATTTTATCCGGTAGTCACCTGTAACGACCCGGGAAAACCATTTGATCGTTTGTTTCCCGGGTCATTATTTTTTTATGCATGCTGAAAAACAAGCTGTTTTTCTCACAAAAATCAGCTTTTCCAGACCGATCTGAAGAGGCTATGCCTTTATTTTGTTTTTTACGAGAAAGACTGACGCTCAAAAAAAAAACGTTTTTTCGTTTTTTCGTTTTTATGCTGCTCCCGGTCGCCATTTCAGTCCGTCCTGCTCTATCGGATGAACCGCCAATCATGCTGTCACTGGAGCAAGCCATTGAAATGGCCCTCGACCGGAACCGGAGTATCCAGACCGCCAAAAACAACCTGGAGTCGGCAGCCCTCAACCTGAACACGGCCCATTCCGACTTTGATGTAAAATTCAGGCCTGTGGCCGGCGCGGGCGTCACTGACGGGGATAGCGATATCTCCACCGGCATCTCTCTTTCTAAAAACATGTCTCAAGGCATGCGCGTATCGGTTTCCCCCCTGATTTCCAGACGGGATGGCGATTATGGCTCATCGCTCGGCCTGAGACTTGATGTTCCCCTGTTCAGATATTTCGGTGAGCTGGTGAACACCCAGTACATCCGGTCGTCGGAATTTTCCCTTCGTTCTTCTGAAAGGTCCCTGACGTCAACAAAAGAAACCATTGTTCTGGATACGGTCACCTCTTTTTATGCGATCCTTGAACAGAAAAAAAATGTGGAAATGAACCGGTTTCTGGCGGAGCGGTTTAAGAGTCACGCCGCCATTGCGCAAATAAAAACCGATATCGGACTGGCCCAGCCCCTGGATGTGTACCGGTCCCGAATCAGGGAAAAAGACGCGGAAGTGGACCTGACCGAGTCTCTGGAAAATCTTCAAAATGCCTGTGATCAATTGAAAAGCATGCTTGCGATTCCCCAGCGGACAGCGATTGACATTTGCGACACCCCGGTCGATATTCCGGCGCCGGACATGGAGGCCCATCAAATTGAAACCATCGCGTTCGAGCACAGCATTACCATCAAAAGCGCTCTGGACCAGCTCAACGAGAGCCAGCGGGACGCCCGGATCGCCGAACACTACCTGCTGCCGGACCTGACCCTTTCCATGGATTATATCCGGTCAGGTCTTGATGACCATTTAAACCGCAATATGCTTCTGACCACCGACGATATCTGGCGGGTGTATCTGACCAGTTCCACGGATTTTGCCCGGACAGCGGAAAAAAACTCATACCGGCAAAGCCTGATCGCCTTAAAGTCAAAGGAACTGGAACTGGCGGACACCAAAGACCAGCTCAGTAAGGAAGTCCGCAGCCAGCTTGATATGCTGGAAAAGACCCGGGAAAGAATCCGCCTGATGGAAGCCCAAATCCATGACGCCATGGGAAAACTGGAACTCGCGGAAGTCAAATTCAACAACGGCATGGCCGACAATTTTGATGTGATTGAGGCGGAAACCGAACACCATCTGGCTAGGCTTCATCTCCTTTCCGCTCAAATCGACTATATTATCGGGACCTACCGGCTGAGAAAAATCATCGGGACGCTGATTGGATAAACGATTTCACCAATGAAAAAAAACCCACGTAAATTTATGTATGCCGCCCTTCTGGTCCTGGCCTGTTTAGGCCTTTACCAGATATTTTTCAAAACCCGCCCGGATACCGGCCCGGACATCGTCATTGCAGCGGCTGTCAGGAGTTTTTCAATTGAAGTCAACACCATCGGTATGCTGGATGCAGCAAAATCCAATATGATCACCTCTTCTTTAAAAAGCGGAAAAGGCAAAATTATCCGCCTGGTTGAGGACGGCACCTGGGTGGAAACCGGGGATTTGCTGGTTCAACTCGACCCCCTGCCTTTTGAAGAAGAAGTGGCAAGGCTTCAGGGTGAGATTAAAAAGCTGACCGCTGCGGTGGACGCCAATCAGCAACTGTTTGAATGGGAAAAAAGCCAGGTTGAAAAAGAACTCAGCACCGCGGAATTTAACGTGCGCAAGGCAGAGCTGGAACTCTCCAAATACGCCAAAGGCGAAGGCCCGCTTCAGCTGGCCCTTTTAAAGGAAGAAAAGGATAAAATCAGCAAGGAATCCTTAAAATACACCAACTACCTGAATGATTTAAAAAAATTAAAATCCAAAGGGTATGATCACCCCAGTGAGATCGCAAAGGCGGATCAGGAAGTGAAGCTGCTTAACGAAAAACTGGCCGCGGCCGACCGCAAATATTTGAGCTATCAGGAACATATCTATCCTTCCATGATTGAGGAATACAGCGCGGAAGTGGAGCATGCGGAAATGCTTCTGGAACAGACACGGGAAAGCAGTGTGCACAAAATCGCCCAGGCCAAATCCTCCCTCGATGAAGTGACCGCAGGTTTGGAAAACCAGGAAAAACTTCTGGAACAGGCCCGCAAACAGCTTCAGGAAACCACCATAAAAGCCCCCTCCGCAGGCATTGTGATTCTATACGAGACCTTCCGGGACGGACAAAAACGGAAACCCCGGGCCGGCGACACCGTTCTCCAGAACCAGCCGGTTTTATACCTGCCGGATATTTCCACCATGATGGTGAAAACATCCGTCCGGGAAGTGGACCTGCACAAGGTGAAAATCGGCCAGCCTTGCGCCATCCGCGCAGATGCCTATCCCGAACGGAAATATGAAGGCCGGGTGTCTTTTATCGGGGCCCTGGCGTCGGACAGGTCCGGCGGCAGCAGCGGCGCCAAGTATTTTCAAATGACGGTGGAAATGACATCCCAGGACCCGGATCTCAGGCCCGGCATGACCGCCCGGGTGAATATCTTGACCGAACAGGTGGATAATGCACTGACCCTGCCCCTGATTGCCGTGTTTGAAGAAAATGAGAAATATTACTGTTCCCTGGCGAAAAACCGCGCCCATAAAAAAGTGTATCTGACGGTCGGCCGCTACAACGAAGACTTTATTGAAATACTGGACGGGATTCAGGCGGGGGATGTGGTCAGCACATTCAAACCCTGATTTTTTGGACAGGTGATTAAAATAATGCCCACCTCCCTGATTGAAATATCCGATCTGACCAAATCCTATACCCTGGGTTCGCAGTCCGTAAGCGTACTGAAAGGATTGGCGATTCATGTGGAGATGGGTGATTTTATCGCCGTCATGGGACCGTCAGGCTCCGGAAAATCCACGCTGCTGAACATCATCGGGTGTCTGGACCAATTGGACGAAGGCCGGTATATTCTTGACGGCATGAATGTTTCCCATGCATCGGATGACACGCTTTCCGGTATCCGGTCGAAAATGATCGGGTTTGTATTCCAGAGTTTTAACCTGATTCATCATATGACAGTGTTTGATAATGTCAGTATGCCGTTTTTATACAGCAAAACCGGCCCGGACACCATCCGGAAAAAGACCTTAGCCGCCATTGGCGATGTCGGCCTGTCCCACCGGGTCCGCCACAAACCGGTTGAACTGTCCGGCGGCGAGATGCAGCGGGTGGCCATTGCCCGTGCCCTTGTGAATGATCCCAAAATTATTATAGCCGATGAGCCCACCGGAAATCTGGACTCAGCCACCGGGGCCATGATTATGGACATGATCGAAAGGCAAAACCAAAAAGGCACGACCATTATCCTCGTAACCCACGATCCTTCAATCGCCTCACGGGCGGGCCACACACTGATGCTGCAAGATGGAAAATTTATATAAAACAATCGGGTATTTAAAAATATCCCTGAACTCCCTTCGCTGCAACAAGCTGCGGTCGTTTTTAAGCATGATCGGGGTGGTGTTCGGGGTGATGGCGGTCATTGTCATTGTGTCCGTGGGAGAGGGCGCCAAAGCGGAAGCCTTGCGGCAGATTGAACGGCTGGGTACGCGGAATATTTATGTCAAATCCGTTGGACTGGCAAAAGACAGGAAGGAAGATCTGATAAAAACCCACCTTTCCGGGGTCAGCGCCCAGGATATCCCCCGGATTCAAAATGGGTGCGCTTTTGTCAAAAACATTGCCGCCATCAAGGAAATTCCGGTTTCCGTCATCGGTGCATTAAAGGAAATCACCCCCCAGATCATTGCGGTTTCGCCGTCCTATGCCGATATCCTGAATCTGAAACTGACCAGCGGACGATTTATCAACCGGACGGATATTTCCGGTCATCATCTGGTATGCGTGGCGGGCGCTCACATCGCCGCACAACTCGGCGACGACGGCGCTGTCGGCAGCCATGTCCGCATCGGCGACCAGTTGTTTAAAATCATCGGAATTCTAAACCCATATGATATCCGGTCCGTTAAATCATCGTCTGAATCATCGGCCGTGTCTGAGCGCAATTATAATAACATCATCCTGATTCCCATCAACGGGGAACAATGGGTAACCCCTGATTTTTCAGCAGAAGACAGCACCGGCGATTTTTCAGAGCTGATTGTTCAGGTGGACCAGACCGAGCATGTGATGGCATCATCCAAAATCATCCGTGAAATTATGGCGGTGAACCACCAAGGGGTGGATGACTATCAGATCGTCACCCCCCTTGAACTGCTTAACCAGTCCCAAAAAACCAATGAGCTGTTCAGCCTGCTGCTTGCCGCCATCGCATCTGTGTCGCTGTTGGTAGGCGGCATCGGCATTATGAATATCATGCTGGCAAGCGTGTCGGAGCGGAAACGGGAAATCGGCATCCGAAGGGCGGTGGGGGCAAAACAAAAGCATATCCTGATGCAGTTTTTGGCGGAAGCCTCCCTGCTGACCGTTTCCGGCGGCGCCATCGGCATTATCGGCGGCCTGATCACGGTTTACATCATGAAATACACAGCGCCCTGGGAATTGGTCATCACCGTCAAGGCCATCCTCCTGCCTTTGGTCATCTCATCTTTGACTGGAATTTTTTTCGGCAGTTACCCGGCGTATAAAGCCGCCCGATTAGATCCCACCCATGCGTTAATGGGATGAGATAAATGATGAGTATGCTGATCCTTGGCTGACAACTCCCTGCCGCTACTTGACCCTTCTCAGCCGATGGGTCTGCCGCAACCGATCCCACAATTGCCTGATGATCACCCGGCAGGCCGCATCCGCATCCAGCATCCCGTCGCCAGCCGTCTCCCGGCAGGAAGCCAGAAGCGGCATATTGTCAGACGACAAATGGTAGCTGGTCAGGATATACTGTGCCAGGGAAGGATTAAGACGATCCAGTTCGGCTTCTGACATCCCCGACAGTCGTATTTTGTCCTTGAGCGGCAATTCCGCGACCAATCGGGTCACGGCCTGGTCGACGGTTTTCGGGAATGCCGCCTGCGCTTCCGCATCCATCGGCGAATAAAACCGGCTGATCTGTTCGGGCATTCTATCATCAATAATCGAAAGATAGAAAACCGTTTCCAGAATGTTCAGGGTGGCGCCATAAATCCGGGGATCGCTGCTGGCTCTGGACCCGGCAACATTTAAAACACCAATGCGGTTGCCTTTGATCCAGTGAGCGATGTCCAGAGTGGCCTGGAATTCCGGGGTATGGTTTAAATCGATGTGCAGACAGGGCTTTCCGTGTTTTTCCGCCAGTTTTTTCGTCAGCGCCGACCCTCCGGCAAGATCGCCATGGCTGATGATCAGGGTGCCTTCCGCATCCGCCACATTGAGTTCAGTGCGTCGGCCATATTGCGCTGACGGCGCTTCCCTGACATTATAGCGGGCGGGGATGACGCCATCCTCCGCGAGCCGGCCTTTGGGCACCCATCCCCCGTGGGGAATACCGTTGTTAATTGCAAAATCAAGGGCCGCCCGGTCCGCACCGGTCTGACCCCCGGATATTATTTTTTTAATGATCATTTCCGTATTTTTTATGATAGGTTCCCACAGGGACCATTTTTAAAAACGGAGCGTAACGACTCCAAAACTTTATGCGCTTTGAACTTCAGGCACTTATTATTTGGTTGAACGGACACTGATGATACCATCCGATCCTTTAGAAAAACGCATCAAACGGCACGTTCTGGGCAGGCCCAAGTCCTTTTATGTCTCCACCCTGCCAGGAGTGGAACGCCTGTGCGCCGCTGAACTTTCCGGCCTCGGGCTTGTCCCGGCCGAAGGGGAGCCCGGCAAGGGCGGCACTCTATTTATCGGCCGCATCCCGGACTGCTATCTTGCCAATCTTTTCCTCCGCACTGCCAACCGCGTATTGATGAGGGTTGACGAGTTTTCAGCAACCAATTTCCGCCAGCTTGAAAAAAAAACCGCTGATTTCCCCTGGGAGTTGCATCTTCATCAAAATGCCGCTGTCGAGGTTCATGTCACCACCCGGCATTCCCGGCTGATGCATACGGATGCCGTTGCGGATCACTTCAAATCAGGTCTTGGCGCACGATTGGGACGCCAGGCAATTGATCCTGAAAAGGATCTCTCCGGGGCCGGTTTTCAACAGCGGATTTTTATTCGTGCGGAAGACGACCGGTTTACGGTATCCCTGGACAGCAGCGGAGACCTGCTTCACAAGAGAGCATTAAAGGCTCACGGCGGCCACGCCCCTATCCGGGAAACCATTGCCTCGGCCATTCTCATGCTGGCCGGTTACCAGCCCGGCGACCCGCTCATTGATCCCATGTGCGGGGCTGGAACATTTTCTCTGGAGGCGGCCATGATGGCGGGTGGTATCCCGGCAGGCTGGTACCGGTCATTCGCATTTATGGAATGGCCTTGTTTTAAAGTCCCGCAATGGCAGCATATCCGGCGGGAAGCGGAAAATAAAATGACACGAATAACAAAACCCGTTATTTTCCCTTCAGATATTCATCCGGAGGCCTGCCGTGCCCTGGACAACATCTTCCGGAAAACCCCGCTGCTGTCTGAGACGGCACAGGTGACGGTCAAGGATTTTTTTTCGCTCCTTCCCTCAGATTTCGAAATTCCGGGAGACAAAAGAGAGAATGGACTGATCGCCCTTAACCCGCCCTATGGGCTGCGGCTGGGAACACAGACCGCTGCCGCAAAACTGATTACCGGCATCGGCCAAAAGCTGAAAAAGGATTTCAGGGGCTGGCGGCTGGCGCTCATCGTTCCGGACAGCCTTCTGATAAAACAACTTCCGTTTCCTGTAACCGCCCACCGTCTGTTTCACGGCGGACTGACCGTGACCCTGCTGACCGGCAGGATCTGCTGAAAATTCAAGCACAGAACCCTTTCCGAATGCCCGGTTAAGGTGCGCCCGATACATCCAGATTGATTGTGGTATTTTCACCGGATGTTACATCCAACGTCGCCGAATCCGTTTTTTCATCCGTAAACGCGATGGCCGTATACGAGATCGGAACGACGGTGCCACCCGGCAAACCGATGGCATACCGGGCGTCCTGACTCACCTGCATGGATGTCACCTCGATTTCTTCACTGCTGGAACCGCAAATGGCGAATTGGCGGAAACTAACCGTAGCTATCTGTCCGCCAGTGTCCATGTCGACAAAGACGTGGCCGCTCTGCCTGTCGGAAAGTCTGAAATCCTGGGCGTACACAGCGTCTGCCACCGTAGCAAGACGAACACACCCTGGTCCGTATGCATCCCCATAATCGATGACGCCGCCTTTGTAAGCGACGATTATATAAGCGCCCGGCTCCAGAAACAATTGGTAGGCCCCGTTTTCATTCGTCACCGTGGAAGCGGACACCTGAACCCTGTCGACCGGATTCGCCGCCGCCGGATCCGAAGTCTGGGCGCTCACCAGCACGCCGGAAAGAACATCCCCCCGCCGGTCAGTGACAACCCCTTCAACAATCGACTTATCGACCGTGCCAATGACCTTAATGGTGGGTTTTAAGATGTATTTTCCGCTGTTGCCGGCCTGCACCACTGATTTGACGGCGTCAAAATCCAGAATCAGCTCAAGGGTCAGTCCGTTGACGATTTCAAAGGAATGGACCAGCTTGATCCCCGTCTGATATCCGCTGGGAACCTTTAGCTCATGGACGGCGCCCTTACTGTCGATGATATAATTCGGGTATGGGTGGGCCTTCCCCTGAATATTAAGACCGGCACCGGGTGCGCCTCCCAACATCAGACGCATTTGCGTATAAGCACCTGACTCCAGACCCGATGCGCCCAGCGGGGCCAGGACCCCGTTTACCAGCGCCATCAGGTTATAGGTTTTGCCAGGCGATGCAACGACCTTCCACTCTCCGCCGGCTTCTTCCTCCGCGTCATCCTTCGAATCCCCGAGATGCACCTGAACGGTATCAACGGTGACGTACACGGCCTGATATGAATTGGTAGCCGCATCGGTCAGATACAGGGAAAGCTGGCCCGGTCCTGAAGAACCGCTGCCTCCGCCGCCGCTGCATCCGGGCAGTATCAACAGCAATAAACAAGCCGAAATACAGACAAAACAATTTAAATACTTCATTTTTTCCCTCTGGCGCGTCAGAATTCTATGTCTGGGCATCCACATCCCCGGATTCAATCAACGATCCAATGCCGGTGGCGAGTTTCAGAATTTTCACTGCATCCAGCGGCTGGGGCTGGCTGCCGGATAAAAAATCCAGAGTGGTTTCCTCTAAAATCACGGATGGATTCTGTTTGCATATCAGGTGGAGAAGTCCCCTGAATGTGGCAATGCTCTTGGGGAACACCTTAATGGGAAAACCGTCGAAAACAATCCGGTCAATATCACACACAAACGGGCGTTCATATGACCGGACAAACATCATCATTTTTGTTCGGGTATCCCCGCCATCGGTTTCGTTAAACGCTGCCAGAGCCAAAACCCGGTCATAGAGAATTTCAGGCAGCTCACTGATATTCAGGTCTATACAATCAGCGGACCCTGAAATTTTTTCCACGGTCCGGGGCGTAAACCGGTCTTCCGGCTTACTGGACAGTTGAATCACAACCACCCTGGGTTCCGCACTTTTGGCGATTGTTCCGGGCGCTGACGGCTGGGGAACGGATTTCGGGACCAGTTTTTCAGCGGGCTTCGGAGCCGGTGCGGCTGATGCGGCTGCCGAATGTTCAGGTGGATCAATCTTGCACAAGGCGCCGGTAGACAAGATGGCCCGGGCGTATTTTTTTGCGGTTTCCAGGTCCACATCTTTTTTGACGACCGTTCCCGGCCGTTTCAACACCATCGCCATTTTATCCGAAGTTGTCTTAAACAGCGCCGCCATGCGCGCCGCCACATCCGCTTCCAATTTTCCTGCCGCCAGTTCACCTGAAAGCACTATCCGATATAGGTTCTCCGTCATAATCGTCTCTTTTCCATCCTTTTTTCCCAAAATTTATAAAATGGGAACGGACATTGCCATCCCCTTCATGTTTTCATATAGGTCCGTCGAAACCCGTCCAGCACATATATAAACACCGGCGTCACCACCAGCCACGAGCAGACCTTGAAATAATGCTCCAGCGACTTGGCAAAATGAGAGGTCACAAACGGCTGCTGAAAAATCAGCACAATGAACATCAAAAAGCCGGACAGGGCCAGCGGAATCAAAAAATACCGGTACAGCGGGTGATGAATGGCATTGGAATGGCTGATAAAATCCAGCTTGCTGTACATGAGCAGGGAAATGATAATAATGGCTGCGCTAAGCCCCCAGATATTATCAAAGAAAGTAAAGCACAGAAGGGCCGCGCACGCACCGGCAGGAGAAGGCATGCCTTCAAAATCCTGTTTTTTGCTTTTGTCCTCATTCTCCTGAAGCAGGACGGTAAACCGCGCCAGCCGCAGATGCACATACACAAAATAAAACAGGGCGATAAAAATGCCCAGATAGGATGTCGCGTCTTTGATGGCAGAATACCGCAAAAAAATAATCATGGCTGTGGCCAGCCCGAAGGTGGACAGGTCGGTGGAAGAATCCAGACATGCGCCGAAATCCGAATGAGAGTTCAGTTTCCGCGCCAGGGGACCGTCAAACGCATCACACGCCGCAGCCGCAAGAACCCAGAACAGACACACAAACGGCCGGTACTCCACATCCACTTCCGGCATGGCGAAATACACCGCCGTTACCCCGCACAGGTAGTTGCCGATGGTGAACAAATTGGGGATCATAACAATATACCAGGCCCGGTCGGACTCCGCAAACTGGGATTTGGTGTAGTCGTTGACATAGGAAAAGGATTTAAAATAGGGGAACACGGAAATAATCGTGGCGAAACACAGGAGGATCATGCCCCATAAAATAAAATTTGCGGGCAAGGCCTTGGCGATGAACTCGATCGGGACGGTATCGACCCCTAAAGCATCGGACCTTAAAAGGACGATATACAAAACCGTGAACTGGACCCCGGTCTTTATTTTTCCCAGCCACCTGGCGGACGCGTCTTCCCCTTTTCGCCGCAGCCACATCCGCTGAAGCATGCTGATAATCTCCCGCGCAAAAACGATGAACAGAACCCACCACCGGAGTTCGCCGAACATCAGGGCGGTCACTGCCAGGCAGAACGTCACCCATTTATCCGCCGCAGGGTCAAGGGTTTTGCCGTCTTCTGAAACCGCCTCCCATTTCCGGGCGAATTTTCCATCCAGAAAATCAAAAATACAGATCAGGGCGAAGGCCAAATGGAGGGTAAATGATCCGAAATAATTATGAAATACGTCAAAATAAAAAACACAGAAAACCCACGCTCCCAGCGGAAACCGCAGATAGCACAGTATGTTGGGCATATTTTTCGTATTGCCCCCAAACAGGGGATGCTCCGCAGGGCCGACATTTTGCCTTTTCGGGCCGAGAATGATCCGGGCCGATATTAAGACGATGAGGAGAATCACCGCCATATTGACGACTTGCCCCAAAACCAGGCACCCCGTTAACGGTTGTGTCATATACTATCCATTTGATTATGTTGTTTTATCGAAAAAAGACCGAAACCTTAGATTTTCTGTATCAGGATATGGTCAAAAATGCCACATTTATCTGATTTCACCGATAAAATGCCGGTCAACAGGGGCATGGCAACGATCTCCGGCTTTAATCATAAATTTCATCCGAAAAACCAAACAACTTCTTTACAACGCCGCTATATATTGATAAGTTGCGTTTCCTCAAATGCCGCCCGCTGCAACCTCTCGGATTCCACATTTCGATTGATTCCTCACTATTCAATGCAGTTATAAGCTGATGACATCGAATGTGCATTGTGGGCCGCGCATTTAATTTTTCTTACAATTACCGTTTTTACGAAATGGAACCACCAAGGAGTATTTTAAACTTAATATGGATCGTTTTAATCAAAAAGAAATCGACCGCCGGCGGACCTTCGGCATTATCAGCCATCCGGATGCCGGAAAAACCACCCTCACTGAAAAAATCCTGCTGTTCGGAGGGGCCATCCAGCAGGCCGGGTCCGTAAAAGCCCGAAAAGCATCGCGCCACGCCACATCCGACTGGATGGCCATAGAAAAAGAACGCGGCATTTCCGTGACCTCATCGGTCATGAAATTCAATTACCGGAATTTTGAAATCAACCTGCTGGACACGCCCGGCCATCAGGATTTTTCCGAAGATACCTACCGGGTGCTGACGGCGGTGGACAGCGCCCTCATGGTCATTGACAGCGCCAAGGGAGTGGAACCCCAGACGGAAAAACTCATGGAAGTCTGCCGGATGCGCAACACGCCGATCATCACCTTCATCAACAAGCTCGATCGGGAAGGGATGACACCGCTGGAAATCCTGCATGATATTGAAGACAAACTCCAGATCGAATGTACGCCCCTTTCCTGGCCCATCGGCATGGGCAAACGATTCAGAGGGGTGTACAATATTTTTCACCGGCAGCTCCACCTGTTTGAACCCGGCCAGGAGCGGCTGGGCCATCAGCCCGGGGTTGTGATCCGTGATTTGTCGGACCCGGCCCTGGATCAATATCTGGGCACCCAGGCCGATGAACTGCGGGAAGAGATCGAACTCTTGGAGGGGGCCGCCAATCCCCTTGAACTGGCGCATTTTTTAAACGGCAGCCAGACGCCGGTTTTTTTCGGCTCCGCCATCAACAATTTCGGGGTCCGGGAAATGCTGGACGCCTTTGTGGAAATGGCGCCCCATCCGGGTCTGCGGGCCGCAGTGACCCGCGACGTATCGCCCTATGAGCAGCCGTTTTCAGGTTTTGCGTTTAAAATTCAGGCCAATATGGATCCGGCCCACCGGGACCGCATCGCGTTTGTCCGGATCTGCTCCGGAAAATTCACGCGCGGCATGAAAGTGATGCATCACCGGATCGGCAAAGAGGTCACCATCGCCAATGCCACCATTTTTATGGCCCAGGACCGGGAAAACGTGGAAGAGGCCTTTCCGGGTGATATTATCGGGATTCACAACCACGGCACCATTAAGATCGGAGATACGTTTTCGGAAAAAGAACCCTTAAAATTTTCAGGAATTCCGAATTTCGCCCCCGAGCATTTCCGCCGGGTGATTCTCAAAAACCCATTAAAAACCAAGCAATTGCAAAAAGGACTGATCCAGTTGTCCGAGGAAGGGGCGGTCCAGTTTTTTAAACCCCTTTCCGGCAATTATTATATTCTGGGTGCTGTGGGCGTCCTTCAGTTTGACGTGACCATGGCCCGTCTCAAGGACGAATACGGGGTGGATGCGGTTTATGAAGGGGTAAATTTTAACGTGGCCCGGTGGATCGCTTGTAATGACCGGAAAAAACTGGGGGAATTTGAACGGAAATACCATTCCAACCTGGCCCATGACGCGGAAGGCTGCCTGTCTTTTCTGACCACCAGCGAATGGCAGCTCAAGTTCTGCATGGAGCAGTGGCCGGATGTGCAGTTTTTCAAGACACGGGAAATCAATTGAACCGGATGCCCGTCACCCTTTATATGGGCCCCATCCGGGGCGGCACGGACCACATTTACCGGAATGCTTTTAACCGGCATTTCAGCGGGTTTGATCTGGCCATGGCCCCCTTCATCAATTGCATCAACCAGAATAAAATCACCCGCAAATATGTCCACGGCCTGCTGCCGGAGAACAATACCGGGATGCCGGTCATTCCCCAGATTTTAAGCAAGTCCGCCGAAGGGTTTCTGCATATGGCCAATTACCTGTCGGACCTGGGGTACGAGACCATCAACTGGAACCTCGGGTGTCCCTTCCCCCAGGTGGCCAACAAGCAGCGGGGATCGGGTCTTCTGCCTTTTCCGGACAAGATCAGGGAATTTCTGGATACGGTCATCCCGGCCATGCGCGGGCAGCTGACCATCAAAACCCGGCTGGGCAGGGAACACCGGGATGAAATTTTCTCATTATTGCCGGTATTTAATGATTATCCCCTTGGAGATATCACCATCCACCCGCGCACCGGCCGGCAGATGTATACGGGAACACCGGACCTGGATACGTTTGAGGCATGCCTGAAATTGACCCGGCATCCGGTGGTGTATAACGGGGATATCCGGACGGCGGCTGATTTCAACAGACTGGCCGAACGGTTTTCCACCCCAGGCGAGTGCAAAATCTCCCGATGGATGATTGGCCGCTGGGCCCTGGTGGACCCGTTTTTGCCTGGGGTAATCAAAGCCGGAAAAGACCCGCTCACCGGCCAAGAAAAAATCGAGAAACTAAAGGCCTTTCACGATGATCTTTTTGAACAGTACAGCCGGACCCTGTATGGCCCCTCTCATATCACCGACCGGATGAAAGGACTGATGGTGTATTTCCTGACGGCATTTCAAAACCCGCATAACGCCTTAAAAAAAATCAAAAAAACCCGCACCCCGGAACAATATATGGCAGAAGTGAACCATTTTTTTGATTCAGACGCCCGATGGGGATGCTGAGATGATGGAAGCGGGAAAAGACGCTGCTGCGTAAATAATTCTTCCAAAATATTTCAAATGAATTATCATTGCGTTTACAGGAATTCGAAGAAAGCATTCATCACATATTTCAGGAGGAACCATGAAACTTAAGACATGCACTCTGTGCCTTGCCGCTTTATTTGCCCTGACCTATTTCCCCGCCGATTGCGGCGCGTTCCGGATGGTTTCCGGAACGATCACCCAGGCGGGTATTTATGAAGCGGAATCCGTTAAAAAAATTGAAGCAAAGGAAACAACCGCGGGCTACACTTCCACCGCCACGGGCATGAAACTTGTCAAGACCACTGACACCATACCGGCGCAACTCGGAATAACTTTTGGGTTCGAATTTGTATTAATCGGACTGGAGCCCAATAAACCCTTCAGTCTGAAAAAAATCATTTCTCATCCAAAAATCACCAAACCGGACGGCAGTGTATCAGAAGGCTATGAGATGATGATCACAGAAAAAGCGGACGCTTTCGGCACGTTTAAAGATATATCCGGGTATATATTCAATAATGCGTTTGAAATTCAGCCCGGGGAATGGAAATTCACGATGATGTATGGAAATGAAAAATTAATTGAAAAAACATTCATGGTTGTCAAGGAATAACTCCAGACATATGGGTAAGCACATTCAGATGCTTATCTCCCATAAAAATTTGGCGCGAACTATAGGTTTTGCAATTAACGTTTTAAAGCATTTCATCGAAAACAAGACTGTAGAAAGGGTTATCAAATGAAAAAAATTTCGCTTATTCTGACATTGATGTTTTCATTATATGCGTTTTCTCCAGCAAATGCCGGAAACATATTATTTGTTTCTGATGATGGCAGCGATAACAATATTGACGATGCCTTGGCGGTAGATGGTCATAATATCACTTCTGAGACAGACAGAGCGGTTCTTCTAGGAAATCTCAATGATTACTGTTGTGTATTTTGGAGCGCAAGCGATGACGGTGAACAAAATTTGAGTTCGGTGGTCGCAAATTTGACGAATTATGTGTCCAATGGCGGTTTTGTTTTTGTTACAGGCGGTGATGCGGTTGCGGCTCCACCGGAACCCAATATGTTAAATTTTGTTGGTGCATCATCAAGCCTTGATGCAGGAAATATTATTGGTCCGGTTTTAAATTCTCAAAACAGTTTGACCTATGGCGTTATTGACATTCGAGGGCAAGTGCCTCCCAATATTTCAGATGCAGATACCTTATGCAGCCCGTTGACTTCAGGTACGGTTGGAATCGCCACAAGCGATGCAAATTGCGGCGATGGGTCGCAAGGATATGAATGGACGCTAAGGAGTCTTGGCAAAGGTAAAATCGCTTTTGTCAGCAGCGGCAACTTTGATAATGACAATGATGATCCTCTTTGGACAGACACATCCATTCCCGGCGACGGGGTGTTTAATGCGGCTCTGAGAAATTTTGCATATAATGCGTGCCGTCCTTCTTCTGAATCAATACCAACAATGAACGAATGGGGCCTAATTATCCTATCCTTGTTGTTGGCAGGTTCAGCCTTTTGGATGATCCGCCGCCAAGCTGCATAAAAACCCTTAAAAAATATTTGCAAACAAAAAGGCAGGGGCTCTGAATTGAGACTCTGCCTTTTTTGTTTCCGGCTTAACAAGATGTGCAGACGATTCTTGCGGGACTGCTGTCAGTGCTTATCTATAATGTGCAACGCAAAAAACACCTTCTTTATTGCACGATGCAGCGGAGATCCCCCTCAGATTTGATGATTCATAAAATTCAGAAAGGGCAGCAACGCATCGTTTCCGATTCCGAGGTTTGCTGCCCTTTTTTCTTCTTCAACATCCCGCTTAATCCTTTTTCTTCCGCTCTTTTAAAATCTTTATGGTCTCGGCGACTTCATCCGTCGTCACACTCCGGCGCAGGGCTTCCATGTCTTTCATCACACCGGCAAACCGGATGCCTTCAGCCGCGCTGATCCATTCCAGGCGCAGGCGGTCTTTGCGGATGCCCAGCTTTTCCATTTTTTTATGGACTTTTTCGATGCGTTTGACGGTCCAGTGGTTGGCGTCAATGTAATGGCAGTCCCCGATATGGCACCCGGAGACCAGGACCACGGGCGCGCCTTTTTCAAACGCGTGCCAGACGAATTCCTCATCCACCCGGCCCGAACACATGGTGCGGATAAGGCGCACATTGGCCGGGTACTGGATCCGGGAAACGCCCGCATAATCCGCGCCCGCATAGGAGCACCAGTTGCAGGCAAAGGTGAGGATCTTGTCCTGCGGGTTTTCGGCCATCATCACGTCGGTCTGGCTGGTGATCTGCTCGTCCGTGAAATGGTTCATGACGATGGCCCCGAACGCGCATTCCGCAGCACATGTGCCGCACCCGGCGCAGGCCGCGGTATTGACGATGGCCGGAGTCTTTTTCTTGGTGTCAACGACGATGGCGTTATACGGACATACCTGGGCGCACCGGCCGCAGGAAACACAGTGCTCTTCGATAATCATGGACGTGATGGGCTCGGTGGTGATGATTCCCCGATGCATGAGCCGAACGGCCCGGATGGCTGCCGCCGACCCCTGGGTCACGCTGTCCTTGATGTCTTTGGGGCCTTCCGCGCATCCGGCGTAAAACACGCCCCGGGTTGCGGCATCCACGGGCTGAAGTTTGGGGTGGGCCTCCAGGAAAAACCCGTCGGATGTCAGTTGCAGCCCCATCATTTCCTGAAGTTTCCGGGTACCGGGGGCCGGTTTTATTCCCAATGCCAGCACCAGCATGGAGAGATCATGATATTCCACCCGGCCCGTACTGGTGTTTTCCACCGCCACCCGCATGCTGCCGTCCGGCAACTCTTCAACAGAGCCGGGCAAACCCCGGACATACTGAACGCCCAGCCGCCGGCTGCGGTTATAGAGGTCTTCAAACCCCTTGCCGAAGGCCCGGATGTCAATATAAAACACTTTAACGTCCATATCCGGGTAATGCTCTTTTAACACCAGGGTGCTTTTGATGGTGTTCATGCAGCAGATATTGGAGCAGTAAACCCCGCCTTTCTGCTGGGATCGCGATCCCACGCATTGGATAAACCCGACGGACTTGGGTTTTTTGCGGTCTTTTGGCCGCACCAGCGCACCGGATGTGGGTCCGCCCGCATTAACCATCCGCTCAAACTCCAGGCTGGTGAGGACGTTTTCATACCGGGTATAACCATATTCATCCATCTCACGGGGATCGTAAGGCTCAAGGCCCGTGGCCACCACAATGGACCCCACATTCACCTGAATATCCTCATCCGACATATGAAAATGAATGCAGTGCTTCAGGCACGCGTCCGCGCATTTGGAGCACCCATGCCCCAGGCAATCGTTCATGTTGATGACATAAGAGGACGGCACTGCCTGGGGAAACGGCATATAGATGGCACGCCGGGAGGACAGCCCCATGTTGAATTCATCCGGGAAAACCGCCGGGCAGACCTTGGCGCAATCCCCGCACGCCGTGCAGGCCGCCTCGTCCACATACCGGGACTTCTTTAAGACCCGGACCTTGAAATTCCCCACAAACCCCTTCACCTCCACCACTTCACTGTTGGTGTGAAGGGTTATATTGGGATGCCGACCGGCATCCGCCATTTTCGGGCCGAGAATTCAGATGGAACAGTCCATGGTGGGAAACGTCTTGTCAATCTGGGCCATCATCCCGCCGATGGACGGACTTTTTTCCACCAGCACCACCTCATATCCGGTGTCCGCCAGATCAAGCGCCGCCTGAATGCCCGCGATGCCGCCGCCGATGACCAGCGTCCGCTTGGTCAGGGGCACGATCTCTTCAGTCAACGGCCACAGAAGGGCGACCCGGGCCACGGCCATGCGCACCAGGTCCCCGGCTTTTGCGGTTGCCGCATCCGGTTCGTTCATATGCACCCAGCTGCATTGCTCCCGAAGATTGGCCATTTCGAGCATATAGGGATTGAGGCCCGCTTTTTTCATCATCTGCCGGAAAGTCGGCTCATGGAGCCGCGGGGAACAGGACGCCACCACAATGCGATCCAGCCCGTTGTCCTTAATATCCTCAACGATTTCCATCTGACCGGGTTCAGAACATGCGTAGGTGATTTCCTTTGAAACCACCACCCCTTCAAGACCGGCCATATTTTCGGCGACCTGCTTGCAATCCACCGTCTGGGCGATATTGAGCCCGCACCGGCACACATACACGCCGGTTTTGGGTTTGCTTGCCGTTACCGGCGATACACCAGAAAATTCTCCAATAAATCCCATTACCTTTTTCCTCTTTGTCATAAGACATGCCGGGAACATTTCCCGGCAATTGCCCTATTTTAATTTACCGTTTACCAAATTTTCGGCCTGCTATTCTTGTTTTTCCCGAAGATGAATTGCTAATCACAGGCGGAATTTCTCATCACCATTGACATCCCATTTTGCCCGTCCGGATAAAACAGCCTCCGCCGTCGTCATCATGGTTGTCGGTCTCTTTAATGACAAACGGCCCTTCGACGGCCCGGTTGGCGGCATGATCCGCCTGTTCCATTTTAATCACGCAGTTCTCGGATGGACCGCCTGTGACCGTCCAGTCATATTCGCCGTCGTTAGGGGTGGTTTCGATGATGGTTTCAAATGACCCCTCCATACCGCCCTGCCGGGACAGGGAAATTTTAATATCGGCTTCAAGTCCGTCGGGTTCCCAACGGATAGGCATTGTACTGCCGATATCCCATACCGAATCTTTTTGGGGCGCCAAAATGACCAAATAGACCAATGGCCGGGATTGTCCGCCCCGCACGGCCCGGAATCTTATTCCGTAGGTGTATTCCTTATCGAGAATATTGTCACTACCATCGTAAAAATTCTTAATCCACACGTAGCCGCCGTCGCCGGCAACATTGGTGGACGACCGGTACCAATGCCAGCTTGTATCTGTATCCGGAAAATACGCGGGATTGATTGCCGGATCGAAACGGCTGTAATCCAGCAGGCTTTGCAACTCTTTAATAGTGGGCAGCCGCCAGTCTTCATGGCCTGCCAGGTTCAGATTTTCGAAGTATGACAAGGCTTGCTCCCATGTCATTTTCGTTTCCACTACGCTCTGCTGCCACATGAGGCCGGTTTCCGTATCAGTAACGGTTCCATCGCCGTTATTAACCAAATGATCCAATGAGCCAGTCTGTCCGCTGCGAACCGCGCGCACATACAGCGGATAATAAGAGCTGTCGTCTTTAGGCCAAGGATCGTCGCCGCCGCCGCTCCAGCCGAAGTCCACGGTCCATGCGTAACTGGTAATGTGAGCGAAGGTAGTGGATGACCAGTAGTTACTTCTGGCCGTATTTGAAAAAAATATCTCATTAATGGAAACCTCCGGATATATCTTGCCATAATTGACAATGGAGTCCAGTTCCTTGAAGGTCGGCAGCCGCCAGTCATTGTGCCCACCGTAATTGGCCGCATTCAAGGCATTGATAAAATCCTCGGTATCCGTGCCGTTGCGGGGTGCGCCGGGATAACCGCCATTGGTTGCCGGATTGGAATCATACCAGTAATAGGTGTTGTCTGCGTCATGGGGATTGCTGTAATCCTGCACATCATCCCTGTTCTGTTTGTTCTCCCATATCAGGCCGGTGACATTGTCCCGCACCATCATCCAGGACGCGGCGTCATCCGGCAGCTTGTTCCCGGCCGCATCCAGTTTTGTATAGGACATGGGGTTGATGGTGTAACTGCCGTCCTGACCGTAAAAAGCCTCCCCCGGAGCAGGGCAGGGAATTTCCTCCGTGTTATTATAACATTTTGTTTGTCCGGTATCCGGCACCGGCCAGGCAAGGACATTCACCGCCCCAAAGCAATTTACCACCAGAACCGCAACCAGCAGCCATAAAAGACTGATTATTTTCATTCCAAGACCCTTCTTTTCTTCAGCCTTTTTTATTCCCATCGGATCGTCTGCCGGATAATGCTGGTCAAATCCGCCATTTCCATTTTGAGCGAATCTCCATGGATGGGATCTTCCATGGCGCATTGCAGGTGAATCTGGCATTTCGGGCAGGCGGTCACCAGCAGGTTGCTTCCGGTGTCGTGGGCCTGACGCAGCCGTTTGACCTGCATGGCTTTGCTGTAAGCGTCGCAGCCGGTCCAGGCGCTGCTGCCGCAACACATGGAAACCGCCTGCCGGTCCTTCATTTCCGCAAACTGATCCGGCACAAGCCGCTGGATCAGCTTTCGGGGCAGGTCGCGCAGATGCGCCACGCCGTTCATACGGCAGGAATCCTGAAACGTGATGGCGTTCTCAAGCGGTGCGAATGTGACCGCTGATTTGTCGATTTCCCGTTCCAGAAATTCGTAAAAATGGGTCACCTTGAAATTCCCGGCAATACCGAACCGGGCGTAATCCTCCGCCAGGGTGCGATAACACTCCGGACAGGCGGTGACGACCTCTTCAATGCCCCGTTCCTCAATCATGGCCACATTGAGCCGGGCCAGGCGCAGAAAATTTTCACGGTCCCCGGACCAGAGCAGATCATGGCCGCAGCAGCGCTCATTTTCGAGCAGGGCCGGCACCACATCAAAAAAATTGAGCAAACGCAGGCTGTCGGTCAGGATTTCAGACGTTTTTACCCCTAAATGGGCCCGGAAAAACGTATCGAAATACGGCGCACATCCTCCGAAAAACAAAACCTTACTCCCGGCATCCACCCGGATGCCGTCCGGAAGATCCTGCCACCGTTTAGTGGAAAGGGCCGGGGATGTCATGGCCCGCATCAGGGACTGAAAAAAACCGCCATGGGCCAGATGCCTGTCCCCATCCTCCCGGTTCTTCACAATCGACCGGATATCACAGATAAAATCCGGGAAATTCACCCCGGACGGACACCGCTCATAGCAGATGCCGCAGGTCAGGCAGGACCAGATGTCTTCGGTAAGTTCCTTTGTGTTCAGATCTCCGGCAATCACTGCCCCGGCCATGGCCCTCGGAGAAAACTGTTTGCCGGTCAGGGCCAGGGGGCAGGTGGACGTGCATTTTCCGCAATCCTGGCACCCATAGGCGTTATGGGCCGAGAGAACGCCGGATATCAAACCGGAGTCCGGTCCGGCGGGGATGCCTGCTTTGTCGGCCTGCTGGCGGGCGGTCACCACCGGGGTCTTGCCGATGGTCTTGATCGTCCCGCAAAAGGTTTCGATAAAATCGCGCAGGCCGTCCGCTTCATCGGGCAGAAAAGTTGCAAGCCGCAACCGCTCGCGGCCTACCCCCAGAAGCGCCAGAATATCCCGTGTGTCATGGGTGTTGGTGTTTGCGTTTTCGGTCCCCAGGCCATAGCGGCAGGAACCGGGCTTGCACCCCACCAGGGCCACTCCGTCCGCTCCCATTTCAAAGGCTTTGAACAGCAGCGCCCTGGAAATTCTTCCGGTGCAGGGGATCCGGATCATGTTGATTTCCGCCGGCGCGGGCCAGCCCTGATCCAAAAGGGTCTGATACGCCGCATGGGCTCCCCAGTTGCATAAAAACAGTATTATTTTATAGTCTTTCATGGATCCTTTCTCGTCTTCAAGCCAAAATCTCCTCCAGTGTCCTTTCCAGAAACATCCGGCTGCGGAACGGGCTGTCCGCCGCGTTGGTCGGGCATGCGGAAACGCAATTGCCGCAGCCTTTGCACAGGGCCTCGTCCACCAGCGCATACCAGCCGCCGATCGCATTGGGCCACATGGTGATGGCGCGGTACGGACACCTTGCCACACACCGTCCGCATCCCCGGCACCGGCTGTCATTCACCGTCACGGTATAGCCTTTGTTCTGGCGCGGCCCACGGGGCATAATGGCGGCGGCCAAGGCAGCGGCGGCGAGTCCTTTTTTGCGGTCCGACACCTGAATGCCCGGCGGGTTCGCCAGGAACAGGCCGCTGACGGAGGTCATTCCCGGATAGTAAAAAGGAATGCCCGTGACCCCTGAGGTTTGCAGGGCGGCGGTGATCTCCCGGCCCACCCCGCCTTCGGGTTGCAGGCAGTCAATGACGCCACGGATTTTTTCTCCCAGAATCACCGCGCCCACCGGGATTTGCTGTATCCCATCGGCATTGTCATCATTGTGATTATCGATGGTGATCTGAAACGCCCCGCTGCTGCCGGTGATGTTCCGGACCCGCGATCCCATGAAACATAAGACATTCGGATGCGTGAGGGGTGTTTCCAGGGGTTTGTCTCTTGAACCGAACAAAAACACGTCACGGCCCGCATCCGCCAGGGCCAGCGCGCTTTCCAGTCCGGATTCCGTGTCCCCGATCACGGCGATGGTAAAATTGTAATTGCGGACCGGCACGGTAAAGGCTTTCAGTTTTCGAACGCGTCTGATGGAGCGGCGGATCATGCCGTAAAACCGGTCCATTGCCTGAATGGGATTAACCGCCAGACCGGACAGGGCCTCCCCCCGGATATTGCAGGTCATCACCATTGACCGGCTGATGCCCGTGGCGTGGAATAAGGCGTTTTTTAACCGGCTCCGCTGGTCCGTGCATGCGCTGCACACGAAATTCAGCGGACAGCAGACACAGGACGCCAGAACGATGCGGGTAATGCCCTTTTCGCGCACTGTCTTGAGAATCGCCGCAATGCCCTCGGGCACACACGCGGAAACAACTGCCTCCGAATGCACAATCGCAGGGTCTTCGGTCAGATTTTCAACAAACCGGCTCATTTCCGGCTGCCAGCCCAATGCGTCATTGCAGCGGCAGGCGAACACGCCGATGCGGATATCGCGGACCAGTTCCGGCTCCGGCGGTGAAAAGGACAGGCCCCGGCCCCGCTGGCCCTGGGACGTCCCAGAGAGCAACACCATGGCTTTGGCGGCGGCGGCAAATCCCCGGGTCATCATGGCATCCACATCCGGGCGGGAGGCGGCAGGCCCGTATGCCCGGATGATGTCATCCCCCCGCACCAATGGCGCGAGATCCGGGTCTGCGATGATGATCACCCCGGCCTGTTCCAGAAACTCAACCTCCGGCTCGTCATGGTGAATCGCGCCGATGGCCGCGCACACGGCCACGCATTCCAGGCATTCGGAGCACACCCCGCACTGAAGGCACCGGCCAGCTTCCATCACGGTCTGGGCTTCGGTGAGCCCTAAGGCCACTTCATCAAAATTGCAGTTGCGGGCGGATGCTTCCCGTTCCGCCATATGGACCCGGGCCATAAACGGCAGATCCTGGGGCAGTGGCGCAAAATCCCGGTCAATCGACCGCACGGTGGCAGGTTCGAGCGCCTGGAGATTGCAAACGTCTTCCAGCACCCGAACTGCGGCCGCCCGGCCCTGGGCCATGGCATGCACCACGGTGGACGCACCGGAAACCGCGTCCCCGCAGGCATACACGTTGGGAATGCTGGTCTGAAAGAAATCGTTGACCCGGATCAGGCCGCGCTCGGATGTTTCCACCTGATGATCTGATCCCTGCTCCGGCCCGTAGGCCCCGGCCTGTCCGATGGCCACAAACGCCCGGTCAAAGTCCAGGGGAAACGAGTCGCTTCCCGGAACGCTCACCGGCCAGCAAATGCCGGATGCATCCGGGGGCCCCGGCTGGGTGGGCCGGCACACGAGGCGCCGGAACCGGCCTTTTTCCCCTTCAAAGGCCACCACCCGGGTCTGATCCATGAGGCGGATGCCTTCATCAGCAGCGCCTGATATTTCCTCCGGGTCCGCGGGAATTTGGTCTTTCGCAAACCAGGACACGATGGTCACGTCCGCGCCGGTCCGCCGAAGCACCCGGGCCAGATCATAGGCGGCGTTGCCGTCGCCGATCACGGCCACCCGGTCTTTTAAGGCCGTTGTTTCTCCGCGGTAAAACCGGGAGAGAAAGTCAATGCACCCAAAAACCCCGTCCAGATCCTCCCCCGGCATTCCCAGCCGCCGGTCGGCCCACGAACCGGCCGCCAGAATCACCCCGTCAAATTTCCGGGACAAATCCGCAAGATCTTTCAGCTGAACAGGATGGCTGGTGACGGTTTCCACGCCCAACGCCCGAATATAATTCAGCTCCCGGTCCAGGATGTTCCGGGGCAGGCGGTGGGGCCCGATGCCGTAGCGCAGGAGACCGCCGGCTTCTTTTTCTTTCTCAAAAACCGTGACGCCGCAGCCCTGGCGCGCCAGTTCCGCGGCTGCCGCAAGCCCTGCCGGACCGGAACCGATCACCGCGATTTTTTCAGGCCGTTTGGGTGCGGGGGGATGTAGGGTTTTACCCTCTGATGCTGCATCCGCCAGAAACCGTTTGATGTCGCGGATGGCCACCGCGCCGTCCTTCTCGCCCCTGCGGCAGACCGCCTCGCAGGGGTGGGTGCAGATACGGCCGCAGATACCGGGCAAGACATTCCGCTCCCGGATCAGATCAAGGGCCTGTTCGAATTTCCGTTCCCTGACCAGCGCCATATAGCCCTGGACATTGACCCCCAGAGGGCAGCTTTCCCGGCACAGGGGCAGCCGCCGCTTGTCAATCACGGCCCGGCCCGGCAGGCTCTGCCGGCTGTTGATCCGGACCGCGTTTTCAGCCCCGCAATCCTGAACCGGACATATTGTTACGCAGCGTCCGCACAGAATGCACTGGTCCGGGTCCACAAATGTCTGCATTTGTTTAACGCCGACCCGGAACCCCTGATGGCTGTGTTTGACGGAAGTGACCCGGGCCGGGAGAATACATTTAATGCCGGGGTTTCTCAAAATCCGGATCAGTCCGGGCCGGTGGGCATGCTGAAACCCCACCCCGGATTTCAGGCGCAGGCTGTCGTCCGACAATTTACGGTCCAGATCGGCGCTGCCGTCAATCAAGGTGACCGGGATGCCCAGTTCCCCCAGTTTGTTGGCGGCTGCAATGCCTGAGGGTGTTGCGCCGACCACCACCACCCGATGCAGTCTTTCTTTTGGTTGCTTCATGGAGTGGCTCCTGACCGGTCCGGCCCCGCCTGATCATGTGACGATGTCTCCGATGCTTTATGGGCCCGGCCCTTCAGCTTGGACAGGCCGTATTCATATCCTTTGGTGAAGGCGGCAATGTTCATTTTTTCCGTGCCTTTGGGAACCGAATCCATCACCGCTTCCCGGGCCGCATCCAGGGAAATGGCCCCGGAAACCGCCGTGACAAAACCAACCATGATGATATTGGCCATCATTTTCCGGCCCAGTTCTTCGGCCATGCGGGTGGCGGGGATATCAAAATAATCCCGGTTTCCTTCCGGATTCACCAGGTCCTTGTCCGTCAGCAGCAGGCCGCCGGGTTTCAGGTCATTGATATATTTCTCATACGCCGACTGGGACATGCACACCAGGATGTCCGGATTCTTGATATAGGGATACTGGATCGTGATGTCTGAAACAATCACCTGGGCCGCGCACGCCCCGCCCCTGGATTCCGGGCCGTAGGACTGAACCAGGGTGCTTTCCTTCTTGTCTCCCAAAGCTGCGGCCTGGCCCAGGATCCGCCCGGCCAGAATAATGCCCTGGCCCCCGAATCCCGTGACAATGATTTCCCGGCGCATGATTTTCTTGGTTTGTGTCATTTGGTTTTCCTGAAGTAATAAGTGCCTATTTTTAAACGTTTTACTGATTTCTCAGTTTTGCAAGAATTTCATCCGGGGTCGGTTTGTCGATATCCATGAATTTCCCCAGCACCACCCCTTTCTGGAAATCAATGTCCAGTTCCGACGGGTTTGCATGATTTTTAATGATGGTGTTGTTATGGAACTGCCGGACCATGTCCATGGTTTTGATTTTGTTCCGCCGGGTATAATTGATGGGGCATGGCGACAGCACTTCAATGAATGAAAACCCCCGATGCCCAATGGCTTCCTCAAACGCAAGGGTCAGGTCCCTGGAATGGATCATGGTCCAGCGGGCCACATAGGTGGCGCCGGAAGCAATGGCCAGGAGGGGCAGGTTAAACGGCGAATCCGGGTTGCCGAAAGGCGTGGTAGAGGATTTGGCCATGTGGGGCGTGGTGGCCGCCACCTGGCCGCCGGTCATGCCGTAGATGAAATTATTGACGCATATCACCGTAATGTCCATGTTGCGCCGGGCCGCGTGAATAAAATGATTGCCGCCGATGGCGAACAGATCCCCGTCTCCGGAGAACACGATGACATTAAGGGACGGGTCCGCCATCTTGATGCCCGTGGCAAAGGGAATGGCCCGGCCGTGGGTGGTGTGAAAGGAATCAAGCCGCACATACCCGGCGCCCCGGCCCGAACACCCGATGCCGGACACCATGGAAAATTTCCGGTAATCAATGCCGGTCTGCTGGATCGCGCTGAGGCAGGCGGAAAAAACCGTTCCCACCCCGCACCCCGGACACCAGATATGGGGAATGCGCTCCATCCGGATCAGGTCTTCCAGCGGATGCTTCGGGTCCGGTGAAAGTGGTGCAGACGTTGATTTTGGTTGCCGTTTCGCTATTGCCATATATCGAAATTCCTCTTAAAAAACTTCTTTTATCAATTGAATCACCGCGTCCGGCGTGATGACGGTGCCGCCGGTATGGCCCACCAGATAGGACGGAACCTTGGATCCCGCGCATCGCTCGACTTCCCGACAGATCTGGCCCATGTTGATTTCCACGGTCACAAAACCTTTCACCCGCGTGGCCAGCTCCCGGATCTGTTTTTCCGGAAAGGGCCAGACCGTGATGAGCCGGAAGAGTCCGGCGCGGATGCCCATGCCGCGAAGCTGCTCCACGGCGGTATAACTGGTGCGGGCCGACACCCCGTAGGACACGATCACGATGTCCGCGTCATCCAGCAGATAGGATTCCGTGCGGATGATGTCGTCCAGATTGTTTCTGATTTTCCCTATAAGCCGGGTCATCATTTCCTTCTGGGTGTCCACGGACATGACCGGATACCCCTGCTCGTCATGGGTGAGTCCGGTCACATGCACGTTATATCCCTCGCCGATGGTGGCCATGGGCGGCACGCCGTTGGGCCCCGGCTGGTAAGGCTTAAACCGGTCTTTGCGGCCGCTGGGACGCGGCCGGGAAACGGTTTTGATTTTTGAGGCCTTCGGGATCACCACTTTTTCACTCATATGGCCTACCACTTCATCGGACATGATGAACACCGGCACCCGGTATTTTTCGCTCAAGTTAAACGCCTCAATGGTGAGATCAAACATTTCCTGGGGGGAAGACGGGGCAATGGCGATGATTTCATAGTCCCCGTGAGACCCCCACCGGGCCTGCATCATATCCCCCTGGGCGCCCATGGTGGGAAGCCCCGTGCTTGGTCCGCCCCGCTGGACATTCACCACCACGCAGGGGGTTTCCGTGACCACGGCCAGGCCCACGGTTTCCATCATCAGGGAAAACCCCGGCCCGGAGGTGGCGGTCATGGATTTGGCGCCGGTCCACGCGGCCCCGAGAATGGAGGTGATGGCCGCGATCTCGTCTTCCATCTGGATAAAGGTTCCGCCTTGGTCCGGAAGCCGTTCGGCCATGCGTTCCGCCACTTCGGTGGCCGGGGTGATGGGATAGGCCCCGAAAAACGTGCATCCGGCCGCAATAGCCCCTTCCGCGCACGCTTCGTCGCCGTTGATAAAATGTTCACCTGTCAGTACTTTGGGTTCCATCAATGTTTCCATGTTAGGTAGATAGGGGGTTAGGCTATAGGCTATAGGTAAAAGCTTACAGTTGGCTTATTTATGAATCCGTTAAGCTTTCAGCCTGCTTTTCTGATTTTCGGTTGCCGAGGCCACCGGGTTCGGGCCCGCTTCACCTTCGTCGGCCACCGTATAAATGGCGAATTCCGGGCACAGGAGTTCGCAATAATGGCAGTTTAAGCACCCATCGGATTTGACGAGCATCGGCGGATGGTAGCCTTTTTTGTTGAATTCCTTGGAAAACGCCAAAACTTCTCTGGGGCAGAATTCAATGCAGTACCCGCAGCCCTTGCAGCGATCCTTGATGATATAGACTTTCCCCCGGACCACATCAATTTCACCCGTGTCCAGAGGCTCCCGCCAGTATTTCATAAGCTTGCCCTTTGTGATGTGTCTTCAGTGTTTTTAAATTCAAGCGTAGGAGTTTATCGCATTTGCTCGAAATTTCAAGGGGAAAAATTGGAGGATCAATGGATTTATGCGGCCTATTTCGGGATACCCCTGCATTTTTTATGGGGGTGTCCGACTTTTAAGCGGATGCCATCATTTATAATAGCCGGTAAAAGTCCGGGGCAAAGAGGTGGCCTGAAAAAAATGGGGTCCAGATTTCAAGGCTGTTTTTCTTCCACCGCGAAAGAACACAAGGATCGCAAAAGAAAGAGCACTTTATATTTTTTTAAAAAAGTCTGGTTTTTTTTTTGTAACTCTGATTCATGAACCGCCATATCCGGAACCGGAGGAAATCCGCCTTATTGCCGGGCATTGATCCGGGTATTTAAGCAGATCCCAAAATCTCCCGAAGAAGCACAGCAAAAGTCTTAATTTCGATGGGTTTAAAAATAAAGGCCTTGATGCCGATTTGTTTTGTTTCCGTTTCGGAAATGGTTTCGCTGTATCCGGTGCACAGGATAATCGGCATGCCAGGACGCACTTTCAGAATTTCCCGGGAAAAATTGTCCCCGGTCATGACGGGCATGGTCATGTCCGTTACAATCAGGTCAAAGGCCCCGGGTTGATCGCGGAAACATTCCAGGGCTGCCAGGGGGCTTGTAAAGGCATGCACAGCATAGCCAAGACTTTTCAGAATCGTTTCTTCGACACGAAGGGTCTGTTCCTCATCATCAAGGAGCAGGATTTTTTCAGTCCCTGAAGGAAGCGGTTCCGTAAAAAAGGCTTCGCCCTGAAACGCTTCCTGCTCGATGACCGGCCAATAGATCTGGAACGTAGTGCCTTTAGCCGGTTCGCTGCTCACCGTAATCTGCCCGCCGTGACTTTTGACAATCCCGTGGACCACCGAAAGCCCCATCCCCGTTCCTTCTCCCCTGGCCTTTGTGGTAAAATAGGGATCGAATATTCGGTCCAGCGTTTGCCTGTCCATGCCATGGCCCGTATCGGTCACCTCAAGACGCAGGCAGGGTCCAGGCCGGAGGCCAAAACCACTGATGGCGCCACTGCAATTGGCTGCATCGAGCGGCGTGAGGGAAACACTCAGGATACCGCCCGTTTCACGCATGGCATGATAGGCGTTGATGCATAAATTCATCAGAATTTGATGAATCTGGGTTGGATTCGCCAGGACGTTTCCGCAATGCGGGGCAATATTTTGCCGGATCTCTATGGTGGCGGGGATTGAGGCGCGCAGGAGTTTTAGCGCCTCTTTAATAATAACCCGAACCTCCACAGGAAACTGTTTCTGGGTTTCCTGGCGGCTGAAAGTGAGGATTTGTTTAACCAGTTCCCTGGCCCGTTTGGCTGCATCAAACATATTATTGAGATAGGTTTTGACAGGGCTGTCATCCGGCAGTTCCACCAGGGCCAATTGGGTATAGCCGAAGATGGCGGACAGAATATTGTTGAAATCGTGGGTGATGCCGCCTGCAAGGGCGCCGAGGGCTTCAAGTTTCTGGGCCTGACGCAGCTGTTCCTCAAGTTTATGCTGTTTTATTAATGTGTTTTTGTTATCGGTGATATCAAAAATGACCCCGTCGACATATAAAGGCGTGTCCTCTTCATCGAACACCGGTTTTCCCCGCTCATGAAAGTAGCGGATCTCCCCTGACTTGTGCTGGAACCGGTATTCCACATCAATGGGCGCTTTCTCCTGAATGGCTTTTTCCATGGCGGAGGCTATCCGCTTCCGGTCTGTTTCAATAATTCCGGGTTGAACAAGGCGTATGGTTCCGCTGGTCAAATCCGTTTCCTGATAGCCGGTCATGGGTTCAAGCAGGGTGTTGAAAAACTGCATTCTGCTGTTTTCTTTGAGAAACAAACGGTATACCAGGCCCGGCAGATTTTCGGCGAGGGTCCGATACGATTTTTCGCTTTTCGTAACGGAATCATACGCGTGTTTCAGCTCGCTGACTTCATGAAACGTATAGAGAATGGTGCCATTTTTAATGGATACATATTTGACATTGATAAGAAAGAAATGTTTTTTGCCGTCTTTTCCGGTAATACTGCTTTCGATGTTGCGGATTTCGCCTGTATTTTTAAGGTGTTCAAGGCTGAAAAAATCATTCTTCACAAGGGACTTAATGTCTCCTATAGCCTGAATTTCCTGAGCCGAGTACCCTAAAATTTGAGAGACATTTTCTCCGATGTATGTAAAACGAAAGTTGTCATCGGTTATAAAAACGGGATCCGAGATGCTTCCGATGGTAATTCTGTGTAACTCTTCAGAATAACGAAGTTCTTCTGTCCTTTCGGTCAGGGTCAGGGTCCGCTCTTTCACCATTTGTTCCAGAGTGGCTTTTGCCCTTAGAATCCGTCTGCTAAGCAAAACAACCGCAAACAATAACAGCGCTACCAGGAATGCATAGGCATAGACATAAATCGACTTGTCCAGCCACAAGGCCTCAACCTTACCCAATAATTCTTTGTGGTAAAAAATATCAGCGGAAACCCGTACGCGCGGAATCAGCTTCAGCCTGATTAACTCGGTCTCAAACAGGTTGACGGCCGGCTGTTTCACTTCGATGAAAATATTTCCATCAGAGTCCTGAACAAGAAGCTGTTCATAGTTGTTGTTTGCTGCCACTGCACGGAGATATTCCTCGGAACCCTTTGGGTTGAGATCCCAGATCGATCCGGCGACAATTTTTGCATGTTCGTTGACGGCATGCTGAATCCGCCGGACCTGATGCGAATGATAGGTAAATGCAAAAAGGCAAAAGCCGGCTATGAATAAGGCCAGCGTTTTTGAAAAGATTCTTTTCATCTGTTTCCAGTCATTGATTCAGTTTCCATTCATTGGATGATGAGACGGACGGTTTTGAAAAGGCGTTCATTGGTTTTCTAAAATTGATTCCACGCTGAACTGATATTTGCGGATATCCGGGTTCAATATTTTGGAAAACCGGGTAAAATCAATTTTCCGCCAATCCCGGTCGCCGAATGTGTTTATAAATTGATCAATGTTTTCAATGTGTAACGCGCCGAAAATTTTATATTTAAGCAGTGTTCCGTCTTCGGCAAAATCCCGCCCGTGATGATAGTCATACAGCAAAATCAGGGCCCATCCGCCGGTCATAAAATGGCCGCCGACGGAAGTGACGATTTCTCCGCTTTTAACTTTGGCAAGGCCCGGCGGGTCCCAGTTCAGCCCGCCCAGAAAAATATCCTTTCCCGGAGTTCTACCCGCTGCTGCGGCGCCTTCCAGGGCGCCGATGGCGATGGGGTCGTTTGCGCACCATATCGCATCTGTTTCAGGGTAACGTTTGAGAACTTTAGGGGTTTTGCTTCTTGCCTCGTCTTTCGACCAGTTGCAGGGGATCACTTGTTTCAGATCCACATTCGGATATTCGGCCACCGCCTGCTTTAAGCCGTCGACTCTCTCTATCGATGCCTGGGTAATATAATCCCCTGAAAAACCGATAAGGTGAAGACGGCCGTCCGGTGTTTTGATTCCGGCATTTAATGCCTGATCAATCACGAGTCTTGCAACCTGGTAACCGGCAAAATGATTGTCCGGAATCAGGGTGCCGAGCCAGTGTTTATACCTGCTCCTCGGCGGTCCCATTTTTTGGCGCTGCTCACCTTCAAACCCGTTCAGTATCACAAAAACTTTCACGCCGGCCTGGTCCGCATTGATAATAATCGGCCCGGCGGACAATTTCTCATTTACAACAACCAGATAATCCGGCGGATTTTTTCGTGAAATCACTTCTTCCGCCAGATTTTTCATTTTTATATGATTTCTGTCGCAATAGAGTATTTCCAGGTCAATATTCAAATCCTCTGCCGCAGCTCTCATAAAGGATGAAACAGAAAGCCAGAAACCGCCTGTCGGATTATGGACATCGAAAAAACCGGGATTAATAAATACAACGCGCATTCTTTCTTCAGAGGATGCGTCCATGGGAGAAAAGAATAAGCTCCAGATGACAACTGAATAGAAAATTTTTCTCATGGCTGTCTTTCAAGAAGGCGTTCTTGGTTCCATGCTGTAATGCCGCCAATTTTTTATATTTTATGCAATGGATGAGACTTTGATGATGCGATGAAAGGAGGAACTAAGTCAATATCAGATTCAGTTTAGCGCCTGAATTGGAATATTGATGAGGCATCACAGGTGTTGTGAGCGGGTTCAGAAAAAGGGGGAAACCGGGATTTAAAAAAACGGAATACAGCCGGCGGGCGGGATGACAGGAATTAACCTTGCGGTCAATTCCTGTCATTTCCCCGCCGTCATCAATTGGAGGCCCAACTGAATTTAGCTGAATGATAATGGATTAATTACGAACGTTTATTTACCAGACAGTGTGGCGCTTATAATTCGTCTTTGTCTTTGCGATGAAAAAGCTGGTATTCAACAAATGCTTTAACTGCAACAACAACCATTTTGGTCATTTCAAATGCTTTTTTCATTGATTCAAACTCCTTATTATATATTTTTTCCTGATTGAACAAATCCGTATCAGGTTTTTATCAAGTTCAGTAACGCCTCCCGCCCATGGCGGGAAAAAGACGCCTTCAATTAAAGTTTACCCGGGTTTCTGCAAAATTGATGAGAAACCCGGGTTATATGTAAAATCCTCATGAATTTTTCCATGAGAATTTGGAGGAACCCATTCTTTTTCTTGTATTTCCTCTTATTGTTTTGCGAATCGGCAATAAGCGCTATCGAAACAAGAGGGTTATGCTTTGCGCCTTAAAAAGAGATAGAGCGGAATGCGCGCGAATTTCCAGAGAAAATTCAGGCCGCAGTAAAACAGCCCTTTCTTTTCGTCAATAACACAAATATTTAACCCGTTTCCGTTTGGATTTGGCCGGATGTCCCATTTGTCATTGTTTCCCTGCGCCTGCTTCACCATTTCGCAAATCCTTTTTTAAAATACCAGTCCTGAAAACGCCAAACGTACACTCATTTGTAGGAAGCAATGCAAATTGAGTGCCAAAAATCACTATTCATTTTTTATTAACAATATCAATTATTTAAATTAATCAAAGCAGGAGGGAAGGGCGAAATTCATTCCTGTTTCCTGGAAACAGGAATGAATTTTCTTTTTTTCAGGAATCAGGCAGGGTGGTTCTAAGCCGGGTCCTAAACAGGATCCGATAGGGAAAGGTTATGTTTTTTAAGCAGCGCATACAATCGGCTCTGGGACATTCCGGAAAGCCGGGTGGCGGAACTCCGGTCCCCCCTGGATTTTACCAGCAGCGTTTGTAAATATCGTTTTTCGGCGTTGTCACGGTATGTTGAGATAACGGGAAAGTCTTCGGAGATATCGGGATAATCATTTGAATCAATGCTTCGGCCTGCTTTCGGCGCTTTTTCCTGCTGAATCATTCCGGCCCGGTACTTGGGGTGAAGATGTTTGGGATACAGGGTTGGGTCCTTGCCCGCCGATGCCAGGGCATATTCCAGCGCATTGATGAGCTCGCGCACATTGCCGGGCCAATCCTGGGCCTGTAAGGCATCCAAAAATTCCCGGGAAACCCCCTTTGTCTCATTGCCGTATTGTTCACCGAGGTGATAAATTTTATTAAGCGCAATTTCTTCAATATCTTCTTTTCGGCTTTTAAGCGGCGGGAGGGAAAGTTCAATCCCTTTAATACGGAACAACAGATCTTCACGGAACGTGCCTTTTTGAACCATCTGGTCAAGGTCCCGGTTGGTGGCGGCAATCAGTCTGAAATCCACTGACACCTCCCTGTCAGCCCCCAGCGGCAGAAAACTTTTTTCCTGAAGTGTGCGCAATAAGGTTCTTTGCATGGTGAAGGGGAGTTCTCCGATTTCATCCAGGAAAAGCGTTCCCCCTTCCGCCTGCTTGATCAGCCCATCGGTCTGCCTGAACGCTCCGGTAAAAGCGCCCCTTTCATGGCCGAAAAGGATGCTTTCCATCAGGGTTTCCGTCAAGGCGCCGCAATCGACAGGCACAAACCGGCGGGACGCCCTTTTACTGTTGATATGAATTGCCCTGGCAAACAGTTCCTTGCCCGTACCGGACTCCCCGGTTACAAGAACACTGACGTCGGAAATACAGGCCCGGACCACATCATCCAGGCATCCGTTAAGGGCGGCGGATTTGCCGATGATTCCATTGCGATTTAAAGTGACAGGCCCCTTTCGGGCTTCTTTTTCCAGGCGGTATTGAATTGCCCGGGTGATGGGCAAGGAAACCTCTTCCCACAAAAAAGGTTTGGGAATAAAGTCCCATGCCCCGTATTTAAAGGCCAGCTCTGCGCCCCGCCCATCCCCGGCGCCCGTAATGATGATCACCTCGGGCTGGGATGGGGATTTAAGCAGGTCCGGTAAAATCTGCAAGCCGTTCCCATCCGGAAGCTCCAGATCCAGCAGAACCAGGTCATGATTTTGGCTTTGCGCAGCGGCCAATCCATCCGCAAGGGTATGCGCAATAAACGCCTGGTGGTGAAGTCCTTCGGATAACTTCAACAGTATGGTGCAAATATCGGGGTCATCATCGATAATCAGTATTCGAGCCAACGCTACCGCCTTATAAAATCATTACACCTCGTTTATCAAAATGACAGATTAATCATTTAGTACAAAAATCAACAGGCCGCAATAGATTAAACCTGCGCATGTGCCGGATGGTTTCCGCAGCATATACTCTTTTCAAAAAATCAGGCTTTTCGAAGTGGGAAATCAGGGTTTTCCTGATTGTTTTAAAATTCTGGCTCCTATATACAGGGATCAAACAGCGAAACAGTGTTCATGCCAAAAAATTGAGTTAATGTTCTTATTAGCTGTTTATCAGAAAATGCCAAACCTGTTGCGAGGCAGGGACGGAAAGCCGCGGATCTCTCGAAGAAAGCCGGGTTGCCTGAACACGGACCCCGGTTTTTTTAATTACAGCAAACGGAGAAAAAGGAGAGACAGATGAGCAAGGCAGGCCGGTTTTTATCAGTGATCGTTTTAATGGCGGTGGTGTTGTTTCCGTATCAGAGTTTTGCATTAGATACTTCATGCAAAACCAAATACCCCATCGTTCTCGCGCATGGCATTGCAATGAATGACATCCCCTGCGCCATTGAATATTTCAACGGCGTCAAAAAACGTCTGGAGTCCAAAGGCGCGACGGTTTTCATCGCTCAGGTGGACAAAATCGCAGCCACCGGCACAAAAGCCTATCAGTTTGCCAATTATTTGAATACCCAGGTTTATCCCAAAGGGTATTCAAAGGTAAATATCATCGGCCATTCCCATGGCGGCATTTATCCGAAATATGCGGTTAAATTTTCATCCTACACCAGTTCCAAATACGGCACCAAAACCTGGAGTCTGCCCCCCAGCAAAGTCGCGAGCATTACCCAGATCGATTCCCCCAATCAGGGGTCGCCGGTGGCGGATTTCGCACTGGGGATCAACGGCATTACCGCAGGCCTTGCCGGCATTGGCGTGAATGCGCTGTATACCACCATTTTCGGCGCCATGTTTGGCCCTGGCGAGTCGGACGTGTATGTGGACACCCGGGCGAATGCCTATGACCTGTCGCTTAACGGCGCTGCCGCTCTGTATACGAAGCTGGGTGGAAACAGCAGCATCCCCGGGATTTATTGTCAGAGCTATATGCATAAAATGAAATCTTTCCTGTGTCTCGGTGTGCCCCAGATCGGCGTTATCCAGATCCTGGCGCTGACCATGCCCATTCAGTGCGGCGCCAGCACCATCGGTTATAGAAACGACAAAGGTCCCCATATGCCGAGCGATGGCGTTGTCAGTGAAAAAAGCGCCAAATGGGCGAATTATCGCGGCATGGAAGACGGCGGACTGTTCCAGATCGCCGGTATCGACCATTGCAATGCCACCGGGCTTCCCTATGGATTTACCGGGTTTTTCAGCGCGCCTGACAAATATGAAAAAATCTTGAAAGACCTGAAAGCAAAAGGCTATTAATTCCGTTTGCCTGGCAGATCCCAATAAATTATAAAAGAGCGGGGAGGCGGTTCAAAGCCTTCCCGCTCTTTTTTTTGCTATTTCATCAGGGTTGGAAAGAGGATCATGAGCAAAAACAAAAAAATACTGGTTTCGCTAATCGGCATCGCGGGGGTGATGGTTCTGATTATTGCCCGCATGTATCTGCTGCCGGGAGAGACACCGGAGAACAAGATCTTACCGCTGGTTTCTGAAGAACAGAATCCGGAAAAGGAGCAATTGGAATCCGCCCTTCCGGCAGACAACAGAGAACCGGCGGAGCTATCGCCAAAAGCCGGACCGGATACCGCCGCGCCGTCTAAACTGGATGAGTTGAAACAAGCCGATGATCTTGATATGAATCTGGTGGATGGGTCTTTGCGGGAATATATCACGTCTCTTTATTTCAAATACCGGAATTCAAAAGACCGGGATGAATTTATGGCCCAGATTAAAACCGAATTGTTTTCCCAATTCCCGCCTGAGACCGCCGATAAATTATTGAAAATTTATGAATCCTATATTGATTGCGAACTCGGAATCCAGGAGATGCTGGTGGGATTTGATCCGCCTGAAAATGATGAAGATATGATTTTTATGGAAAACGAGATTTTTGAATTCCGGAAAGCGCAAATGGGCGAAGAACTGGCTAAGAAACTCTTCGGCCAGGAGCATAAGCTCACGTTGTTTAAAATAAAAAGCGCCAAAATATTTAAGGATGACACCTTGTATGGCCGTGAAAAAGAACGGCAGTTGCAGCAAGTGGCAGTGGACGTGTATGGGGATGTGCCTGACGGATATCTATCTGATAAAACAGGAGAAAGCCTGTATCAGGAGAAGCTGCTGATCTATAAAAAAGATCTGGATGAAATGAACGAAGACGCCAGAAAAGAGAAAATCCGGGAATTCCGGTCGGAATACCTCCCGGCGGAAGATATCGAGAAAATAGAAACTGCCGAGGCGCAGGTGGAAGCGGTTGCCAAAAGAGACCAGGACTATACGGAGAACAAAAACGCCATTTTAAATGATGCCGATCTTGATGATGCTGAAAAACAGGACAAAATTCATGCGCTTCAGGATGAGGTATATGGCGATAGAGCTGATGAAATCCGGCGCGGAGAGGCATTTTCTGAAGAACAGAATGACAATATGGAAAAAGCCCTCAAAGAAGCCGGGGCAGGGGAACCGCCCGCCAATCCCGTCACCGAAACCGAATAGGATTGGCGGACGCGGTTTCCGCCTGTGAAGGGCTGCTGATATCCTGTCACACGCCCCATCACCAGCCGCCGCCACCCCCGCCGCCGCCACCGCCGCCTGAAGATCCTCCCCCGCCCCCGCCAGAGCTTGAACCCGGCGCTGTGGACGAAGAGGAGATCGCCGATGACATGGAACTTCCCAGCGATGCGGCAAACCCGGTCGCCCCCAGCGTGCTCCATGCCGTGCCGTGATACCACGACGGCGAGTACCCGCCTTCCTGCCCGGTGCCCGCTTTTGCCAGCACGTCCTCAAATTGCTCCGCCCATTCCTGTTCAACATTCAGGGCCAGGGCATAGGGCAGGAACATCTCGAACAGCTCGGGGGTGCGCTGGGGCGGATTCTCGAGGTTCAGGCGGTCCTTTTCGGCCACCGTCAGATAGCGGCGGAACCCGTCAATCTGGTCCAGCAGCTTTCGCCCCGCTGCCGTGGGGGCCTTCATCAGGTGATAGAAGACGCCGTTCATCAGCGCGCCGACCAAAAACAGAACCGGCACCCACACGGATGTGGATTGAGAAAGCGCCCATAATCCGAAGATTTCGCCCCCCACAAAAGGCAGGCTGAACACGGTCATGAACACCGCCTGCCCCCATTGGCGGCCCCGCCACAGGGAAAACACCATCGACAGCAGGACCGTCACGCCCAGCGTCCAGATGGCCAGCCAGATCATCATGCCCCAGGTGTTGCTCTGGTCGCGATAGGTCAGCAGGGAGATGGCAAAAGGAACCAGTGAATACATCAGGCCCCAGAACCAATACCAGAAATTGGTCCTGAAATACGTCTTTTCTAATTTGAGCGCGAGGGACGCTTTCAGGCTATTGACGGCCGATTGCAGTGTTTTGTAGTAGGTCTGTTCCAGGGGCAGGCTTTGGCGCGCGCCCAGCAGCTTGTCATATAGGGCGTTTTCGTCCGGGAGGAGGCCTGTGGTACTGTTTTTTCTGTGCACGGTGTATGTTTTATCGGCAGCCTGCTCAATGGTGATGGCTCCCTTTACCGCCAGATCGATGAGGTTGGCCGCAAATGCCTTGTGGTCAAACCCCATTTCAACCAGGTTCCGGCAGGCGGCAGGGGAAAATCCCCTGGGCGGACCATAGAGCGGGATAATGGTGCCGGGGGCCGGGTCTTTCCCCACCGCCATCCACACCATAAAATAATAAATCAGCACCAGCAGCAGGCCGCCCAGGGCGATGGCCACGCCCTCATTGTCGTACAGCAGATTCATCCACTGGTCCCGAGGCGAGGCAGCCTCTACAAACCCCTTGGGCCATGCCACCACGATGGTCAACCCCTCTTTAGGCCCAAGCCTGCGGGTGGTTTCAAACGTGATCTCGTTTGAACCCAATAATTCACTGGCGTAGTCGCGGCCGCGGCTCCCCTGCGCCCCGGTATAAGCTTCCGAAGATATCACTTCCGCTCCGGGCGGCAGGGTGACGGCGGCGGTCACCTGATCCATGGAAAAACTCCACCCGTTTCCCGTGACGTTCCAATACAGCTCGTCATGATCTCTGAAAAAGCCGAGCTGCCGGTCCGTCTGGTAGGTCAGTTCATAGGTGTATTCCCCCGGTTCAAGGAAGACATTGCTCTGGCCGATATAGACCCGCTGGCCGTTGTCCCGGGATTCCAGGTGAAACTTTTCCGGTTTTCCGTCCCGGCGCACATCCAGCACATCGAACCCGGTCCGCTGATTCAGGCCCCAGCGCCCGCGATAGAGCTGGGGAAAATCACGGTAGATGCCCCGTTTGATTTCCCGCCCCGCCGCTTGGACCGTGATGGTTTCGGTGACCACCAGAGACGCATCTTCCCGGACCTCAATCCGGCTGTCAAAACTCAGAATCCGCTCACCCTGGGCCATGGCCTGGGCCGACGCCAGCAGCAACAAAACCATCCCAATCACAAGGAGGCACATACCGTGTCTCATTTCTTCGAAAATCCGTGCAGTCAGCTTCATCCTCATAATTTCACCTCCGGCGCCTGCCGCTCTGTGCTGGATTCCACTTCAAAATACCCGTCCGGCCGAAACCCGAAAATCCCCGCCACAATACTGCTGGGAAACGATTCGGCCAGGATGGCGTAGTCGCGTACAGTTCCGTTGTAATAGCGCCGGGCGTATTGGAGCTGGTCCTCGGTATCGATGAGTGCGGCGCTCAAGTCCTGAAAATTCCGGCTGGCCTTCAGGTCCGGATAGGCTTCAGCCACCGCGAGCAATGACCGCAGCGTTTGCGTGACCCCATTTTCCACCTTGCCGGTCTCAGACACGTCCTTAGCAACCCCGGCATTGGCCCTTGCCGCTGCAAGGCTTTCCAGAACAGAGGCCTCAAAGTCCCGGTATGCCTTCACGCATTCCACAAGACGCGGGACCAGGTCATACCGTCTTTTGAGCTGCACATCCACCCCGCTCCAGGCTTCCAGCATCCAGTTGCGCTGGCGGATGAACCGGTTGAAGGTGAACCCGGCCCAGCCGGCAGCAAGAATCAGGATGGCAATGATAATATACAAATGGAAATCCCCCTGTGTGTGAATCCTGGTTAACGTGTTTAACACATTAGCAAAAGGTTCGGCCGACGGCAAGGGCGTTTCCGTGATGAAACGTTTGACTAAAGAGGCGCACTTGAAATACCATAGCGCGAGTTTATCCTTTTCCGGCTTGTTAAAAAATATTCCGATTAAAAAAGGGCGCTGGTTTATCGTGCAGACTTCCGCACAACGGATACTTGAGTATATAGGGCTTCTGGCGCTGGTTGTTTTGCTTTCGGCCTGTTCCCTGAACGAAGACCCTCATGATCAGCCCGCTGCCGGCGCGCCCGGCAATGTCCTGCGGATTGATGTGGACGCCGACTTCGGCTCCTTTGCCCCCTGCTTGGCGGAGTGCTCGGGGTCTACATATGTGTTCCCATACATCTACAGCTTCCTTTTTGTCCTGAACCCGCAAGGCGACCTGGAACCGGACCTGGCCGTCAACTGGGATTATGATCCGAAAACATTTACGTGGCGGATCGGGTTGCGCCAGGACGCCCTGTTTCATGATGGGGTTCCGGTGACCGCTGCTGACGCCGCGTATTCGCTCCGGTCGTTTGCTGAAAATAGCCGGAAAATTTTTGGTAATAAACTAAAGAAAATCACGGCGACCGACACATATGTGCTGGAAATTCAGCTGAATCAGGATGATCCGTCTTTTTTAAACAGCCTGTGGGATTTGGAGATGGTCCCTGATCCGGGCCGTCATTCAAACCTGGACCTGAAGGGTTCGCCCGTTGGCTCCGGCCCGTTTAAATTTGACCGCCGGACAGATGACGGCCGGGTCATATTCGCGGCCAATGAACATTATTACAACGGTCGTCCCGCCATTGACCGGGTTGTTTTTACTTATATCCCCCGTGGGGAAGACTCCTGGGCCCGCCTGATCAAAGGGGAAACAGATATCGTCGGTAATTTAACGGTTAAAAACTATCAAATCATCGAACAATATGCGGACCGGTTTTATTTTGCGAAATCTTCATGGAATTATTACTCGATCCTGCTCTACAATACGCATCATCCGTTGTTTGAAAACCCCATGGTGCGGCGGGCCCTGACCCATGCCATTGACCGGGATTATATGGTTCAAAATATGCTGAATGGCATGGCCGAGAAGGTTAGCGGTCCTCTGGGCAACCGGACTGCCTGCTGTGATCCGGATCTTAAGCCCCTGGCCTATGATCCGCCGCTGGCCCTTCGATACCTTGAAAAAGCGGGCTGGACCCTGGACCCGGATACGCATTACCTGGTAAAAAACGGGCAGGGGTTTGAGTTCGAGTTGCTGCTGCGTGCGGGCAACGACGCAGATCTCAAGGTCGCCCGGTTCATTCAACTCTGCCTGAACGAGATTGGCATCCGGGTCCACCTGAAAGCCATGCCAACTGATGCATTCTATAATTTTTATTCCCGGAACACGGATTTCGAAGCCGTGCTGACGGAACTGACCGCAAACGATCGCCGGCCGGAAGAAGTTCTCGAAGTATGGGTCACATCAAGAGATCTCCTGTCCCAGGCAGGCGGGTTTGATTCACCGGAAGCCACCCGCCTTACCGGTCTGACCCTTACCGCCAAAGATCCGGAGACGAGGAAAGCGCTTTTTCAGCAATTTGATCAATTGATTGCCGATTTGCAGCCGGGGAGCTTTTTGTTTCAGAAAATTTATATCGACGCCATGTCCAGGCGGTTCGCGCTGAACCATCCGTTTTCATTTGATTATCCAGGACTTTACAGGCTGAAGGACGCCCGGTTGAAAAATGAAGGGAAATGATCAGAAGATAGAAGACAGAAGACAGAATTCAGGAGACAGGAGTCAGAATTCAGAATTCAGGAGACAGGAGTCAGAATTCAGAAGTCAGGAGACAGGAGTCAGGAGTCAGAATGAGGGAATCCTTTTTTGGCTCAAGTTTACTTGTAAATCGATTTACAAGTAAAGTTCATGCCCGTATGGGCACAACTTAAAAAAATGATTAAATCCTTTATCTTAGCGTTAATATGGGTGTCGGTGGCGGCTTGCAATGACGGTCATCCGGTTTCTCAGGAAAACCGGATGCTTCGATATGATATACCGGCGCCTGTCGGGTCGTTGAATCCGTTTGATGGGAAAAACTCCGGGGCAACCTATATCCATCCGTTTCTGTTCAGTTACCTGTGCGTTCCCGATGAAACGGGTGATCTCAAGCCGGATTTAGCGGTCAGCTGGAATTATGACCCGTCAGAATTTAAATGGACAATCGAGATCCGGAAAAATGCCCGGTTTCACGACGGCACACCGGTAACTGCGCAAGATGTGAAATTTTCAGTACAGAGTTCTTTCGCCGGGCCAAGGAAATGCTGTGAAAATCCCATAAAGAAAACAGATATTCTCTCCTCAACCCGCATCAATATTTCGCTTAACAAAAATGACCCGGAATTTTTAAACAAAATCTGGGACATGAGCATTGCCCCGGAACATAAAGCTGGGTCCGGGGATTTTTCCAATCATCCCATCGGCTCGGGTCCCTTTAAATTCAAATCCCGCCGGGGTGATCAATCGGTTGAGCTGGTGGCAAATGACGATTATTATGCGGGCAAAACCCTGCTGGAAGGGGTCGCCTTTTTCTATCAGGAAGACAAGGAAAAGAGCTGGACCCGGCTTCTGGCCGGTGAAACCGACATTGCCCATGAAATTACCCCGAAAAATTACCAGATGATGGCCGATACCAAAAATCGGTTTCATTTTAACACCTACACGCTTCCGTGGTATTCCATCCTTTTATATAACACCAACGATCCGCTTTTTTCAGATGCAAGGGTAAGACAAGCCTTAACCCATGCCATCAACCGGCCGGGTATTGTCGAGACCCTGCTGAACGGATACGGAAAAGCGGCGGTCGGGCCGATGGGCATTGACAATGTCTACAGCGACCCAAAACTAACACCCTTACCCTATGATCCGCAAAAAGCACTGGACCTGTTGCGGGATGCGGGCTGGTTTTTGGATAAAAACCGGCAGTATTTGGAAAAAGACGGGAAACCATTTGAATTTACGATTCTTTGTTTCAAGGAAGGATTTGTCCCGATTCAGGCGGCGCGGTCCATTGTGCTGGACTTGAATGAAGTGGGGATAAAGGCGCACATCAAACTGTTGCCTTTTGAGGAACTCACCGGCAAATATCAGGGCAACAATCAATTTCAGGCTGTTTTAACGGAATTTGGAACCAGTCAACGTAAACCGGAAGAGTTTGAAAAACTATGGACGCCGCTGATTGATAATGTTTCGATAGCCGGATGTTTTGAGGATGCAGACGTTACGCGTCTGGTCAGGCTTTTGACCGCTGAAAATGATCCGGAAAAAGCAAAGGCGATCTGCCATCAAATAGACGCCCGTATCGCCTTTCTTCAACCGGGCACGTTTTTGTATCACAAAACCGTCTTTGACGTGATGTCTGCCCGCATTTCACTTCCCGGCCCGTTTTCCCTGACACAGGGCGGCGCCAGCCGTCTTTGGCGGGCCACGATCAGGTAATAATAGAGTATTCAGAATTCAGGAGACAGAATTCAGAATGAAGGAAGGAAGGAAGGAAGGAAGGAAGGAAGGAAGGAAGGAATCATTTTTATTCTGACTTCTGACTCCTGTCTTCTGTCTCCTGTCTCCTGCCTTATTCCATCGGCAGCCGGATAAGAAATTCCGCCCCTTTTCCGGGCGCACTCACGCATTCGATGGTTCCGCCGTGGACTTCAATGTTGGATTTGACGATGGCCAGGCCAAGGCCCGTGCCCAACACGCCTTTGGTGGAAACAAACGGTTCGAACAGTTTTTCTGATATTTCCGGATCCATGCCGGGGCCGGTATCGGCGACGGACACCAGAATGGTTTCGCCCGCCGCTTTTCCGGTAATGGTGAGGTTCCCGGCGCCGTTCATGGCCTCCAGGCTGTTTTTGATGAGGTTGGTAAATACTTGTTTCATCAGCTCGGTGTCCATGCGGATGGGGGGAATCGCCGGGTCCCAGTTCAGGGTGACGCCGATTTCATGCCCGTCGGCTTCCGGACGGAGGATATCCAGAACTTCCCGGATCAGTCCGTCAAGGGAACGCCGGACGAATTTCAGGGCGGGCTTTTTGGCGAAATTCATAAAGTCTTTAGTGAATGTTCTGGTTTGCGCCACCTCGTTTTCGATGGTTTTCAGGATGCCCAGGCCATTCGGGGTCAGGGGCTCTTTTTTCAGACCATTCATCATCATCTGAATGCCGAACAGGAAATTGCCCATTTCATGGGACACCTTGCTGGCCACTGTGCCCAGGGTCGCGAGGTTTTTGGTGTGCGCCAGGGTGCGGGCGGTTTCAACCTCCCGGTCCACATATTTTTTCAGGGAATCCGTCATTTCATTAAAGGCGTTGCCCAGATCCCCGATTTCATCGACCCTGCCAATGGCGATTTTCCGGTCCAGGTCTCCCCGGCCCATATCCTGCACATGGAGATGCAATGCCTGAATGGGGGCCAGCAGCCGCCGGGAGCCCCGCCATCCCAGGAACACCGCGCCCATGGCGATCAGCAGGCTCATCAGCGCGGCCCAGAAAATATTTTGACGGAGATATTCATACACTTCAGATCGCGGCTGGGTCAGCATCACGATCCAGTCAGGGCCGGGAATATAAACGCCCAGGTTGTAGAAAGCGCCATCATTCTTCCCCACCCATTCCAGGGGCCCGGCTGTCTTGCGGATGGCATTCAGGTCCTCCGGCGTGATCGCTTGAGCCGGTTGAAGCACCTGCTGGATATCCCGGTGGGCGATGAGGCGGCCGGAACCATCCATCACATAGACATGGCCTTTTTCCCCGATCCGGATGTCTTCCAGAATATCCCAGATGAATTTGAGACTCAGCCGGGCCCGCAGAAGTTCATCTGTCTTTCCCTGGCGGCGCACCGGCACATAAACATACGCGTAGGGCAGTTCATTCCCATCCGCCATGGCTTTGGAAACGGCGGTCCCGCCGGACAAGGCCCGGTCAAGCAGGTCCTGGTGCTGCTCCGGCTGACGAAGGTCCGCCGGTTCCGGGGAGGCGGCGATACTGTCCTGGGGGGAGATCAGGTCAATGGCTGAAAACTGCGGGTTTTGATGAAGAAAGGCGGTAAGGGCGATTTCTTTCTGCCAGGGATCGAGTTTCAGGGATGCCATGACCAGGGCCAGACTTTCCAGGCTCCTTTGGCTGTTATCAAGGAACCGGGAAATGCTGCCGGAAGCCGTTTGGATGATATTGGCGTAATCCTGATGAATGGTTTTCTGAAAAAACCGCTTGTTCGACAGGGACAGCGCCACGCTGGTGAGGAAAATGGAAAAAACAACAAACGGCAGAATAAACGCCAGGGTTTGATAAAAAAGTTTTTTCTTTATAAGGGAGCCCATGGGTCATTCCTAAAAGAGCCGCCGGAAAAAAGCAACGGGATAGTTTTTTATATGCATTTCCTGTAACTACGCTGGTATCCAGAAGTCAGCATCCAGGAGCCGGAATTCGGTTGATTAAAAACCGGCAAATTATTGAAAGCTTAGATGCGTTCCATTCTGACTCCTGAATTCTGACTCCTGAATACCGGCGTTATTGCCATTCCGTTCAAATTAAAGAGAGAACTGAATCCCCGCCTCCGCCCATTGGTCCGGCTGGGGCCAGTCGCTCCGGTAGACGGTGTTGGAGTTGAACAGGTTATAGACGGCGCAGAACACTTCAACCTGGTTCAGGTAGCGGATTTCCGGAAGTTTTGCCTTGAACAGATAGTCAAACACGAATTTCTTGTCCCTGGTTTCCGGGTACGTGGAATTGTAATCCGTGTATTTCCCTAAGATGGAATGGGTCATCCATTGCCAAGTATAAGCTGCGGATGCCTGATACTGTTCCTTGGGAATGTCCTTGACCTCCTGGTGGGTGGTGTCATCCTCCACATCCGTAAATGTGCCGGAAACAGACAGGTCCAGGCCAAAATCAAAGCCTGCGGACAAAATGCCTTCCACGCCCTGACGGGTGACCTCATCAATATTTTCAAATTTGCGGGTGTCCGGATCATAGCGGATCAGGTCTTTCACATCCGCGTAAAACAGATTGGTTTCAAACTTGAAAAATTTCAGGAACCGGATTTCCGATCCCAACTGGTAATTCACCGCGGTTTCCGGGTCCAGGTCTTCGGTGCCGTAAACAGGGTCCTTGACCCAGGCTCCGGGCGGCGCGGAAAATCCCTTGGCCACCTGTGCGCGGACCAGGGCCCGGTCGTCACATATCCGGTACACCGCGCCGGCGGACGGACTCACGGCAGACCCGAAATCCTTGTTGTCGTCGTAACGGAGACCGCCATTGAGGGAAAGCTGGTCATGGGTAAAGGTATCATTGGCATAGGCGGCCCAGTTCTGGGTGTCATATTTCCGGGTGTAGTTAATCCAGTCGAACCGGCCCCGGTCGCTGTCGAGCCCGAGATTCAAGGCGTGGGCCGCGTTCGGTTCAAAATTGACTTTCGCGCTTCCGCCCCAGTTGGTTTCGTCATAATCGTTATAAATTTCCCGCCTGTCCGTGTAGACATCTTCAACCTTTACGTCATAATAATGATGGCGTCCTTCCACGGAAAATTTGAGTTTTTTAGACAAAGCGGTTTCAAACAGCAGGCGCTGGTAGGAGCGGTCCTGGTGGATGTCGTCCCAGAAATCCGGGTAATTGATGAGCGGGTCTTCATTGTGGCCGTCATCATCGCTGGCCACGAAATTGATCCGGCTGGCGTCTCCGATTTTATAATTGAGCTTGCCGTAAAGGGCGGTCTGGTCATAGGAAGCGTTGTCCACAAACCCGTCGCTCTGGTCATGGGTCACGGACAGAAAATACCCGAACCGGTCTTTGGTCCCGCTGACATGGCCCCGGTTTTTGGAGGTGTTTGCCTTCCCAAAGGAGGAGCGGACAAATGCCCCAACGGGTTTGTCCGGGTCCGGTTCCCGGGTGATGATGTTGATGACCCCGCCCAGGGCGGAGCCCCAGGCCGAAGAGGCCGCGCCTTTGTAGACCTCGATGCGCTCAATGGTATCCACCGGCAGGTAGGTGAGGTCCGTGAGCGGGTTGGCCAGCAGGTTAAGGGGCACGCCGTCCACATACACCGCCACATGCCGGGTTTCCGAGCCCTGGATCCGGGCCGTGGTCATGGCCCCCGGGCCGCCGTTGGATTCAATGGACACGCCGGGAATATACTGGAGCACTTCCCCGGCGGTGGCGGCCGGCATGCGCTCAATGGCCTCCCGGTCGACCACCGTGATATTGGCCGCCACATCCTGCTTTAGGGTTTCCTCACGGGTGGCGGTGACCACGATTTCCTGGAGTTGATAACTTTCTGTGTTTTCGGAGGCGTTTTCCTCTGCCCAACCGGAAGAGGGAGACAGCGCTATAGTCAGCATGGAGATGATCCATATCCACTTGAATTTTATCTGATTCATTAGAGGCTCCCTGGTCGTTAGGTTGAGTGTCGGTTGCTGGGTGTCTTTCCGGGATAAAAAAAAGGTTAGCATCTGTTATGGAAGAAAATTTCGTTCATGTAAAGCAGCATTTTTAAAAAATTACCGGCTCATTTCAGGGGTAAAGAAAAGCCGGTAATTTGGCCCGAACATCATGGATCGGTAACTACTCAGGTATTCAGGAACCAGAATTCAGAAGTCAGAATAAAGGAAGGAATCATTTTTATTCTGGCTCCTGACTCCTGACTCCTGAATTCTGAATACCGAGTAGCTCTGGCCGTGGTTGACATCCGGACGCAAATGAGGATAGATTCATGATCCCGGATCTAAAACCCGGACTTTAAAAAAGGAAGTGGCCTGTGGATGTATTCTCATTAACCTGCGCGGAGCTTGCCGAAGAATTTGGCCGCCGGTACGGCAAAGGCCTGTTTCATGCTGCCGCCCTTTTTCGGGAGATTTTTAAAAACGGCAGTGAAACCTTCGCCCATGCCCCGGAGTTTGCGGCGTCCATTGCGCTTGCCGGAAAAATTGCGGCGGACATGGAACTGCCATCCTGCCGCATCCATTCCCGCATTGATGACGGGGAAGTGGTGAAATTCGCCACCGCGCTTTCCGATGACTGCCTGGTGGAGTCCGTGATTATCCCCGCATCCGGCCGCACCACCCTGTGCGTGTCGTCCCAGGTGGGGTGCCGGATGGGATGCAAATTCTGTGTGACCGGCGACATGGGATTTGTCCGCAATCTGACGGTTTCGGAAATTGTGTGGCAGGTATGGGCGGCCCGGTTTCTGCTTCATTATCCAGTTGATAATATTGTCTTTATGGGAATGGGCGAGCCGCTGGACAATCTGGACAATGTGATTCAGGCGGTGCGGGTGATCATTGACCAGCGGGGGTTTTCCATCCCGCCCAGCCATGTTTCCATCTCCACCGCCGGGCATGTGGACGGCCTTCAGCGGCTGGCTGGAATAAGGCCCGCCAAGCTCCGGCTGGCCGTCTCACTGAACGCGGTGACGGATGATCTGCGCGACCGGCTCATGCCCATCAACCGCAGATATCCCCTGGCCCAATTAAAATCCGCCCTCATGGATTTTCCCGCAAGCAAAAGGGATTTTATCCTCATCGGGTATGTGCTGCTGCCCGGCGTCAACGATTCGGCTGAGGATGCGGACCGGCTGGCCGGTTTTGTTGAAGGGCTTCCGGTCAGGGTCAACCTGATCGGCTATAACGGGGTGGATGGATCGCCGTTTACCACGCCGGACGATGCCGAGATGACAGCATTCCGCGACCGGCTGGTGGAGCGGAACATTTTTGTCCGCATCCGCCAGTCCAGGGGCCGGAATGTGATGGCCGCCTGCGGGCAGCTTGGGGCTGAGCTGGGGAAACGGATGCTGTCCGCAGTTTTATGCATTCTGGTCATCCTGGGTATTCTTTTTCTGAAGCCCTGTCATGCACAGGAGCAGATGGATGCGCTGACAGCGGCCATGTCGGAGTATCTGGTGTGTTTCCCCCTCGAATTGATGGGCATGGAAAAACAGGAACTGGCGGTGACCTCCAAAAGTTTTTGCCTGGCGGCGGTCTACCATCCGGAAGACCTTCGCCCATACTGGGTCACCCCTGACGGTCCGGGGCCGAAGGCTTCCATTGTCCTGGATTTTCTGGCCAAAGCTGAAACCGAGGGGCTTGATCCCCGGAATTACGAAGTTGATAAGATTTCCGCGCTCTTTTCCGCGCTCTTTTCGGCGCGTCAGCCCCGCGATCTTGCCGAGCTGGATACCCTGCTGACCTTTAACCTGATTAAATACATCCATGATGTCAGCCGGGGCCAGATCAAGCCGCGTTTTGCGGATCCGGCCTTGTTCCCGGAGGCGGGGGATGTCAATTTTGAACCTCAGACGACCCTGGAAAAGGCGCTCGGGGCGCCGGACCTTGCTGTTTATCTGGAGGGCCTTCCCCCCGCACATTCGCACTACATGGGTTTAAAAAAAGCGCTCAAGACGTACCGGGAGATTGAAAAAAACGGCGGCTGGTCGTCCATTCCCGCCGGGAAGACCATCCGGCCGGGGGACCATGATGAACGCCTCCCCGCCGTCATCCATCATCTGTCCGTGACCGGGGACCTGGACCCGGTGGTGGCGCAGACAGGGCATTACAGTCTTTTATTGAAACAATCGGTCATGAGAATCCAGGGGAGGCACGGCCTTTTTCCCGACGGCGTCATCGGCCCGAAGACCTTCGCCGCCCTGAACGCAACCGTGGCGGACAGAATTAAACAGATCATCATCAACATGACACGATGGCGCTGGCAGGAGCACGATCTTGGGGAGACATATGTTCTCGTCAACATTGCCAATTTTGATCTCACCGCATTTGAGGGCGGACAGGAGGCCTTTCGCATCCCCGTGATCGTGGGGAAATTTCAGCAGCAGACCCCGATTTTCAGCGACCGCATCGCCTATGTCGATATAAACCCCTACTGGAACATCCCGCCCACCATCGCCCGGAATGAAGAGCTTCCAAAACTCAGAAAAGACCCAGATTATCTGGTGAATCGCCATGTCCGGCTTTTTTCCGGGTGGAACGCAGACGCCAGGGAGCTCGACTCCAGGAGCATCGACTGGAGGCATGTGAGTCCGGCCAGGATGGGACAGTACAGCCTTCGCCAGGACCCCGGCCCTTGGAATGCGCTGGGGCGGATAAAATTTGTTTTCCCCAATAAATACGATGTGTATCTTCACGACACGCCCGCGCAGAATCTTTTTTCACGGAACCAGCGGGATTTCAGCCACGGGTGTATCCGGGTGAGCGACCCCGTAAAACTGGCCGCCTTTGTGCTGTCCCGCCATACGGGCGGCTGGACGCCGGAAAAAATCAGCGCCCGCATCAGTGAAAACAAGCGCGTCGTTATCACGCTTCCCGAACCGCTGCCGGTGCATCTTACCTATCAAACCTCATGGGTTGACAAAAACGGGCGGATCTGTTTTAATGGCGACATTTACGGCCGGGATCAAAAACTGATCAGGGCGTTGTACAACCACTAAAAACGAATAAAAGGCGATTTCTTATGCCGAACATCAGCCGACGGCGGTTTCTGATCACCGCCGCACAAGCCGCAGCCGGATTGCTCGTGTGTCCGCCCCTGACCGGCTGGGCAAGGGAACCCGGCAAAGTTCCGCTTACCTTTTTTCACACCCATACCGAAGAATGTTTAAGGATTCTGCACACCCCGGGCCGCTGCTCGAACTCGATACAGAAAAAAATTAAAACGTTTCTCCGGGATTTCCGCACCGGCGACGTACATCCCATTGACCCGAAACTTCTCGACCTGCTCTGCAAAATTCAATCGGTCACCGGGAGCCGCGGCACCATCGAGATCATTTCCGGATACCGGTCCCCGCAAACCAACAACCGCCTGCGTCATAATTCCAGCGGTGTCGCCTCGAAAAGCCTGCATATGAAAGGCCAGGCCGTTGACATACGGATCACTGATCTGCCCACCTGGAAACTCCGCAACACGGCTGCCGACTTGCGCGCCGGTGGTGTGGGGTACTATGCCAAATCCGATTTTGTCCATCTGGATACCGGGCGCTTCAGGATCTGGTAGTTCCGATGCGCATTCAAGCGTATCTTCGTTGGCTGCGCCGGACGTCCCCGCCCTTTATTTTTTAATCCGGGCGTTCCGCATGCGTTTCATGTCAAGGGACATGAGCTTCATGGCCAGATCCGGGCTCAGGCGCTGAAGCATGTAGAGGATTTTCGCCAACGCGGTGATGACAATCACGCCGGTATTTTTTTCAACCCCTTTCAGGATTTCCCGGGCGCATTCCTCCGGCGTGATGCCGGGGATTTTGGCCACCATTTCAAGGACTTTTTTCCGGTCGATATTGACCATTTTCGAGTCATTGAAAATGGCGGTTTTGATATGACCGGGACAGACCGCGCTGACTTTGACGCCCAGTTCCCTGCCTTCGATCCGCAGCGTGTTGGAAAGCCCCACCACTGCGTGCTTGCTGGCCACATAGGCGGCGGTTCCGGGAAACGCCACCAGCCCTTCAATGGATGCGGTGTTCACAATATGGCCGAAACCCTGCCGGACCATGACCGGATAGGCCGCGTCCACCCCGTGAATAACGCCGAAGAGATTCACATTCAGCACCGCCCGCCAGTCATCGATGTTCGTATCCCGGACTTCCCCGCCCACGGCAATGCCCGCGTTGTTAAACATATAATCCAGGCGGCCGAGGGTGTTAACCGTGTCGTCCACTGTTTTTTTGACCGCATCATAATCCGTGACATCCAGGCGAACGGCCTGGGCGCTACCGGTTTTGCCCCCAGTTTTCATATTGATTGCTGCGGCTACGGCTTTGACTGTTTCTTCCTTATAATCCGCCAGAACAACCTTTGCCCCTTTTTGGCAGAGCGCCTCCGCCACTGCTTTGCCGATACCCGATCCCGCGCCCGTAACGATGGCGACCCTGTCCCTGAAAATGCTCATCTTTCCTCCTTTAAGTCGTTATTTTTTCGATAAACCGCAGCTTCTTCATGGGCGCCATGCCCAGCAATGCCTGAAGATGTTTGGCGTCCCGGTACCGCTTTTCCTGTCCGAAATCTTTCATATATCCCACGCCGCCCAGAACCTGAATCCCGTCGGTGGTGACATCACAGGCGACTGCCTGCACATGGATGGCCGCAGCCCTGGAACAGGCCTGCCAGCCGGATTCTTCCGCGTCCACCGCCTGTCCTGCGCGTGTGATGATCATTTCGGCGTTTTTAAGGTGAACCGCCATATTCGCCAGTATCATCCGCAGGCCGGACCAGCCGATGATCTCCCGGCCGCCCTGCTGACGGGCCTTTGCATATTCAAGCGCCTCCTGAAACGATCCCTTCATGACACCGGCGGACATGGCCGCTTCCGCCACGGACAGCCGGTCTGTCATTGTGTCAAAAATCGCCGCCCCCTGGCCGGGTGCGCCCACCAGCGTTCCCCTGACCGCTGAAAGAGCAAGATCAACCGCCGGGCAGGCGTTAAGGCCCAGGCTGTGGATCGGGGGGCTGACGGATGCGCCGCTGTCTGCCGGATCAATCAGGAAAAAGGAAAATCCGTCCACGCCCTCAATGCGGGCCGGGATCAGGGCGTGTGCCGCAAGGCCGCCGAGAACGACGTAATCAACGCGGCCGTCTATTTTATAACCGTCGCTTCGTTTTTTCGCCACAGCCGCAGGCGCGATTTCCGATGGGTTGTTGAATACGGGAAAGGCGATCAGAAAGTCCCGGACAGATCCGGCTTTTCCCGTGATTTCGGAAAGCGTGTCCCCTGCCTCCGCCGCCAGCATGAGAATCTGTGCCGCTGCGTTGGTGAAGACAATGCCGCCCAGGCTGCTGTCTTCCCGGCAGAGATTGCGCAGGATGACCGACAGCGCACAGATGCCCTGGCCCATTCCCCCAATGGATTCGGGCAGCACCGTGTGAAAAAAGTCCAGAGCAAAGGCTTTGCCCAGCACCGGTTCAAAAAAAGGCCCGAACGGGAACTGATCGTTTTCCGCGCGTTTCGGCGCCAGCTCCTTTTTGGCAAATTCCGCCGATGCCTTGTCAATCAGTTTTAATTCTTTATCGGTGGGTGTGATCATCAAATGGTCCCTCCAGGGGTTATTCGTCAAAAACAGTGGCCTGCGGACAGTCGACGGCAATCAGGCACTTAAACAGGTTCAGGCGGTTGAGCTGGTTGGTGCCCTCATAAATCTGAAGCAGCTTGGCGTCGCGCAGGATTTTTTCCGCTCCCCGGTCATGGCGCAGGCCATTCTGCCCCATCATCTCCAGGGCCATCTGACAGTTTTTGACGCCCAGGTCCGTTGCTCCGAATTTGGACAGCGACGCCCACCCGGAGGTCCGGTGCATTTCATCATCCGTCTGCCCGTCCATCTGCACTTTGCGGGACAGCCGGGTCATGAACGGTTTATTCATGAGCGGGGGCATGATTTTATCGAAAAATTTGGCAGGCATGAATTTGTAATAATAATACATGGGTTTTTTCTGAAGTTCCCGGAAAGCGCCATGCAAGCCGTTGGCGTAATTGGTTTCCACATAGGTGAGCCGTGACAGGGTTACGTTTTTATACATTTCGGCAAGCCGGCATTGCGCCCACTCATGATTGATCAGGGGTTTTCCGGCCACAACGGTTGTGGACGCAAAATTCAGGGCTGCTTCAAACGCCCCTCGGGCCGCCCCGGTGGCGAATGCGCCGACCCCGGCCCGGGTGGCGGATACCACATAATCGATCATCTGCATGGCGATTTCCCGTGGAGGCCGTTGGCTGGCGGTCACTTGCGAAGGGTCCAGGCATACGAATTCATCCGGCACAAAGCAGTCCCTGAAGATCAGTTCACTGGCCGGACAGGCTTTCTGGCCCAGTTTGTGCTCCTTCCGGCCGAAAGAAAAACCGGGGGTCCCGTTTTTGACGGCCAGAACCACCGTGGTGTCAGCGGGTTTTTTCAGGTCAGAATAGGCCACGACCATGTGCCAGGTGGAGACGTGGCCGTTGGAAATAAAGATCTTGCTTCCGTTGAGCCGGTATCCCCCCGCGACTTTTTCGGCATGGCAGGTGATGTTGCCCTTGCCGATCAAATCGGTTTCCTCCACATCCGTGCCTGCCCCCGGTTCGGTGATGGCAAGGGTGATCAGGCAGGGGGTGTGATTCTTTTCGCCGAGCGTTACTTCCCGGCAGATGTGGTTGATGAGCCGCATGTTCCAGGTGGACGTGAGGGTGCAGACGCCCAGGTAATGCACGCCGATCAGATTGGCGATGGAAAGGCAGGCGGATGCGATTTCTTCGATAAAATAGCACATGGACGGCATGTTATAGCCTTTGCCCCCGAAAACTTTGGGAATCCACAAAGTGTAAAGCCCCCAGTCATTGATGGTTTCAACCATGTCCCAGGGGAGATAGTCCGGATCTTCATGCATCCTGCGGTCCAGTTCCAGGGCGCGGGGCCGGACAACCTCTTGATTGAATTTCCGGGCAAGGGCCACTACCTTGCGGGTTTCCTTCACCATTGCCTTGGGTATTTTCGGCGCGGCCGGAAGGCTGCATATCATGTCATCGAACCTTGGCGGCTGGTTCGCATAAGCCTTGGTTTCTTTTCGTGAAATCATGTTGTTCTCCTTATGATAGATAAACAGGTCATCGTCCGGAATCCGGAATAGAGGAGTCGGAATCCAGAATTGAAAAAGGATTGAATCATTTCTATTCTGAATTCTGTCTTCTGGCTGCTGAATTCACAAATAACCCGTCATCCGTGTCCGGTGTCACCCCTTCGTCTTCCAAAGGCTTTTTAATGATCCGGTGGGAGGTGGTTTTGGGAAAGTCATCCACAAACCGGATATAACGCGGCACTGCATACCGGGCGAGTTTGTCCGTCAGAAACCCCCGGAGTTCAGTGGCCGTGAGACTGCGCCCGTCCACCCGTTTGACGGCGGCCATGATTTCATCCTCGTTCATGTCCGAAGGTACGGCATATACCGCTGCCTCCTCCACCGACGGATGCTCCATGATGATATGCTCCACCTCATAGGCCGACACGTTTTCCCCGCCTTTACGCATGGATTCGGTGTTGCGGCCCACAAAATAGATGAATCCGTCTGCATCCTGCCGCACCAGGTCCCCGGTATGAAGCCAGCCGTCCGATGATTTCCGGCGGCTGGCTTCCTCATTTTTATAATATTCCACTGCGCTGGCGCCTTTTTTGACTTGAAACAGGAGTTCGCCGGGAACGCCTGCCGGTACCGGATTCCCCGCCGGATCGACTATCTTTATTTCCCTGGGATCGGCGGGTTTGCCAAGGGAACCCACGGGCGCGGTGCCGAGATTCATGATGCCTTTTCCGCCCCCGTCCACGGCCCCGTAGCCTTCGTATAATGTCACCCCGAAGCGTTCTTCAAAAGGCCGCCACATGTCCGCCGGACAGGCGGCGGAAAAAACCACCCGGACGTTATGCTGCCGGTCCGTTGCTTTTTCCGGCTGCTTCATGAGAATGGGAATAATCGAGCCGATGGTGTTGAATACCGTTGCATTGAACCCGCGCACCGTGTCAATAAACCCGCTGGCGGAAAATTTCCGGGACAGCGCCATGCTCGCGCCGCGCGCCAGAGACATGGTGGTGGTGATAAACAGGGCGTTGCCATGACACAATGGCAGGCAGGTGTAATAAACGTCGTCTTCCCGGAGCAGGATATGGGAGAAAAACGTCAGCAGTTTGACCGATGATTTTTTGTACCGGTACACAACGCCCTTGGGACGGCCCGTGGTGCCGGATGTATAAATGATGAGACACATGTCTTCCGGATTGCTCGCGATGCCTGGATTCTCGGCCATCATGCCGTAAGCCCGGCTTAAAGGAATCATTTCCCCAGGCAGCGGCATGTCCCGGGCGTCCTTTTCCATATCATCCACAAAAATCCGTTGGAGGTTTTTCGTTTCCCCCGTCATTGTCTGAAAGGAAGGAATGAGCTCAGCATCCAGCACCAGGCTTTCGATATCCGAATGGTTGATGATGTAGTTTAAGCCTTCACCTTTAAGTTCCGGATTGATGGGAACCAGATACATGCCGATTTTCTGCGCCCCGAAAAAAACATCCAGAAACCGGGGGGAATTGCGCATGAAGATGCCGAGCCCTTTTCCCCGGCCCCCGCCGTGCTGAAGGAGGAAATTTCCCATGCGGTTGGCGTTGTCATCCATCTGGCGGAAGGTGAAGGCTTCGCTCGCGCATCCATTTTCATGCCCATCTTTATAGGTGAGAAAAATCTTGTCCGGTTTTTGCCGGGCCCGGGTTTCCAGGAGCCGGGCCCAGGAAATGTCATTGGGTTCTCCCCGGCGTCTGGCCCGGACATCGTCAATGATCCTGCCTTCACGGATTTCTTCGGTGATCATCCGGGTAAATCCGGATACGGCCGCCTTGAGCAGCGCCATTTGCCGAAGTTTATAGGCCCAGTTGATTTTCCGGGCCGGTTGTTGTCCCGCCGGCAGGGCTGTCCCGGAAGCCTCCCCGGTTTCAGCCGGGGGCGGATTGTCTTTGCGGTATAATTTTGGCAGGGTCATGTGGCCGGTCTGGGTGAGGCGGTGAAAAAAATAACCGGGATTGAATTGTCTTTGAATCCGGATGGCTTGTTCAGGGCAGGCCACCACGCAGCACCCGCAGGCGATGCATTCCGTAATCCCTTTTGCCGTGGGCGCAAGCCTCGGGAGCCCGTTACGCCACCCCGACAGACTCGAATCCCGCTGGATCGATCGGCCCGGACAGATGAATTCGCAGATGCCGCACCGCTGGCATTTCCGGTCATCAAAATCCAGAAGGCCTGTGGTCATGTCGTTTGCGTCATTGTAATCAGGAATTCGCGTCCAAAATTTAAAATTTTCATATTTCATATTATTCACCCTGCCTTTCAATCCGGGGGCCATCCGCCATGCCCCCGTCATACCATTCCACGAGCTGGACCTCCCTCTCCACCGGACCGTCGGAATCGACTTTGGGCCAGCCGACGGCAATGCAGACGTTCAGGCGGTAAGGATATTTTACCTTGAAAAATTTTTTCCATTTGGGATCAAACATCAGGAGTTTGATGAGTCCGATCCAGCAGGTGGCGGCTCCCATGCTGTGGGCGGCGAGCACCATGTTCTGGCCGCAGATGCCGGTATCCATGGGCGGGGAGGACACGCCCCGGCAGTCTTCAAACAACAGGATCAGGGCGGGCGCGTCATGGAATACCGGCGCCCGGCCTTCGGCAATGGCGTTCATCAGGCCATAGGGCACGGGATGCAGTTCGTTGTGCATAAGCCGGATAATTAATTTAATCAAAGGTTTCAGAAATATATTGCGGAACCGGCTGCGGGTGTAATCTAAGAAAAACATCATGATCTTCGTCATTTTGATGGCGTCTTTTTCCATCTCAGCCAGAATTTCAGGACTTTTGACCACTGCAAATCGCCAGGGCTGCGAGTTCCCGGCAGACGGGGCAAACCGCCCGGCCTCGAGAATCCGGCGGAGCATAAAGTCGGGCAGGGGCTTTTTTTTGAATGCCCGGGTGCTGCGCCGGGAAAAAATGGTTTTTTCCACCGGGGTCCAGTCTTTCAATCCTTCCAATTCCCGGTCATTGGGACTTTCCATAATAGTCTCCTGTTGATGTAGAAAGGGTTTGCGGGATCAAGGCTTTTTTTTAAGGTAGATATCTTCAAGATACCGGATGGATGTCCGGACAGCATCCATGCCGAATTTGTCCAGACTGCCGGTCACAGCCAGAGTAGCGACGAGAATGATTTTGCCCAGGATTTCCCATGCGATGATGTCCGGATCAAACCGGTCGTCAAAAAATCCGCGAACCCGGTCTTCCATCAGGTTTTCCCGGATAAATTGCTGAAACGCCATGGAGCAGGCAATGCTTTTTTTCTGGATTTCCGGGTCAATGGCGACCATGGCTTTTAAGAGGCACGAGAAAACCTGGATTTCGGGACTTTGAATCATTTGAAGATATTGGGCGTTCAGCGACCTGACAACGCTCTGGCACCGGTTTTCCGGGAGAAACACCGGGTTGGCGCGGTAAAACTGAAGCCGTGAAGTCACCATGTAGTCGAGGGCGTCCATCTGGAGGTCTTTTTTGCTTTTATAGTGACTGTAGATCAGGGCTTCATTGACCTTGGCCTCTTTTGCGATCAGGGCTGTGGTGGCCCGGTCATAGTTGAGGCGGGACACAACCCGGATGGTGGCGTCGATCAGCGATTGCCGCCTGTCGTCGGAAGTCATGCGTTTTTTGGGTAAACTCATTGGTTTTTGGGTCAAAACAGGCACCTGATTGTTGTGAAAGATGAATGGAAACGGTCAATTGACCGCAGGCCTGGATTTCTTTCCGGCAAGGTTATGTTTTTTACGACGCCGACAGGATATGGATGCACATGGCGGCTTCACCCAGACCGATGGTGCCGCCCCCGTTTTCCGCCAGCGCAATGCGGGGAAGGGGAACCTGCCGCTTGCCTGCTTCCCCGCGAAGCTGGGTCACGAGTTCAAAAATCTGGGCAAGGCCCGAAGCCCCGATGGCGTGTCCCCTGGAAATAAGCCCACCGCTGGGATTGACCGGCAGCCGTCCGGAAAGTGCTGTAGCTCCGGATTCGGCAAACGGACCGCCTTCTCCTTCCTCGCAGAATCCCAGCTGCTCGGTCTGGTGCAGTTCGCCGAATGCGGTGGCGTCATGCACTTCCGCGATTCCGATATCCTTTGGCCCAAGCCCGGCAATCTCATAGGCGGTTTGCGCGGCCCGCCGGCTGATGGTGTTTTCCAGCCAGGACCCGGATTTTAAGACAGATGCCCGGATGCGGATCGCCCGGCTTGCGGGATGGGTTTTTAAAAAATTTTCCGAACAGATGACGACCGCCGCAGACCCGTCGCCCACCGGCGAGCACATGCCCCGAGTCAGGGGGTAGGCGACCTCATAATCGGCCAGCACCTCTTCCACCGTCAGGGGAAACGTATACTGGGCATAGGGATTTAAGGTGGAATTGTTGTGGGCCTTGGCTGCGATGACAGCGAGCTGACGCTGGGTGGTGCCGAATTTTTTCATGTGATCCCGTGCGCCAAAGGCGTAAAAATCCATGAAGACCGAATGGCTGTCCTTTTTTTCCCGTGGTTTTTTTTCTTGTTCCCCGGATTCTTTTTTTGCATCGGCCCGGGCCCTGGCTTCTTTTTTCATCTGTTCGATATATCGGGTGGTGAATTCCACATCGGTTCCGGACATGAAGCCCTTCATCATCAGGGCCCGGTCTTCGCTGTAGACTTTTTCCGTGCCAATGGCCAGCACGCAGTCATAAAGACCGGCTTTAACCGCTGTCCAGGCCGCGTGAAGGGCGGTGCTGCCGCTGGCGCAGGCGTTTTCCACATTGGTCATGGGGATCTTGTCCAGGCCGTTGGCCGACAGGGCCACCTGACCGCGAATGCAATGCTGGAATTCGTTCATTCCCCATCCGGTATTGGAAAACCATGCGGCTTCAATGTCTTTTTTTTCAACTCCGGCATCTTTCAGCGCACCGTGAAGGGTTTCGCCGGTCATGCATTTGATGGAGCGGTCCAGATATTTGCCGAATTTGGTCATGGCCGCGCCAATAATATAGACATTGTCGCTCATGGGCTCTCCTTTGCCTCGGGTGTGTTTTTATTTTCAGGTGTTTTTACGATGCGGGATGAAAGTGGAAATGAATTTCATAAGTAAGTATTTACTTACTTATATTGAATCCTGAAATCAAGAAATTTTTTGGGGTTGTCATTTTTTCCCGGCCATGCCAAAAACAAACGGTATAGAAGCTTTTATATCATGAACGGACCTCTGGAATTGAGGCAGTAAACAATGACATCAGAAGAGATACAGCACACCTTGCGCCGGATGGCAAACCCCGGAATCGCCGCGCATTCCCAGCAGTTTTTCAAAACCGGGAAGGGCCAGTACGGGGAAGGGGACGTATTCTTAGGTCTCCGGGTGCCGGATTTGCGGAAAACCGCCCGGTCGTATAACGGGGTTCCGCTTTCCGTCTGCGCCGACATCCTGGCGTCTCCCTATCATGAAGAGCGGCTGTTCGCCCTGATCCTTCTGGTGAACCGGTTTCAAAAAGCGGATCCCAAAGATCAGGCCGCGATTTATCAGTTATACAGGGACCAGGTCCGGTACGTGAACAACTGGGACCTGGTGGATATTTCCGCGCCCGCCATTGTGGGCGGGTATTTCATGGACAAGGATCCCCGGCCCCTGCTTGCTCTGGCGGAATCTCCTGATCTGTGGGAGCGCCGCATCAGCATTGTGGCCACCTGGACCTTCATCCGGCGAAATGAGCTGGAACTTACGTTCAGGATCAGCGATATCCTGCTTTATGACAAAGAAGATCTGATCCACAAGGCTGTGGGATGGATGCTGCGGGAAACCGGGAAAAAGGATCAGGCGGCCCTGGAAGGGTTTTTAAAACCCCGTTACCCAAAAATGCCCCGAACCATGCTGCGGTATGCCATTGAAAAATTTGAGGCAACGAATCGCAAGGCATATTTGCTGGGCCATATTTAGAGAACCTATGATTGCGGGGTATATGTGACAGTCAGACAATTTGTCAAACGGGTGTTTCTTTGTGCAGCCATTCTGGCGGTTTTTCATGGCCCGGCAGACGCAGAAACCGGCTGGCAGCCGGAAACACGGGTGGACATGGGGGCATCGGTTTATGACTTCCGGTGGACCGAATATTCGGATTCCGGACGCCGCCTGCTTGAAGAAACCGGGCCGCTGTATGGTCTGGATGCGGATGTGACGTCCTTGGGCCGGCGTTTCGGATGGCAGGGAGGGGCGGGCGCGTTTTTGGGTGAAGTGGATTATGACGGCCAAACATGGTCCGGTACCCCGGTGAAGACGGATGTGCTTTATGTTGGCGGAGCATTTTACGGGGATGGGGTTGTCTGTTTCCGGCCGGTTCCGGAGCTTTTGCTGAAGTCCTTTGCCGGGCTGGGCGTGCAGACATGGTTGCGGGATCTGGATGACACCCAAACCGCCGCAGGAGTCCCGGTCCAGGGCGCGCAAGAATTTTGGGGCTGCCTTTATGGCCGGTTGGGGGCCGGGTTCCGATTTGGTTTTTTAACCGATTATGAACTGTTTGCTTCAGCCGGGGTCAAGCTGCCGGTCTATGCCAGAAATGAGGCGGATTTTAATTTAAGCGGAAGTTCCCGCGCAGGCCTTGAGCCGGAAATGACGGTTTCCGGATTCGGGGATGTGGGCCTTCGCTGGCGGCGGGTGGGGATCAAAATCACTTATGATGCGCTCCGGTTCGACCGATCTGACAGCGTAAGTTCTGGAAATTATAATCTGTATCAGCCGGAATCCGAAGCGGATGTTTACAGGCTGGAAGTGTTCTGGTCGTTCGGGAAGTAAGAGGTGCGATATGACAGACAATTATGCAAAAATTGTTCAGGACAATCTGAACCGTCTATACGGCCATCTGCCGGAAGACCTGGCACAGAACCTTCCCGGCGAGCAGGCGGGGGAACGGTTTGTGTTTGATGCATTTGGTGAAAAATGTGTGATTGACCCAAACGGGATTACGCTGGGTGAAAAGAGCCACTCCTCCGTGTTTGGTATTTTAATCTCCCTTTACGCCCTGAATGCCTGCCCGGATAGCTGCATTGCCTTGCCTTTCAAGTCATTCAAGGAGTTTCCGGACAGCGCGCCTTATGCGGGGGCGTTTGCAACCCACACGGAACATTTACTCGTTCCCCATGTGGCCAGGATTAAGGGGGCGGTGGAAACAATTACCGGGGCATTGAAGGGTGAGAGCGCTCCTTCCGGGGCAGGCGGCGATTTTTCGTTTATGGTGTATCCGCTGCCGAAAATCGCGCTGTGCTATATTTTTTATGAAGCAGATGATGAGTTTCCCGCCTCGGTAACCTGCCTGTATTCCCATAACGCAAACCGGTTCATGCCCATAGACGGGCTGGCGGATGTGGGGGAATACACAACCCGGAAAATCCTGACCCTTATCGGGGGGTGATTGGAAACAGCAACGTTGATGTTGAGTCTGATTTTTTCATAACACCCTGTCGTTTAAGTAAATCCCATTTATTCCGAAATTCAGATTTTCCTGGTAACATATGTGGCCAGGACATGGACCCTCATTTTTATTTTGGCGTATCCCGTTATTTCGGTCATGGGTGTATCCTTATTATTAGGGCGACGGTTGACGAAATGGCGGATGGAAAACCGTGGCGCATGTTTCAGTAGGTTCAGCAAGCGGATGATTCAGTTCGCGGACAATTCATAAACTTCGAATTATTAAGAGTTTTTTGGAAAAAGTATGGTTTTTGAGTTCAAGAAATGCTACAAAACGCTTTCATAAGAGATATCTCTTCTTATAACGATAAGTCGGGCATTGAGAAAAAATGGTCTAGCGATCTGCTTCAAGAGATAATGAGTGAATTGGAGAATGCACAAGCTATAAATCCAATATTCCCCAAAGAGCCGGTCTGTCTATATAGAGGCTGCTGAATTAATATAATATATTGAATTTTATCGTTTAATTTTGTATAGTATCGAATCAAAATGAAAGTTAATCCGGCAACAGGAGCCAAAAACCTTGCACGTGAGATTTGATACGACATGTACAGAAGAAAATAGTGCCATTTTTTTGGCTGCCTGACTTTTTACGAACCCATCAAAGAAAAGTAGCAAAAGAAACCCGGCCCCGCGCCGCTTGTTTCCCGGCCGGACGGTTTTTCATGGCGGGTGAAAAACTCGCTTGCTGATCGGCGCATAGAGATGGGTGCAGGGGTTTAACCGGTTCAAGCATCAAGTGCGTCGCTTTGCCGCCGCTCATACAGTTTCCCCCTTTTTCCACGAAAAACCGCCCGTCCGGGACGCAGCGCGATGGGCAAAAACCCCACGACATAGATATCGGAACGCCCGCTATAAAAAATTTGAAATGAGTTTTACCTGGGAAATATTTCGCAGGTAAACCCATCCTCTTTATTTCATCGGGGCTTTCTTGTCCTTGATCTTGATCTTGTCCGGATTGCAGCTCATATCAATCATATAACTTTGTTTTTATTGTATTTTCGGAATAAAAGGCAAGGCCCTCTTGGCGGGGGGGCCCATCGCGATGCGGCCCTGAGCCTGAAGGTTTCAGTGGATAACGGGGGCAAACTGTTTGAGCGGATGGATACCGATGAACCTGCCGGTTGCGAAAAGCGTTTTCGGAACAACAAGCCTCGGCTTTCCACTTTATCAGCGAGTTTTTGCCCACGCCACGGAAATCCGAAGGGGAAGGGAGCTTTCCACAGCGCAGGGCACGTTTCTTTTGTTACTTTTCTTTGCGTGTCAAAGAAAAGTAAAAAGGGAAAGTCGGAGTTAACTATATATGATATTCTACCGAATTTATAACGAAATTTCTAAGGTCCCTCAATTGTTAGGGGAACTCCTATAATGGGGTCTTACATAGGTTTGACCCCCTCCTTTTAATTCCCGATAATGTCCTTTGACATAAACATCTTCCGATGAGGTTGATGGAGTGTATTGGTAATAAGATTTCCCTGATGAAGCTGGTTGATTACCATAGTAATTTTGATCATTTAAAATGGTTTGTTTTTTCTCAGAAGGACTTTTATAGAAATTCGATTTTTTTTCCTGTGTTTTATATTCTTTTAATCTTTCTTTGAATTCATCGTGTAGCTCCCAAGGACAATTTTCTAATGTTTTGCTGTAATATTGATTTCCCGAATCATCAGAAAAAATGAACTTATAGCCGCCGTGATTGTCATGAGAAACCTTTGAAACTTGATACATCCTTGAAACTCCGTATTTTTCACGAAATTCCCAAGGCGGTATTGGACTTGTGGATGCCCATAATCCACGATAACATAAGCGAGCTTGATCTTCTAACTCAGCCAATTTTTTATCTGACGAATAATTTTTGAAATGCCATGCGTGTCCATTTTTTATTAGTTCTTCATTAACTTTTTTCCCGTCTATAAAAACGTCTGCTATCATTCGTCCATATTTATCAGAACCTTTGTCAATAATTGTAACATTTTTATTGCGTATTAAATCGGCAAGATACATTTGTGCTTCTTTTCCAGATAATTGATGAAGTTCAGGAGCATCAATACCATTTAATCTGACTTTTATTTCTTCTTCCATATACTTAACGGTAATTGTGTCGCCATCGTAAACCCTTATGACTTCTCCGTTTATGATAGTTTGAGAACAAACAGTGGCAACTATAAAAAAAACCGAGATTAATAAAGGTAGGCTTTTTTTAAACATAAATGAAAATTCCTTCCGGAATAACAGCCAATTCATAAGGGATGATTGCTAATCAAAAAATATCCATACCGCCTTTGGGCAGACATCAAGCATAAATCAAGTTACTGGTAATCGGTGCTTTATCCCAGACACCAAGCCGGGGCAGTGAAAACCGAGAAACGCCATTATATCTATGCCTTGACCCTTGAACCTTTAATGCTTAAAACTCCGCTGACCCGTCAGCACCATGGTCGCCCCCACCTCATTACAGGCCTCAATCGCCTGGTAATCATTCATGGCACCGCCAGGCTGCACCACCGCCGAAACCCCTTCCTTGAGCCCCACATCAATCCCGTCCCGGAACGGAAAAAACGCATCGCTCACCATGGTGGAGCCGATGAGCCCGCCTTTTTCCTTCGCCACCCGACTGTCGATTTCCGCTTTTTTGTCCGTGTCCGCCAATTCATTATACGCCACACCGAACGCCTCAAAACAATACCGGTCCGCCAGTTTGCGATAAGCCTTGTCGCGGGCGATTTCCGCAACCCCCACCCGGTCCTGCTCACCGGTGCCGATGCCCACGGACACCCCGTCTTTTACATAGATTACCGAATTGGAGGTGATGCCGGATTCCAGCAGCCACCCGAACCGGATGTCGGCATATTCCTTTTCCGTGGGCGGACGGTTGACGGTATAGGTTTTGCCTTTGTAGTCGCACCGGGCCAGCACATAATCCTCGCGTTTCAGTGCTTCCGGCACAAACGACCACTGGGCCACAATGCCGCCGTCCATCAGGTTTTTAAATTCCACCACCCGTTTTCCGACAAATTTCTGGAGGTTGTCGATGTTTTTAATCCGAATGACCCGCAGGTTCTTCCGTCCGGCGAGGATGGAAAGCGCACCGTCCTCAAAATCCGGCGCCACCACCACCTCGGCATACTGCCTTGCAATGGCTTCGGCGGTGGGCCGGTCAATGGCCCGGTTTACGGCAATGCACCCGCCGAACGCCGCCACCCGGTCCGCCATGTAGGCCTTGTGGTAAGCGTCTTCCAGAGAATCTGATATGGCGGCCCCGCAAGGATTGTTGTGTTTGACAATGGCCACTGCGGGGGAATCGGAAAAATACCGCAGGATGTTGAGGGCATTGTCCGCGTCCGTAAGGTTGGTTTTTCCCGGATGCTTGCCGGATTGCAGAAGCTCGATGTCGGACACGAGGTACTGGCCCGGCTGAATGGTTTCAAAATCCGCCAGAATAAGGTTGCCGTTTATCAATTTATATAAGGCCGCCTCCTGGCCCGGATTTTCCCCGTACCGGAGTCCTTTGCGGATATTCTCAATAGTCCAGGCCACTTTTTCAAAAAACAGGGTCTGCCGCCGGGTGCCGTCCACAAAGCTGATTTCCATGTTGGGCGGAAAATGGTCATCCATGATGGTTTTATACATTTGTTTGAGATCGTTTGTCATTGATCGCTCCTTTTCGTAGGGTGGATTAGCGAAGCGTAATCCACCAAAAATCGGATTCCAATTCAAACGGTGGATTACGCTTCGCTAATCCACCCTACGGGAGCTAAAATCCGTAGCACGACGACACATCAGCCATCGGCTGCCGTCCCAGATAATCCGCAATGGCCCGGTCGTAATCTGCGGTATGGCCAAAGGCTTTTTGCGCCAGCCGGAACCGGGTCTCAAGGGTCGTCATGCCATTATTGGATTCCAGGTCCCGGAGGATGGCCGGGTAATCGGACGGATCCACCACGGATGCGACCCGGAGATAATTTTTGGCGGAGGCACGGATCATGCACGGGCCGCCGATGTCGATATTCCCCCGTGCCATTTCAACGAAGGCGTCCGGTTTTGCGATGGTTTCCTTAAACGGGTAGAGGTTGACGATCACCATGTCAATGGCGCTGGCATCAGTGCGCTTAAGGTCCGCCTGGTGGGAGGGGTTGTAGGTTTCTGTCAGGATTCCCAGATATATTTTAAAATCAAGGGTTTTTACAAGTCCTCCCTGGGTTTCGGGCTGGCCGGTATAATCAGAAACCTGGGCGAGCAGGGTGGCCGCCCGGTCTCCCAGAATTTCACGGATCGTGTTGAATGTGCCGCCGGTGGACAGAATGCGGACCTCCGGGTTGATTTTTGTAAGCTGCGGAATGAAAGTCTCCAGCCCGGATTTGTCCGACACGCTGATCAGAACGGTTTTGACCGGCACGAGATTATCGATTTTTTCAACGGTATTGATTCCCATAGGCTTTTATTGTGGCCGGATCGCGTTGTTTCGCTTAAAAACAAACCCTCCGGCCTCCTCCTTTTTGGTTTTGGTGAGGTTCGCGTGATTGTGAGAACGATTGAGATTACCTGTTTTAAGGTTGTAATTTATATATCAAAGTGCAAAATAAAGGTGAAATTTTATTTTTTAAAAACATGCCGGATTTTTTTAACATGTTACGATGACAGCCGAAAATCAACCTGATTAAAAAGGAGAAATACCTTGCGAGTAACATTCTATGGCGCAGTGAGGGAAGTGACCGGTTCCATGCATCTTTTAACCATGAATCAGAATAATGTGCTCCTGGATTGCGGGATGTATCAGGGCCGAAGAAAAGAGGCCGACCGGAAAAACAGACAGTTGCCCTTTGATCCGGCTATCCTGACCAATGCCCTGCTCTCCCATGCCCATATTGATCATTCCGGGCGGATTCCCCTGCTGGTCAAAGAAGGGTTCAACGGCCGGGTCATCTGCACCCGGGCCACCGCAGATGCCTGCGGATACCTGCTGCCCGATAGCGCCCATATCCAGGAATCGGACGCCAATTATCTCAATTATAAGGTTGTTCGTGAATTGCTGGTGGATGTCACTTACGGTTCCCAGCCGGATAAGAACCGGCAGGCCAGCATCGAAGCGGTCCAGAAAATTTTAAAAAAGGACAAACATCATTTAAACCTTGAAGCCATTGATGATCTGATCCGGAAATACCATGTGGAAGTGGTGGAACCGATCTATACCACGGCGGATGCCGAACTTGCCCTGACTTATTTTGACGGCGTTCCTTATCATGAGCCCCTTCCCATCGGCAAGGACATGGAATGCACGCTCTATGACGCCGGACATATTCTGGGTTCGGCCATCAGCATTGTGAAAACAAGAAGCAACGGCAAACGGTTTTCCGTGTGTTTTTCGGGTGATATCGGCCGGTTCAGCAAACCCATCCTCCAGGACCCCACCCTGGATTTTGCTGAAGAAGACCGGGAGATTGATCTTCTGATTATGGAGAGCACCTATGGGGACCGGGTGCATGAGAAGGTTGAGGACATGGCCCCGCATTTTAAGAAGGTGTTCAAGGAAACCATTGAGCGGGGCGGCACCCTGCTGATTCCGTCCTTTGCGTTCGGACGCACCCAGGAGCTGTTGTATGTCATTCATCAGATGTACCATCAGGGAGACGTGCCGAAAGTCCCGGTCTATGTCGACAGTCCGCTGGCGTCAAACATCACCAAGGTGTTTGGCGAGCATCCGGAAATGTACGATGCGGACACCCATGCGGATTTTTTGAAAAAAGGGGACAACCCCTTTATGTTCAAACAGTTGCGTTTCACTTCATCCGTTGAGGAGTCCATGTCCCTGATGCGGGAAAAACAGCCCCATGTGGTGATTTCCGCTTCCGGCATGTGTGAAGCCGGCCGTATCCTTCACCATCTGCGGTATAAAATGCACAACCCCAAAAACACGATTCTCATTGTCGGGTTCATGGCGCAAAATACCCTGGGACGCCGGATTCTGGAGCAGGGCGAGGCATATGCGGCAGGCGGCAGAAAAGGCGCTCCGCCGAGGCTCCGGCTGATGAACAAGGAATATCCCCTGGCTGCCCAGGTGGAGAAAATCGGCGGTTTCAGCGCCCACGGGGACCAGAATGAGATGATGCGGTTTATTGAACGCTCAAATTTAAATGTTAAGAAAATCGCCCTGGTTCACGGCGAAGAAGAACAGAGCCTGGCGTTTGCCGACACCCTGAGAAAAAAAGGACGGGATGTGGTTGTGCCGAAGGTCGGCGAATGCATTGATTTAAACAATTAATGGTTAATGTTTAAGGAGGCAGGATGATCGTTGTAGCCAAAATCAAAGCAGCACCGGGCAAAGAGGCGGAAATGGAACAGGCGCTTCTGGAGGTGATTCCAAAGGTCAAGGAAGAAGAAGGCACCCTGGTTTATACCCTTCACCGGGACCAGAGCGACCCGACCCTGTTCATGTTCTATGAAAAATACAAAGACATGGATGCTCTGGTGGCCCACAGTTCAACGGCCCATTTTAAGGCGCTTTTTAAAACCATCAAACCCCTGATGGAAGGAACTCCGGAGATTCTGATGTATCATGAGCTGTCCGGAATCAACTAATATGGCTTCGCAAAAAGCCCAATTTCAGCGTTGCGTTTAATTCTTCGCGTCTTCAAAGTACAAAAAGTACTAATCATTGCTCAGAATTTACGCGCCTTGAACTTGAAACTTTTTGCTTTGCCATCCAACTTTTGACTTTTTACGGTTTCATCAATGAACTCTCAGGAGCAAGAGACGATCCGCCAGTGGGCAAGGCGGGTTGGCGGCAAAGTCACCATCGGTCTGCGGGTAACAAATGATGACCGGAGCCTGGCATTGGAAGCGTTTTGCCGTGAGTTGCAGGAGCTTGCGCCCAGCGTGCGATTGAAAAAACAGGACCACGGCGATTCTTTGCCGGGCTTGCGGATTGCCGACAATGTCGGTTATCGGGCAGTTCCCTCCGGGCTGGAGCTTTCGCCGTTTCTGGATTTTCTGGAGGGCCGGGAGGATGAGGCGGCCCTTGCCGGTCTGCCGGAACCCGAAATCCTGGATCAGGTCCGGGTTCCGGCAGCAGTGACGGTTTATGTTTCCCCCCATTGCCCGATATGCCCGCAAACCGTGACGTCCGTTCTTCTGCTGGCCAAGCGCTGCAAATGGATACAAGTGACGGTGGTGGATGGCGCATTGTTCCCGGAACTTGCAGGGGCTGCCAATGTGCGGTCAGCGCCCACCGTGATTGTGGAGGACCGGTTTCGATGGATTGGCGCTGTGGATTTACGGGAAATGGCCGGTGTCATTATCAGCCGCGATCCTTCCCAATTGGGCGTTCAGGCGTTGCAGCAGATGGTTGAGACGGGAAATGCCGAAGCGCTGGCCGATATGATGGTGGGAAACGGTGCCGTGTTCCCGGCGTTTATTGATCTGCTGATCCATCCCACATGGCCGGTGCGGCTGGGCGCGATGGTCTGTTTTGAATTCCTGAACGATCGGCGCCAGGACCTTGCGGCGCAGGTTCTGGAATCATTATGGGGCCGGTTTGAAGCTGCCGGGCCTGAGGTTAAGGGTGATATCCTCTATCTTCTGGGCGAATCGGGACATGCGGAAATGGTTGACCGGTTAACAGCGGTTCACACCGGTGATTATCCGGAATCGGTCCGGGAGGCTGCCGGTGATGCGCTGGAAGCCCTGGAGCGTTGACCTTTGGCCCGGGGTGTTAAAAAAACGGGATTAAGCCCCTATCGAAGCAGATGGCAGCGTATCAAAGGAATTTCATCATGCTTGATTTGATTGATCTGGATGTCCCGGAACTGGGATATACCCGGTTTATTTCAGCCTGGCTGTACCAGGGAACGGAAGCGAATTTTCTGGTAGATCCCGGCCCGGCCTGCACCACCCGGATGTTGTTTGATGAATTGGACAGGCGGGGGATCCGCCGTCTGGACTGGGTTTTTTTGACCCACATTCATATGGACCACAGCGGCGGCATCGGCCATGTGGTCCGTCGGTTTCCCGAGGCGAAAGTCGTCTGCCATGAAAAAGCGGTCCAGCATTTGGTTGACCCGGAACGGTTGTGGGAAGGATCTTTGAAAATTCTGGGGAATGTTGCGGAGGTTTATGGAAAGATCCTGCCGGTTCCGCCGGAGAATATTGTGACTGCGGGAGAAATTCCGTTTGAGGGCGGCGTCCGGGTCATTCCGACTCCCGGTCATGCCGCCCATCATCAGTGTTTTGCGGGAAAAGACTTTTTTTTCTGCGGGGAAGTGTTCGGGATTTTTCATGAACTGGATGATTCGATCTATCTGCGTCCGGCCACGCCTCCGGTATTCGTGCTGGAGGATTTTCTGACGTCCATGGATGCTGTCACTCCTTTTCTGGACCGTCCCCTTTGTTTTTCCCATTATGGCAGGTGGTTTGATGGTCTGCAAATTCTGGAAACGGCCAGAGCCCAGCTCCTGTTATGGGTGGAGGTGGTAAACCGTCATCGGACGCATAATGAGCATCCGGACATTCAGGCCATTATAGATGATTTGACTGCGGCGGACCCGGTCTATGCCCGGAAAAAACATCTGCCTCCCCAGATACTGAAACGGGAAAACTTTTTTTCCATCAATACTATACGGGGAATGCTGCAATATCTGGAAAAGAAAGACGGGTAGCGGCTCAGGTGTTTAGGCTGTTGGCGTTTAGGCGATAGGGCGGTCTGAATAAATCATTTTTTAAAAAACAGCTTATTCCGCCCGCTTTGCTTACCTACAGCCTACAGTCTAATCACCCTGACCTTCGCGTTCCCCGGCGTCCAGAACATTTCTCACCTTCCGGCTTAATAGCTGGATGCTGAAGGGCTTTTGAATAAATCCGCAACGGCCTTTTTTCATCAGGGCTTCCACCTGACCGTTTTGACTGTAGCCGCTGGAGATCAATACGCGGACGTTCGGGTTGATTTCCAGCATCCGGTCATATACCTGCCCGCCGCTTTTCCCCGGCATGACCATATCAAGGATCACCATATGAATCCGATGGGTTAACGTCAAGAAAAGGGCGATCGCTTCATCCCCGTCGCGGGCGGTATAGACCTGATAACCCAGAGCTTCAAGCATTGCCTGTCCGATTTCTAACATATCGGGTTCATCATCCACCATGAGAATGGTCTCGGTGCCGCTGACAATGACCTCTTGGGTGTGCGGGTCCGGGGTGACCTGTTTTTGTGACGCGGGCAAATAAATATGGAAGGTACTGCCTGTTCCGGGCTGGCTGTCCACGGTGATATGTCCCTCGTGGCGTTGAATAATCCCGTAGACGGAAGACAGACCCAGGCCGGTGCCTTTCCCCTTTTCTTTTGTGGTGAAAAACGGATCGAATATTTTGGACACCACCGACGGCTCCATGCCTTGGCCGGTGTCGGTGAGGGTGATCAGCACATAGTCTCCGGATGGAATTTGAAAAGGGTCGGAATCCGCCGTCTGGAGCCGGACATTTTCTGTTTTAATATAAATATCCCCCCCATCCGGCATGGCCTGCCAGGCATTGGCCAACAGGTTAATGACGGCCTGCCGGATTTGCCCCCTGTCTGTTTCAACCACTGCCACTCCGCTGGAATAGGATGTACGCAACCGCAGTTCTTTTCGGGGCCGGCAGAACAATGTTGTTGTATCGTTTAATAATTGATTGATATTTGTTGGTTGCCGGTCGGGCTGTTTGGAGCTGGCGAAATCCAGAAGCTGCCGGGTCAAGTCCGTGCCGTTGGCGATAAAGGATTCAATGTCTGTGAAGGCGTTGAAGTGCTCGTGGGCCTGGGTTATTTTCATGAGGGCCAGGGATGTATTGCCCTGAATGCCGGAAAGGATATTGTTGAAATCATGGGCAATGCCGGCAGCCATGGTGCCGATGGCTTCCAGTCGCTGGGCTTGAAATAATTGTTGTTCAAGACGTTTTCGCCGGGAGACATCCCTGATAAAAAGCAGAAGGGCTGGGGCGTTTTCCCAGGTAACGGGCGCTATGCTGATCAACGTCCACAGCACGTGCCCTGCTTTATGGGTCATCCGCAAGCCTTTGCTGGCAGGGACAGGCTGAGTGCCGCATGCGCTTTGCATGAGATCCAAAAAAAAGCGCCGGTCATTGATGTGGCAGCGATCAATCAGCGGCGATTCCGACAGCTCTTCAGGTGCATACCCCAGCAGTTCTGCGGTTCGCTGGTTCTGGAACAGGATCCGGTCATCCCGGTAAATAACGATGGCGTCGTTTGCGTTTTCCACCACCAGCCGGTATTTTTCTTCAGATTCCTTTAATGCGGCTTCGGTTTTTTCCCGTTCGGCAATTTCCATTTTAAGGGTAATATTGGATTTTTTTACCGCCTCTGTGCGTTCCCCCACCATGGCTTCAAGGTTTTCCTGATGTTTTTTTAAAATTTCTTCAATGCGTTTGCGCTCCACAACCTCGAACTTTAGGCTTTTGTTTATGGCCTCCGTCCGTTGTTTTTCCTGCTCCAGATGACGAATCAAATCAATGTTTTCAAATTGCACCATCAGGGTGGTGCGGGTTTGTTTGTTCAGGTTGAATGCGGAAAGCGAAGCAAGCACGAGGTAAAGGAGCACCATGCCTCCCATGGCCATTTGCATGGTCTCGCCGGTCAGAAAAAAAACGACGCTAAGGGGCAGGAGCGCGGGAAAGGCATAGGCCAGAAATGCGGGCAGGACGGGCGAGAAGGTCCCGATGCCGCCGGAAACCATGCCCGTCAAAATAAACCACACAAATATCTGGTGGGGAAGGGACGTTCCGGATGAAACCAGAAACGCCGAACTGCCCCAGACAGAGCCTGAAATTAAGATCATCCGGATAAATCGATTTTTCCAGATCAGGGGATCTTGATGGGCAGGGTTCAGTTTTTGATAGCGACGGGTGAAACCATAGCGGATCAGGGTGACGGCAATGGCCGCCGCCGTCCAGAGGATCAATTGCCAATGGACTATCTGTGCCCAAAGGATCGCGCCGGTGGTGACCGATGCCGCAACGGCGCCTGCGGACGCGATATAGGACTGGTCATAGAGGCGGTTGACCTGCTCGTGCTGCAGCCGGTGTTCCCATTCTGGTTTTTGAGTCATAAAATTAAAATAAACGAATCAACTGATTATTTCAAACAATTCGGCCGGGCGACAAGGGATGTCGGCATAATATATTAATAGTCAGCTTATTTCCGTCCTTTGTTCAGGTCAAGCTTTGATTGATGGCCCAGCGATTATTTGAAAATTATTTAAAAAGTCAGTTGATAAATTTTTTAGTACAATATATTGTGCGTATATTTTGATTTTATCACCACATGCTGTAGAAAGAAGTGAAATTTTTAATTTTTAGGGGACCGTCATTATTTCATTGAATGTATGCGCTTTATCTGTAAAATAAAAATAGGCATCCACAAAAAACCACTTTATTTATTATTTTATTAATCTTCGTTAATCATTAGAAAAAAATATAGTTCGAATTATTTTTTTCTTGACAATTTAAAGTATTTCTATAGCGTAGATAATAAAAGTGGTTAAAAGTGGACCTTAATGGAGCGCGCGCATTCCATGTCCTTATCCAGAACACAGCCCCGATTCCGAACGGAGTCAACACATGCCATCGACCCAAAGGGTCGCATCATCATTCCGGTGCGATTCCGTCAGGTTCTGGAAGCTTATAAAAGCGAAGGGGTCTTTGTCACGCGCCTGGACAAGGCCCTGGTCGCATACCCCTATGAAAAATGGTATGAAATTGAAGATAGAATCCTTTCCCGGCCTGAAACAAGCGATGAGTTGAGGCGATTCAGGAGGTTTTTTATCGGCGCGGCCGCAGAGTGTCCTTTGGACAAGCAGGGCCGCATTCTCATTCCCCCGGAGCTGCGAAATTACGCACAACTGGAAAAAGACATCTCCCTTGTCGGCGTGACCGATCATTTTGAGATCTGGAACAAGCAAAGACGGGTTGATGAAGATAGGGAAATGCAGGAAGTGGATATGAAAAAAGAGGAGGTCAAAAGCGAAATCGCAAAATTAGGACTTTAGCGTCATGAAGTATCGTCATACCCCCGTCATGTTGGATGAAATAATAACGTACCTGAACTGCAAGCCGGGAAACTGCTATGTAGACTGTACGCTGGGCGGGGCAGGCCATTCCAGAGCAATTCTGGAAAAGATCTTACCTGATGGCCTGTTGATCGGCATCGACCAGGACGCGGATGCGATCAGTAATGCAACGCACCTGTTAAAGCCCTACGGTTCCAATGTTCGCCTGTTCCATGAGAATTACGTCCATCTCCCGAATATCCTGTCGCAATTAAATATCTTGAAAGTCGATGGCATCATCGCAGATTTAGGCCTCTCGCTGAATCAGATTGAAAACAGTGGCCGCGGATTCAGTTTTCAAAAGAATGAACCTCTTGACATGCGGATGAACGTTGCATCCGAAATCACTGCCGCAGATATTGTCAATAACGAATCTCAGGCACAACTTGAAACGATTTTCAGGGATTATGGCGAAGAACGATGGGCCCGGAAAATTGCCCAGAAAATTATCGCCGTGAGAACTGTGCAGAAAATCAGTACCAGCCAGGAACTTGCGAAATGGGTCTGCGATGCGATTCCCGCCCGCGCCCAGCATCAGCGCAAGAAACATCCGGCAACAAAAGTGTTTATGGCCCTGCGTATCGCGGTGAACAGAGAGCTGGAAGTTCTTGAAGCCTTTCTGGATGATGCCCTGGACCTGTTGAATCCGGGCGGCAGGATGTGTTTCCTGTCTTTTCATTCGCTTGAAGATCGCATTGTCAAAAGGCGGTTCAGATCGTGGGAGGGAAATTGCACATGTCCGAGGGATTTCCCTGAATGTATCTGCAATAACAAGAAAAGCGTTAAAATCCTGACCCGGAAAGCCGGTCGGCCATCTGATGCTGAAGTGTCTGACAACCCAATGGCGAGAAGCGCCTGCCTGCGGGTCGCCGAAAAGCTCTGATCGGTCGCCGTGCCATCGATACTTTCCTGTTCAAGGGAGGAAGAATGATGATTAAACTAAAAATGTTTTTTGGCCTGGGTCTGGCGGTGGCGATTGTTCTGCTGTGCATGTTTGCTCCGGTAAAAACGACCGACCGTTTTGTCTTGCCGGATGGGTGCTGCAAGGCGTGTGTCAAGTTGAGCAGCTCGGTATGCTATGCCTGCACGAGCATAGAAGGTAAGGGTTGCCTGTGCCGATGACGGTGGGATTGCTCTGGATTGAGGGTATGTGCCGGATATCGATTTAAAAATAGTTAGTCAAGCCGGTTTGCAGAGATGAATACAAATAAAAAAATACGTCAGACGGTTTTTACGCCAAGAGTTATGGGCGTGAGCTTTGTTTTTTTATCATTGTTCATTATTGGATTTTTTTTCAAGACATGGTGCGGGGTGCAATGCATCCGCACCGGCTATGAATTGACCGGCGCGAAGAAACAGCAGAAAGATCTTCAGCACATGCAGAAATACCTGACCATTGAGTTGGTGCATCTCAAATCCCCCCAGGTGCTGGCGGAAATCGTCAAAGAACGGTTTGAACTGACAACCCCCGATCCAAAACAGGTAATCATTATCCCATGAACTCACCTAAAGTTGAAAACAAGAGATATGAGCTTCGGAACCACCGGATTGCAATCATCGGCGTGTTCATAACGGTTCTGTATGCGATTGTCGGGTTGAAAGTGATTTATTTACAGGTCGTTAAAGATGACTTTCTGTCTGAAACCGCATCCTCTCAATACAGCCAATGCATTCAGGGCAGGGGGAAACGCGGGGCGATTCTTGACGCAAAGAATAGGGAATTGGCCATCAATACGGAAACTGTCGAAATCGGTGTGCATCCGCAAAAAATTCGAAGGATTGAAAAGCAGAATGAAATCATGCTGGGCGACAAGGAAAAACAGGATCTGGCGAAGGTGGTCGCCGGTATTCTAAAGATGGATTCCGAAAGCGTCTATCAAATATTCAGTTTAAAAAAAGAGTTCAAATTTTTAAACCGGATGGTGTCTCCGGCGGTGGCCCATGCCCTGAAAGTCGAATTGCAATCCCGGAAAATATTTGGCTTTGAATTCGATTCCGCGTTTTGCCGGGCGTATCCCAATAAAACGCTGGCTGCTCAGGTGGTTGGTTTTACAAGCGTGGATGGCCAGGGAATTGAAGGGCTGGAAAAGTATTTTGATAAGGACTTGCAGGGCGACCCTAAGCAGTGGACCATAATCAAGGACCGCATGGGACGGGTTTTTGATACCCGTGAAGTGGCTGCGCCGGGGTATGAGGGCGACAATCTGATTCTGACCATCGACAGCACCATTCAATATATCGCTGAAGAAGCCCTCGGCAAATCCGTTACGGAAAATAACGCCAAAAGCGGTATTGCCATTGTCATGGTCCCCAAAACCGGCGCCATCAAAGCCATCGCCCATTATCCCACATTTAATCTGAACTCTTTTGGATCCTTTCCGGAAAGCGTCTGGCGCAACCGGGCCATTGCAGACACCTTTGAACCCGGATCCACCATGAAGGTGTTTACTATGGCCGCTGCCATAGAATCAGGCCTCGTTACCCCGGAGAAGATGTTTTTTTGTGAGAACGGCCGTTATAGAGTCGGAAGAAACACCATCGGTGATACCCATAAATATGGCTACCTGACGGTTCATGATATCCTCAAGGTATCGAGCAATATCGGTTCGGTCAAGATCGGGGAGGTCATTGGGCCTGAATGTCTTTATAGCTCACTGAAAAGCTTCGGTTTTGGCGATAAAACCGGTATTGACTGTCCCGGAGAGGCCAAGGGGCTGTTCCGCCATTACAAGTTGTGGAAACCCATTGATCAGGCGACGGTGGCTTTCGGTCAGGGATTGACGGTAACGCCCATCCAACTGGTGACGGCCATTTCCGCCATCGCCAACCAGGGAATCCTGATGACCCCCTATCTTGTGGATGCAGTAACCGATGAAGCCGGAAATATCATCAAACGTTTCGAGCCGGTGCAAAAACGGCGGACGATTTCGGCATCAACAGCCCAAACCCTGATGCAAATGATGAGCGCGGCCACAGCGCCGGGAGGGACCGGCACGAAGGCGGTGCCGGTGGGGTATACGGTGTGCGGCAAGACCGGCACCGCCCAGAAACTAAATGCGGACGGCACTTATCGAAACTGTGAATATAACGGTGTGTTTGTCGGGTTTTCCCCGATGGAAAATCCGGAACTGGCCATTCTGGTGGTGATTGATTCGCCCCAGAAACATCATTACGGCGGCCTCGTGGCGGCCCCGGTATTCCGGGAAATCGCGGAAGAAACATTTAATTATATGAATGTGCCCCCGGCCATTCCCGATGAGGATGAGCTGAATAAAGAGCAGTTAAACGTTTCCATCGGCGCAGGAGAGCGGGGCGCATGAAGCTGTCTCGGATCATTTCTGCAATTGCATCGGCAAGGGTGAGGCATGCGCCCTCATCTGCCGTGCAAGGCGCTGATCCGGAGATATCATCCGTCCATTACCGCTCTGATCAAGTGACCGATGGCGCGATGTTTTTTGCCATCAAAGGGACCCATGTTGACGGTCATCGGTTTATCCAGGATGCGGTGAATAGAGGCGCTTCGGCGGTTGTAATGAATGGGCGCCACAATGGCCCTTTGACGGACGGGCGTCAGGCGTCAGTGGTTTCGGTGGAAGATACCCGCAAGGCGCTGGCTGCCATGTCTGCGGCGTTTTATGATAATCCTTCCGAAAAGCTGTATCTGATCGGCATCACCGGAACCAACGGCAAGACCACCACCGCCTACCTCATTGAGCATTTGCTCATGAGCCGGGGTATTGATGTGGGGGTGATCAGCACCATTAATTACCGGTATCAGGGGCGTATATTTGATAATCCCCTGACAACGCCGGAATCTTCAGATCTGCAGAAAATCCTGTCGGAAATGGCGGGAGCCGGTGTGACCCATGTGGTGATGGAAGTGTCTTCCCACGGGGTGGCGCTGGACCGTATTCATTGCTGCCGGTTTGATCTGGGGATTTTTACCAACCTGACCCAGGATCATCTCGATTTTCACAGTACCATGGCCGACTATTGGGCCTGCAAACAGCGGTTTTTCACTGAATATCTGGCCGTTGGCCCGAAATCCGGGCATGCGGCGGCGGTGATCAATCATAATGATGAAAAAGGCCGGGAACTTCTGAGCGGTCCTTTAAGGAATGTGCGTGTGATTGCCGTGGGATCAAACCCATCAAATGCGGTTGTTCCCGATGAAGTGGTGTTTGACGAGCACGGCATGAACGGACAAATCCGGTTTGGGAATGACGCCGTCACATTCCGGTCGCAGCTTGTGGGACGCTATAATCTCGAAAATATCCTGTGCGCTGCCGGCGCAGGGATTGCGATGGGGCTGACTCCCTCGGAAATTATCAAAGGTCTGTCATCGTTTGGCGGGGTTCACGGCCGCCTCGAGCGCATTCCCAGCCGTTCTAACCGGCACATTTATATTGATTACGCCCATACGCCGGATGCGCTTTTAAACGTCTTGACCACGTTAAGGGAAATTGTCACCGGCCGGCTGATTTGCGTATTCGGCTGCGGTGGCGACAGAGACCGGAAGAAACGACCGCAAATGGGTGAAATTGCCGCACGGCTCAGCGATCTGGCGGTGATTACATCAGATAACCCCCGGACTGAATCGCCCGATGCCATTATTAATGATATTCTGGCAGGCGTTACGCCTGTTTTGAACCGCGAGTATACAGAAAGGGAACTGGAAGCCGGACCCACCGAGCGCGGCTATATCATCCAGCCGGACCGTGAAAAGGCCATCTTTTTGGGGATTCGGGTGGCGCGAACCGGAGACACGGTTTTGATTGCCGGCAAAGGCCATGAAGACTACCAGATTATCGGCCAAAGAACCCTGCACTTTGATGACCGTGAAAAAGCGAATTCGGCATTAATCCTTATCGAAACAGGGGAAAATTAATGGCTCCGGTTCCATGGACAATCGATCAAATTGTGTCTGCAACCGGTGGTGAACAGGTATCCGGCGGCGCATCCGTCTCGTTTGAGGGGATATCCATTGATTCCCGGAATATTGCCAAACAGGATCTGTTTGTGGCGGTTAAAGGCGCGAACCATGACGGGCATGCCTTTATTCCAGGGGTGATTGCTTCCGGTGTTAAAGGGCTTGTGGTGGACCGCCGGAAGGTGGGGGATGAGGAAATCGCATCCTGGACACAAGCAAATATCTGCTGCGTTGCAGTAGCTGACACGGTAAGGGCTCTGGGCGATCTGGCCGCATTTCATCGCCGCCGCTTTCACATCCCTGTGGTGGCGGTTACCGGGTCCAATGGAAAGACAAGCACCAAAGAACTGAGCGCCTCGGTACTGGGCCGCAAGTATCATACCTTAAAGACCATCGGGAATCTCAATAATGAATTCGGCGTTCCGTTGACCCTCCTGCGACTGAATGCCTCCCATCAGGCGGCGGTGGTGGAAATGGGCATGAACCATTCCGGCGAAATCCGAAGGCTCTCGGAAATTTGTCAGCCGGATTACGGCATTATCACCAATGTCGCCCCGGCCCATCTGGAAGGTCTGGGCTCCCTGGAAGAGGTGATGGCGGCCAAGGGCGAATTGATGGAGAACATAAAAGAATCCGGCGCCATTGTTTTAAACGGGGATGATCCCTGCGGATTAAAATTGGGGGCGTCGGCGCGCTGCCGGGTGGTGTATTTCGGTCAGTCAGCGGGCGCCGATGTGCGGGGCCTGGACATCCAAAACAAAGCGTTCGGCACGCAATTTACCCTTGTGCTGCCCGATCAGACCATTCCGGCCAAGATTCAGATCGATATCCCAGCTCCGGGCCGGTTTATGGTGTCGAACGCTTTGGCGGCGGCGACCATCGGTTATTTGACCGGTGTTTCAGCCGAAGATATTCACGCCGGCATCGCCGCATTTGCGCCGGTGCATGGTCGCATGAATATCCGGAAATCCCGGCAGGGTTTTTTTATTATTGATGATTCGTATAACGCCAACCCGGGTTCCATGGAAGCGGCCATTAAGACTTTGGTCACGTTAAAAGGCACTCAAAAAGGTGTGCTCGCGGCAGGGGATATGCTTGAACTGGGCGCGGATTCGGAACGTCTGCATGAGGACATCGGCAGAATCGCTGCGCAATCGGGAATCAACATGCTTTTTTTGACCGGGGAGTATGCGGCTGCCGTGAAAAAAGGGGCAAGCAAACAGGGCATGACGGACGATTGTATCGTTATCGGGGAAAAAGCGGATCTGGCCGAGCGGCTGGCGGACGTTCTGGGGCCTGAAGACTGGGTGCTGGTCAAAGGTTCCCGAAGTGTCGGGATGGAAACAATCGTTCACCTGCTGGAAGAAGCGGATAAAAGCACATAAGCCCTATTATTTTTTTTGGATATTTTTATGCTGTATCACTTGTTTAATAGATTTCAGGCGGATTTTTCGGTGCTCAACGTGTTCCGGTACATCACGTTTCGCACCATCTGCGCCAGTTTGACCGCTCTGCTGATTTGTTTTGTTCTGGGGCCTTATATGATCCGCCTGCTCAGGGAAAAACAGATCGGCCAGTATATCCGGAAACTCGGACCCGAGAGCCATCAGGGCAAGGCCGGAACACCCACCATGGGCGGTGTGTTGATTCTTCTGTCCATTCTGGTGTCAACGCTGCTGTGGGTGGATTTATCCAATCTCTATATATGGATTATCCTGTTTGTGGCTGCCGGATATTTCGGCATCGGTTTTACCGATGACTATTTAAAACAGATCAAAAAACGCAACACCGGATTAACCGCAAGGGGAAAACTGATTCTTCAGGTGGTGATCGCCGGAATCGCCGGATTCATCATTTATATGTATCCGGGATTTCATACCCAGGTCACGATTCCTTTTTTTAAAACCGTAACCCCGGATCTGGGGCCCTGGTATATCCTTTTTGCCATTCTGGTGATCGTAGGCGCATCCAATGCGGTGAACCTCACTGACGGACTGGATGGTCTGGCCATCGGGCCCGTGACCATCGCCGCCGCGACCTACATGCTGTTTGCCTATGTCACGGGCCATCTGAAAATTGCCGAATATCTCCAGCTCAGTTACGTGGCCGGATGCGGCGAAGCAACCATCATCTGCGGGGCCATCGCCGGAGCCGGGCTGGGGTTTTTATGGTTTAACAGCTATCCGGCGCAGATTTTTATGGGGGATGTGGGGTCATTGCCCCTGGGCGCGCTGCTCGGAATCATTGCGGTGATCACCAAACAGGAAATCCTGCTGGTTCTGGTGGGCGGTATTTTTGTGATGGAGGCCATGTCCGTCATTCTTCAGGTCGGATATTTTAAACTGACAAAAGGCCGCCGGATTTTTCGCATGGCGCCGCTGCATCATCATTTTGAATTAAAGGGATGGCCGGAATCCAAAGTGATTGTAAGGTTCTGGATCATCGCGATTATTCTGGCGCTGTTTGCCATCAGCACTTTAAAACTGAGATAACAGACACTGAATTTTATGGACTTAAAAAACAAACATATTGTGGTGGCCGGTCTGGGCAGATCCGGCGTTTCCGTGGCCAGATTTCTGGTGGCTCAGGGGTGTTCGGTGACGGTGACGGATAACCGCAAGCCTCAAGAATTTCAGGAAATATTGCCGGAGCTGAACGCCTTGGGCGTTGATATCGAACTGGACCGGCATGAAGAGACTTCCTTTGCGAACGCGGACCTGATTGTGCTGAGTCCGGGCGTGCCCCATACGATTGGGCCGGTGGTAAGTGCAAAGGCAAAAGGGGTGCCGGTGATCGGGGAAATCGAGCTGGCGTATCACTTCCTCCATACCCCGATCCTTGCAATTACCGGAACCAACGGCAAATCAACCGCGACCCTGCTGCTGGGTGAAATGCTCCGGCAATCGGGATTCAACGTTCTGACCGGCGGCAATCTCGGAACACCGCTGATTGAACTGATCGACCACCAGGAGGGGGTTGATTTTATTGTGGCGGAAATCAGCAGCTTTCAACTGGATACCATCGACCGGTTCCGGCCCCATGTGAGTGTGATTTTAAACATTACCGATGACCATCTGGAGCGATACACGGATTTTGATGATTATGCCCGGTCCAAGGCAAGAATTTTTGAAAATCAGGAAGTGAACGATATCTGTATCATTAATGACGCGGATCCGGCCATTCTCGCCATATCCGAAAATTTGACCGCAACGAAATTCGCTTTTAACTGCGCGCAAATTGTCGACACCCGCGCCTGGATTGATGGGCAGACCCTCTGGTTTCATACTCCGGATGACGGAGACCAGCCGGTGGAGTGTTCAGGCATTCCCCTGAAGGGGCGTCACAACCTGGAAAATGCCGCTGCCGCAGGACTTGCGACCCTGGCTGTGGGCGGAACGATGGCAGGGATCACCAGTGCGCTGAAGACTTTCGAAGGTCTTCACCATCGGGTTGAATATGTGGATACGAAGAACGGGGTGGCTTTTTATGATGACTCCAAGGCAACCAATGTGGACGCTGTGGTGAGGGCTTTGGAATCCTTTTCCGGTCCGGTGGTCCTCATTATGGGAGGCCGGGACAAAGGCGGAAGCTATGAAAGCCTGAAACCCCAAATGGCCCGTTGCGTCAAACAGTTGATTGTCATGGGAGAGGCTGCGGAAAAGATCGAGCCGGTATTTAAAGACATGGTTCCCGTGGCTTGGGTGCGTAATATGCGGGAAGCCGTTTTTCTGGCCGCAGAAACAGCCGTCAGTGGGGATACGGTGCTGCTCTCCCCGGCGTGTTCCAGTTTTGATATGTACACCAGCTACGCCCAGCGGGGCGATGATTTTGTCAGGTCAATCGCACAACTAACAGGTCGGTGAAGATGAAGCAAACCAATCAGAAAGCAGCCAGTTTGTCTTATGATGTGACTGTCATGCTGCCGGTGCTCTTGTTGACGGGAATCGGCATTGCCATGGTATACAGCGCAAGCTCAGCCATCGCGTTACAGAATTACGAAGATGAATATTATTTTTTCACCAGGCAGTTGATTTCTGCCGGAATTGGTTTTCTCGCGTTTTTGATCGGCAGATATATCCCCTACCAGATGTATCGCCGGACATCTTATCTGTTGTTCGCAGGTTCAATGGCGCTCCTCGTGGTGGTGCTGCTTGAAGGCATGGGCCGGGAGGTCAAAGGTTCGGTCCGGTGGATTGATTTTTTGTATTTCCGGTTTCAGCCCGTTGAGCTGGCGCGGTTTGCCCTGATTGTGTTTATGGGCTATTCCATTGCCAAAAAACAGGATCGCATTGAATCCTTTGCCATCGGTTTTATGCCTCACGTGGTAGTGCTGATGATATTTTCCATCCTGATTCTCTTGCAGCCGGATTATGGCTCTGTGGTCATCTTCTGGGCCATGGGCTGGCTGTTGATGTTCGCCGGCCGGGTCAGTCTGAGGCAACTGGTCACCACCGCACTTCTCGTGGTGCTGCCGGCGGCTATTTTTTTAATATTTTCAAGCTCCTACAGATTGAAAAGAGTTTTATCGTTCTGGGATCCCTGGCAATATCCCAAAGCTGAAGGATATCAGGTGATTCATTCGCTGATGGGTTTTGGTTCCGGCGGCCTCTGGGGAAAAGGATTCGGCCAGGGATACCAGAAGCTTTTTTATCTTCCGGACCCGCATACGGATTTTATTTTTTCCGTGATCGGGGAAGAAGGCGGGCTGCGGTGGGTGCTCATCGTCATAGGCCTTTATTTGATAGTTTTATGGCGGGGCCTTACCATCGCAAAAATGGAACGGGATTTCTTCGGTTCCCTGCTTGCATTGGGCATCACCGTTTCCATCACCCTGCAGGCTGTCATTAACATGGCGGTGAATCTGAGCCTTTTGCCGACCAAAGGATTAACCCTGCCGTTTTTAAGTTACGGCGGGTCGTCACTGGTCATTAATCTGGGATTAATCGGCGTATTGATGAATATATGGGCATCACAGAAACGGTAAATACTGATTCAACGGCAGCAGGCGCCCTGCGGGTGGTGATTGCCGGCGGCGGTACCGGCGGACATTTGTTCCCCGGAATCGCCATTGCCGAAACCTTTGTTAAGAGACAGGCTAAGACGGAGATTTTATTTGTGACCAGCGGGAAAAAAATTGAAGAAACTGTGCTGGCCAATACGCCTTATGCCAAAAAAAGGATTTCGGCGGAAGGGATCAAAGGCAAAAGCGTGTTCGCCAAACTCCGTTCCGTGGCGAAACTGCCCAAAGGATTAATCGATTCTCTGAAACTTCTGGTTGCCTTTAAGCCGGATGCCGTTATCGGCATGGGGGCATACTCAGCCGGTCCGGTGGTTCTCGGTGCCTGGATGTTGCGGATACCCAGAGTCATCTGTGAACAAAACAGCATCCCCGGACTGACCAACCGGATGCTGGCCGGTTTGGTGCAACGGATCTATGTATCCTTTCCCGGCACTGGATTTAAAACCCCGGATAAGATGTATTTCACCGGAAATCCGGTTCGTGCTGAGATTCTGCAGACCATGAAAAACGGCGCTTCTGCTGAAACCGGGAGGAAAAACCAAGGCTTTACGATTCTGATATCCGGCGGGAGCCAGGGGGCGCACCGGCTCAACATGGCGATGCTGGAAGCCATGGATTGCATAAAAGATCCTGAAAACTACACCCTGATTCACCAGACGGGCGCTACGGATGCGGACCTGGTGCGCAGCGCTTATGAGCAGAAGATGATTCGTCATGAAGTGGCCCCTTTTTTTAAGGACATGGCCGCCCGGTACCGTCAGGCGGATCTGGTGATCTGCCGGTCCGGTGCAACAACGGTTGCGGAATTAACGGCCGCAGGCAGGCCTGCTTTGTTTATACCGTTCCCGTTTGCCACAGACAATCATCAGGTGTTTAACGCAAAGGCCCTTGTGGACGGCGGTGCAGCTGAAATGATTATGGAAAGCGAACTCACCGGAAAACTTCTGGCGGAGCGAATCGAATATTATGCCGGTCATCCGGATGCCTTGAAAATCGCCGGGGAAAAGATCCGGCAGTTTAGTCAGCCGGATGCCGCAGATAAAATTGTGGATGACATTTATCGGATTATCAACACCGGGGCGCAACCGTTATGCGCCGGATAACCCTTAGGTTATAAGAGTTTTTATGTATCGAAAACAATATCATATCTTTTTTGTGGGAATCGGAGGCATCGGCATGAGCGGTATTGCCGAATTGCTGCTTAATCTGGGTTACCGGGTGTCCGGCTCTGATGCCGTATTGTCCGACATTACCGAGAGGCTGTGTAAGCTGGGCGGCACCATATATAAAGGACATGCGTCCGATCACATTAAGGTTGTGGATGTTGTGGTGATATCATCCGCCATCCGGCCGGATAACCCGGAAGTCCGGGCCGCTCTGGAAGCATCGATTCCCGTGATTCCGAGAGCTGAAATGCTGGCGGAACTGATGCGCCTGAAATACAGCATCGCCGTAGCCGGGGCACATGGAAAAACATCCACAACATCCATGCTGGCCGGGATTCTGGCCGATGGCGGACTGGATCCCACCGTAGTGATCGGCGGTAAATTAAAGAGCATCAACACCAATGCGGTTCTGGGCGGCGGGGATTATATTGTCGCAGAAGCCGACGAGAGTGACGGTTCATTCCTGAAATTTTCTCCGACCATTGCGGTGGTGACGAATATTGATCTTGAACATGTTGATTTTTATGGGGACATCGAAAACATCAAATCCTCGTTTTTAACATTTATTGACCGTATCCCGTTTTATGGACTGGCGGTGCTGTGCCTGGACAATGAAGCGGTGCAGGAGATTATCCCTCAGATCAAAAAACGGTTTGTTACCTATGGACTCAGCGCTCAGGCGGACCTTCAGGCCAGAGACATTTCGTTTGACGGGCTGCAAAGCCGCTTCACCGTTTTTTGCAAAGGCGTGTCAATGGGCGATGTGGTGCTGAACATGCCGGGCAATCACAATGTATACAATGCGCTGGCCGGTATATCCGTGGCCCTGGAACTGGATATCCCTTTTGATCAGATCAAGTACGCGCTGGAACGATTGCAGGGAGTGGGGCGGCGGATTGAGATCAAGGGTGAAACGTCCGGGATCAAGGTGCTGGATGACTATGGCCATCATCCCACGGAAATCAAAGTGACGCTTGATGCCATACGCCAGAGCTGGCCGGGGCGGCGCCTGGTGGTGGCATTTCAGGCCCATCGGTATACCCGGACCCGGGCGTTGTATGATGAGTTCACCCGGGCGTTTTATCAGTCTGATGTCCTGGTTTTGCTGCCGATTTATTCCGCAGGCGAAACCCCCATTGAAGGTGTTGATCATGTCATGCTCTGTGAGGGGATAAAAAGTCACGGGCATAAAGATGTCACCTGCGTCAATACGTCTTCGGATGCTGTCAGCCGGTTGAAGGACATCGTCCGGCAAGGGGATCTGGTGTTGACGTTAGGCGCTGGCGATGTGTGGAAAAGCGGGGAAGCCCTGTTAACCGAACTAAGCCGGTAACAGGCAGGTCTGTCAAATGGTGTTTGCGTGGATTATGACGATAAAAACAGCGCTTAAAAATCAGTTACAACAGCGGTTCGCCCACCGTGTACGCTTTGATGAGCCCATGTCCGGCCATACCTCGTTTCGGGTCGGCGGGCCGTCGGACGCCTGGGTCGCTGTGACGGACGAAAGCGAACTCATGTCTCTGATGCCTTTACTTCGGGATAATGGGGTGCCGTTTTTGGTTCTCGGCGGCGGATCCAACTTACTGGTGAAGGATGGCGGATTCCGGGGCGTTGTGATTTCCATGGCCGGTCGCCTGACAGAGATTTCTCAGATCGGTATCGAAAAAATTTCAGCAATGGCGGGCGCTAAATTGAACAGTTTGTGCCGGTATGCCATCGATAAGGGCCTGGCTGGAATGAATTTTGCGATAGGGATTCCGGGAACGGTTGGCGGCGGAATCCGGATGAACGCCGGCACGGCGTTGGGCGCCATGGGCAGCGTACTTGAAATCATTCGGGTGATTCTTCCGGATGGCAAGAACCTTCAACTGAAAGGATCGGCATTGCTGTTTGACTACCGCCGCCTGTCGTTCCCGGATGCCGTTCCTGCCAGTATCAATGACTGCGTTATCATTGAAGGACAGTTTAGTCTGTTCCCAGGGTGTCGGGAAAGTCTGACGGCTGAAGCCGACACCTTGTTAAAAAACAGAAGGGCGGCCCAACCCACCCACCTCCCCAGCGCGGGCTGTTTTTTTAAAAATCCGGAGAACGGTGAACCTGCCGGCAAGCTGATTGATCTGGCGGGGCTAAAGGGCCTTCGGGTTGGTGATGCGGAAATTTCGCCCATGCATGGCAATTATATTGTGAACCGGGGAATTGCTTCGGCCGCCGATATCCTGAGCCTGATGGAAATCGTAAGAGAGACGGTATTTAAGAAGTTTAACGTTATTTTGGAACCGGAAGTGCAAATTGTTGGGATTTAAGAAAAACAGAAAAAATCGCTATAAGCGAAAACCGCCGGTGAAAAAAGAGGCCGTAGGTATTCGGCAAAGTCTGCGGATTCTTTTCAAAAGCGCTTTTTTTGCACTCTTGATTGGGGTCATGAGCCTGTCCTTTATTTTTGTTCATGATGTCATCACCCAGTGTGATTATTTCCGGGCGGATACCATATCTGTGGAAGGCTGCGAACGTCTGACGGAAAAGCAGATTCTGGATGCGGCGAAAATCAAGGAAGGGGATAATTTTGTATCCATGAATTTAAGAACCATCCGGGAACGATTGCTCGTCCACCCCTGGATCGCGAAGGCGGAGATCGTCAGAACCCCTTCGGGAATCATCGCCATCAGCGTACTGGAACAGAAACCATTGGCGGTGGTTGATTTCGGGAAACGGTTTCTCATTAACGAGGATGGTGTGATTTTTAAAGAAGCGGAAGCATCCGAAGTCGCCGGTCTGCCGGTGATGTCCGGCATTGATTATTCCGACTGGAAAGCTTCAGAAACGCCGGGCGCTCCGTTTTTGTCGTCCGTGCTTGAAATATTAAGGGCCGGGTGCACACCCGACGGAGTTCTCACAAATGACAGCATCAAGCATATTCTCATTGACAGGGAAGTCGGGTTAACGCTGCAGGTTGAAGGTCCGGTGCGGATGGTCAAGCTGGGATATGGCAACTATGATGTAAAATGCAGCCGGCTGGGCCGTATTCTATCTTACCTGGCCACTGATACAAATATACCGTTTATTGAAGAATTGGATTTAAGAAATCCGGACAGCATTGTCGCAAGGCCCGGGATTGTGGAAGAATCCGAAAAGGTTAAAAAGGAGGTTTAATTTGAAAAACCAGGAAGAGATTATAGTGGGCCTTGATATCGGCACGACAAAAATTTGTGCGGTAGTTGCGGAATTGTCAGGGGAAAAAATCAACATTATCGGTATTGGCACCCATCCTTCGCTGGGGTTGCGTAAAGGCGTGGTGGTGAATATTGAATCCACGGTTGATTCGATCAATAAGGCGGTCAAGGAAGCCGAAATGATGGCGGGATGTGAAATATCTTCTGTTTACGCCGGTATTGCCGGCGGCCATATCACCGGCTTTAACAGCAATGGGATTATCGCCATCAAGGGAAATGAAATTACCCAGTCGGATGTGGATCGGGTGGTGGAAGCGGCGACGGCCGTTGCCATTCCCATGGACAGGGAAGTCATTCACGTGTTGCCACAGGAATTTATCGTGGACGGCGAACCGGGCATCCTCAACCCGGTGGGTATGGCCGGTGTCCGGCTGGAAGCAAGGATCCATATCGTCACGGGTGCGGTTACTTCCGTTCAGAATATTATCCGATGCGGCCATAAAGCCGGCCTTGATATCTGCGATATTATTCTGGAACCCATTGCGTCGAGCGAAGCGGTCATGACGGAAGAAGAAAAGGAGGTCGGCACGGCCATCATCGATATCGGCGGCGGCACCACGGATCTGGCGGTGTTTGCGAATAACAATATCAAGCATACGTTTGTCCTGTCCCTTGGGGGCAACAACATGACCAATGATATTTCCGTAGGACTCAGAACGCCGCTGGCGGAAGCGGAAAAAATCAAGCTGAAGTATGGCACCTGCGTTGCCAGTAAAGTCAAGAATGAAGAGATCCTTGAGATATCCGATATCAACGGCGCCCCGGCCCGGAAGCTTCCTCGGCAGATACTCGCGGAAATCCTGGAGCCCAGGGTGGAAGAGGTGTTTACCCTAATGAAAAGGGAAATCTTCCGTGCAGGTATGAAAGATTCCATTAAATCCGGTGTGGTCATCACCGGAGGCGCTTCGATGCTGGATGGGGTGACGGAAATCGCGGAATCGGTATTTGAGCTGCCGGTGAGACTGGGGCTGCCCAGAAGAATCAGCGGTCTTGTCGATGTTGTTAACAGCCCCATGTATGCCACAGCGGTCGGGCTTGTGCTGTATGGGGCCAAAAATCAGTCCAAAAAGAAATTCAGAATCCGGGATGCGAATATTTTTAACCGGATCATGACGCGGATGCGAACCTGGTTTAAGGAAATTATATAGTCTGGAGCATATTCGGTTGTTTAAGTTGTTGAAGCATTAATCACAAACACGCATACAAGGAGGCGTAAAATGGGATTTTCTTACGTAGAGGCAGAAAGTTCAGCGAAAATCAAGGTCATTGGTGTCGGTGGCGGGGGATGCAACGCGGTGAATAACATGATTGATTCACAGCTCACGGGCGTTCAGTTTATTGTCGCCAATACCGATTCTCAAGCCCTGGCACTGGCGAAAGCCGGTATCAAAATTCAACTGGGGGAAGAATTGACCCAGGGGCTTGGCGCGGGTGCGGACCCGAATGTCGGCAGGGACGCCGCTCTGGAGTCCGCTGACGTGATACGAGAAGCCCTTTCAGGGGCCCACATGGTATTTATCGCGGCAGGGTTTGGCGGGGGCACCGGGACGGGCGCCGCGCCGGTCATTGCTGAAATTTGTAAAGAATTAGGGGCTTTAACAGTGGCTGTCGTTACGCGGCCCTTTGCATTCGAAGCCAAAAAACGTAGCAAACAGGCGGAAGAGGGCATCAGTCGCCTGAAAGAAATGGCGGACACGGTCATCACCATTCCCAATGACCGGTTAAGGGGACTGGCGTCCAAAAAATCCACATTAATCGATATGTTCAAAAGAGCGGATGAAATATTGAACCACTCGGTCAAAGGCATTACGGATCTGATTCTGCGCCCCGGACTGGTGAACCTGGATTTTGCCGATGTCAAGGCCATCATGTCTAAAGCCGGTATGGCGATCATGGGAATTGGTGTGGCCAGTGGTGAAAACCGTGCGATTGAAGCGGCTGAAAGGGCCATTTCCCATCCGCTCCTGGAAGACAATTCCATTGTGGGCGCACGCGGCGTTCTCATGAATATTACGTGTAACTCAGAGTTGACCATGGAGGAAACCATCGAAGCCTCTGAACGGATATTTAATGAGATTGGTGATGATGATGTGGAAATCATCTGGGGCACGTCCGTGGACGAGACGCTGACGGATGAACTGCGGGTGACGGTGATCGCGACGGGTATCAGTGACGGAAAATCACACATGCCGAGGTCCCGGCCTTCTTTTAGAGATGTTTCCCGCTCAAGTGATATTTCGCGGGGAATGGTACGGAACCCGACACCGGAAGAGATGAAAAACTTTGATGAAGAAATGCTCCAGCCGACATTTATTCGAAAGAAGCAAGAGGCCAAAGACCGAAAATTGTTTTCCAACTCTTCCAGAGTAGCAACAGCGCATAAGTTTAGAGGTGATGCCGCCGAAAAATCAGAGCCCTATGTGGATTATGACATCCCGACATTTTTAAGGCGGAAAGCGGATTAAAACAGACTGAAGCAAGACACTATATAATTCTCCTTGTATCGTGTGAAAATAAAAAAGGCCGGGTGGCTCATCCCGGCCTTTTTTATTGGGTGTGATAGCGCCAATTATCCGGTGAACCGGAAAATGATCCATCTATAAAATATCTTGACAAAAAAGAGCTGAAATAATAAAAATGCTTCTTTAAAATTTAAAAGAATTATGGAAAATGTTGGATTTGTAAGTACTTTTTGATGCGTTGGCGTATCGGCAATGAGCTGGCCATAGAAAAAGTATCCGGCCTATTTGAAAGGAATCCGAATAGATGTCTTTAAAGAATGAACGCAAACTCATTTACGTTGTTGCCATTATTTGTCTGGTGGTCGGGGTTTTTTGTTACAGCTCCCCAACGGCTGCCCCCCCTGAGTCTCCCGTGCGGTTAATGTTTAAGACCGTTGGCGGGAATGTATTGTTTGACCATCAAACCCACAGCGCCACTTACGGTTTGGGATGTTTGGACTGCCATCATGATCAGGAAGCGGGCAGCGCTAAACTGCCGGGGGATTGCACCGCTTGTCACGGGATAGACAGCAAGCATGTCCCGGCAATGGGTGAAAATGGAAAATTCAATCATGAGGTGCACGGCCAGGATCTGGGACTTGCCTGCAGTGACTGTCACCATGAGTATGATGAAGGGTCGGGGGCTGAGCCGCAATTATGCAGCGATTGTCATGAACCCGGCGGCGATGACGATGCCATGCTGAATCGCCAGGATGCATTCCATAAACAATGTATCGGTTGCCATGAAGAATCCGGGATTACCCCTGGTAAAAAGGATTGCGCGGGATGCCATGAGCCCAGAAAAAGGGCAGACGCTTTTCATGGACAGTGCATCAGCTGCCATGAAGATGTCGGTGCCGGTCCTGCAGGCGGCGATGCAGACTGTAAAAAATGCCACGGTTTTTAAAAAAAGCGCTATTTTTTGCTGAATCGGCAGAAGATTCTCATATTTTTTGAGGAAATGAATTAATAAAAGTCAAGCAGTTATAGGTTGATCCATGATTAAAAGATCATTCTTCGGACTTGTAAAACCGAAATTGCACTATGAACGAATTGATGAAGCCCAGGCGGAGCCGGTCAGTGTAAAGGCATCGAAAAACATCATGCTTTCCATTGAGCATCCGTTTGAAAGCGCCAAAAACTCCTTATTGAAAATAGGTGACCCGGTTAAAAATGGCCAGAAAATTGCCCTGACGGAAAAGGCTGATGACTATCTTCTGGCCAGTAAGTCAGGCCGGATATCGAATATTTCGCCTTTTGTCGGGATTCTGGGGAAAAAATACACGGTAGTCACCATCGATATTGATGCTGACTCCGCCCAAACCGTGGATGACCATTTCAAGAGCTCCAGTCAGACGCCATCACTTGAAAAAGCAAGGGACCTGCTGTCCGGCCTTCCCGGAAAACCGGATTTTACTGTTTTTTTCAATACGGATAAACCGGTGAAAACCATAGTTGTTATGGGAGCGGATAACGATTTATTGAGCATCACAAGGCAATATTTTGTTAAAAACAACATCATTTCCATGAAGACGGGAATTGATTTCCTCCGCAAGATCACCGGAATTCATAACGTCATCCTCATTGTTCCCCAGCATCTTGCCCAGGTGGCCGGATCTTCCGGCGCCACTGTCAAGACAGTGGATTCCGAATATCCTTCAGCCCATCCCCACCTGATCCGGCAGCATGTTTTGTCCACTGAAGCATCGAGTCCGGACGCGGGCGTCGCTTTTTTCAGCGCGGAGGCGGTTTCCGCACTGGGTGCAGCGTTTAATACCGGAAAGCTCCCTCTGGAAAAATTGATTACCTTTATATCCAAAGACGGCACCCGCCGGCTGGTTTCCATACCTATCGGAACGCCATTGCAGGATATTTTAAATGAGTTTAATGAGAACCTGGAAGAGGGCGATCAATTGATTGTCGGCGGACCGCTAACAGGGATTTCTGTTTACACAACGGATTCTCCGGTGATGCCGGATTCCGACACCCTTATTGTTCAGAGTAAAGAGCAGGTTCCCGAGCGGTCAGACGCTCCATGCGTGAACTGTGGAGACTGCGTTCGGGTATGCCCGGCCAGTATTCAGGTCAACCTTCTGGTTCGATACCTTGAAGCCCAGCAATATCAGGAAGCAGCAGACCAGTATGACCTTTTTTCATGCATTGAATGCGGATTCTGCAGCTATGTCTGCGAATCCAGGATTCCGGTTTTTCAGCATATCCGGCTGGCGAAATACACTCTGGAGAGTATGAAGGAAGCGGAGGAAAATAATGTTTAGCACCTTAAAACTAACAGTTTCTCATGCGCCGTTCTGGCACATTGGAAGCAGCACGTCGTCAAAAAGCCGGAATATCCTTCTGGCCAGCCTTTTAGCGGTCGTTCCGGGTTGTTATCAGTACGGACAGGCTGCGGTGGGAGTTGTGACGATAGCCATCGCTTCCGCCATTATCTGGGAACTGCTGATTAATTTTATTTCCCGGCGCCCCATCTCCGTTGGTGATGGAAATGCGGCATTGGTTGGAATGATATTTGCGATGATGCTGCCGGCGACAACACCTTGGTGGGCAGTGGTTACCGGTACTTTTTTTGCGGTTGTGATCGGCAAGGGAATTTTCGGAGGCATCGGCGCCAACCCTTTTAATCCGGCCGTTCTGGCAATGACTATCGTGATGCTGTCCTGGTCCCACTTATTTGATTTTAATGCCGCATTGTTGAACTATCAGTTTGATTTTAATGCCGTTTACCCGCTTGTGCTTTCAAAAGCATTCGGCGCGCCGGCTGTAGAATCTTTTGCTGTAATGGATCTGCTGAAGGGGAAACAGATCGGCGGTATAGGGTCCACATTCGGAATCGGTTTGATCCTCGGAGGTGTTTATTTAATGCTCAGAGGATATATCCGATGGGAAATATCAGTTTCATTTCTTGCCGGAATTTTTGCAGCTGCCTTGGGCTTTAATTTTTTAAATCCGGAACTTTATGCCGGGCCGGGTTTCCATTTATTCACCGGCTACACCCTGATCGGTGCTTTTTTTCTTGCAACTGAAGATTCTTCTTCCCCGGTGAATTTTATACCAATGCTGATATATGGACTACTCGGAGGGGCTCTCACCATATTGATCCGGAACATCGGCACCCATATCGATGGTGTGTTGTATGCTATTTTGATCATCAATCTGGTCAATCCGATTGTAGATAAAATTAGACCCAAAGCGATTGGAAAGGGTGTCTAAAATGAATGAAATGGTAAAAATGGTTGTTGTTCTTACGGTTTTAAGTTCAGTTGCAGGCGGTGTGCTTGCAGCAGTCAATAAAGGTACAGCAAGCCAGATTGAGGCGCAGCAGTTGACCTTTGTCAAGGGCCCGGCGATAGAGGCTATTCTGGCAGGATCATCCATCAATCCGATTCAAAATCGTGTTAAAATTTCGGACGGTGATGTTGAGCGAAGCTTTTTTGTCGGGAAATTTGACGGCAAAACCAACACCATTGCCTTTGAGGAATTTGGTAAAGGATTTGGCGGAGACATCGGTGTGATGATCGGAGTTAATTTGGACAGCGACCAACTGGTAGGTGCAGCGGTTACGGTGCATACGGAGACCCCGGGCCTTGGCGCAAAAGCCAAAGATGATCCAAGCCTTGTGTCCCAGTTTAAGGGCCTGTCTGTAAAGGAACCCGCTAAGGTGACCAAGGATGGGGGGAAGATTACATCAATCAGCGGAGCAACAATTACATCTCGCGCGGTTTGTGATGCGGTTGCCAAAGCGATGGCCTCTTATCAAAAAATGAAACCACAGTTACAACAAGAAATACAGAAGGTTGGCAAATAGGAGATCAATATGCCTAAGACGTTAGTTCAGGAATTTACAAAAGGATTGTGGCAAGAACTGCCTCCGTTCAGACTGGTGTTGGGTCTTTGTCCTACTCTTGGTGTAACAACTTCAATGGAAAACGGACTGGGGATGGGAATTGCCACAACATTTGTTCTGGTGGGTTCAAATCTTCTGATTTCCATGTTGAGAAGCATGATTCCACCGAAAGTCAGAATTGCCTGTTTTATTATTATCATTGCCGCTTTTGTTACGATTGTTGAGTTGTTGATGCAGGCATACACATACCCATTATATCTTAAGCTGGGTGTATTTATTCCGCTTATTGTTGTGAATTGTATCGTTCTTGGGCGAGCAGAAGCGTTTGCATATAAAAATAAAGTATCCCTTTCAATGGCGGACGGAATGGGAATCGGACTCGGCTTCACGATGGCACTGGGAGCTTTAGGTGCTGTCAGAGAATTGCTGGGGCATGGGTCGGTTACTGTGTGGGGAGATTTTTCGTACAATTTGTCGGCCTCTTTTCCGTCATTTCAGCCGTTTTCGTTTATGGTCCAGGCACCGGGCGCATTTATCTGTCTCGGTCTGATGCTCTGTCTTATAAATGCGGTCGGGGATTAATAGGAGAATATCATGGGCTATTTTGAGCTAATAATTGCATGTATTTTTGTTAATAATATCCTGCTGGCCCAGTTTTTGGGGAACTGTCCCTTCCTGGGAACCTCGAAAAAAATGGAAACAGCCATCGGGATGGCAATGGCTGTAATTTTTGTGCTGGTTGTTGCAGGGACAATTACCTGGGTCATTTACACCTATATCCTTGTTAAATTCGGCCTTGTTTATCTCCGGACAATGGCGTTTATCGTTGTAATCGCCTCATTGGTTCAGTTCGTTGAAATGTTTCTGAAAAAAAGTATTCCCGCTCTGTATGCCGGTCTCGGGATTTTCTTGCCTCTGATTACCACCAACTGTGCGGTTATGGGTGTATGCGTATTGAATATCGATAAGGAGTTCACGTTTCTCCAGTCATTAGTCGCTTCATTCTTCTATGCTGCCGGATTTGGACTGGCATTGATCCTTTTTGCCGGATTAAGGGAGCGCATACTCCTTGCACGGGTTCCGAAACCGCTTCAGGATACATCGATCGCACTGGTCACCGCCGGCATGATTTCACTGGCTTTTTTTGCATTTCAGGGCATGGTTTAACATTTTTTTCAAGCTTTCATGAAAATTCCAATGCTGTCGCAATCTTGATGCCATTGTTGATTTTTCAGATCATTATCAATTGATAAGAATTTAAAATCCAAGAGGGTTGATGTGGTTGAATCGTTGCTTTTTTTAATGATACTTGGCGCAGTTTGCGGCTTGCTCCTGAGTTTTGCCTCTAAAATATTTTATGTTTATGAGGATCCTCGGATTGCCAAAGTCGAAGGGCTGCTGGCGGGAGCGAATTGTGGTGGTTGCGGATTTGCCGGATGTTCCGCTGCGGCCCAGGCGATTGTGAATGGAGAAGCCCCTGCCAATGCGTGTATTCTGGTTGGCCCTGAAAATGTCTCTGAAATTGCGGTTCTCATGGGCTCAGAAGCCGGCGCAGCGGAACCGTTAAAGTCGTATAATAATTGCGATGGCGGGAAACGGGCCAGTGACCGTTTTATTTATAGCGGCTTGAATTCCTGCAGCGCGGTGACGTCTCTGTATGGTGGTAAGCGTGATTGCTCCATCGGCTGCCTGGGCTTCGGTGATTGTGTCCGTGCCTGCGGTTTTGACGCTATTCACCTTGGTTCCAATGGTTATCCGGTCGTTGAAAAAGAGAAATGTGTCGGGTGCGGGGCCTGCGAAACTGCCTGCCCCAAATCGATTCTGGAAGTGCGAACGGTTTCTCAGCGGCTCCTGCATTTAAATGCTATTGATGATGCGCTGGCTCCCTGCGCCCAGACGTGTCCGGCTGAAATCGATATTCCGCGTTATATCGGTCATATCCGTAATGGGGAATATGAAGAAGCAGTCAACACGATCCGGGAAAAGAATCCATTGCTCCTGGCTTGCGGACGCGTGTGTCCCCATCCGTGTGAAAACTTCTGCCGCCGAGGCATCGAAGATGAGCCGGTTTCCATCAACCAGCTCAAACGGTTTGTGGCGGATATGGAAATGAACTCCGGAAAACGTCTGCCCATTGAATGCGGCCCCGATACCGGAAAACGGATTGCGGTTATCGGTGGCGGCCCCGCCGGGCTGAGTTGTGCGTATTTTCTCCGCCGGGCAGGCCATCACCCGGAAATTTTCGAAGCCATGCCAAAACTTGGCGGTATGCTGAGGTACGGTATCCCCGAGTACCGTCTTCCCAAAAAAGTCCTGGACTGGGAGATCGACGGGATTTTAAACCTGGGTATCAAAAATCATACCAATGTGCGCTTGGGCGTTGATTTCGATTTTGGATCTTTGATCGCCTCCGGATTTGACGCGGTGTTTTTCAGTGTGGGTGCATGGAACGATTACAATCTCGGGATACCGGGCGAGGATCTGGACGGCTGTTTTACCGGCATCAATTTTCTGGCGAAAATCGGAAATGATGAAAAAGTCCGGCTTGGCCGCCGGGTCGCTGTTATCGGTGGCGGCAATACCGCTATTGACTGCTGCCGGACCTTGCTGAGGAAAGGTGTTGACAAGGTATATCTGGTGTACCGCCGGACCCGGAAAGAAATGCCCGCCAATGAGGTGGAAATTGTTGCATCTGAACATGAAGGCATAGAATTCGTATTTCTGGCAGCGCCTAATCGTGTGGTCGGAAACGATGACAAACAGGTTACAGGCTTGGAATATTTGAAAATGGAACTGGGCGAGCCCGACAAAAGCGGCCGTCGCAGCCCAGTGCCGGTTAAAGGTTCTGAAACCATACTGGATGTGGATATGATTATCACCGCCATCGGTCAGTCACCGCTGCTTGATTTCCGCGGAAAAGGCGACCGGCTGGATGGTCTGTCCATCACCCGGTGGAATACATTTGATGTGGAACCCGCCACCTGCCAAACGAACGTGCCGTATATTTTTGCAGCCGGCGATTCAGCAACCGGTCCGGCACTGGTTGTTGACGCCATTGGCGGCGGACGTAAAGCGGCAAGGTCCATTGATCTGTTTTTGAAAGGGAAGCCCGTCATCCCGCAGCCAAAAGCCATATTAAATAAACACATACCAGGCACAATTTTTGAGTCTGTGGACGGTGTTGTTCAGAAGAAACGCACCGAAATGCCGGAACTTCCTGTTGCCCAGCGAATTCACACATTGGATGAAGTCGATCTGGTGATCGCTGAAGATCAGGCACGGTATGAAGCCAACAGATGCCTGAGCTGCTGCAGACTTTGCTATAATCAGGATAAAGGTTGATTTTTAAGATAAAACGTCCGTATTTTAGGGACAGACTTATTCGTGGGGGCGTGCATGATTTCACTTAAAGATTTAGATAAAGTTCAGGCATTTAAAGAATTGTCGGATGAGCAGTTGGCTGCTATTCAGCAATTTTGCGTGAAACAGGAATTTAAGCGCGGGGAAAGGCTGTTTAAAGAAGGCGATGCAGCCGATTACCTTTGGCTGGTTGTCGATGGTCAAGTGGATCTTCGCTTCGAATTGCCAGGCAATCGTCCGTCCACTGATGAAACAACCATTTCGAGCTTTGAAGCAGATGAACAGAAAAAACGCATCCTGGGGTGGTCCTGTTTTATCCCGCCCTATAAAATGATGCTTTCAGCCTATTGTGTTACGCGCACTTGCTCCGTCATTCAAATATCCAGGCAGTCGTTATTGGATCTTTTTGATCAGGATCCGTTAATGGGGTATCGGGTGATGTCCTATCTCATTAAGGTTCTGGGTTACCGGTTTCAGCAGTTTCAGAATGAGCTGGCTAAGTGCAAAGGGCATGGTATTCTGAATTCCTGGTAAGAAGTTTTTTGGTAATGGAAATAAAGGGATACAACTCATTTTTTTAAATTCATGGCGTTTTAAAAGAATAAGACTATGATGATCCATAAGTCACTTGTTGCCGGAAGGCAGTGTGTGGCTTATTTCATTTTGGTCCATGCGTAATGTTGCTTTGTATTCGAATATAAGCCTTGAGGTGCATATCAATGGATTTTTTCGATCGGGATTTAGATTTAGAAGGACAACGGAAACAGGTTGAGCAGGCGCTGGCTTTAATGAGTCGTCAGGTCGATGAGATGGATTCGAAAATCAGGGCATTCCTTGCCGACCGAAACAACAAACCTCACCCCCGCCATTTGGATTTAATTGAAAAAATTCAAGCATTTCGTATTCCTAACAGTATCTCTACCAAACATCTGACCGTATTGCTCGACAACCTTCAATGGAAATTGCATTATAGTAAACAGGCTTGGAGCCGGGTCTGGGAACATGCTGAAAAGCAAAGTCAAAAGCACCCCGGCGCTTCAAATGAGTCTATTGCCGCAAATCCGGCATCGGATGATGGCAGCATGCGTCAGCAGAGCAAAGCCCAGTATTCTGTGGACACACTCTGGGAAATTCAGCAGGAAAAATTAAGAGCCTACGGGCACACGGACGCTCAGGAGACAAAGACGGAATTTAAGAAACGAATGATCCAGGAATATAAGAAATTGAACCAGGAAAAAAAGAAGGGTCAGGAAATTATCATGACCTTTGATGCGGATTCGCATCAGTGCCGTCTGGGTGTGAAATAGGGGATGCGGATTCTGTTGATTTTTCATGTTCTTGGATGCTGGATAGAATTCTGCTCATATCCTCTGGTAAAGGCGCTTCAAACTGAATGTTTTCCCTCGTTTCAGGATGGATTATCCCCAGTCGCCAGGCATGAAGCATCTGCCTGGGAATTGACTGGATCAATTGTTTTAGCAAAGCGCTGCCTTCAAACAGCCGGCCGGGTTTTTTAAACCCATACACCCGGTCCCCGACAATCGGATGGTTAATGGCTGCACAGTGAACGCGGATCTGATGCGTTCTGCCGGTTTTAATGTCAAATTCCATGAGGGACATCCGGTTAAATCGTTGCCTGACCCTCCAGTGGGTTTCAGCGTATCGTGCGCTGCAACTATCGGATATACCCATTTTTTTTCTGTTTTCTGTATGCCGCCCAATTGGCAGCACAATCTGTCCGCAATCCGTGCCAATATTTCCGTATACCAGCCCAATATAGGTTTTCTTCACAAGCCTTTCTTTAAATTGTAATACCATATCAGTATAGGTTTTTTCGGTTTTTGCGACCACCAGGACGCCTGATGTGTCCTGGTCCAGGCGGTGAACGATACCGGGTCGGCTCGTATCGCCTCCGACCTTTTCTATGGGCGGATGGTGATGCAGGAGCCAGTTGGCAAGGGTGCCCTCCTCATGCCCTGGTGAAGGGTGGACAACCATGCCAGGCGGTTTATTGACGACAAGAATGGCGGCATCTTCAAAAAGGATCGGTACGTCAATGGCTTCCGGCTCCAGGTGAAACGGCACGAGCTCGGGAATAAGGCCTTCTACCCTATCACCAGGGGCCAGGCGATAGCCGGGTTTTTTGATGGAACCGTGGACCGTTATTTCACCCATTTGGATCAGGCGGGAAGCTATGCTGCGGGATATGGACGGGAAATTGGCCGTGACAAAAGCATCGAGTCGTTTGCCGACATCATTGATATCTGCCATGACGACAAACGACCCATGTTTTTGATTAGACATATGGTGGGTGTATCGAGTTCTGGAAACCAGGGCGTTTTACTCGGGTTGAATAAACAGGGCTTCCACTTCCGCCCATACGGTTTCTTCATCCGCTTTCTTTGCTGTGCAAAGTTCTCTTAACAGCAAAACCTTCGCTGTATCCAGAAGTTTCCGCTCCCCAAAAGATAAGTCTTTGACCAGTTTAAGGAGATACAGATCCCTGAAGACTTCTGCGACATCATAAAGAGAGCCGGTCTTCAGCTTGTCCATATATTCTTTATATCTTCTGTTCCATGTCTGGTTGTCGAAAATATCATCTTTTTTGGTCCTCAACACATCGTATATTTCTGCGACCTGGGTTGAATCAATAATATTCCTTAATCCCACAGACGCCACGTTCCAGGTCGGAATCATAATGACCATGCTGTTTTCAAGGATTTTCAAAATATAAAAATCATGTTTGTCGCCATTGATCGTCCGGGACTCAATAGATTCAATTCTGCCGACGCCGTGCGCCGGATAAACAGCCAGGTCCCCCACCTGAAAGACCTTGATGGCCGGTTGTTCCTCTACTTCTTTAATGATCGCATTACTTGCTTTTTTAGCCATTTTTAACACCGTGCTGCTTTGTCGAGTTAATATTATTTCAAATAAAAAAAATAACTTAACATTTTAATAGAAAAAAATCAACAAAAAAAAGGGGACTGACGATAAAGCCGCCAATCCCCTTTAACTTGCCTTAATTTATATCATTGTCATGATATTACATCAGGAACGGTACCATCAGCAACGCGACAACATTCAGAATTTTGATCATCGGGTTGATTGCCGGACCAGCGGTATCTTTGTAGGGGTCGCCGACGGTGTCGCCGGTAACCGCAGCTTTATGGGCATCACTGCCTTTGCCGCCAAAGTAACCTTCTTCAATGTATTTTTTCGCGTTATCCCATGCGGCGCCGCCGGTGGTCATTGAAATAGCGACAAACAGACCGGTGACGATACTTCCGATCAACAGACCGCCAAGAGCGACTTTGCCCAGCAGAAAGCCGACCAGCAGCGGGGTGACAACCGGCAGAAGCGCCGGAATCATCATCTGGGAAAGTGCGAACTTGGTGACGATATCAACGCAAGCTCTGTAATCGGGTTTTGCTGTGCCTTCCATAATGCCCGGGATTTCACGGAACTGACGTCTTACTTCTTCAACAACAGCCGCGCCGGCTTTACCGACAGCGCTCATGGCCATTGAACCAAACAGGTAGGGCAGAAGTCCGCCGATGAACAGACCGATGATAACATTCACATCAGCCAGATCAAAAGCGATTTTGGCGGAACCGCCATGCAGAGCGAATTCCTGGGTATAGGCGGCAAAAAGAACCAGGGCTGCCAGAGCGGCGGAGCCGATAGCATAACCTTTGGTAACCGCTTTTGTGGTGTTTCCAACAGCATCCAGAGGATCGGTAACAGCGCGAACACTGTCATCCAGTTCAGCCATTTCAGCGATACCGCCGGCGTTGTCGGTGATCGGGCCGTAAGCATCGATCGCAATAACCATACCTGTCATGGACAGCATGGATACCGCAGCAATGGCAATGCCGTAAAGGCCGGCAAAGTCATACGCAACATAAATGGCGGCACAAATCGTCAGAACCGGTGCAGCAGTGGACTGAAGGCTGACGCCGATACCAGCGATAATGTTGGTGCCATGACCGGTGGTGGACGCTTCAGCAATATGTTTCACGGGCCCGTAAATACCGGTGTAATATTCGGTGATCACAACGATCAGGACGGTGAGAACCAGTCCGACCAGAGCGGCGTAATACAGATTCATCGCGGTGATGACTTCCGCACCGATTTTAAGTTCAGCAACGACCATAAAGTTAATAACAAAATAGAACGCTACGCCAGCAATAATAGCAGCGCCGAACATCCCTTTGTACAATGCGCCCATGATGTATTCGCTTTTTCCCAAACGGACAAAGAACATGGCGATGATGGAAGCAATAATGGAAACTGCGCCCAGTACTAAGGGTAAGAAGACGACCACATCTTGGCCCGGGAAAAGCAATGCGCCCAGAAGCATGGCAGCAACAAGGGTCACAACATAGGTTTCAAAAAGGTCGGCTGCCATACCAGCACAGTCACCAACGTTGTCGCCAACGTTGTCGGCGATGGTTGCAGGGTTTCTTGGATCATCTTCAGGAATCCCTGCTTCGACTTTACCCACCAGGTCAGCGCCGACGTCAGCGCCTTTGGTGAAGATACCGCCGCCCAGACGGGCAAAGATGGAGATCAAGCTGCCGCCAAAACCAAGGGCAACCAGAGGTACAACCAAATCAATGAGCTTTGCGCCTTCAGGAGCAGATGAAATCATGTAGGTAAAGAAACCGGCCAGAGAGGTAAGACCCAAGCCCGCAACCAGCATACCGGTAACCGAACCGCCTTTGAAAGCCATGGCCAGACCGGCGGAAAGGCCGCCTCTTGAGGCCTCAGTGGTCCTGACGTTGGCAATAACCGAAACTCTCATTCCGATATAACCGGCGATGAAAGAGGACAGCGCGCCAACCAGAAAACCAACAGCGGTTTTGGCGCCCAGCGTGAAAAAGATCACGCCAAAAATAATAATACCGACAGCGCCCATGCTTTTGGCCTGACGGTTCAGATACGCAATCGCGCCTTCCTGAATAGCGGCGGCGATTTCCTGCATTCTTGCGTTACCAGCCGGGGCACCCTTGATGATTCCGGCAACCAGCAGTGAGTACAGAATACCCACCAGTCCAATGATTGTACACGTGAGTGGAATATTTCCCATTAACGCTTCCATGTTTTTCCTCCCTAACTAAAGATTAAAGTTTATCAGATCCTGCTTCGTTTCTGTTGTTTCTGTTAAATTGATTCATGCAGATGGTGATATTTTTTTTTAATATTAATTGAGCAGCGTCCACGGCATGGGATAGAACCGGTTCCAGATATTGCATTTCATCAGGAGTGAATTTCCCGAGCACATGATTCGTGACATCCATATGATGTGATTCCGGACGCCCGATGCCGATTCTGATCCTGGGAAATTCTGATTCGCCAGTGGCACCGATAATAGATTTTATTCCATTATGCCCTCCATGCCCTCCTTTCGATTTGATTTTTAAATTTCCGAATAAAATGTCAATATCGTCATGTATGACCAGTATATGGTCTGATTCCAGTTGATAATATTTTGCCAGCTGCTGGACCGGCGGCCCGCTGCGGTTCATATAGGCCATGGGCTTTGCTAATATAACCGGTAACGTCTCTATTTTCCCCACACCAAAAAGGGCGTCAAATTTTTTTTGAGTGAGGGAAATACCACAACTCTCCGCGAGTCTGTCAATCACCATAAACCCGATATTATGCCGGGTCCTTTCATATTCGCGGCCCGGATTTCCCAGCCCCACGATCATCCATGAATCATTCGGCATAACAGGCATTATCTAAAATATGCGTGCGATAAAAAATCGGGTAGCGCATGGCTGTCAGATTATTTTTCAGCTGCCGCTTCGACAGTTGCCTCTTCTTCACCGGCAGGTCTTTCATCGCGTTTCGGGCTGACGATGGTGACGATGGTGAAATTCACATCATGCGGGATCTCAGCCTCGCCGTCCAGCCTGAGCTCATTGACATGGATGGAATCCCCGATTTCAAGATCCGTCACATCAACGACAATGCTTTCCGGAATCGCATCCGGCAGACAGTTGACATCCAGTTCCCGGCGGATAATCTGAAGAACGCCGCCTTCTTCAACGCCTTTCGAAACGCCGGTAATCACCACCGGAACCGTGACGGTAAGTTTTCGTTTCATATTGACTTCATAAAAATCGATATGGCGAAGATTCTGACTGAGCGGTTCGATCTGAATCTCTTTGATCATGACCGTCTTATCAATGGGCGGATCACTTTCAACGGTCAGATTCAAGAGGGTCTGCGCGAAATTGATTTTTCTCAACAACAGTTGGACCGTATGGGTGTCAAGCGAGAGCATGACACTGTCAATTCCTGAGCCATAGAGAACAGCGGGAATTCTTCCGTCCCGGCGCAAGGCCCGTGCGGTTCCTTTTCCTGTGGAATTACGCATTTGCGCTTGAAGTTTATGTGTTTCCAAAATTTATGCCTCCCTGCATTTCGGTTTGTTTAGATAAATAATGATGTAACAGAGTCCCCAGTATGGCTCCGAATAATCGCTTCCCCGATAAGACTGGATATGGACAGAACTTTTATTTTAGAACAGGCCCGCCCTTTATCGGATAAAGGAATGGTATCTGTTACGACGACTGTTTCTAATACGGAATCGGTGATCCTGTCAATAGCCGGTCCCGATAAAACCGGATGGGTGCAACAGGCATGCACTTCACGGGCCCCTTCACCGGCCAGCGCTTTAGCGGCTTCGGTCAGTGTTCCGGCGGTGTCGGCCATATCATCCAGAATAACGGCCCGTTTCCCCCTGACATCACCGATGACCGCCATGGCTTTGGCTTTATTCGGCGCATCCCGGCGTTTATCAATAATGGCCAGACCGCAATCCAGGCGTTTTGCAAAAGCTCTTGCCCGTTCAACACCACCGGCATCCGGTGATACGATGATCGTATCTTGGGTATTTTCTTTTCGCATATACTCAATCAGCACCGGGGCTGCAAACAGGTTGTCCACGGGAATATTGAAAAAGCCCTGGATTTGACCGGCGTGAAGGTCCATGGTAATAATCCGGTGGGCGCCTGCGGTGGTCAGCATGTCTGCCACCAGTTTTGCGCTGATCGGCACCCGTGGCGCCACCTTTTTGTCCTGACGGGCGTATCCGAAATAGGGTATCACGGCGGTGATTCGCCGGACGGACGACCGTTTCAGGGCGTCAATCATCAGCATCAGTTCAACCAGGTTGTCATTGACCGGAGCACTGGTGGACTGGATAACAAACACATCTTTTAAACGAACGTTTTCATCAATTTCAATTTGAATTTCGCCGTCACTGAACCGTTTGACTTTTGCGCCGCCGAGATCTTTTTTTAAATATGCGCAGATCGACTGGGCCAGAATAGGGTTGGAATTTCCTGCAAAAAGCACATAGCCGTTATCCTGATACATGATTATAAATCTTTTATTTTAAAATGGTTATGTTGGCTGGGGCGGGAGGATTCGAACCTCCGAATGCAGGAATCAAAATCCTGTGTCTTTCCGCTTGACGACGCCCCAATATGCTTTTTGCAGACAACGCCACCCGGTAAGGATATCTTCCGCCGTTGTCGTAATATCTGTTGTTATCAATACCGTTTATACAACCAAATGGCTCCGATAGACCTGCCATATCCTTGTATTGTCTATGCTTCCTGCAATTTGGCCGGAAATGGCGGTGTATGCCTTTTCAGCCAGATCATCATTTTCAAAAAGTCCGAATACCGCTGAACCGCTCCCCGTCATCAATGCGGTCATGGCGTTATGGTGGAGTAAAGACGCTTTTGCCTGCATAATTTCGGGGCATATAATGGATGCGACAGGTTCCAGATCATTAAAGAAAAATTGAAACGCATCCCGGCCCAAGTTTTGCTCAAAAAGAAAATCAGTATTTATTTTTTTGGTTTTTGTCAATCTTAAATTCAATTTTTTATATACCTCAGCGGTGGATACAGGAACTGACGGGTATATCAGCACCACCGGAAAGGGTTCAAGATGGGGGCAGGGGGTTAAAATATCCCCGATCCCTGCTGCAAACGCCGGTTGGCGGTAAATAAAAAAAGGCACATCCGCGCCGATTGTTTTGCCGAGCCCCATGAGCTCGCTATGAAGCAACGGGCTGCCGTAATATGCGTTTAGCCCCTTGAGCACTGCTGCCGCATTGCTGCTCCCCCCGCCGAGTCCCGCGCCAATGGGGATTTTTTTTTCGAGATCGATATGAAGACCGTCACCACAGGAAGCGGCATCAAAAAACAATTTAGCGGCCCGGCAGGCAAGATTGCTTTCATCGTTTGGCACGTCCGGGTGGGTACAATGAATCGTGATGCCGGTTTTTTCAAAAGACAGCCGGATGGCATCATGCAAATCAATGCAGCACATCAGGGTGTTCAGGTTGTGGTATCCATCCGCCCGTTTGCCGGTCACCTCAAGAAACAGGTTTATTTTTGCAGGCGATTGAATGTCCATGGCTGATATTTGAGGGATTGATATTTGAAGGATTGACCGGGAAAGACAGATGTCTAAAATAAATCGTTTTTCTGATTTTTCGTGATGAAACGGGTCTTTTATTAAACCGTCAGTTCCCTTTTGCCTGCTTCACATACAGCAACCGCAATTCATAAATCAGATGCGTCACCAGCCGCTTTTCATCTTCGGTCAGGTTCCCTTTGGTCTTTTCTTCCATCATGGCAAGAATATCAATGGTCTGTTTTGCCATTGTCAGATTGACTGCCCGGGTGCCGGTGGTTGGATCCGTTTCCACCCCCAAATGAACCAGCGCGGCGGAATTTAAAGATAGAATGAATGTTGAGAAATTGATTGCAGGCATTGCAAAATCCGGCTGTGTCTGTTTGTTTTCTGTCATTGCCGCCTCTCGGGTCTTGGAGTGGGTGGATGGCTTTGTGACGCGATCTGTTTCTCGCGGCACAAAGTCATCGTTGTTATGGTTGTAATATTTCAGTTATAATTCAAATGTCTGGATGGATTTCACTTTAGAAAGCGCCAGCACTTTTTTCTTCATGTCATTCGTCAGGGGGTTGTCGGTTTTGATAAGGATAATGTTGTTTTTTCCTCCGACCTGGGTGCCGACATGCATCTGGGAAATATTGATATTGTTTTCGCCCAGCAGGTTCCCGATGCTGCCGATGGCGCCGGGCTCATCGAGGTTATGAATCAGGGCCAGATGACCTTCAGGAATAATTTCAATCCGGAAATCATCAATCCTGACAATTCTGGTATCCGTCTTGCCAAACACCGACCCCGCCACCAGACATTCCTTTTCCGTTGTCACGATCTTGACGCTGATCAGGTTCATGAATTTTTCGGATTCGGCGGTTGAGGTTTCAGATACTTTAATACCCATATCTTTTGCCAAGACCGGCGCATTTACAGAATTGACCCCATCCTGAACCAGAACATCCAAAATTCCCTTTAAAAATGCCGTGGTCACGGGTTTCATGTCCAGGCCGTGAAAATCGCCCTGATATTCCAGATGAATCTCTTTGAGCTGACCGGTTAAAAACTGGGCCTGCATACTTCCCATACGATCGGCAAGGGTCATAAAAGGCCGAAGCTGCTCAAGGAGTTTGCCGGAAACTGCCGGCACATTCACTGCGTTGATGATATTGTTGTACTTCAGGAATTCGATGAACTGTTCGGCCACGGCCACGGCCACATTGGTCTGGGCTTCCTTGGTGGATGCGCCCAGATGCGGGGTGGCGATGACATTGTCCAGTTTCAGCAGGGGCAGGTCCGCAGGCGGCGGCTCGGTGCTGAACACATCCAGGGCCGCGCCGGCGACTTTTCCGGAGGTGATGGCATCATACAGGTCATTTTCATCAATAATACCGCCCCGCGCACAGTTCACCACCATGACCCCGTCCTTCATTTTCGCAAATGCCGCCTTGTTGAGCAGACCGACGGTGGCCGGGATTTTGGGCACGTGGACCGTGATATAATCGGATTGTTGAAACAGGGCGTCCAGATCCACATATTCAAAGCCTTCTTTTTCAATCACTTCCGGCTGAACAACCGGGTCAAACACCACCACCCGCATTTTGAGTCCGCGGGCCCGGTCCGCCACCACGGACCCGATTTTGCCGAATCCGATGACGCCCAGGGTTTTATTAAAAATTTCCCGGCCTTCGAGCTTCTTTTTCTCCCACAGTCCCTGTTTAATGGTGGAGGTGCCCTGGGGAATGTTCCGGGTGAGGGCCATCATCAGGGAAATGGAATGTTCGGCGGTAGTGACCACATTGCCGCCAGGGGTATTCATGACGGCCACGCCTTTTTTGGTGGCTGCCGGAATATCCACGTTGTCCAGGCCGATGCCCGCCCGTCCGACCACTTTCAAATTGGTGGCGGCCTCTAAAAGGTCCGCCGTGACCTTGGTGGCGCTCCGGATGATGAGTCCGTCATACTGGCCGATGATTTTTTTAAGTTCTTCGGGGGGAAGCCCGGTTTTGACGTCAACGTCAATTCCCTCTTCATTTTGAAGAATTTTTACGCCTTCTTCCCCCAGCTTGTCGCTGATCAGCACCTTCATTTTTTTTGGCTCCTAAGTATAAAAATTAATAAAAATTATCTGCTATATAAATGATATAAAAATATTTATATTATTTTAAAGATGAACCGCAGGCTGCTTTAAGGCCTGCGGAACCATATCGCCGATTTTTCTTATTTCATGGTTAATCCTATGAATCAAGTATTTTAAACCGCGATTTCTTTTTTGACAGCGTCCAGGGCGGATTCCACCAGATTCCGGATTTCAGCAAGCCGCTGTTCCGACAGGGCTTCAAAGCGCAGCACTAAGGCCGGCTGGGTATTCGAAGCCCTGACCAGGCCCCATCCGTCCTCAAAAACGATCCGGGCCCCGTCAATATCAATGACATCGTATTGCGCACGGAAGTCTTCGGTCAGTTTTTTGACCACTGAAAATTTGACATTGTCCGGGCAATCCACCCGGATTTCAGGGGTGTTAAATGTCTTCGGCACATCCGCAAGCAGTTGGGACAGATTTTTTCCGGTGTCCGCCAGGATCTCAAGCAGCCGGCAGGTGGCGTAAATCGCGTCATCAAATCCGAAATACCGGTCGGCAAAAAACATGTGGCCGCTCATTTCCCCGGCCAGTTCCGCATCCTCGATCTTCATCTTTTCCTTGATCAGGGAATGGCCGGTTTTCCACATAATCGCGTTGCCGCCATGACGGGTGATATCGTCATACATGGTTTTGGAACATTTGACCTCCGATATGAAGGTGGCGCCGGGCTTGCGGCTTAGTATCTCCCGCGCGAAAATAATCATGAGCTGGTCGCCGTAAACAAGGTTGCCCCGTTCATCCACCACCCCGATGCGGTCGCCGTCGCCGTCATAGCCGACGCCTAATTCAAGCTTCTTGTCTTTTACCAGCCGGATCAGGTCCGTCATGTTTTTTAATACGGTCGGGTCCGCCTCGTGATTGGGAAACCGGCCGTCCATGTCGCAATAGATATCCGTTACATCGCAGCCCAGGGCTTTTAAAATCGGCAGACTGATGACCCCGGCGGTGCCGTTTCCCGCGTCGATTCCAACCTTTAACGGTTTTTTGATGCGGATGTTCTCAACCATAAACCGGGTGTAGGGGGTGACGACATCCGCCCGGTTCCGTGAGCCTGTGCCTGTGACGAATTGTTTTTGTTCAATAATCTGCCGGATTTCCTGGATTTGCTCCCCGTGAACCGAATCCGTGTGCTTGCATATTTTAAACCCGTTATACTCCGGCGGGTTGTGGCTGGCGGTGAGCATCACGCCGCCTTCCTGGCTGAGGTGCTGGATGGAAAAATACAGCACCGGGGTGGGGCACACGCCAATGTCGATGACATGGCAGCCGGTGGACATGAGGCCCTCGATAAGCTTTTCAGAAAAAGCATCGGAAGTCAGGCGGCAGTCGCGGCCCACCGTCAGCCGGAAACACTTGTGCTGCACCAGAAACGTGCCGATGCCTTTGCCGATAAGAATGACATCGTCTTCGGTGATCTGTTTTCCGGCGATGCCCCTGATGTCGTATTCCCTGAAAATATCGGGTGTCACTGATTGGTTCTCCTTTTTATTTTATTCGGTGTCATTATCTGATTTTTCATTCAACTGCCGCAGCGTTTCTTCTAGAACTGGTAGTCTCTGCTTGTCTTTCGGGTCATTGGAGAGCTTCTTAAGCGCTATCAGCATTTTGATATCAAGAACGCGAAGGGTATGTCCCCTAAAATCAATTTCTACCGTATGCTCTAAAAGATCTTTATACCCTTTTCCTTTTTCAATGAAAGCTAAAACATCCAGTGCCCCTAATTGAGTCGAGAAAAGCGCATGCCCCGTGAAATCTTCCTCTTTGGGTTCTATAATTTTATCGTCTGGACGACGATAAATGGCGCCGACTGATTTTAAAAAGCAAAAAAGTTTTGAAAGATTCTCAGAAGACCGGTTATGTACAATGTCCACATCTATCGTTGTAACAGGCGCCCCCTGAATAACCGCGGCAAGGCCGCCGACAAGAATAAATTGAATATCTGCTTTTAAAAGACCTTCAAGTATCGCACTCAGGTCTGCGGTATTTGTTTTTTTGCTGCTGGTATGCATTCCTCAATTCCAAAATAGTGCGCACTGCATTATCATTTGACTTCAGCCGCTCCTCCGGTGACATTTTGAGGAACATGGCGACCAATCCCTTATCAACGCCTGAGCTGTCATGGACTTTTTTAATTTTATCCATAAGACGCATTCAGGCGGGAACACTTGTGCTGCAACAGAAAGGTGCCGATGCCTTTGCCGATAAGAATGACATCGTTTTCGGTGGTCTGCTTTCCGGCGATGCCCCGGATGTCGTATTCCCTGAAAATGTCCGGTGTCATGGGGCAGAACTCCTTCTAATCCTGTAAATGCTCTTGTTTTTTTGGAACAAAAAAATCAGCCGTAGCGCAGCGATGGCTGGATTGCTTTTGTTAGGCACTCATTAAATAGAGTCTTTCAATTTATTTCCTAAAGAATTTTTCATATCTCTCTACTACAAGCGGAAGCACTGTTTTTCCCCAAAATCGTGGTTCAATATAACCACTGGACATTCCACCGTGAGAATACTTTTCAAGATAGATATTGTCTCCATATGTTATGGGGTGGGCTGTTAGCTCGATAAAAGCTTGTTCTATTATTTCGATTAAGCCGCTTATTGAGTCTGGCAGTTTTGTTGTTGCAAGATGATTAAACATTTCTTCCCACAGGTAAGGATCACCGCGAAGTCCCCATTGCTGGGGTTTGAGAGTCATTAAACAAGAAACTGTTTCGGGTTCAGGGAATCGGCTAATAAAGAGTCCATCAAACATATCAAAGTAAAAACGAACAAATTCAATTTTTAAGTGGCGATCTTCGTGTTCGGCTTGATCTCTTAAATCATGGAAGAGAGGTGGTACAATGTCGCCAAAGAAACCCAAAAGGAGTTTAACCCGTTTTCGTGAATTAATTGCCTTTCCACGCGGTCCTTCATGAAACAACTTGATAGCGCGTTTGTTTTCTTCAACCCACATCTGATGCTCAATTCCTTGCAAGAATAAGTTTTCAAGCTCAACTCTGCTGCAGGCTGGTCCTTTTATTTCAAAAGCTATCAATGAACCGTTATCTTTATCGTAGCATAGTATGTCAAGTTTTTCCGGTTCTTTCGTGCCATCCTTAGCTTTCATCTCGTGTTTAATATAACCGAGCCTGATATCTCCTGTTCGCGTAGGGATAAATAACCCTTCCGGGACAATCATTTTGGCACATAAAGTTTTCTGTACAAAATCTTCGTTCATTTTACCTTTACCAGGGGTGGGTATAGCAAATGTAGAATCAGCAAGAGGAATAATGTTTTTTGATAGGACGATCAGGTTTGGGGTAATAGCTTTCAACAATCTGAATTTACGGAGCAACACTTCCGAAACATATTCACCTACAATATATATGCACTCAAACCGACCTTTCTCGCTTTCCTTGACACGCCTACTAAGCTCAAGCATCGGATAGAGAATTGAGCGGATATATGGTGTGCTAATGTTTTCTGTTTTAAGGTCTTCTTTTTTACCTGGGAAACAAATAACAATCCCTGACCAGCTATTATGCCCTTTTACAATGTAGATAGGCAGACTTGTTAAATGATAAGTAAGTTTATTCTCTAAATTGAGAATATCTGACGGCATTTCAATCATAACCAAGTACTTGGAGATATGTTTCAGTATATTGTCAACTGTCTCAATAGACAATTCTCCATTTCTGACCTTGTCAATATACTTTGGCGTTTTCATATCTGCTCAAATGAATTACCCGTGTGTTTAAAGCATCCACTCCAATATTCCCCAGATTCCTGCCCAAACATAAGTTTATTAAGCTTCCTAATAAAAACGCTTTTCCATTTTACTTCCAGATAACACGCGTTCAAAAATAAATAAATATTTTATGTTTTCAAAATGTTATAGTCATATTAAATTTAATGATGTGTATTATCAGGAAAACAGATAATGCAAATCGGCCGTAGGGGCAGGCCCCCGTGCCTGCCCTGTAATCTTGGACATGCGGGCAATCACAGGGGGTTGCCCCTACTCATTATTATCCCTTAACCACCGCAAGAGGTCGTAACCGTACAACTTTTCTGGATATTCCGGACCCATGCACCACATCCACCACCTGGGACACATCCTTATAGGCATCCGGCATTTCTTCAGCCATGGTGGTCCTTCCGGTCCAGCGCACAAGAATGCCCTTGTCTTCGAGTTCCCGGCTCAAAGACCGGCCATGGGCTGCTTTTTTTGCCGCTGTCCGGCTCAGCACACGGCCCGCACCGTGACAGGTGGAGCCGAAGGTTTCTTCCATCGACCCTTCAGCCCCGGCAAGAACATAGGAGGCTGTGCCCATGTCTCCAGGAATCAGAATCGGCTGGCCGACCTGTTTATATTCAGCACACAGGGCCGGATGTCCCGGCGGGAACGACCGGGTGGCGCCTTTTCGGTGGACACAGACCCGCTGCTTTTTCCCGTTCACCGTATGGGTCTCGAATTTGGCGATATTATGACATACATCATACACCAGCCGCATGGCAAGACTTCTGGGGCTGATATTGAGGGCCCGCATCAATACTTCTTTTGCCTGGTACATGAGAATCTGCCGGTTGGCCCAGGCGAAATTGGCGGCACAGCTCATGGCCCGGTAGTACTTTTCTCCGGATGGGGAGGATATCCGGGCGCAGGCAAGTTGCCGGTCCGGCACCGGCACGCCGTCGATATGAAGGCGCTTGGCCATGGATGCCAGAAAATCATCGCAGGTCTGGTGGCCCAGGCCCCTTGATCCGGTATGAAGCAGCACGGTGATGTGACCTTGGGTCAGACCGAAAGCCCGGGCCGCCGGTTCGTCAAATATTTCATCCACCACCCCGATTTCCAGAAAATGATTGCCGGAGCCCAGAGTGCCGAGCTGGTTTTTTCCCCGGTCCAGGGCTCGGTCCGTGACCGCTGAAGGGTCCGCGTCTTCCATGCACCCGTTGTCTTCCGTATGATGGATGTCGCTTTCCTCCCCATACCCGTTTTCCACCGCCCACCGGCTGCCGGTTTTAAGGGCTTTTTTGAGGTCTGTTTGGGAAAGGCGAACGCTGCCGGTGGACCCCACCCCGCATGGAATGGCGTTAAACAGGGCGTTGACCAGGTCTTCGAGACGGGGCTGCACTTCCGCCTCCGTAAGGTTGGTTGCCGCCAGCCGCACCCCGCAGTTGATGTCATAGCCCACCCCGCCCGGCGAAATCACGCCTTCATCACAATCAAAGGCCGCCACCCCGCCGATGGGAAACCCGTACCCCCAGTGAATGTCCGGCATGGCCAGGGCCGCGGTCAAAATTCCCGGAAGCTGGGCCACATTGACAAGCTGCTGGAGGGTTTCTTCCTTTTTGATGGTTTCGATCATCGAAGGGCTGGAATAGATCCGGGCCGGCACCCGCATGGGCCCCTGTTTTTTAATTTCCCATCGAAACTCATCTAATTGTGTAAGTTCCATGATCATCGTCCTTTACACGTCGAATATGATCATCGCCTCCCATCCGGCATCCGTCTCATTAACCGATATGCCGTGGTAGGTAACCGCCTTGATATCCTTTAAAATCTCATGGGTTTCCGGAACAAATTCATCAAAGTGGATGTCAGCCGTCAGGCGTGCATCATTAATATAGCGTATCCGGACATTTTTTACCAGACAGGCGTCGATGGTCCAGAAGCAGAGCAGTTCGCGCAGGAAATTAACCAGCAGATCCGGCCGGTCGATCCCCGTGATTTCTATCTCTCTGCTGTGAGAGGCGGAAAGTTTTGCCGCATCCGTTATCTGGTCAAACATGGCCCGGCCGGCTTCAGCAAACAGGTCCGTAAGTGTCTCGCCGGTAACGCAAATGCCGATATCGGCCGTATGGTCAATCAGCGTGTAAGGCATCGGACGCTATCCCTGATTGCTCCAGATAACTTCGCCGGTGTGATGGGTATGATAGCCGCCGAGCTGTTCCACTCGTGATATGAATGCATCGGAGCGGATGACGGACAGGAGCAGCCGGATTTTTTCCGTTTCAAAATATTCTTCCGGGATGACCAGATCATAGGATTCGGTCACCACCGGGATAAAATCAAGGTTCAGGGCTTTGGCGGCCGCATAAATTCCTAAACCTGAGTCCGCAGCTCCGGAGAGGACGGCCACAGCCACGGCCATATGGGTGAATTCCTCGTTCTCATAGCCCGTGATGTCCGAATTTAACAGTCCCAGTTGGTCCAGCTTGAAATCCAGGAGAATCCGGGTGCCGGAACCGCTCTGGCGGTTGATGAACGTCAGGTCTTTCCGGGCCAGGTCTTCAATCCCCTGAATGTGTTTCGGGTTTCCCGGACGGATGATGAGTCCCTGGTCCCGCTGCACCAGATGCACCAGGCGGATGGGCGTGTCGGGCAAATATTTTTTCAGGTATGAGATATTGTAGCTGCCGTCATCGGGATTCAGCAAGTGGGTGCCCGCCACGTGGCACAATCCTTTTTTGATGGCCATGAGCCCGCCCATGCTGCCCACATGGCTGGATGAAATCGACACCCGGCTGGTTCTGGCCCGGATGAGGTCTGCCAGCACATCCAGCGTGTTGTCATGGCTGCCCACGGCCACAATGGTGTTCTGGATTTCATGAAGGGGCCGGAGCAGGGTGGCGGAGGTAGGCTGGTTGTCTGGTATGCCTTCAATATGATTGGGGATGCGGATGATGCCGTCGGCTTCGGTGAAGCTGGTGATGCAGCCGGCGCCCCGGGGAAGGGGGGTGGCGACGATGGTGTCCCCCACCGCGCCGAGTTTGACGCGCAGAAATTCTTCCACCCCGAGTTTTGAGGGTATTTTTTTGGAAGGCATCACCTGGATCACCTGTTCCGGGGGATCGGGCTGGTGGAGCATGGCGTTGATCAGGGGCCGGATCATTTGGTCAAAAACAATAATGGCGGACACCGGGTATCCCGGAATCCCGAATGCGGGTTTGCCGCCTATCTTGCCGATGATGACGGGTTTTCCGGGCATCATGGTCACCCCGTGCACCAGCACTTCCCCCAGGTCGGCAATGACCTGTCTGGAAAAATCCATGGAGCCTGCGGAAGAGCCACCCAGAATGAACAGGATGTCACTGTCGCCTTCCGCCGCTGTCCGGATGGCAATGGTAATTTGCTCCAGATCGTCTTTGATGACGACGTTCCGAACAGCCCTTCCGCCGCAGGATTCCACGAGTTTACCCAGCATATGGGAATTGGAATCAATGACCTGGCCGGGGATCAGCCCATGGGTTTTCACGTCCTGGTGGTCCACGATTTCCGAGCCGGTGGGCTGAATGAAAAACAAGGGTTTTTTCCAAACCGCGACTTTAAAAATGCCGGCGGATATCAGCGCGCCCAGATCATAGGGAGAGATTTTCTGGTTTCGGGGATATACCAGTTCCGTGGCCACAATGTCCTCGCCGATGCGCCGGACATTCTGCCAGGGGAATACCGGGGCCTCGATGGTCACCTGCCGGGTGTTGGTTTGACTGTCGGCCGTTTCACGGACGTTCTCAATCATGATGACCGCATTGGTATCCGGCGGCATCACATGGCCCGTGTTGACATAAAAAGCGTCCTGCCCTACCGCAAGGGTTTTCGGGGTGGCTTCTCCGGCCCCGAAGGTCGATTCCGCAGCCACGGCAATGCCGTCCATGGCTGCGGCATGAAAATTGGGGGACGACATTTGCGCAAATACCGGCTCGGCCAGGACCCGGCCCACCGCATGGATCACATCAACCGTTTCAACGGCCAGGCGGTCCTGGGCCGGGAATGCATCCATCAGAATTCGCCGGGCCTCTGTCAGGGGTTTCATTTTTAAGTATATATTTCGGTGGTCGGTCATTATGATTCTCTCTTTTTAAACAGATGCTTAGGATGCTATCTGGAAGTCTATAGCGGAATAACCGCCACGAAGGTGCCTTCGAGCAGTCCCTCGGTGTTCATGTCAATTTCGATGAGCCCGTCCGCCACGACCATGGTATGGATCAGGCCGGATTTGCCCAGGACCGGTTCGGCCATCAGCCCGTCACCCGTTTCTGTCAGCCGGACCCGCACAAAATCAATTCGTCCCTGGGCGGATGCGATATTGCGGCTGAGTTTTGCCGGGATCAGGAACCCGCGGAAGTTGATGCCGCCGGCCATTCCACCCGTCATTCCGCAGGCATGTTCCACAAAGGGCCGGACCACCCGGTGGAACACCACCATGGCCGAAGTGATATGGCCGGGAAGCCCCCAGACCGCTTTACTGCCGACGCGGGCCAGAATCGTTGGTTTTCCCGGACTGACCGGAATGCCGTGAACCAGGATTTCAGCATCGGTGAAGGCGTTTAATACGTCAATGGTCAAATCACGGGTTCCCACGGAACTGCCGCCGGAGAGGATGACCATGTCGCACTGCTCCAGCGCTTTTTTGCATGTGCAGAGGAGCGCGGCAAAGTCATCCCTGATAATGCCAAACAGCCGGGAACGGCCGCCGGCTTCCATGATCTGGCTGCTGATGGAATAGGAGTTGACATCCCGGACCTGGGCCGGGCCGGGGACGCTGTCAATCGGCACGATTTCATTGCCCGTGGAGATGATGCCGACCACCGGCTTTTGATAAACCGAAACGCTGCTGATGCCCAGGGCCGCGAGCAGTCCGATTTCCTGGGGCCGAAGCTTTCGTCCGCGCTCCAGCATGGCCTGTCCTTTGGAAACATCCTCGCCCCGGAAGATGACATGGGTACCCGGCGCTACACTTTTGCTGATCTCAAGTGTGGTTTCGTCAATTTCGCTGGCATATTCCAGCATGACCACACAGTCGGCCCCAACGGGCAGCATGCCGCCCGTGGAAATCCGGGTGGCATGGCCCAATCTGACAGGCGCGGTCGGGGCTTCGCCCATGGGAATGGCCCCGCAAAGGGTCAGGTAGGCAGGGTTTCCTTCCGTGGCCCCGAAGGTGGATTTGGCGCAAACCGCGTATCCGTCCATGGTGGACCGGGCAAATCCCGGAATATCCTCAGAAGATACAATGTCCCGGGCCAGCACTCGGCCGGTCGCTATTTCAAGGGGAATGGTTTCCGGTTGGGTCTTCGGAAACGCCGGGATGTATGCAAACACTTTTTCAAGCGGGGTGACAGTGAAGAAATCTTTCATGAGAGATTCTTTTGATGGAATATTTCCGAATCGATATATCCTTCTCCTACGCGGATGACCGGGCCTTTCAACGTAATGGACAGGCCGTTCCCCACCCGGATATCCAGGTTGCCGCCCGGCATGTGGACCGTGACCTCCTGATCCGTCAGCCCCAGTTGATAAGCGACAGCCGCTGCCGCCGAACTGCTGCTGCCGGAAGCCAGGGTGTATCCGGCCCCGCGCTCCCAGATTTCAAGGGCGATATTGCTCCGGTCGATGATCCGCATGAACTGGACATTGGTTCTGTTGGGAAAATTCGGATGAGTTTCGAGTTTCGGACCCAGTTCTTTTGCCAGTTCCGGGGAGATGGCATCGGCAATTACCACGCAATGGGGGTTGCCGATGGTGGCGGCAGAGTAGATGATTTCCTGCCCGTCAATGAACAGCTTGTCATTTAATGCCTGACGGGGCGGGCCGGTGACCGGAATCCGCGCGCTGTCGAAACTGACGGAGCCCATTTCCACCGATATCATCATGTCATCATGAACTTTTACTTCAACGATGCCGCCGATGGTGGCGATGGAGAACGGGTCATGTCCGACCCTGCCGCGATCATACAGGTAGCGGGCGAAAATTCTTAAGCCGTTGCCGCTCTTTTCCGCCTCAGAGCCGTCCGGATTGAATATCCGCACCGCAAAGTCGGCGGAAGGCGTTTTGTCCGGCCCGAAAAGGATGCCGTCAGAACCCATGCCGTAATTTCGGTGGCAAATTATCTGAATCCTGGATACAGACGGCTCCGTAATGCCATCGCTATGGTCCATGACCAGATAGTCGTTCCCAAGTCCATGATATTTATAGAATTTCATTTTTCAGCAGATGCTTTTTCTAAAGGTTGCGCCAGGGCGTCGGCTTCATCCTGATGGCTTTTTTCGATAAACCGGATGGGGCACCGTGACCGGAACCGGCAATAAAGTTTGGGGTCCTCGCATTTGAGACAGTCTTCGCATACATAATAATGATGCTTCTGGCAGAGGTAAGCGGTTTCCCTGTCCGGATGATGGATGCATTTTCCCATAGGGTTAAGTTCGACGCTGTAAAAAATTCAACTAATATTGAGCAGGCTCATAAAATACGCAGAAAAAACCGTTTAGACAATATTTATTTCCCGCGGTTTTTCTGCCGGAAGCTTTGTCCTTGAAAAACCCGGTTGATTTCATTACAACAACCTTATGGGATATGTATTTGATTTTAAAGATGCGGAAGCCTACGACCGGTGGGCGTGCAAGAGCGGCAATCAGCAGACCATTGATCTGGAAAACCGGCTGATGGTGGAGATGCTGCGCCCGTCCTACGGGGACCGGCTGCTGGATATCGGTTGCGGCACCGGCTCCAGTCTTCTGCCGTTTTTGGGCAGGGGGATTCAGTTGACCGGTGTGGACCCGTCCCCCTATATGCTGGATATTGCCGGAAAGAAATTCGGTAATTGCGTGGATTTGCACCGCGCTCCTGCCGAAAATCTGCCGTTTGACGATAATGCCTTTGAATATGCCTCCCTTTGCCTGTCCCTGGAATTTGCGGATGACCCGAAAAAGGCCCTTGCCGAAGCCTGCCGCGTGGCCAAAGATGGAATTTTTATCGGTATTTTGAATAAATACTCGTTCAAGGCATTTCAACGGCGGATGAAGGGCGTATTCGTGCATACCATTTATAATCACGCCCGGTTTTTCAGCATTGGTGAAATCAGGCAGCTGTTTTTTTCCCTGCTGGGCAATGCGCCGGTGTCCTGGCAAACCACCTGTCATTTTCCCGGATGGAACAATCAGTGGATCGATCGTCTGGAAGCGCCAAAATTTGTAAAAAAAAGCCCATTCGGCGCTTTTGCGGGCATTCTGGCCCTGCCCGTGCCCCGGTTCAGGACCCAGCCCCTTGAACTCAAGGTGCCGGCGGCAAAACCGGTAAAGGCCAACAACCGGCCGGTGAGTTGCGCGGAGAAAACGGGCAAAATGGGCCGGACATGACATGCGATACAGAATGCGGGGCAATGCCGACAAGGGGAGGCATATATAAAGGAGACGCTCATGGAAGCAGTGTTGTATGAGCCGTTAAAGGACGGCGGGGTCCGATGCCGGTTGTGCAGCCATTATTGCGCCATCAAGGATGGCCGCCGGGGTTTGTGCAATGTGCGGGAAAATCATGGCGGCCGGCTCGAAACCCTGGTCTATGACAAAATTATCGCCTGCCATGTGGACCCGATTGAAAAGAAACCTCTGTTTCATTTTTATCCCGGATCCCTTGCCTATTCCCTCGGGACTGTGGGGTGTAATTTCCGGTGCCGGTTCTGCCAGAATGCCGACATCGCCCAGATGGCAACAGACCATGACGGCCGCATTATCGGAAAAGGGATGCGGCCCGAAGCCATTGTGGCTGATGCCATCAGTGCGGGCTGCAAATCCATTGCATATACCTATACGGAGCCCACGGTTTTTTTTGAACTGGCTTATGCAATCGCCGCCGCAGCCCATGAACGGGGTATTCAAAATATTTTTGTCACCAATGGGTACATGTCATCCGAAGCCCTGGACATGATCCATCCGGTGCTGGATGCGGCCAATGTGGATTTAAAAGCGTTTTCCGATGAATTTTATAAACGCCAGTGCAGCGCCCGTCTGGCCCCGGTCCTGGAAACATTGAAAAAAATGAAAGCCCTGGGGGTTTTTGTGGAAGTGACCACCCTGATCATTCCGGGGTTAAATGATGATCCGCAGGAGTTAAAAGATCTGGCCAATTTTATTGCAACCGATCTCGGGGATGATACGCCCTGGCATGTCAGCCGGTTTCACCCCACCTATCGGCTGACGGACCAGCCGCCCACGCCGGTGAGCACGCTTCTTCGCGCCCGTGACATCGGAATGGCGGCGGGCCTGAAATATGTGTATACCGGAAATGTGCCGGGCCAGGCCGGAGAAAATACGGTGTGTTACGGGTGTGGGGAAACCGTGATCGCGCGCCGGGGGTTTTTCGTGGATGAAAACAAGATATTAAACAACCAGTGCCCTGCCTGCGGGGCGCTGATTCATGGGGTGGGGCTGTCCGGCTGATGAATGCAAATAGTCATTTCAATATGAATGAACCGGTCCGGCAAATGCTGGATAAGGTACTGGTGTATGGCCGGATGATCAAATTCAGCCATTCCGTGTTCGCCCTGCCGTTTGTCCTGTCTGCGGTGGTGCTGGCCGGGCGGACCCATGACATTACGCTCATGGGGGTTTTCTGGATCATTGTTGCTGCTGTCAGCGCCCGGTCCGCGGCCATGGGGTTCAACCGGATCGTGGATGAATCCTATGATCGCGCCAACCCCCGGACCCGGAACCGGGAAATCCCGTCCGGCCAATTATCGAAAACCTCCGCCATCTGGTTTGTGCTGTTTTTTTCCCTTTTGTTTGTTTTTGCCGCCGGCATGCTGGGCCGTTTGTGCCTGTGGTTTTCCGTGCCGGTGCTTCTGGTCCTGTTCGGGTATTCCTTTACCAAACGGTTCACCCGCTGGTGCCACGTCTATTTGGGCTTTGCCATTTCCCTTGCCCCGCTGGGCGCGTGGATCGCCATCACCGACTCTTTTTCATCGGGGATTTTGAGCCTTTCCCTGGCCCTGCTCACTTATATTGCCGGGTTTGACATCATCTACGCCTGTCAGGACACGGATTTCGACAAGTCCCAGAATCTGTTCTCCCTGCCGTCCCTGGCCGGGGTCCGCACGGCCCTGTTTTTGTCTTCCCTGCTGCACGTTCTGTCGTTTGTGTTTTTTCTGGGCGTGTATTTTTTATTCGATCTGGGCCCGGTCTATCTGGCCACCGTCCTGATCATCGGCGCGCTGTTTATCGTGGAACACCGGCTGGTGAACCCGGATGATCTGAAACACATTCATGTGGCGTTTTTTCATGTCAACAGCGTCATTTCCGTGCTGCTGTTTGCAGGAATACTGGCGGATGAGGTGGTGAGAAGATGGAGTTGAACCGGAAGCAAATCGTTGTGGCCATCACCGGCGCATCCGGAAGTATTTACGGGGTCCGGCTGATAAAATCCCTGATGACCCTGCCGGTCAAAGTATATCTTGTCGTGTCGCCTTCCGGAAGGCAGGTGATGATGCATGAAACCGGTTATGCGGAAGGCCCCTTGGACCCGTTTTTGCGTGAGAAAGGGGCGATTTTTCATGAAAGCGCCATGATTGATGAGCTTTCCCCGGATGATTTTTCCGCGCCCATTGCCAGCGGGTCATTCCAGCACGACGGCATGGTGGTTGCCCCCTGTTCCATGAACACCCTGGCCGCCATTGCAAACGGCATCACGGACAATGGGATTCACCGGGCTGCGGATGTCTGCCTCAAGGAACGGCGGCCCCTGATTCTCCTGCCCAGGGAAACCCCCCTAAGCCTCATTCATCTCAAAAACATGGTGCGCGCGGCCGAGGCCGGGGCCGTGATCATGCCCCCGTCACCGGGATTTTATCACCGGCCCCAAACCATCGATGATCTGGTGGATACTGTGGTGGCGAGGATTCTGGACCATCTGGGATTGGCGCATGATTTGTCCCCGCGGTGGGGGGGGTAGGGCCGCAGTCCCGCCATCATGCCAGAAAATATCGAAACATTGCCAACCAGCGGCCCATCCTGGCAGCAGCTCCTCGCTGGCAGCATTGTCACGCCGGAGGCATTGTCTGAGATCCTGCCGGTGGACCCTGAAATGCTCCGCCGGGTGACGCAAAAATATCCCATGCGGATCAATCCTTATTTCCTGTCCCTTGTTACGGAAAAAAACGGCCCTCTGTGGCGTCAGTGCGTGCCGGATATTGACGAACTGACTACAGACCCCGCGCTTGAGCCGGACCCGCTGTGGGAAGAGCCCCAGTCTCCGGTTTCGAACCTGGTCCACCGGTATCCGGACCGGGTGCTGTTTATGGTGTCCAGCCAATGCGCCATGTATTGCCGCCATTGCATGAGGAAGCGCCGGGTGGGACCGGCGGGTCAGGTGACGGATGCGGATATCGACCGGGGCGTTGCCTATATCCGGTCGCAATCCGGCGTGCGGGAGGTGATTTTGTCCGGCGGCGACCCGCTCCTGCTGACCGATGACCGGATGGAACGGCTGCTATCCCAGCTCCATCAGATTCCCCATGTGGACCTGATCCGGATTCATACACGAACACCAAGCGCCTTGCCCCAGCGGATAACCGGCGACCTGGTGGCCATGTTCCGACGATTTTCGCCCCTTTACATCAACATCCAGTTCAACCACCCGGATGAAATCACGTTAGCCGCGGCAACCGCCTGTACCTCTTTGGCGGATGCCGGTATTCCCTTAGGTTCCCAAACGGTGCTGCTGAAAGGGGTGAATGATGATCCTGACATCATGATGGACCTGATGCGGAAACTCTTGAAAATCCGGGTCAGGCCCTATTACCTGCACCATGCCGACCCCATCGAGGGCACCCGGCATTTCCGGACATCAATGGAAACGGGAAAGCGGATCATGGCGCATCTGCGGGGAAGAATGTCGGGGATGGGGATTCCCTATTACATGATCGACCTGCCCCAGGGCGGCGGAAAAATCCCGGTCCTGCCGGACTATGTGGAGAGAAAGGTGGCGTCGAAACTCACAGTCAGGAATTTTACCGGGAAAGTCTATGACTATCCGCAGTAATTTTTAATAATTCAGATGGTTTTACAGATTCTATGAACCATCGGCAGAACAGAAAGGAGTCTATTGCCATGAAGTTCACCATCACCCATGCCTATGATACTGATACGGAAACCCTGTTCAAGGTTGTGACGGACCCGTCCTATCTTGTCAAAAAATTCGAAGCCACGGGCGCAAAAAACATTCAAATCCTTGAATGCGGGCCGGATGGCAGCGGTTTTGTCATTCGCAGCCAGATGGATATTCCGGCAAAGCCTCCGGAATTACTCAAAAAATTTATTAAAGCCATGAATGCGGTGGTGGCGGAAGATACCTGGCAATCTTTCGATAAAGAACTTAAAACCGGCGTGTTTGAAATCGACATCAAAGGCATGCCCATCACCATGACGGGATTTCTTACCCTGAGGCCCACTAAAAAAGGGTGTGAATATATTATCGAAACGGAAGCCAGGTGCAGCATACCCATCGTCGGCGGGAAGATTTTATCCATCGTGGAGAGGGACACCCGGGACAACCAGAAGGTGGATTATGAATTTACCCGGAGCTATTTGAAAAATTTATAATTTTTAATGGGCTTAAAAAGGGCCAATGAGAGCATTAGGCTAATCGTGATGGCAAAAGATTCGAGCTTTCTATACAAATACAGGAATGCCTCTGAACGCTCTTTGAGAATGTTAGAGGATCGTAAATATTACTTTGCACCTGCAGATTCCTTTAATGACCCATTGGATTGTGCAGTCAATCCTATATATGAGCTACCTCCAATTGAAAAAATAATAGAGAATCAAGCAAAAATTTTGCAAGATAATGACGGAATAACTTTTCAAGAAGCATTACAAAAATTACAAATAATAAAAACGATACCACTGTCGGGACTTGAAACACTTTTGCAGAGGCTCCGAGAGGAAATCCGAAGTGCGTTAAAATATGAGTATGGCATATTATCCCTGAGCGCTAAAAATGATAACATCTTAATGTGGTCGCATTACGCGGATTATCATAAAGGGTTCTGTATTGAATTCAAACGGTCGCCTGATAACCCGCTGGGCTCAACTCAACCTGTACAATACGTAACAGAATACCCATATTTTAATTATTTCGATGATCTACCTGGGAACATCGTTAAGAGAATCATTTTAACAAAAGCGTATGACTGGAAGTATGAAGCTGAATGGAGAGGAATCCAAAAGGCAAATAGTCAAGTGAGTTATACTGACGATATGATAACAGGCATAATTTTTGGACTTCGCATGACGAATGACCATAAAAGGAAAATATTTAATATTTTTAAAGATAAGAAGGATATGATTTTTTATCAGGCAGAACTTATGCAGAGAGAATTCAAATTATCAATAAATCAAATTGAAAAGTTCTAACATGCTCTTTTTGTCGAGAGTCGGTTGGGTGCCTGGAAAGATAAATTGGGAGAGAATGTAATGAAAAACCTCGACAATTCAGGAACACTTGTTGCCGAGGAATACCCCGGCGAACTTATAACCGTCGGCTACGAGAGATCCGAAAGCTTCTCAGCTCTTACCGCTGCAATTGAACAAGGAAGGAGCAACTTGGCAGCATGGCGAAAAGCAGGAGCGTTTAATAAATACCGTCGATTCAGTTTTTCCGCTCTTGATGTAGCCTTGTTTATTGCCAATGGTAAAATATGTCGCACACACGAAAAATGGACCAACGAAGACATTGAATTTTTGGTCGCCAATCAGTTCAAGGTCACGAAAGAAGGGGCGCGGTATCGCCTTTTTTTTGTACGTCTATCGGATAGAGATCCCGAGTGGGTGCGGAGGTTCAATTCCTCTCTGGCAGGACAGTCGTTAATTCATTTTTTCGACTGTTTCTGCACAATCTTGTTCTTCCCTTTTTTGGCGATGGCGCTTGTTGGTTTGTTAACAAGAATTATCGTAGAACTTCTTCTTATGCTTGCAGGCATCTCTTTTTTGGTCGCCAGCCTGTTCTTCGACGTGCATGCCGGATCTTTCGACCACAAACAAGAGTTATTTTGGCATATTGCATTTTGGCTGACCGTGATTCTTGGAGGCACGGGCGGGCTCGTCTGGGGGCTATTCGAAATCAAAAAGAAACACAGGGTCTTCAAGGCAAAGAAAAAGGGCGAGCGTCATTCAGTATTCAAATAATAAGAAAATTCAGATATTCCCAATCCAAACGATTCCGATCTCTTTCCAAAAGTTCAAAACAAACAAAACTAATACCGGAAGACGGTCGCGCGTCTATCGGACGTAACCACCCGTCATTTTTACTTTTCTTAATGGTAAGAAAAGTAACAAAAGAATCCAGCCCGTGCGCTGCGGAAAGCCCCCTGAGCCCTCCGGTTTCCGTGGCGTGGGCAAAAACTCGCTGGCAAAGTTGCTTGCCGGGATGTGTTTTGCCGGTCCCGTTTGTCGTAACTGGCAGGTTTATCGGCATTTATCCGCTCAGACAGTTTGCCCTCGTGATCCACGGACCCGGAAGGCTCAGGGCCGCATCGCAATGGGCAAAAAAACCCCGCCGGAAGACTGATGGTGAATCCGTTGTTGAGTTAGGTCTTGAATCTCGGGGGGATATCATTATATAAAGCAAACTTTTAAGGCTTCTTAAAAATATCATCATCCCATAAAGACATACGCTCAAAAGGAGTATACGCATGACATTTTTCGCAAAAGACATCATGGTGACGGAATTTGACACCATTCATGAGGACGAACCGGTTGAAAAAGCGATTCAAATGATATTAAACGGAAAACTCAGGAAAACCGGGCATAAAACCATCAGTCTGATCGTGATCGATGATTTCAACCACCTGGCCGGCGTGATTACGATGTTTGATATTTTATACCATCTGCGGCCGTCGTTTCTGAATTACGGCATCAACGGTGAAGAAATGCAATGGAGCGGCCAGGTTGGGAAACTCATTGATGATATCAAAGGCAAACGAGTGAAGCAGGTGATGAGCGAACACGTCATGGGTGCTTCTCCGGATGAACATCTGATGGTGCTTCTGGACCGCATGATCAAAAACAAATTCCGCCGTCTTCCGGTGCTCCAGGACCATAAACCCGTGGGCATTGTTTATATCGCGGATGTCTATTATTACCTGTTCTCAGATACGCAAAAAAAATGATGGATTGAGGATTTTCATGAAAAACGGTTTTTCTCTTTTTGCAATTATGGTTTTACTTTTAGGAAGTGTGATGCTGCCGTCCGGGCCGGCCTGCGGTGAAACCATCTCTTTTCCCCTTCAGATCGATTATCCATTTCTTACCACCCTTGTGATCCAGTCCGCTTTTACGGACCCGGACCAGACAATGCGCGTCACCGACCCGGACAATGACTGCCAGCAAATTATGCTTTCGAATCCAATTTTTGAAAGTGATAACAATCTGTTGCGGATTGAAGCCGCCGTCCATTTGAAGGGGGGGACCCTCATGGGCGGAAGCTGTTTATTGCCCATCGAATGGGACGGGTATCTGGTGGCGCATATGAAACCCCGGATGAGTCCCAGCAATTGGAAGCTGTCCTTTGAACCGGTGGATTCCGTTCTCCTGGACAAAAATCGCCGGCCGGACAGCCTGGTGGGTCATTTGTGGAAGTTTTTTGAAGCGCCTGTTCTGAAAAGGATGGGGCGTATCCGTATTGCAGTCAATGAACCCATCGAGCAACTCAAGCCTTTTTTAATTGCTTCTGTGCCTGATTCAGACCATCCCCGCGTGAATGCCATGCTGTCGAGCCTCCGGCCCGGCGTGGTGGTCGCAGAACCTGAAGTGGTGAAAATACAAGTTCTTGCAGACGTTGAAACGCTGCCCGCCGCAGCTCCGGAACCGGAACCGGAACCGGCCCCCCTGTCGCCTGCTGAAATCGACGCCTTTATCGACATCTGGGAGACCTGGGACAGTTTTCTGGTCCATACAGTTCTGTCCCTGATGGACATGCCGTTGACTCCTGATGAGCGTCAAACGCTGCTGACGGTGCTGCTGGACACCCGGTACCGGTTTATCGCCGAACTGGAGTCGGACGCGCCGTCTTCCTCCCGGGATTTTGTGAGGGAGCAGTTTGTAAATTCATGGGGAAAGCTGTCGCCCATTTTAAAGCGTCATCTGACCGCTCAACTGTCTGGTCAGGTATCCGGGCAGTCGACCGCCAACTCATGGGGTTACCTTGCGTTTTTTACCGCGTCGGACGCTCTGGCAGCGCTGGACAGGCTTGGGCCGGTGTTTAATATTGAAATCAGCCGGAACGGATTCATCCGGCTGGCCCGGATGATGTCTGAAAACAAGGCTCTTACCCTGCAATACACCATGCTGGTGGATCCGGGCCTGAGAAAACTGATGGGCATGACCCCGCCCCTGGAGATCACCCGCCCGGCTTTTGACGAAAATCTTCTTGAACCGGAAAGCCCGGCAACAGAACCTGAAACAGATCCTGAAACGGAAATCCCGCCCACGTCCATGAATGCCCGGAGGCTGATCCTGTGGGGGCTTTACAATGCGTTAACGCCCGGGACGTGCTGGGCAGAATCCGCGTCATCCCCCAGTCTGGAAGAATTGAAACAGTGGCTGGTGACCAAGGGTAATGTTGAGGCCCATCTTCAAAAAGTAAAACCCATTCTGGAAGCCGCCACGCAGGAAAACTTAAAAAAGAACCCCATTCCGGAAAACTATCTTTCGATGTTTCAGGAGGCGGTTTATGCCTTCGCATGGCAGGAGAGCTGTTTCCGCCAGTTTATTCTTGAAAAAAATAAACTGACCTATATCCGGTCATACACCAACACTTCCGTGGGCATCATGCAGATTAATGAACGGGTGTGGCGGGGGATATACGATATTAACCACCTCCGGTGGGATATCAGTTACAACGCCTCGGCGGGAGTTGATATTCTGAACACATATTTAAGGAAATATGCGCTGCCCAAAATAAAATCGATGAAAGGAAAGGACGCCTTGGATATTGACGGGGTGGCGGGTTCTCTTTATGCCATGTACAATGCAGGACCCGGGGGATTTTCCGGATATGTCAGGCGTCGGAGCGCCGGTACCCCCACCAATATAGACAAACATTTCAAGGAAAAATATAACTGGGTTAAGAGCGGCCAGTGGGACAGGCTGGGCGATTGTTTTTAATCCGGATGATCTCCGGCCGGAACTTTCCGGTTTTCCGGGCCTGATGGTCTTTCCACTTGACGATCCCCATGGAGATAAAGAAAAAACTGAAACCGCAAAGGGCCGCATAGGTGGAGGGGTTGCCGTCATATGCGGCAGCCATGCGTTCCCCGATTAAGGCGCCGATAATCATCAGGATAATGGGAAACACATAGAGAAAAAACGCCAGCAAAAAGAGGCGGCTGGACTCAAAAGACACCACCACCAGGTCGCCTACCTTGGCGTTGATTGAATTGGTCGCTTCCACTTCCATTTCTTTATCGTTTCCCGATGTGTGGCAGTGGGCCTTTTCAGAACAGGATTCGCAGGCGGTTTTCTGCCGGGTCCGCAGCACGGCGGTTGTTCCGTTTGTTTTTATAATAACGCCTTCTTCGATGGCCATGGGGTATTCCTTTTATTTTTTAAATTTTTTGAATACCATGTTATTAATCACTTCATTCCGTCATGTCAACTTTTCCGGTGGTGTTGGTCTCAGGTCGCCGCAGGGGAGGACTCTACAACCAGCCGGGGGCAGGTGAAAAAATATGCGCCGCATTAAAAAAATCGCTGTCGTCATCGCCGTTCTTATGGGGATATATTCCCTGACCGGATTTGTCATTCTTCCCAAGGTTCTTGAGTTTGTTCTGCCTTCCAAGCTGACCCAGGCATTTAACCGGCCGGTGCGGGTGACAGCCGTTCATTTCAATCCGTATACCTGGATTTTAAGTGTGGAAGGAGCTGACATCCGGGAGCCAAACGGGGCTGATCCTTTTGTTTCCTTTGATACCCTTTTTGTCAACATTCAGGCGGATTCCATATTAAAAATGGGTCTCATCATCGATGAGCTGCGTCTTGATAAACCGGTTGTCCATCTGGCCCGGCTGGATAAGACCACATTTAATTTTTCCGATCTGACTGCAGCCGGGGAACCGGAGAAAACGGAACCGGAAGCGCCGGCAAAACCATTCCGGTTTGCCGTCCGGAATATCGCCCTCAATCAGGGAGCCCTGTTTTTCCGGGATGCGCCCATGAAAAAAGACCATGTCATATCCGATATCAATTTTGCATTGCCCCTGATTTCCAATTTTGAAAAAGATGCGGAAACAGACGCGAAAGCGACGTTTGCGAAGGTTGTGAATGATGCAAAGATGTCTGTGGATATCAAGACCCGTCCGTTTCATGAGCCGCTGGAGGCAACGATTGATCTTGAACTGACCGGCATCAGTCTCCCGTATTATTTCGACTATGTGCCAAAAGGCATGACCACGGTGGATATTAAGGCCGGGTTAATGGATATCCGCTCCCAGATTCATTTTCTCCAAAAAGAAAAAGGGCCGCAAATAACCGTTCAGGGGGATGTCCGGCTTTCAGAACTCGAGATTCTGGATAACGCGGGCGCGCCGGTGCTGACGGTTTCGGAGTTTGCGATTGCCGTGGCCCCTTCCCGTCCCCTGGAAAATGAGATCAAACTGGCGTCGGTGAATCTGAAAAAGCCTGCGCTGTTTGTGAACCGGAGTAAGGACGGGGTCATCAGCCTGGCAACCCTTGGGCCGCAACCGGCGGATGCGGAGGCCAAACCAACGGCAGAAGCGGCTGAACCGGAGATGGTTGAGCCGGAGCCAGCGCAACCGGAAGCGGAAGCGGCTGACACAAAACCGGCAGAAGCAAGTACGGAAGCCCCGGTACAGGCAACAGAGGCGAAATCCTCAGAACCCGCTGCTCCGTCCAAAGGCTTCAGTCTGGCGGTGGTTAAATTTTTGCTCGATTCCGGCAGGGTGGTGTTTGTGGACCATGCCACATTAAAGAGCCAACCGGATGCGGCGGCCCAGTCGCCTGAAATGCCCTCTGAATTTTCTATTGATAATCTGCAAGTCCTGATCAGCGATTTTTCCATTGACCCGGACAAGGCAGCGAAATTTGACGTGAAAACCCGCGTGAATCAGGAAGGCAATATTTCCGCATCCGGACGGTTTGGCATTTCTCCGCTTTTTGTGGAAAGCGATTTCACGATCGCCGATGTCAATCTGTCGTGGGCCCAGCCCTATATGCCTGATACGTTAAAATTTAAAATCGAGGATGGCCGGTTTTCCGCCGCAGGCTCCGCTGTTGCCAAGACATCCGCTGAAGGCAAGATGGAGACAACGGTCACGGCAAAGGCGGCAGTCAATGATTTGTCCCTTGAGCCGGATACGGCTGCGAAGATGGGCAGGAAAATCCCTGAGAAGCGGAAAGGCAATATTACCGTAGACGGCCGGGTCAGCGTTTTTCCGTTAACCGCAGCAAGTGATTTCACGGTCGCGGATATTGACCTTACATGGGCCCAGCCGTATATCCCGGATAATATAAAATTAAGTATTACCGACGGCTTGTTTTCGGCGGCAGGCAATGCGGTTGTCCAGACCTCCGGTGAAGGCAGGGTGGGGGTTGCGGTCACGGGGGAAGCGGCGGTTAATGATTTTGCTTCCGTGGATGCGCAGGATAAAAATGCCTTTATGGCCTGGAAAAGTTTTTCCATTGCCGGCCTGAATCTCTCGACGGATCCCCTCAGTATCGGGATGGATAAAGTCATCTTGAAACAGCCGAAACACGGGTTTGTGCTTTATGGGCCCAGCGTATCCAGTGTGTCAAAAATTTTTGCAGCACCGCCACCGGAATCCCCAGTGCAAACTGAAGCTGCTGAAGTTGAACCGGAGGTTTCAGAAAAAAAGTCACCGCCCATTCCCATAACGGTCGGTGAAGTGATATTGCAGAATGGCGATTTTCAATTCACGGACAAGAGCATCGACCCGGATTTTTCCACCCGCCTGAATTTATCCGAATTGCGGATCACCGGATTGACATCGCAGAAATTTAAATCTGCGGACGTGACGGCTGAAGGGAAGATCGACAATCATGCGCCGATCAAAGTCCAGGGAACCATCAACCCGTTTAAGGAAGACCTTTTTATCGATCTGGATTGCCAGCTGGACGGCATGGAACTGAGCTCCCTGTCGCCCTATACCGGAAAATTTATCGGTCAGACCATCGGAAAAGGCAAATTGACGACATCCGTCACCTTTAAAATTGACCGTGAAGCCTTGATCATTCAGAATCAGGTGCTACTGGATCAGTTTGCTTTTGGCCGGAAAGTGGACAGCCCCCAGGCGATTGACCTGCCCCTTGGACTGGCCGTTTCTTTGCTCAAGGACCGAGAAGGCCGGATAGACATCAACCTGCCGGTTTCCGGCCGCACCGATGTCCCCGAGTTCCGGATATTGAATACGGTCCTGAATGCGTTAAAAAATTTTATTGTCAAAGCCGCCACGTCACCCTTTGATTTTGTCAGCGGTCTTGTGGGCGGCGGGGGAGACCTTCAGTATATTGAATTTAATCCGGGCGATGCAACGTTAAATGAAGCAGGAGCCAAGAAGCTGGAAGCGGTGGCAACGCTGATGTTTGATCGTCCGGGCCTGAAACTGGATCTGACGGGGTATGCGGACAGGGAAAAAGACCGGGAAGCCCTGGCTGCGGAAATGGTTGAACAGGAATTAAAAGCCGGAAAAATGAGAGACCAGGGTTCGTCGGGTGATTTTCAGACCAGGCCCGGCGAGGTGGTTTTGACTGCGGAAGAATACACTCATTATTTAAAAGACCTGTATGAGAGCAAAGGGCTTTCGGATACGAATCAGGACGGCGCTCGGACGGAGGAAGAAATGGCGGCTCAGATTCGGGCGCAAATGTCTGTTTCAGACCAGGATCTGCGGAAGCTTGCGGTGGAGAGAACCCGGCAGGTGAAGGCTGCGATTTTGCAGGATGGACGGATTGCCGCTGACCGTCTTTTTTTAAATGTGGCTGAAGCGCTGAAACCCCAAAATATTAAAGACATCAGTGCCTCAAGGGTGGAACTGGGGCTGAAATAGATCAACCAAAAAAAAAGAGGAAGGGGCGCAGGCCGCCTTACTCTTTTTTTGTTTGATGATGGGAAAATGCCGGTTCTCTTTAGGACGCCTTTTGAATCTGAACTGATTGGTCGGCGTAGCAGATAAGGCCGCATTTCAGGCAGCGGTTTGCCTCGGCGATGGCCATTTCCTCTGTAAACCCGTTTTCAATTTCCGCTTTTTTCCTGGGGATATCTCTCACCGGATTCAACGGCATGATCTGCCGCGGGGATGACGAGACATTTTCCAGAATCGTCACATTCTGCACAAAAGTCCGGGCGGTTACCACATGGTTTGGCAGATCCAGCGGGATCTCGTTTAACACTTTATGAATGGATGCGGCGGCGCGGCGGCCGGCCCCGATGGCGCGGATGGCAGCGCTGAAATCGGTGATCACATCCCCTTTCGCCAGCAGGCCGATGCCCGGTCCGTACTCCGGATTTTTGGAAGGCGGAACAGCGGTCCAAAGAATCTTGTCTGCTGATGCCTTCTTTTTCTGGCCGGCGGGTTCATCCGCGTTTTCAGCGGCTTCGGTTTTGGGTTCCGTAAAGATAAGTTCAGGCGCTCTTCCGGAATCGATGATCAGCGTATCGGCAGGAACGGCGACCGACTCGGTTGAAGAAATGTCTGAAACCACAACCTCTGTCAGCGCATTGCCCACACCGGACAGGCGGGTGATCGTTGAATTAAATACCAGGGAGACATTATCCTCCTTGAGCTTTTTAATGGCGTCATCACTTAGCGCCACTGCTTCTTTTGCGTTTTTAAATATGGCGATAATTTTTTGGGCCCCAAGCTTCTTGCAGGCCACCGCCGCATCCGGCGTCATCTGCCCGCTTTCTGCGATCACGATGGTTTTTCCGATGAAGAGCTGGTGTTTGTTTTCAGGCCCTGTTTTCAACAAATCGATTAGCAGATGGATGCCGGGAATAACGGGTTCGGCAGGCGCGTCTTTTAATCGTTCCGTGCGGCTGTCCCACCCGCCCACAGCCAGAAAAACCGCTTCAAAACCACCGGCCAGCAGGGATGGAATGGTGAAATCTTTGCCAAGGGCTTTTTTTGTTTCCGCCTTGACGCCCATTTCAAGCACGCCTTCAATGTCCCAGTCCAGAATGTCATGGGGCAGGCGATACTGGGCGATGGCGGTTCTCAGTATGCCGCCCAACTGCGGAGCGGCTTCAAAAACCGTGGGCGCGTGTCCCAGACGGGCGCTGAAAAAAGCTGTGGACAAGCCTTCCACGCCGCCGCCGACCACCGCAATCCGGCGATGGGTTTCCGGGGCTTTAAACGGAAGGATGCGCTCATTGGATTTCATTTCATAATCGGCAGCGAATCGTTTCAGAAAGTTAATAGCCACGGGTTCATCCACCAGTTGTCTGCGGCAATCATTTTCGCAGGGCCGGGGGCAGATGCGTCCAATGACCGTGGGGAAGGGATTTCTTTCTTTGATGAGCTGAACCGATTCACGGTATTTCTTTTCGGCGATCAGCCGGATGTATTCACTGATATTGATGCCTGCCGGGCATGCGCGCTGGCACGGCGTCGTGCAGTCATCCGTCGTGTATTCCTTTAAAATTCTCCGGGTGACCGATGACAGCGTAATGATGTGTTTGGGGCAGACACGCTCGCAGGTGCCGCAGCCCGTGCATTTGGCGGCATCCACCACCGGCAGTCCCTTTTCCCCCATCTTCAGGGCGTTAAACGGGCAGGCGGTCACACAGGAGCCCAGGCCCAGGCAGCCGATCTGGCATTCTTTCATGCCGCCATACAGCATGGATGCCGCCTGACAGGTGCTGAGGCCGTTGTATGAAAATTTCACCTTTGCGTCTTTGACGCCGTATGTGCATCCGGAGAGGGCAATGTCCGGTTCTTTGGCCTCAATTTTCATCCCCATGGCTTCCGCAATCATTTGGGCCAGGTCGGCTCCGCCGGCCACGCATGAGGCGGGTGATGCTTTGCCGTTGGCGACAGCCACTGCATTGGCGGAACAGCCGGGAAGACCGCATCCGCCGCAGTTCGCACCCGGAAGCAGGCCTTCGATTTTTTCAACCAGCGGGTCGACATACACGTAAAAAATTTTTGAAGCCAGCGCCAGGCCGATGCCGATGACCACGCCCATTCCACCCATCAGTAACAATGCTTCAATCATGACTGAACTCCTGATTACAAAATTCCATTACTGTATCATTCATCTGAACTCATTGATTTATTTAATAAATTCAAATGATATGGCTTTAAAGGGACATCCAATTCATTTTAACTTCAAATAAAAATGAATTGTTATATCCGTCACAATCTCTTCAAAATGTCAATATCGTTCTTGAGGTTCAAAATTGACCGTTTAATGAATCGATGACGATTTCCATTTGTTTGCTTGACGGGTATTGAGTGCAAAGATTAATATCAACTTTTTTGGCGGGCCGGGTAGCTGTTTCTTTAATCAACGGATAGCTGTTTTTTAATAATATCATGAGGTAGACAAAACATGCGAACCCACAAGGAAAGCGTGCTTGAAGCGGTCGAATATTTAAAGCCCCGGATCGGCTGTCCGCCATCCGTCGGGATTATGACCGGCACCGGACTGGGCGAAAGTCTTGGCGCAATTGACGTGAAGACATTCATCGACTATGCGGACATCCCTCATTTCCCCCGCTCCACCGTGCAGAGCCATCATGGCCGGCTCGTGTCCGGAACCCTTGCAGGCAAAGAGGTGATCGCTCTGCAGGGACGGTTCCACCTTTATGAAGGCTACTCTCCGCAGGCGGTGACCTTCCCGGTCCGCGTGATGCAGATGATGGGTGTCCACACCCTGATTCTGACCAATGCCGCCGGAGGCCTGAATCTGGCGTTTCATCCGGGCGATATCATGATTATTGAAGACCATATGAATTTAACCGGGGAAAACCCCCTGGCGGGTCCCAATGAAGATGAGTGGGGCCCGCGTTTTCCCGACATGACGGCCGTATATGATAAACATCTCTCCGGCCTTGCCCGAAATGCGGCCAGATCCAGCGGCTGGGAAATCCGCAGCGGCGTTTACGCAGGGCTGAAAGGCCCATCCCTTGAAACATCAGCGGAAACCCGTTTTTTACGGCAGATCGGCGCAGATGCCGTGGGGTTCTCGACGGTTCAGGAAGCCATTGCCGGTGTGCATGCGGGCATGAAAATTCTGGGGCTTTCAACCATCACCAATATCAATGACCCGGACCATCCCACGGTGGATACGGAAGCGGGGATCATCGCAGTGGCCCAGAAGGCTGCCGCCCGGCTGGCCGCTCTCATTCAATCTGTTGTAAAGGATCTGGTACTGACTTGAAAACATGTGATATTCTGGTAACCAACGGCGTTGTCGTGACCATGGACCGCTCACATGGCATCATTGAAAACGGCGCAGTCGCCATATCCGGAGACCGGATTGCGGGCATCGGCCCTGCGGCGCAGTTTCTTGATTGCCATGCTTTGAAAACCATAGACGCGCAGGGCGGCATTATTATGCCGGGGCTGATCAATACCCATACCCATGCGGCCATGACCTGTTTCCGGGGGCTGGCCGATGATATGGAACTCATGACCTGGCTCAATGACCATATTTTCCCGGCAGAGGCGAATCTGGATTATCAGAAAGTCCATGCCGGGACTCTGCTGGCGTGCGCGGAGATGATCCTGTCCGGGACCACCTGTTTTGCGGACATGTATCTTTTTGAAGACGCCGTGGCGGAAGCGGCAAAAGCCGCCGGGGTCCGGGCGGTCGTGGGCGAAGTGCTGTATGATTTTCCGTCCCCCTGTTACGGGCTGATTGAACAGGGATTTGCCTATACGGAAAATTTGATCCGGAAATGGCAGGGTGACCCGCTTGTCACCGTGGCGGTTGAGCCGCATTCCCCGTATTTATGCGCACCGGAGCTCCTGATTCGTGCCGGTCAGCTGTCTGAATCCTATAATATTCCCCTGATCATTCATGTGGCGGAAACGCAGAGCGAAATCGCAACGATTAGGGAACGGTATGGCAAATCGCCCATCGCCCATCTGGCGTCTCTCGGGGTGCTGTCCCCCCGCCTGCTGGCCTGCCATTGCGTGGCGGTTTCCGAGCCTGATATTGATTTGCTGGTACACAACCAGGTAAAGGTTTCCCATAATCCGGAGAGCAACATGAAACTGGCATCCGGCATTGCTCCGGTTCCGCTGCTCCTGAACGCCGGGGTGTGCGTGAGTCTGGGCACGGATGGGTGCACCAGCAATAATAATATGGACATGTTTTCAGAAATGGACACTGCCGCCAAGATTCACAAGGTCAATTGTATGGACCCCACCGTCATGGATGCGCAGACCGTTCTGAAGATGGCGACCATTGACGCTGCCAGGGCTTTGGGGATGGAGCAATCCATTGGTTCCCTTGAAGTCGGGAAAAAAGCGGATATGATCGTGATCGATACCCGCAAACCCCATCTGACACCCATGTATAACGTGTATTCCCATCTGGTGTACGCCGCTGGAGGGCATGATGTGGCGGCATCCATCATCGGCGGCCGGCTTGTGATGGAAAACCGGCGTCTCCTGACCCTGGATGTTGAAAAAATCATGGCGGATGTGAATCAGATTGCGGAAGGGGTGGAATCCGGCGGGAAATAGTGAGAAATCCGCCCGAATCATTCACTTGAACGTATCAGTTTAAAATACTCTGTGAAATCAGCCGGTAAAATATCTCGTTGACAGCGCAGCTATTTGTTTATATGAATCTTTTTTTGTTTTGAATAGAAATAATTACAGTGATCGAAGCAACATTGCACCAATACATTTGGTGAAAGAGAGGCATACAGGTTATGGAAAATCAACAGACCATCGTCATCAATGGCAACCGGTTTAATTTCACCACGGGCGATACGATTCTTGAGGTTGCCCTGCAAAACAATATAAAGATTCCCACGTTGTGTCATCTGAAGGGCGCGACACCGACCGGAACCTGCCGCGTGTGCGTGGTGGAAATCGCGGGCCAGTCAGAGCTGATGACCGCCTGTGACACCAGGGCTGCGGAAAATATGACGGTTCTGACCGAATCCACCCGTGTGGTGGAATCCCGGCGGCAGACCCTTCATGCGATGCTGTCCAAGGGGAATCATAACTGTGCGGTCCGGGCTGCCCATGAAGAAAGCTGGACAGCGTATCAGTTAAAAGTCCATCAGGAAGACAACAGTCCGGAGTTGTGTCCAGCCTGGGGAGACTGCCGGCTGCAGGATCTGGCCTATCACTATCAGGTTTCCGGCGGCGGGTACACCAATGTTAACGCGCTGTATCCCATGGAAATGGCCAATCCTTTTATTATCCGGGATTTTTCAAGATGTATCCTCTGCGGCCGGTGCGTGAAAGCCTGCAACGAAATCCAGGTCAACCTTGCCATCAATTTCGGATATCAGGGCGATGCGGCAAAAATTATCGCCAAAGACGACAAACCCCTGAAAGATTCGGACTGCGTATTCTGCGGCGAGTGCATGCAGGTCTGTCCGGTGGGTGCGCTGGTTCCCAAAGACGCCCGGTTTGACCGGCCCTGGGAAGACGAGAAAGTCCGCAGCACATGCAGTTACTGCGGTGTGGGCTGTCAGCTGGATTTCCATGTTAAGGACAACCGGATTGTCAAAATTTCGGGGGCCGAAGATGCCCCACCCAACTACGGCAGCCTGTGCGTCAAAGGCCGGTTCGGGTTTAATTTTGTGAGTTCCCCCGACCGCCTCACCACGCCCCTGATCAAGGAAAACGGCAAATTCCGGGAAGCTACCTGGGATGAAGCCCTGGATCTGACGGCAAAACGTTTTTCAGAAATTAAGGAAAAGCATGGCGCGGACACCATCGGTGTGCTCACGTCCGCCCGCATCTCCAATGAAGACAACTATGCGGCCATGAAATTCACCCGGGCCGTATTAAAGACCAATAACATCGACCATTGCGCCCGTCTCTGACACAGCTCCACCGTGGCCGGTCTGGCCGCAGCTTTCGGAAGTGGCGCAATGACAAACACCATTGGTGATATTGAAGATGCCGACGTGATCCTGGTCACCGGGTCCAACACCACGGAAAACCATCCGGTGCTGTCTTCGCATGTGAAACGGGCCGTCAAATTCAAAAAAGCCAAAATGATCGTGGTGGATCCCCGTCAGATCAAGCTGACCGGGTTTGCCGACCATTGGCTCCGCCCCAATCTCGGCACGGATGTGGCCTGGATCAACGGCCTGATGCATGTGATCATTGCTGAAAATCTCTATGACAAGACGTTTGTGGAGTCCCGGACCACGGATTTTGAGGCCATGAAAGCCGTGGTTCAGAAATTCACGCCGGATTACGTGGAAGGCATCACCGGCATCCCGGCCCGGCAGATGATTGATGCCGCCCGGTTGTATGCCGGGGCCAAAGCCGGGGCCATTCTCTACTGCATGGGCATTACCCAGCACACCACGGGAACGGACAATGTCAAATCCCTGGCCAACCTGGCCATGCTGTGCGGCAATCTGGGCGTTTCCGGCGGCGGCGTGAACCCGCTGCGGGGGCAGAACAATGTGCAGGGAGCCTGTGATATGGGCGGCCTGCCCAACGTCTACACCGGCTATCAAAAGGTGACGGATGAGGCGGTTCGCAAGAAAATGGAAGACGCCTGGGGCGTTACCGGGTTGTCGGACAAAATTGGTCTGACCGTCACCAAAATGGTGCCTATGGCCCATGAAGGCGAAATCAAGGCCATGTACATCATCGGAGAAAATCCGCTGGTGTCGGACCCGGATTTAAACCATGCGGAAAAAAGTTTTTCTCATCTGGACTTTCTGGTGGTCCAGGACATTTTCATGACCGAAACCGCCCAGCTGGCTGATGTGATTTTGCCATCGGTCTGTTTTGCCGAAAAAGACGGCACGTTTTCCAATACCGAACGCCGGGTGCAGCGGGTCCGCAAAGCCGTAGACGGCCCGGGGGCTGCGTGGGACGACTGGCGCATCACCTGTGAAATCGCCAAACGGATGGGCTATGACATGGCCTATAAAAACGCCGGAGAAATTTTTGAAGAAATCCGGCGGGTCACCCCGTCATATGCCGGCATTTCGTATACGCGGATTGACAGCATCGGTCTTCACTGGCCGTGTCCCACCGAGGACCATCCCGGAACCCCGATTCTTCATACCAGTCAGTTCACCCACGGCAAGGGGGTGTTTCACGCCATTGAATTTATTCCCCCGGCCGAGCATACCGATGATGAATATCCGCTCTATCTGACCACCGGGCGGGTATTGTATCACTATCATACCGGCACCATGACCCGCCGTACCGATGGCCTCAATGAACTGGCGCCGGAATCATTTGTGGAGATCGCCGCTCAGGATGCCGAGAAATTCGGCATCCCCGATGAATCTCTCATTAATGTGGCGTCCAGGCGGGGAACCATAACCGTGCGCGTAAAAATATCCGATATGGCGGTGGCGGGCACCGTGTTCATCCCGTTCCATTATGCGGAAGCGGCGGCCAACAAACTGACCAATGCAGCCCTGGACCCGGTTTCCAATATTCCTGAATACAAAGTGTGCGCTGTCAAGCTTTCAAAAGTCGCATAAATCGTATCACCAATGAAGGGCGGTCTTGTGTCTGTGAGACCGCCCTTTTTTTGTGTTCGTTTCCCGTTCTAAGATCTATTGGATCTTAGAACGATTGATCTGCTGTTGTATTTTAGGAAGGCCTGTGGTAAATCATTCAACCATATTGATGAATACCGCCCCATGGCTTTTGGTTTATAAATGTTGATATTTATGGATAAACGGATGATGGCTCAGAAACTGCTGAAACACATTGCCGCGATGACGATTTCGGTCTTTTTTTTTCTGTCACCTGTGTTTGCGGTGGAGTGGCCGGCATTTGATGCGGGCGACGCCGTTTTCGGTTACGGGGTGGGACAAACCCAACCTTCCGATCTGGCTTCAGACCCTGCGGACTCATGCGTTCCGCCGGCTGGATCTGAAGAGGAAACGGAGTTTGACGATTTCGGGGAATTTAATGAAACCGTGCCGGTTGTGGTGTCAGACCCGTTGGGCGGCTATAACCGGTTCATGACCGGGGTTAATGACAGCCTTTACGTATGGGTGTTCCGGCCAGCAGCCAAAGGGTACCGGTTTGTTGTTATAAAACCGGTCCGGCTGGCGATTGCCAGAGTGTTCACCAATGCGTCCTATCCGGTGCGCTTTGTCAATAACCTGCTTCAGTTGAAAATCCGGCGGGCGGGTGAGGAAACCGGAAGGTTTATCGTGAACACCACGCTGGGCGTGGGCGGATTATTCGACCCGGCCACCACCTGCATGGAAATACCCCCCTGGCCCGAGGATTTCGGCCAGACATTGGGGCATTATGGGCTTGGGGGCGGGTGTCATATTGTGCTGCCGCTCCTTGGGCCTTCGAATCTGCGGGACGCGTTTAGCCTGTTTCCGGATTCGTTTTTGCAGCCCGCGTATTATATCGATGATACCTGGACTGCTGTGGCCGTTTCCGGAACGAACCGGTTGAACACGTTGTCTCTGTTTATTGATGAATATGACGATTTGCGTGCGGAAGCATTGGACTTGTATATCTTTCAGCGCGACGCCTATGAGATGAAACGAAAAAAGGAAATAGGGGAATAGCAGCATGATCAATCCGATGAAAAAAAACATGATCTTCTGGATATCAGCCCTGCTGATGCTGGCTTGTCCGGCATTTGCAAGCAACCCGCAGCCCGCCATGCCAAACGATGCGCAGGCGGTGGAGCAGCTTTTAAAAATGAAAACCGATGCCGTGCTGGCGGTTATTCAGAACAAAGATATGGCGGAATCAGTTAAAAAAGATCAGATTATGGCGATCATTGAGCCGATTATCGATTTCCGGCTGATGTCCAAGCTGACGCTGGGCAAGGCCAACTGGGGGAAATTCAGCGAGGCCCAGCAGGCGGAGTTTGTGGAACTGTTTGTGGAACGTCTGAAGCGCTCTTACCTGGATAAAACAAGCGCATATAACGGTGAAAAAGTCGCTTATAAGCCGGCAACTCAAAAAGGCAACAAGGTGAATGCGCCGCTGGATATCCTGACCACTCAAAAACCCATTGAACTGCTTTATAAATTTTATAAATCCGATGAAGGCTGGAAGGCCTATGATCTGGAAATCAACGGGGTGAGTCTGATCAAAAGCTATCAGGCCCAGTTTACCGAAATTTTAAATACCGGAACCCCCCGGGATCTGCTGGCGGAACTGAAAAAACCTGTGGTGGAAACATCCTCTCCAGGCGTTCCTCCTTCAAAATAAGCCTCTGATTCCAAAAGAGAACTCCGGCATGCCCAAATTAATTTCCCGGCCCCATCAGTTTTTCAGCAGCGTCAACACCCGGCTTTCCCGCGTGACGGGCTCCATCACCAGCGCCATCATTGAGTTTATCGATGAGGTGGTGATCAGCCATCCATGGAAAACCATCATTTGTATGCTCTGTCTGATCGCGACGCTCGGATATTTTACCAAGGATTTTAAAATCGACGCATCGGCTGAAACCCTGATGCAGGAAGAGGATGCGTCGCTGCGCTATGCCCGGACGATCTACTCACGATACAGCGTTCAGGATTTTTTAATCATTGCGTATTCGCCTAAAGCAGATCTCCTGTCTGATCAAACTCTTGGCAATATCAAACGCCTGCGGGACGAAATCAAGGCAATGGAGCGGGTAAAATCCGTGATTACCGTTCTGGACGTTCCCCTTCTGGAGAGTCCGCCACTGCCGGTCAAAGACCTGGCCGGTAAGCTTCGGACCCTGTCTTCACCGGGTGTTGACCGGGAGCTTGCCAGAATTGAGCTTACGAACAGTCCGCTTTACCGTAATCTCGTTGTCAGCCCGGATCTGAAAACCACCGGGATTCAGGTGAATTTCAAAGCCGATCATGTTTTTCAGGATCTGATCATGCGCCGGGACCAGCTTCGGGACAAGGCGGCGGCGGGCGGGCTGACGGCTGAAGAATCCGCCGGCTATGATCAGGTGATCCGTAAGCTGGACACGCACAGCGAACTATGGAATCAGACCCGCCACGAAGATATCGCGCATATCCGGGCAATAATGGAAACGTACCGGGGAGATGCCGGCCTGTTTTTGGGCGGCATCAGCATGATCGCTGATGATCTGATCAGTTTTGTGAAAAATGACTTAAAGGTGTTTGGTGTCGGGGTATTTGTTTTCCTGATCCTGACAATGGGAATTATTTTCAGAAAACCCCGCTGGGTCGTCCTGCCGATGATCTGCTGCCTGGTTTCCGCCATCTCGATGATCGGCCTGCTGGGGCTGTCCGGGTGGAAGGTCACGGTGATTTCATCGAATTTCATCTCCCTTCAGCTGATCATTACCATGTCTTACACCATCCATCTTGTGGTGCGATACCGGGAGTTGCTGACGCAAAAGCCGGAAGCGGACCAGCACGACCTGGTCGCGGAAACCGTTCGCCTGATGCTGGTGCCGATCATTTATTCGGCGACAACAACCATTGCGGGGTTCGGTTCCCTGGTCGCATGTGATATTGTTCCGGTCGTCAACTTCGGGCTGATGATGATGGCAGGCATTGCCGTATCATTGACACTGACGTTTTTATTTTTTCCCGCAGGTCTTGCCCTGTTTAAAAAAACCGCCCCGCCGCCTGCGGCGAATCCAAAGTATTCCTTTATCCCGCTTTTATCCCGCTTGACGGAATTTCGTCAAAAATGGATTCTGGCAGTGTGCGCCGTTGCCTTTATTTTCAGCATCATCGGCATTTCCCGGCTGGTGGTTGAAAATTCATTTATCAATTATTTTAAAAAATCCACCGAGATCTATCAGGGAATGAAGGTGATCGACCAGCAGCTCGGCGGGACCACACCCCTGGATGTCATCATTGAGTTTGATGAAAAGGAAGCACCGGTTGCGGCGGCGGGTCTGGAAACTCAAACCTCCGCTCCGGATGAATTTGACGAATTTGAAGACAGTCAGGAAGACAGTACGGATAAATACTGGTTTACTCCCTATAAGATGAATAAAGTCCTGGAGGTCCACAACTATCTGGACAGCCTTCAGGAAACCGGGAAAGTCTTGTCTTTAGGGACAATGATGAAGATTGCGACCAAATTAAACAATGGAAAGCCCCTCGACAGCTTTGAACTGTCACTGGTTTATAATGAAATCCCGGACAACTACAAAGACCTTCTGGTAAAACCCTATGCGTCGATTGAGAATAATGAAGCCCGCCTGTTTCTGCGGGTCCGGGATTCGGATGAACACTTGCGAAGAAACGAGCTGCTCCACAGAATCCGGCATGACCTCACTGCAAAGCTGGGATATGCGCCGGAAAACGTCCATCTCACCGGCATGATGGTGCTTTACAACAACATGCTTCAAAGCCTTTTCAAATCACAGATTGAAACCATGGGAATCGTGCTCTTTGCATTGATGGTCATGTTTTTAATTCTTTTCAGGTCGTTTCATCTGGCGATTATCGCGATATTTCCCAATCTGTTGTCCATCGGGGTGGTTCTCGGGGCCATGGGATGGTTTAATCTGCCGCTGGATATGATGACTATCACCATTGCGTCCATCAGCGTGGGGATTGCCGTGGATGATACCATTCATTACATCCACCGGTTTAAGGAAGAGATTAAAGTCGACGGGGATTACATACTCGCCATGCACCGGTGCCACCGGAGCATCGGTTACGCCATGTTTTACACGTCTGTTACAGTGATTATCGGTTTCTCCATACTGGTGTTATCGAATTTTATCCCCAGCATTTTGTTCGGTCTGCTCACCGGGCTGGCCATGCTGATTGCGATCATTTCAGCCCTGACCCTCTTGCCGACGCTGATCATCCTGATTAAACCATTCGGCCCGGGGGCGCAAACAGCATAAAGGAGTTTTCTTGAAAGTTGTCATTGTGGGCGCCGGTGAAGTGGGGTTTCAAATCGCCAGCCGTCTGGCGCGGGAAAACAAGGATGTGGTGGTGATCGACGCTGATCCTGAAGCCCTGAAACGGCTTTCCGAAAACATTGATGTTCAGGCGATCACAGGTTCGGGAAGCAGTCCCGCCGTTCTGGAAACCGCCGGAATCCGTCAGGCGGAGATCATGCTGGCCGTGACCGATTCCGATGAAGTGAACCTGGTGGCCTGCCTTATGGCCGACACTTTGGCTCCCACCGCCAAAAAGCTGGCCCGGCTCCGGGGCGCTGATTTTGACCGCTATCATGATGTCTTCAAGACTAACGCACCGCATATCGATACGGTCATCAATCCGGAAATCGAAGTGGTCAGGACCATCGAGCGTCTCATGAGAGTTCCGGGCGCTGTGGACGTGGCTGAATTTGCTGACGGCCGCATCAAGTTTGTGGGCGTCTATATCGAGCCTGATTCCCGTCTGGCGGACGTGCGGCTGGCGGATCTGCCGGGCATTATCCGGGAAGAACCGCCGCTGATCGCAGCCCTTGTCCGTGACGACCGGCTGATTATCCCCAAAGGGCAAGACCGCCTGCGTTCAGGAGATCTGGTCTATTTTGCCAGTGAAGAGAAAAACCTGTTTCAGCACCTCTCCATTTTCGGCAAAATCGTCACGCCGGTAAAGCGGGTGCTGATTATCGGCGGAGGCCGGATTGGCTACCGGCTGGCCAGGCGCCTTGAAGATCAATCGTTCTCCTGCAAGATTATCGAAAAACGTCTTGCCCGGTGTGATTATCTTGCCGAAAGACTGGACCGGACCGTTGTGCTGCACGGCGACGGATCAGACCAGACCCTGCTGGTGGAGGAGAATATTCAGGATATTGATCTGGTGGTGACGCTGACCAGTGATGAAGAAACCAATATTCTGGCATCCTTGCTGGCAAAGCGGCTGGGTGTCAAGAAAACCATTACCCAGATCAATAAATTCAGTTATTTTCCCCTCATGTCCACCATCGGCATCGAACAGGTGGTCAGCCCCCGCCTGTCGGCCATCAATTCCATCCTTCAGCACATCCGCCGGGGAAAGGTGCTTTCAGCCGTATCCATTAAAGGGGAGGAGGGCGAGGTGATGGAAGCGCTGGCCATGCCCACGTCCGACATCGTATCCAAGCCCTTGAAAAAAATCGCCTTCCCGAAGGGGTCCATGGTGGTTGGCATTATCCGCAAAGAGCTGATTATCATCCCCCGCGGCGACAGCCGTATCGAGCCTGATGACCGGATCATTATTTTTGCCACCCGTCAGGCCATTCCCGGCGTTGAAAAGATTCTGGCTGTAAAGCTGGAGTACTTTTAAATGCGATGGCCTTATATCCTTAAGACCATCGGAATATTGACCCTGTTTTTCGGCGGGACCATGGCGGTCCCGATGGGTTTTGCCGTTTTTACCCTGGACAGCAGCCTGATGCCGCTGGCCAGGGCCATGGGGACCACGCTGGTTTGCGCTGCGGGCCCCGCGATTCTTTTCAGGCGCGCAAAGGCGGAAACCATCAGCCAGCGGGAGGGAATGGCCATTGTGGCGCTTGGCTGGACGTCCATGGGCCTGTTCGGGGCGCTTCCCTTTTATTTTTCCGACGCATCTTTTTTCTTTGTAGATGCTTTTTTTGAATCCGTTTCCGGGTTTACCACCACCGGATCATCCATTTTGACGAATATCGAAGGGATGAGCCGGGGGCTGCTGCTCTGGCGCAGCTTCATCCAATGGCTGGGAGGAATGGGCATCATCGTCCTGTCCATCGCCATTCTCCCCTTTTTGGGCGTTGGCGGCATGCAGCTCTACAAGGCGGAAGTGCCCAGCCCCGTGCCGGACAAGCTCAAACCCCGAATCCGCGACACGGCCGTGATTCTGTGGAAAGTATACGCCCTGTTTACTCTGGCCCAGGTGTCGCTGCTGCTGATCGCGGGCATGAGCGTGTTCGATGCCCTGAATCATGCCTTCACCACCATGCCCACCGGCGGATTCTCCACAAAAAACGCATCGGTGGCCCATTTCAACAGTGTGACCATTGATGTCATCATTATTGTTTTCATGCTGTTGGCCGGCATTAATTTTTCCCTTCACTACCAGTTGTTAAAGGGTCGGCCGCAGGCTTTATGGAAAGATTCGGAATGCCGCTTTTTTCTGGGGATGTGCCTGATTCTGACCGCCCTTGTCGCAGTCAACATTTACGGCACGGTTTATCCGGAGCCGGGCCAGGCCCTTCGGCATGCCGCGTTTCAGGTGGTCTCCATCGTGACCACCACCGGATATGCGACGGCCGATTATGAGTTGTGGCCGGGCATGTCGCAGATCCTCTTGTTCTTTTGCATGTTCGTAGGCGCTTCGGCAGGTTCCACCGGCGGGGGAATGAAATGTCTTCGAATCATGCTTTGCTTCAAGTATTCATACAAAGAACTCTTTTCCATGCTGCACCCGCGGGCGGTCACCCACATCAAGATCGGCGGGAAATCGGTCCCGGAAGATGTGATCAGAAGTGTTCTCGGGTTTCTGGCGCTTTACATGGCGTTGTTTGCCTTGTCCACCGTCCTGTTGGCGGGCACCGGGGTCGATTTTCTCACCGCCTTTGGCGCCGTGGCCGCCACCATCGGCAATATCGGGCCGGGATTCGGGACCGTGGGGCCGGTGGAAAATTTTGCCCATATTCCTTATCTGGGAAAGTGGCTCCTTTCCTGGTGCATGCTGCTGGGCCGTCTTGAAATCTACACCCTTATTATTCTCGTCGTCCCTGAATTCTGGCGGAAATGATTTGTTTATTGTATAAGGAGCAAGGTTATGAAGATATCCATTGAAACACCGGACAGGCAAACGCTGGAGAAAAAAGGCGTGTTCTCATGGCCCATCTGGGAAAAGGAAGTGTCCCGGTTTGACTGGTATTATGATGACACGGAAGAGTGCTATCTATTGAAAGGCCGGGTGCGGGTGGAGACGCCGGACGGGCAATCCGTGGAATTCGGGCCCGGGGATTATGTCCGGTTTCCCAAAGGGCTTTCCTGCGTGTGGGATGTCCGGGAGCCGGTGAAAAAACATTATCAGTTTTTAGCGGCCGAAGACGATCCTTCGTAGGGTCTGCTTGGTTACCGCCCAATAAAAACGGGCCGGGAAGGTCCCGGCCCGTGGGTTTAATTTCAGCATTCGCACCTGCAAGGGTCCACATAACACCCGCAGGGATCGACGTAGCACCCGCAAGGGTCCACAACACACCCGCAACTGTCAATCACGATACACCCGCAGAGATCGGGTGATGACGCTATTTCCTTTCGGGGCGCGACTTCTTCTTTAATTTCCGGTTTTATATCTGTCGTCATCTGACTCACCCCCTGTCCGTCAATACTTTAATTTTTGCCTTGCTGCCACACGACAGTGGCAGCGGCGATTACAGTATTAAAGTAAGATGTTTTTGGCGGAATGCAATCAGTTGACCGGCAATGAAGGCAGGGGCACGATTCCGGTGTTTTGAGACGTTTTCAAGCAACTTTTATTCCCTGTCCCTGGCCTTTTTATAGACCCTGTTTTTATCTCTTTTCCCGATCGCAATGACCAGAACATAGAGTTCATCGTCGATGACTTCATAAACGAGCCGATATCCGCTCGTTCTGAGTTTGATTTTATAATGGTTTTTAAAACCTGAAAGCTGACAGCCGGAGACATGAGGAGACTCAAGACGTTCCTGTAATTTTTTTTTGAGTTGCGCCTGGATGGAATTATCGAGCCTTTTCCATTCCTTAAGTGCTGTTGGAAGAAATTTTAATTTATAGCTCATCTAATGTTACTTCAACGGCTGACGTTTTTTCATGCTGACGTTCGTTAACTATAACACTCAATTGATAATCTTCAATTTTTTCAAGCAGCGCTTCGTATGCCGCCGCCGGGATGAGGTACGCTGTTGGTCTGTTATGATTGAGAATGGCAATCGGTTCCCCGCCGGACTGCTCAATGAGGGCGGAAGGGTTTTTCTTTAATTCGGATATACTGACTGAACAACGCGCTAATACGGATTCCATGACCATGCCTCTAATTTTTTATTTTGATCATAATTTTGGATTTAATATAGGTCTTATTCTTGAAAATGGCAAGTTGTATTTCTACGGCATTTGTAACTTCCATCGGTCATTCTTTGTTATCTCTACTTTTCTTTGGAAAGAAAAGTAGCAAAAGAAACCCGGCCCCGCGCCGCTTATTTCCCTGCCAGTCTGTTTTCCGTGGCGGGTGAAAAACTCGCTTGCTGACCGGAGGGTCTTGATTGAGGCATTAATGCAGACCGTTTAGGCATCAAATGAGTTGCTTTGCCGTCGCTCAGACAGTTTCCCCCTTTTTCCACGGAAAACCGCCTGTCCGGGACGCAGCGCGACGGGCCAAAGATTCTCAGCAGCTTCTGGTTCCCGGCAATCTCCAGACACATCAATTCCCGCTTTTTCCGGACGCAACCCTGGTGGGGTTGAAATGTGTGTGTCCGGTTGTCCCCAAGGTAGCGGCGTGGTCCAAAAAATTGCATGAGGCAACTTTACGGAGCAGACACTCTTGCCAGTCATTACATATTCCCAGTTGGCAGGGTGAACAATTTGCTTCACCCTTCCGCTGGAGGTGAAAAGGCCCATTGCTTTCCGCTTCGCACGGGCAGGTTTCTTTTGTTACTTTTCTTTTAAAAGAAAAGTAAGAATAACAAATATTTGACTGCGATATGCGTTTGGTGTGGGATTCCATTTTATTTCCATTTGGAAGCACAACTGTTTTTGGGCGATAGTTGGAATTGTGGCTCTAAATCCGCAAATAAAACCGTCCCGAAACGAAAAAACGCCTCGACGATTGTTTCTAAAATTATCCGTTGAAAAATCTAATAGTTCCCCTTTAATGAAGATTCTGATCAAAATTAATCGCCTTCTGGCTAGTTATAGCCAAACAACCAATTAACTTTTATATAGCAAATTATTATCATATGTATCGAAATTATATATATTTATAATTTCAGAATGTTATTGCTTTCAAAGTTTTATTTAACGGGGCCTTGATTTGGCATAAATTTTGAATCTACGATTAGTAATTTTTTAGATTTATAGAAAAAAGGTACCCATTCAGGGGGCGCTGATTTTCGTTTAACCTCCTGATGTTACTATGTTTTTAATTAAGCATATAAGCAATTGAAATAATTGAAAATAAAA